>NZ_BAAASG010000007.1:483264-843565 GCF_039532765.1 Streptomyces longisporus
GGTGGTTGAGGCGTCTGCTGGGCAGGGGATGGGGGACCGTCCGGCGGTGGGGCCTAGTGCCGGGCGCGGGGCCAGAAGCCGTCCGGCGGTTGGCCCGTGGGCCGTACACGGGGCGGAGGGTGGTTCGGCGGTTGAGGCGTCTGCCGGACGCGGGGCAGGAAGCTGTCCGGCGGTTGAGCCGTGTGCTGCACCGGGGGCCGGGGGTGGTTCGGTGGTTGAGGCGTCTGCTGGGCAGGGGATGGGGGACCGTCCGGCGGTGGGGCCCATTGCCGGACGCGGGGCCAGCAGCCGTCCGGCGGTTGGCCCGTCGGCCGCAGACAGGGTGGGAGCCCTTCCGGCCGCTGCGTCGCCCACTGTATGTGGGGCCGAGGCTGGTCCGGACGTTGTGACTTCCGTTGGACGCGGGGTCGGGGCCGTTGGCTGCGGTGTCGGTGCTCGTGCGGGCGGTGTGCTCGGGATGGGAGCAGCCCTTGCGGCCGTTGAGTCCTCCGCCGGGGGAGGGCGTTTCACCCGCCCCGCCCTGCGCCGGCTCGCCGCCACCGCCGCCGTAGCCTGTGCCGTCTGGGTGGGCGCGGTCGGTACCGCGGTCGCCACCACGGACACGGGCGAGGGGGTCATGCACGCCATCGGCCGTGGCCTCGACCTCGACGATTCGCCGCACACCGGCGCTCATCACCCGGAGGGTCACCGTTCGTGAGTACCGAACGCCTGCTTCGTACGGCCGCCCGAGTCGCCGTTCCCGCACTGGTCGCCGCTCACGCGGCCCCGGTGCTGTCCACCTTCGGCCCGCTGCGCAACCGGGCCATGCCCCGCCTCGCCGGCCGGGGCCGCGCCGATCACGTCGCGCTGACCTTCGACGACGGGCCCGACCCGCTGTCCACCCCGTTCTTCCTGCGGGCCCTGGAGGAACGGAAGGTCACCGCCACCTTCTTCCTGCTCGGCTGCCAGGCGCGCCGCTCGCCCGGCCTGGTCCGTGAGATCGCCGCCGCCGGGCACGAGATCGGCATCCACGGCTGGCTCCACCGCCCGCTGCTGCTGCGCGGCCCGCGCGCCACGTACGACGATTTCGCCCGCGCCCGCGACACGGTCGGTGCCCTCACCGGCCGTACCCCGACGCTCTTCAGGCCGCCCTACGGCGTGATGTCCACCGGCGCCCACCTGGCCGCTCGCCGTCTCGGCCTCACTCCGGTGCTGTGGACGGCCTGGGGCGAGGACTGGACCGCCCGTGCCACCCCGGACTCGGTCCACCGCACGGTCACCCGCGACCTGGACGGCGGCGGCACGATCCTGCTCCACGACTCCGACTGCACCTCCGCTCCCGGCGCCTGGCGCTCGGCCCTCGGCGCGCTGCCCCGCATCCTCGACACCTGCGAGGAACGGGACCTGTCGGTCGGGCCGCTGCGCGAACACGGGCGGTAGAGCCGGGGAGCGTCAGCGGGCGGTGGTGCGCACCCCGTCCAGTGCGATCGCCAGGACGCGATCGCGCTGGGCGTCGTCGTCGAAGGCGGTGGCGGTGATGCCGGCCACCATCCGCAGCAGGTCGACGAAGTCCATGTCCTTGCGCGCCTCGCCCGCCGCCTGCGCCCGCTCGAACAGCGGCCCGCCCGCCGCGTACATCGACTCCCGGCAGGCCTGGAAGATCTCGGACTCGTCGTTGAGGGCCTCACGGACGGCCCGCTTGGTCACCATGTACCCCGCGAACCGGCGCAGCCAGGCCGTCAGCGCCTCCCACGGCTCCAGCGCGGCGACCTCCTGCGCGACCCGGCACAGCTCGTTGACGTCGCTCGCGTAGACGCTTTCGAACAGATCGCGGCGGGTCGGGAAATTGCGGTAGAGCGTGCCGATGCCCACGCCCGCCCGACGCGCGATGTCCTCCAGGGAGGCATCGGAGCCGTGTTCCGCGAACGCCTCGCGGGCCGCGTCCAGCAGGGCGTCGTAGTTGCGTGCGGCGTCCTTACGGTGCGGCCGCCGGGACGCCACGATCTCGCCGACGGGGAACGTCACGGGAGCCTCCAGAGCTGGTTCGATACGGAGGAATGCCTCCGCTACTTGAAGCGGAGGGGTGCCTCCGTTAGAGTGGAGGTACTCCTCCACTTTACCAGTGGAGGGCACATCCACCACCTTTCCGCGACCGCTCACCGCGGCCGTCGGCGTGCCCGAACCCGCCCACCGGCGCTCCGGGCCCGCACGACCGTGGCCCGAGAACCTCGGCCGCACCCCGCTCGTTCGGAGAGGCCCTTCATGCCCAGCAAGTCCACCCGTCTCACCTTCGCGGTCCTCGCGACCGGCGCCGGTGTGTTCGCCATGCTGCAGTCGCTGATCGCGCCGGCCCTGCCGACCGTCCAGCACGCGCTGCACACCTCCCAGTCCACCGCGACCTGGGTGATGACGGCCTATCTGCTGTCCGCCTCCGTCTTCACCCCGATCCTCGGCCGCGTCGGCGACCTGATCGGCAAGAAGCGCACCCTGGTCGCCGTCCTGTTCGTCGTGCTGCTCGGCTGTCTGCTCGCTGCGCTCGCCCCGAACATCGGCGTCCTGATCGTCGCCCGGGTCGTCCAGGGCGTCGGCGGCGCGCTCTTCCCGCTCTCCTTCGGCATCATCCGCGACGAGTTCGCCCCCTCCCAGGTCAGCGGCAGCATCAGCAACCTGTCCGCGGTGATCGCCGCGGGCGGCGGCGTCGGCATCGTCGCTGCCGGACCCATCGTGTCCGCGCTCGACTACCGCTGGCTGTTCTGGATCCCGGTCGCCGTCGTCGCGGCCACCGTGCTCATCGCCCTGCGCTATGTGCCCGAGTCGCCCAACCGGGCCGAGGGCAAGGTCAGTTGGCTCGGCGCAGGGCTGCTCTCGGCATGGCTGGTGGCCCTGCTGCTGCCGCTGAGTCAGGCGGGCAAGTGGGGCTGGGGCTCGGCCAAGGTGATCGGTCTGTTCGCCGCGGCCGTCGTCCTGTTCGCCGTGTGGCTGCTGTCCGAGGCCCGCTCCCGCACCCCGCTGATCGACCTGCGCGTCATGCGACTGCCGGCCGTGTGGACCACCAACACCGCCGCCCTGCTGTTCGGTGCGGGCATGTACGCGCTGTGGTCCTTCCTGCCGGCGTTCGTCCAGACGCCCGCCGCAGCGGGTTACGGCTTCGGCGCGAGCGTCACGGCCTCCGGCCTGCTGATGCTGCCGATGCTGGTGGCGATGTTCCTCTCCGGCATCCTGAGCGGCCGTCTGGAACCGGTGGTGGGCGCGAAGTCCCTCCTGACGACCGGTGCCGCACTCGGCGCCCTCGCCCTGGGCGTCCTTTCCCTCTGGCACTCCGCGCAGTGGCAAGTCGCCCTGGTGTCGGGCGTGTTCGGCCTCGGCATCGGACTGGCCTTCGCCTCCATGGCCAACCTGATCGTCGGCAGCGTCCCGGCCTCCCAGACCGGCGCCGCGACCGGTATGAACGCCAACATCCGCACCATCGGCGGCTCCATCGGCGCCGCCGTCACCAGCGTCCTGGTCACCGGCCACCTCCAGCCCTCGGGGCTGCCGTACGCCTCCGGCTACGCCCACGGCTTCGCCCTGCTGGCGGTGCTGTGCCTGGCCGCAGCACTGGCGGCCCTGCTGGTCCCGACGGCCCGCACGGCCCGCCTCACCGGTCCGGCCCCCACCGCCGACCGGACCCCCACCGAGCCGGAAGCGGCCGCGTCCGGCACCCCCGCCTGAGCCAAGGGGCCGGCCCGGACCGCCGGGCCGGCCACCGGCCCCGGCCGGAACACCGGTGTGGGTACGGTAAGGTTGACCTGCGTGATCCCGTGGTTCACCGCGGGAAGCGCACCGGGACGTGGCGCAGCTTGGTAGCGCACTTGACTGGGGGTCAAGGGGTCGCAGGTTCAAATCCTGTCGTCCCGACTTTACGAAGTCGCAGGTCAGGGGCCGCTTCAGAGGAGATCTGAAGTGGCCCCTTGATCATTCTTGGGGACCGCTTGGGGACCAGTGCACTTTGAAGGGGCTGTGGCGCACCTTGACCCAGTCAAGGTGCGCCACGGATGGCAGGCCGGTGGTGCGGGTACATGGTCTGACCTGTGACTTTCTAGTGCGTCCCGGACGGGTGATGGCGGCGGGGCGCGTCTCGTGGAGTGGCCGTCGGTACACCACTCCATCGGACGAGGCTGGCCGCTACCGACGTCTGGCATCGCGCTGGCTTGGCCCTGAGGCAGCGTGTGGCACGGGTATCGATGGGCCTGCTGACCTGTCCCAATGACGGCTGTTGAATGCTAGTGCCCGTTGATGCAGCCGGAAGGTCCAATAAGGTCCAGGGCGCCCCCAGTGGCGATCAGGTCCTTTGCGGCATGTGCCTGCATGGTCTGCGAACTTCACCGTGACGGGGGCCTCGACGCCGGTCGGTGGCGGAGCAGGTCGTCGACGCCGACTGCCAAGTGGGTCTCGGGAGTGGTGGCTTCAAGGGTCGACGTGGACGAGTGCGGCTTGGTCCAGCGTGAGACAGGGGCCATCCGGCACCTAGAGGCCCGTCTGAGGGTCGGACACAACTCGGCTGAGAGGATGCCCGCGTTGCGGTATAGCTCGCGCCCTGGACACAGGGTGCCGACGGACGGCCGAGGCGCGAGGTTCGTCGCCACAGTCCGGTAGGAAGTACCGCTTTGTGCCGACCAGTCCGCTGCTGGGCTTGTTCTGTGTCTCCATCCTGGACGCGTACCCGGAGGTTCTGGCCGACCCGGCGTCTACAGTCGTGTGGTAGTTCGAACCCATAGCGGTCACGACGCCTTGTCGCTGGAAGTCTTTGAGCCGGTGGAAGTTGCCGTCGACGGCAAGTTGCAGAGCATCCGCCCCAGTGTCCGCGAGGAGGGCCAGTTCTTCACTGTGGGCCTCGGCGGCGACGTGAAGGCCGGGGAGCCGGTCACCGTTTCGTGCGCCTACCGCGTGCTCGTCCAGCAGCACGGACACGTTCGGCACTTTGACCTTGCCCAGCCGACCAAGGACTTTCGGGCTGAACTTTGGTACGGCGATTGCGGTATCCGCTACATGAAGGTCTTGGATTACCTCACCGGTCCATGCCGGCCGCGGCATGCATAGCTCACCGCATCGGATCCGTCGCCGAGCGTCGAAGTTGCTTACGAAAATGGACGTTCCTCAAGGGTGGCGTGACGTTCGTGTGGGTGCTGGAGCGAGAGATGCGTACGGTCACCAGTCGACAGAAGTGATCACAAACAGTCAGGAGCGTGGGTGGTCTACTCCCTTTGTCTGCCCCGAGCCTGACGGAGCGTGAGCAAATGTCGGTATGTGGGGCTACTGTGGGGAGTGATTGGCCGAAGGCACGGGGTGCGGCGGCCGTCTCTTTGTGTGATGCGCCAACGCGCCTGTACGCCAAGGAACCAATGTGCGAAACGAGATCGGCTCCCTCTCAGTCGGGGAGGCGTCCAGGGGGCGCAATGCCACCGCCCTCCGGCGTGGGAACCGCAGCGGGAACCGTCACGAGCAGACTGCCGCCGGGGGTGTCTGACCGTGGTGTGGCTCGACGAGTACGAGCGTCGGGCGCGACTCGTGCCCGGTCTGCTTGCGATCTTTCCGGTGGCGATTCTGCTGTCGGTGCTGAGCTTGCGTCAGCTCCCAACGGTCTCCTACGCCATGGGCGCGGTGGTCCTCATCGGCACCCCCGTTGTGGTGGCTGACATAGTCCGTCAGCAAGGCCGGAAGGCCGAGAAGACCCTTTGGGCCAGTTGGGGTGGCCCGCCGACTACGGCGTGGCTGAGGCTGCGGGAGCCCTCGGACAACGAGGTGCAGCGGGACCTTTGGCGCATGGCAGTAGCGGAAGTGTCCCACGTAGAGCTTCTGAGCCTGCGGGCGGAGCGCGCGAATCCTTTGCGAGCCGACCAGGCGATTGCAACGGCCGTTGGCCAGGTGCGAGACCGCACGCGGGACAACGAGAAGTTCAAGCTGTTGTTCAACGAGAACCGCAACTACGGGTTTGCCCGCAACCTGTACGGGGTTCGCTGGATCGGCCGCGGTATCAGCCTCGGTGGAGTCCTGGTTGCGGGTGCTTACATGGCGTGGTTGTCGCTCGGGCGGCACCAGGATGGCATAACGGCCGAGAACTTGTTCGGCGTGGCTGTGTGCTTCGCATTCTTCATCTACTGGTGTCTTTGGCCTTCTCCAGGGCGGGTGCGAGAAGCGGCAAACAAATATGCCCAGCAGTTGTTGCAGTCCGCCGTCACATTGAAGGGTGACGCCGCTGCGACTGTGTCGGATCCGAACGCGTGAGTCTGCACGACCTTGAACGGAGTGGTGGAACAGCTGTGATGAAGATTCATTTCCTCAACGTGGGGCACGGAGACTGCACGATCGTTGAGCTGCCCTCGGGCAGGATCATGATGATCGACATAAACAATTCGAAGAAGCTGCCCGAGGAGGATGAGAAGGCTCTGGCCCTCGCCAAGGGCGTCTCCCTGTACAACTTCCGGCATCAGGCGCGATTTATCAAGGGCAAGTTCCGCTCTTGGGAGGAGTACTACAAGTCCCTGCTGGTCGATCCGGCTGACTACTTCAAGGAAAACTTCCCAGGCAAGAGCCTCTTCCGCTACATCCAGACGCACCCCGACATGGATCACATGAGCGGTCTGCATCGGATTTTCTGGGACGAGAAGGTGGATCTGGTCAACTTCTGGGATGTCAACCACGACAAGACGTTCAAGGAATCCGACTTTGACTACGGGCCGTTCGACTACGCCGACTGGGAGGCGTACGAGAACCTGCGCAAGGGAAAGGGGCCGGACGGCAGCACCCTCAAGGTTCTGAACAAATTCAGGGGCTGGACTGGGGAGTACTGGACCGACGACAACATCGAGATCCTGTCGCCCACGCCAGAGCTGATCGACGGCTGCGCTGCAAGCGGGAGCTACAACGACTGCTCCTACGTCCTGAAGCTGACGCACGCCGGTCGTACGGTGATCCTGCCTGGCGACGCTGAGGCGGCTGCCTGGAAGTCCATCCTGGACGAGCCTGGGGAGGACGCGATCAAGTGCGACATCCTCAAGGCGTCGCACCACGGCCGGGAGTCTGGATACCACAAGGAGGCCGTGGACGCCATGTCACCGGAAGTCGTGATCTGCTCGGTCGGCAAGAAGCCCGACACCGACGCCTCCGACGAATACAAGAGCCACGGTGCGAAGGTGCTCTCCACGCGATTCAACGGCACGATTACCGTCACGGTTTGGGATGACGGCGATGTGTGGGTGGAAAACCAGGAGGGGGAGAGGATCTACACGATCGACTAGGGCAATATCAAGGCAGTCAGACTAATATCTGTAGGAGGGATCTTGCAGCGACAGCCTGTCGTCTCGAGTAACGTTGCTTCGATAGGTTATGACTTCGAAGGATCGATTCTTGAGGTTGGGTTCCATAGCGGAACTGTGTACCAGTACTACGGTGTTACGCAGTCGGTATATGCCGCGTTCATGAATGCTCCGAGCAAAGGCCGCTACCACGCTCACTTCATCAAGGATCGGTATTCGTATCGGCGTGTGATGTAAGGGTGGTTACTCGCCCGTCCTCTTCCTTCGCCGACTGCTGCGGCTGGATCTGGTTTCTGGGGCATCGCTTGCTGAACTTGCCGCCGCCCTCAGCACCTTTTCGACGGCCGCACGTCGCTCCGGAGTCTGCGTTCTTCTTCCTCGGCGATGGTGCCACGGCGTCACGGATGCCCCGAGCGCTGACACAAGCGTCCACTCCTCCAACTGGGGTGAGGGCTCGGCGATGTTGGCTTGGGGACCAGCTCTGGGGACCAGTGGTCAGTGCACGGATCTGCATGGCAGGGTCGACCGTGGTGAAGACCCGGGAAGAGAGTGGATGCGCCCAGCAGGTCGACCTCCTTAGCGACGATAATCTCGGGCCTCACTGTCAGGCGCCGTGACAGAGCTTGATCCGGGATCTTGGACATGGGCCACGCGGCTGGCGCCGGGTCGTTGATGTTGCTGGGAGGAGGCGTTCCTGCTCGTGTTTGTGAACCTGCAGGAGGCCAAGGGCCTCGGGACTTGCCTTTGGCCAGGAATCACAGGCAGGTCGGGATCTGGGTCGTCCCGAAGAGTTGGGGCGGCAATGCAACTATGCCGGCGACCCGGTCCGCTTCCAACATCGACTGGCGGATCTGAGGCTCGACTCTGGGCGAGGAGCGCGACCCGTTGGCAAGGGCTACGGTCGTCCGTGGTCGGCCAGCTTCGAGACGGCGTGCTGGAGCCACGCGAAGTGGGCAGCACGTCCTGCGCCGACTTCCCGTCATTGCCAGCAAAGTGGGCATCGCTGACCAGATCGACCAGACGCGGTGGACTCATTCTCGCGCGGTGGCATGCCGTGGACGGCTCCTTCCACAAGTCATTGTCCATGACCGTGGTTTGCGGTGTCTCGCGAGCGTTGTACCGTACCGGCGACCCACTGTTTTTCTGATTTGCTTGAACCGGGGGCGGGGCGAAGTTGTCGACTATCGGTCTGGCCGCAGCTATCGAGGAGCTGCGGCAGGAGCTGTACGAGGCGCAGCGGCTTGGTGTCAACCAGCAGTTTTCCTTCGGCGTTGAAGAGGCGGCGCTGGAGCTGCAGCTCGAACTGCGCAAGTCCGCCAAGGGAGACGGCAAGCTTTCCTTCGGCGTGGTTGCGGTCGGCGCGGGGGGCGAGCAATCCACCGTCCGTACCCACAAGCTGGTGCTGAAGCTGTCAGTTAAGGACCGGGCCTTCGGAGGCGCGCGCCCCGAGATCGGCGACGATGAGTTCGGGTCGCTGGACGAGGAGTGACATGGATCCGCGCAGACTGGCGCTGATCCGCAGCGGAGGCACAGTCGAGGGGCGGCTCACCGTCGGCTCCGGCTATCTGATCGCTCCGCGGCTCGTGCTGACCGCCCGCCACGTGTTGGAGGATCGCGACACGGGAATGCTGTGGCCGGTCATCACCGTGCGCGTAGGCCACCATCTCGACGGCGAGACGACGCGTGTGGACGCGGAACTGCTCTGGGCCCACCCGGACGGACTGGACGTTGCTCTGCTGCGCATTGACCGTGAGATCGATCTGCCCGGCTCCGTTCGCTGGGGCTGCCCAGCCAGCACCGCGCCACTGCCGTACGAGGGTCTTGGCTATCCCTGGGCCGCCAAAGGGGAGACCCGGGCGCCGGAGCACCTGCGCGGTGTCCTACCGGTCCTCTCCGGAGGTAAGGACCGTTACGTCCTCGACCAGGGACCGGCCCCCACCGCCCGTACCGACGGCGGGAACGCGTGGGGCGGGGCCTCGGGGGCGGCGATCTTCTGCGGCGGTCATCTCGTCGGCGTCGTGACCGAGGAGGACCACGCCTACGGAGCTCGTCGGCTGATTGCTCTGCCCGTGTCCTCCTTCTCTGGAGACGGCGGCTTCGCGTCCCACGTGAAGGAGCAAACCGGTCGGTCGCCCGAGCTGAGTGCGATCGGCGCTTTCTTGCCTGAGGCCAGGCCCGTCGCCGAGCGCACGCCCGCTGAGCGTGAACTGGAGAAGCTGCTCGCGCCGTTGTTCTCGTATCCCGGCGTTCGTGTCGATCACGCCCGGGCACTGGCGCGCGAACTGGGCTACGAGGCCGACGGCTATGAGCCCACTGCTGCCGACCTCGTTGCGCTCCTCATGGCGCATCCCCGGGCGCTCGCCTCGCTCGGCGAAGCCCTCGCGAGCAGTGTGCAGGGGACGGCCCGCGCCGCTCTGACTCATCTGTTCTCGTGGGCCAGGGCACTCGACTGCGGGTTGCTGCTCTCCGTGAATGAGTACGACGCCCTGATCGGCCTGTTGCGCCAGGTCTGCGAGAAGCAGCCGACGCTGCTGCCCCGAACAGCCGGTGAGGCGCTGCGGTACGTCGTACTTCCGGAGATCCTCACCCGTCCGCAGCTCGGCGAGGACGATGTCTTCGGCGTGGTCGAGGGCTTGGAGGATCTGTCCGACGGTGTGAGCGGCCCCGAGGGCGCCCCGCCGGTGCCGGCCCTACTGCGGCTCGTTGAGTACGTGGCGGCGGCCATGGGCGACGGGCTGGGCGACGACCTGCGCGCGTGGTCAGGGAAGACCGCCCGGCGGCTCGGTATCCACGTCGGGGCCCTGGGCGAGCGGCGTGCGGACGCCGCCCAGTGGGCGAAGCGGGCAGCGCCGCCGGTGTCGCGGGTCGTGATGGAGTTGGCACACGACCCCTCCGCCGGGGGCGACCGGTACCGGGTCCGAATTCTGCTTGTCCGCGACGACGGTTCGTACCGCGTGCTCAAGGAGGCGGAGTCAGAGCCCAAGACCCCGCGAGAGGCGGCAAGCAGCCTGAGCGAAGCAGTCTTCGCCGTGACCCAGGAGCCGGGGCAAGGCGACCATGCGCCGTGGGTGACCGTCGTGGTCGACCGGGCGGGGCTCGACTTGGCAGTCGACGAATGGGAGCCCGGAGCGCTCGACAACATCCTTCCCGCGTGGCCGATCGGAGGGGACTACCGCGTCTCCCTGAGTTGCCCGGAACTCAGTGACCAGAGGCCGCAACGCGAAGGCGACCAGGTACGCCGGTGGAAGAACGGACGCGCCTCAGTGCTCGTCACCAGCCAGACGTCCGGCGACGCCAGGCAGCTCGTGAATCTACTGAAGACCAAGCATCGTGATACCGCACGGGTGGTCCTCCACGGCCCTGCCAACGATCGCCGGTCCTGGTTGCTGACATGTCTCGTCATGGGCGTCCCGGTTGTGCTGTGGGACCGTGAGGCCACCGGCTACGAGGACGCAGGCAGACTGGAGGGCCTGGCTCCCGCTGGCGATCTGGAGGGACTTCCCGAGCGGGTCCGGGTCTTCCGGAGCGACTCGGCGGCTTGCCCGGCGGAGCGGCGGGCACGGCCCTCCCTCGTGTGGGAACCGGAAGGTTGTCTCCCACGGACTGAGTCGCTTCAACTGAGAGACCCCTGGAGAGGATCGCACGCGTCATGACCACCTCAGAGCCCCTGGCTGGTACAAGCCCTCGGCTTTCATCCGCCAACGGCGGAGCCGATGACTGGTGGCTGTTCCGCGGAGACGGGGAACGCCGTGAGGTGCCGTTCCCCGCTGCACCCCCGTGGCGCCGTTTCGACCGTCAGGAGACCGTGACCGGTGACAGGGTTCCGTATCAGCGGCCGTACCTCATCGACCCCGACGAGGTGGAGGTGGTGAACGCGGCACTTCACCTGCGCCGGCCCCTCCTGGTGACCGGCCAGCCTGGCACGGGCAAGTCCTCGCTGGCCCACGCCATCGCTCACGAACTCGCGCTCGGCCGTGTCCTGCAATGGCCGGTGAACAGCCGCTCAACTCTTCAGGACGCCCTATACCACTACGACGCCGTCGGCCGGCTGCGCGAGGCGACCCTACGGCGGGACGGGGACGGGGACGGGGACGGGGACGGGGACGGCACGGAACCGGACATCGGCCAGTACATCCGGCTCGGCCCTCTGGGCAATGCGCTTGTGCCCCGGGAGCGCCCCCGCGTGCTGCTCATCGATGAGCTGGACAAGGGTGACGTCGACCTGCCCAACGACTTGCTGACCGTTTTCGAGGAGGGTGAGTTCGCCATCTCCGAACTCACCCGGCTGCCCGCGAGCCAGGCACCGGTACACGTTCGGACCGATGACCTGGATGAGACCACCCCGGTCACGCGCGGCCACGTCCGCTGCAGTGAGTTCCCGGTCGTAGTCATCACCAGCAACGGCGAACGGGAATTCCCGCCCGCCTTCCTGCGGCGCTGCGTCCGCCTCGATCTCCCCGAGCCCAACGAGCGACGGCTTCGGGAGATCGTTGCCGCGCACCTCGGTCCCGACGCCCTGGACGACACCGACGACCTACTGCGGGAGTTCCTCGAGCGCCGTGCCGAGGGCGAACTGGCCACCGATCAGCTGCTCAACGCCGTCTTCCTCCGCAAGGGTGGTGTGAACCTCGACGCGGCTTCCCTTCTCCAAAGCGTCCTGCACCGTCTCGGCGGGGCTGTGTGACGCCGTGTTCTCGCGCGTGACGAAGGTCCTGGCCGAGAGCGGGGTGGAGCTCTCCCACGAGGAACTCCTCGACGCCATGTGGCTCGCCGGGAAGCTGCCTCGGGACTCCAGGCCCCTGGCGCGCTCCGCTGGCGTGGCCGCTGCGACCTCGGAGCGGCACAAAGAGCCGCACCGCGACGGGCCGACGGTGGCGGCGACCGAGACCGTGCAGCCCGCACCAGAGCCGACCTCTGCGGAGTCCACGAAGAAGCGATCCGAGCGATCGCTGTTCGCCTCGGCGCAGCCCAGTCTCGACGAAGACGCGCAGGCGCCCGCGGTCCTTTCGCCGGCGGTCGCAGTCCGCACTCCGGACAGCAGTACCCTCGGCGCCGGGCAGCTCCGGCTCGGCAAGTCCCTCCGGCCGCTGCGGCAGCGCTTCCCCGACCGGCGCCAGCAGGAACTCGACGTCACACGGACCGTCGCTGCCATCGCTGACACGGGCGTGCCCGAGACCGTCACCAGAGCGGTGCGCACCCGCTGGCTGTCCCTAGCCCTCGTAGTTGACGACGGCGTCTCCATGGTCCTCTGGCAGCGGCTCGCTGCCGACGTCCGAGCGCTGATGGAACGTGCCGGGGCCTTCCGAGACGTGCGCGTGTACGGACTTGATACGCGCAACGGCACTCCGTCCCTGCGGACCAGCCCGTACCGCTACCGCGGTCGGCTCTTGACGCCGGAGGCCCTGTGCGACCCGACCGGTAACACCCTCGTGCTGGTCGTCAGTGACGGTGTGGGCGAAGCCTGGTGGGACGGTGGGATGCGCCAGGTGATGGATCACTGGGGACGTTGCGGTCCCACTGCGATCATCCAGGCACTGCCTCCCCGACTCTGGGCGAGCACCGGCATCCGCGCACGGCGCTGGCAGGTCACCACCCATCGCCGCGGCGGCCCCACCCGCGCCTGGCACGTCACCGACCCGGACCTGCCGCCGGACCTCGTCCGCTTCGACTCCGTACCCGTCCCCGTTCTCGCGCCGACCCCTGCGGCCGTCGCCGACTGGGCGTGGCTCGTCGCCTCGCCCGGCGGCACAGCGCTCCTCCCGCTCTGGGACGCCAGCCGTCTCGATTCCAACCGGACCGTGGCCGACACTCGGGACGGCGATGCCGACGAAGCGGTACTCCGATTCAGGGAGGCTGCGTCCGCCGACGCGTATCGGCTCGCGGCCCATATGGCGGCCGTCGTCCCCGCCACACCGCCCGTGATGCGCCTGGTGCAGGCCGCCCTCGGGCCACCGACAGACATCGGCCACCTCATGGAAGTGTTCCTGGGAGGCTTGATGCACGAGCTCGACGCCGAGGGGGCGGATCGTCTGCCGCACCATCGGCGGTTCGACTTCACGGACGACGCCCGGCAGGTTCTCCTCAGCGCCGTCTCCCCGAGGGAATTGCTGCGCACCGCGGAGGCCGTGACGCGACGCATTGAGGCCGCCGTCGGCCGCGCCCCGGTCTTCCCGGCATGGGTCGGGCACCCGAACGGCCCGGCCGCCATCGACGACACCGGGCGCTCCTTCGGCTGGCTTCGCGAGCAGGTGCTAACGCGGCTCGGCATCCCGTTCGCCGGTTCCGAGCCGGTGGCGCTCGGGCCGGAACGGCGCCGTGTCCTCGGGGGCGAGACCGGGGGTTCCGCCGGGTCCCAGGACTCAGCTGCCGGGACTGACGAGGCGTACGAAGACGCCCCCGGTGAAACCCTGCCTGCCGGCTGGATAGAGCTCTTGCCGGAGGACCCGGTACAGCTCGGTCGGTTCCGGCTCCGCGCACGCAGTGCCCACGGTTGGCCCCACTTGACGATGTACCTGGCCGAGGACGAGGACGGCACCGTCGCCATGGTCCGAGCGCCGGTCATGCTGTATACCCGCGACCCGGGAACCGCGCTGGACCTCGTCCGGACGGAAGCCGAGTGCCTGACGCGCATGCAGGGCACGCTTGTCCCCGCACTCCTCGGCGCGGCGGCGAACACCGCAGGGGAGCTGCCGTGGGTCGCGACGAGTTGCGTCCACCGCCGCGCAGACGCGCCGTCCTCACCGCCCGCACCAAACTTGCGCGTCATCCTCGACGAACATGGGGGGACGGTCCCAGAGGAGCTCTTCTTGCGGATCGGGCTCGGCTTGACGGAGGCCGTGGCCCTCGCGCACTCCCGGGGGCTCGTGCACGGCTCGCTCTCCCCTCGGTCCGTTCTCGTGACCGATCGCGACGTCCGGTTGGTCGGCTGGGCGACCGCGACCATCGATGGAGTCGACAGCGCTCACCGCGACGTGTTGCCCCTCAGTGACACCTACCTGGAGGCGGACGACGAAGAGCGCTCGCTCACGCCGCAGAGCGATGCGTACGCCGTCGGGGCGCTGCTGCTGGCCTTCCTCTCGGGACAGTGGAGTGACCCGAAGGCCGACAGCTCCGAACACGACCCCGTGGCCAACTCCGGGATCAACCCGGTGCTCCTGCAGTCGCTTTGGCGTTGTCTGGAGCACGACCCCACCCGCAGGCCCTCCGTCGCCGCCTTGGCCGAGGCGTTCGCCCTTGCCTTCCGGGGCCCGACGGTCGACCGAGCTTCGGCACGGGAGTTCCCCGTTGCGGTGTCGGGCGAGAGCACGGCAGGGGGAGGCCGTCGGTACGGGGAACCTTCGGTAGGAGTTTCAGAGGAGACCGCACGGAAGCCGACCCGTGGCCCGAGCAATCCCGCCGATGCGTTGGAAACGTTGGTCGAGGGACGCTACCGGCTGACCCAGCGGCGACATGTCGGAGCGACGTCAACCACCTGGCGGGCGACGGATGAACAGCAGGGCAGGGAGGTCGTTCTCAAGCTCTTCAACACACCGAGGGCGGCCACGGCGTCCGGAGAGGAGAACTTCCTCGCCGTCGCGGAGCAGTTGGCCGCACTCGACATTCAGGGATTGGTGCGGGTCCGCGGCTACGGGCTGCACGACAGCCGCCCGTACCTCGTGACGGATGCTGTCGACGGCGACGACCTGGGGCAACTGCTTAAACTCGCACCCGGCACTCTGCTAGTGGAAAAGATCAGAGGAGTCGGCCGGCAGATCGCCGGGATACTTGCCGAGCTCCATCGGAACGGCCTGCTTCACCTGGACCTCAGCCCCTCAGCCCTAGTGTTGCGCGGTGACGGGCAGGTACTTGTGACCGATCCCGGTCTGTGCGTCCGCGGCCTGCTGAGCATCGACTTGGGCGGGCTACGACCCACCCGCAGTTCCTCCGACTTCCTGCCTGCCTACCGGTCGCCCGAGGAACTCTTCGAGAACGTCGCCGTCGACCACCGAAGCGACCTGTACGCACTGGGCTGTCTGCTCTACGCCATGGCCACCGGCGTGGCGCCGGTCATGTCATCGCCCATCCCACGTGAGGCAGCGGCGTACCGAGGCTCGCGTCCCTGGCCGGAACTGCCCTCCGGCTTCCCGCCCGAACTCGAAGCGCTGGTCACGGACCTTCTGGCGATCAACCGTGAGGACCGCCCGGCCAGCGCGGGTGAGGTGCTGGACAGGCTGACGAGCGCGGGTGCGGACGACGAGGAGCTCCTCGTGGCCTACCGCGCAGTGCGGGATTTGGACCCGGGCGGTGTACGCATGGGGCGTGTCCTACGGGATGTCATCGACGAGGTGTTGAACGGCGAGGTTACGGGCCGCTACGACTTGAAGCACCTGACCAAAACGGAGAAGACGCACCTCGGAACTCTGGTGGAAATCGCGATCCAGCGCGAGTTTCGCTTCGAGGACGGTCAGGCTATGGACTTCCGCATCGCCGGCGTCGACGTGGACTGCCGGGTCAGCCTCCAATTCGGCGGGTGGATGCTCCCTCGAGAAACGCTGGGTCACCTCTGCCTTCTGGTCTGGGTGAACGACTACCAGAGCCAGTGGAGCGTCGGATTGCTGCGCGTCAATCAGGAGTGGCTCAACACCGGGGTCAACCGAGACCTGAAGGCCACGCTCAAGGCAGTGCACCGCGACAAGATCCTTTGGCTCTGGCGCGACGCCGCGCTCGCGGAGAACGTCCTCCTGCACATCTCCGACGCCGACCGGGAGGCGGTCTTCATGAGCAGTTCGGGCCAGGCTCGGCTCAACGAGTTGTTTCGGCGCGTCCAGCGGCGCCGGATCGGACGCAACGCCGTCCGTACCGTGGTGCAGCAGCGGGACTACATGAAGCGCCTCCGCGGAAACGGCGGATCCCGCTCAGCACTTCGGGACGAGGGAATCCTCATCATGGGCGACTACGATTCGCACCGGCACATCGCCCGTCAGCTCGGCCTCCCCATCCCCGGGGAAGGGGAGCTCATCAGCGCGCGCGTCGCACCGGCTGCGCCCGGGGCCGACAAGCCAGTCGTGGAGATAGACGGCCGATTTTGGTCTCTGGCCTCCCCCGAAGACCCCGTGCACCGCGCGCCGGCGCTTCCTTCCCATGCGCGTCCGGCGGCAAGCAGCGATCATGTGAACGAACCCCGCCAGCGATGATGCGGGCCCCGCCGTCCCACCGCCGACGAGCCGGGGACACCGTCCTGGGGCGCAGTCATTCGTGAGCTTCACGCTGCTGCCGAGGGCGACACCGGGCGAGCACGAACGACGGGCGCACGACCTGCCGGCACTGAAACACGCATCCGAACATGGCTCGATGATCCGTCCGACACTTGCTGGTCTACAGCAGGCAGATACCCGCGCTGTCACCGCTGCCCTGGGGACCAGTTGGGGACCACACGGTGCTCGCGACTCTGAACAGTACGCGCGAGAACGCACGTCCTACACCCTAGTTCTGCCTGATATATGCAGGTAATTCCCATGACCCTCACTCCTGGGGGTCAAGGGGTCGCAGGTTCAAATCCTGTCGTCCCGACGGTGCGAAGGGTCTTCGCAGGCGAGAGCCTGTGAGGGCCCTTCTTCTGTACCGGGTCCGGCTTCGAGGGCACGGGGCGGCGGAAGGTCACAGCCGGACGATGACGAGGGCGATGTCGTCGTGGGCGCCCCCTGCCACGCCGAGGTGGGCCAGGAGGGTGTCGGCCAGGCGGTCCGGGCCGAGGGTGCGGTGCAGGCGGAGCACGTCGACCAGGCGGGCGATCCCTTTCTCGATGTCATCGCCTCGTCGTTCGATCAGGCCGTCGGTGTACAGCACCAGGGTGGCCCCGGGCTCGTAGGGCTGACCGGCCTGGGGGCGGGGCACGTGCTGGGGCCGGGCTCCCAGCGGCGGGTCGGTGGCCTTGTCCAGCAGGTCACAGGTGCCGTCCGGGTGCATCAGGACCGGCGGCGGGTGTCCCGCGTTGCTGTAGATGATCAACTGGCTGCGAGGGTCGACGAGAGCCTTCACGGCGGTGGTGTTCAGGGCGCCGTCGACGGACCGTGCGTACAGGCCGAGCACCTCCAGGGCCCGGGCCGGTGACTCCAGCGCCCGGATCGCGGCACTGAGTGCACTGCGCAGCATGCCCATCACGGCGGCCGCCTCCAGACCGTGGCCGACGACGTCGCCGACCGCCACTGCGAACCGGCTGTCGGACAGGTTGACCATGTCGTACCAGTCGCCGCACACGTTCAGAGACCCGGTCGCGGGCAGATAGCGCACCGCGACATCCGAGTGCCGGGCCAGGTCGGGCACCTGGAGCATGGCCTCCTGGAGGGTGACGGCCACCTGGCGTTCGCGGGTGTGGGCCAGCCGCAGTTCCTCGTTCAGCCGCTGCAGCTCACGGGCGCGTGCATACAGCTCCGCCTCCAGCGCGTCGCGCTTGGTCAGCTGTTGCAGGGGCGGCTGGTTGCCGGCCACGCGGGCCTGGACGAAGGCGGTGACGTCCTCCACGCGGTGGATGATCCACTGCACGCTCCCGTCCGGGGCGAGGATCGGCGTGTTGATCGGCGACCACCAGCGCTCCTCGAACGCTCCGGGCTCGTCCATGACGGGGATGTCGTACTTCTGCAGCGCCATGGTGTCCGGCCTCCGCAGGGTCAGCACCCGGTGCAGGGAGGCGCTGAGGTTGCGCACGCCGTCCGCCTCGGGGTCGGCGGGGTTGTCGGGGAACGCCTCGAAGATCTGCTTGCCGAGCAGTTCCGTGCGGATGCGGCCGGTGGCGTCCAGGTACGCCTGGTTGACCTCCACGATGACCAGGTCCGGGCCCAGCACCAGATAGGGGCTCGGTGTGGCGGCGAACAACGCCGCGTAGTCCATCTCCGGCAACGCAACCACCTCCGGCCGCCCCCTCACCCTCACGCTAGGCTCCATCGAGCCCATGCGCTCGGGTGGGGACGAAGCGGCCAGGGTAGTTGCACGTGTGAATATCTGCGCAGGCCGTATGCGGGCGCGTCGAATGATCGACGGCGGGGGAGACGGCGGCGGCGCCGCGCGCACCACCGTTCAGGTTCGGCTCGTCCGGGGAGCATCCGGGCGCCGGAAAGGCCGAAAGGCGACCCGGCGGTGCTGCCGTTGCCACGTTTGAGGATTTCGGACCGGAAATTGGGCTACCCGCCGGGCGATACAGGCCTGGGCCTCGTTCTTGCGGTGGCTTCGAGCTGGGGCGGACTCCCGCACGCCCCGGGCCGCGAGGACGTCCAGCGCGGGATGTCGTGCCAGGGGAGGGTGCGGCTGCTCGCGCCCGGCGGCCGTCGCCCGTGCCGACCACGGGCGACGGCCGTCCCCGACTCTCCCGGACCACGGGCGGTTTGCGCCCTCTCCGCTGTCGAGCCGAGTGGTTGCCTGGCCGGCCCTGGTGCTCAGGAACCGCCGCGCTCGACGGGGATCTTGTGGCCCGCCTCGATGGCCACCGGCAGTCGGTTCTCGGCCGGGGGCAGCGGGCAGGTGGCCATGTCCGTGTAGGCGCAGGGCAGGTTCGCGGCGCGGTTGAAGTCCAGGACGACCGTGCCGTCGGCGGCGGGCGGATCGAGCGCCAGGGACCGGTTGGCGGCGTAGGTGGTGGCCCCGGAGGTCGCGTCGGTGAACAGCAGGAACAGACTGCCCGCACCGCGTCCCGGGAACGCGGTCAGGGACAGCTGCCGCCCGTCCAGTTCGAACTCGACCCTGCCCGGCGCGTCGTAGACATGCTCAAGACCCTCGACGGCGGCGCCCACGGTGGTCGGCCGTGGCTCGTCGAAGGGGACGTACCGGCCGGTCACGGCCCAGCGCGGGTCGGGCGCGTAGGCGGGTGTCCCGGTGAAGGCGGTGCGCAGCGGCGCGTCCGGGTGCCGGGGGCGCACGATGTCGTTGCCGCCGCGCTTGGCGACCTCGATGACGGCGTCTCCCCAGACCGCGTGGATCTCGCTGCGCTCGGGGAGCACGCCGAAGCGGTGTTCACCGTGCACCGGGGCTCCGTCGACGACCAGTTCCTCGCCCTCGTCGAGGGTGACGACGACCCCCTCGGGGCCGGTGTGCCAGGCGCCGGGTGCGTCGGGGAAGCGCTGCGGCCGGTCGTCGAGCCAGTGCTGGCCGGTGATCGCCAGGAACCCGTGCGGGTCGGCGAGCCGGGTCTCCTGGACGCGGTACCAGTCCAGCCAGGTCTCGGTGAAGGCCTGGAGGTCCGTCGCGGTGGCCTCGGTGGTCATACGGTCTCCTTCGTCGCGAGGCTCGGCCTCGCGCAGGGGTACGGGGGTGGAGGTGACTGGGGGCGGAGGCTTGCTCAGCCGGCCAGTTCGCCGAGGAGGGCCCAGGTGCGCCGGCGGTCCGCTTCTCCGGCGATCTCGGTGTTCGAGAACACGACCTCGGTGGCGCCGGCATCCCGGTAACGCCGTACCTCCGCCTCGACGTCCTTCTCGTCGCCGATCACGGCCAGGTCGGCGGCCCGTCGGCCGCCGGAGAGTTCGATGACGCGGGCGTAGGACGGGATCTGTTCGTAGAACGCGAGGTTCTCGGCGGCCTTCGCCCGCACCGCGTCCACGTCGTCGGTGACCACGCCGGGCACCAGGGCCACGATCCGGGGCGCGGGACGCCCGGCGGCCTCGGCGGCTGCGGTCAGGGCGGGAACGATGCGGTCCGCGAGGGCGCGCGGTCCCGCCAGATAGGGCAGGATCCCGTCCGCCAGCTCACCGCTGACCCGCAGCGCCTGCGGCCCCATCGCGGCGACCAGCAGGGGGACGCCGCTCTCTGCGCCCGGGACGCGCGCCGGGACCGGGGTGGTGGCGGTGAGCAGTTCGCCGTGGAAGTCGGCCGTGCCGGTTTCGGTCAACTGCCGTAGCGCGGCGAGGAATTCACGCAGGCGGGCGATGGGGCGTTCGAAGGGCAGGCCGAAGCCGTTCTCCGTCAGCAGTTTCGTGCCCAGGGCCAGACCGAGGTGGTAGCGGCCGTGCGTCGCGGCCTGGGCGGTCTGGGCCTGGCTGGAGACCAGCAGCGGGTGGCGGCCGAAGACGGGGATCGCGGAGGTTCCCACCTGCAGTCCGGGCACCTCGCGTCCGACGATCGCCGCGAGCTGGGGTGAGTCCGCGCCGAAGGTCTGGCCGAACCAGGCCGACCGCAGCCCGGCGGCCGCGGCCTCCCGGGCCAACTGCACGGTGGCGTCGACCTGGTTGGGCGCGTCGGATGCGTTGAGTGCTACTCCCACAGTCATGTCAGTCAGAACGGATGCTCGGCGAACCCGCATTCCGCTCCCCGTGTGACAGCTTCGTGTCAGTCGTGTGTGGTGGTCAGCCGGCCTGCCGCCGGTCGGGTGCGGACCGGTGGGTGAGGGGTTCGCGCAGGCCGAGGTGGTGGCGGAGCGTGGTGCCGGTGAAGTACCGGTTGCGGACGAGGACTTGTCGGGGGCCGGGCAGGGGCAGCCCCTCAGGGTTGCTGACAAGCCGGATCTCGCGGGTGGCGGACGGCAGGGGAGTGGCCATGGCGGGCTCCTGATCCGGGGGCGGCGGGCCGGGTGTCCGCAATGCAAGACCTGTCCGGGAAGTTATTGACCAACCTGGTGGACCTCTGCTGAACTCCCGTTCCATGAACCCGCGCGTGGACCTGACCCGGCGGCGCCACATCGATCTGGCGCACGTCTCCAGCGCGTTTTGTTGTCGCTGACCCGGTAAGTGGTCCCCGGCGGCATCCGGTGATGCCGTCCAGCGGGATCTTCGTATCCGCGTCCTGAGCGACTCTTCTCCGGCCTCACCTCACGTCTGACCTTCCCGGCTGAGGGAGAAGTGTCTGCGGGCACAGTGTGCCGTCCGTGGTCGCCGGCTGTCCCCGCGTCGCGGCCACGCCGACTGCCAAGTCCCCGTTCGGCCGCCTCGAACCGGTCGTTCACTCCCGCTCTTCACCCCTCAGCACCCAGCGGTGCGCCCGCTTCCTCCGAGAAGGGCCTCCTCATGCCTGTGTCCATCCGTAAGCTCACCGACCGCATCCGTGCGGTCACCGAAGACGTGCCGGCGGTGGCGCCATGACCGAGGTCCGTGTCCCGGCCGCGGCGCTCGCCAAGCCGGTCCCGGTCGCCGAGCCGACCCGTGCGCGGCAACGCGAGGTGTTCCTGCCGCGGGACGCCCGCCGCCGGACGCCGCTCACCACACTGCGCGAACGGCTGCGCTGGCCCCTGGGCATCTACACCACCCCGGTCGTGATCCTCGTCGCCTGGGAGGTCCTCGCCCGCGCCGGAGTGCTGGCGAAGACCTATGCCCCGGCGCCGACCTCGATCGTGAAGGCCGCCGCGGATCTGTGGCAACAGGGCGTTCTCGGACCGGACTTGGCCATCTCGCTGCAGCGGGCCGGCATCGGACTCGCGATCGGTCTGACGGTGGGCATCGTCACCGGCGTGCTCGGCGGGCTGCTGCGCAGCGGTGAGTTCCTGTTCAACGGCGTGGTGCAGGTGCTCAACACGATCCCCCTCCTCGCGGTGCTGCCGCTGATGATCGTGTGGTTCGGCATCGACGAGCTCACCAAGGTGCTGCTGATCTCCTTCGGGGCCGGTGTCCCGATGTATCTCAACCTGTTCGCCGCGATCCGGGGCGTCGACCAGCGGCTGATCGAGATGGCGCGCACGACGGGTGCGGGCCGCTGGCGGCTGGTGACGCGCGTGCTGGTGCCCGGAGCGCTCCCGGGGTTCCTGGTGGGCCTGCGGTTCTCCCTCGCGTACAGCGTCCTCGGCCTCGTCGCCGCCGAAACCGTCAACGCGGACAAGGGACTTGGCTTCCTCATCACCCAGGGGCAGACGTATCTGCAGACCAACCAGGTCTTCGTGGGGCTGGTGATCTACTCGCTCCTCGGTCTGCTCGCCGATCAGTTCGTCCGGGCTCTCGAGCGGGTGCTGCTGCGGTGGCGACCCAGTTATGAGGCGTCATGAGCAGCACTGTCGCGACCGAGCCGCGTCGGCAGACCGGGGTCGTCGTCGAGCAGGTGGTCCGTCAGTTCGGTGACCGGGTGGTGCTCGACCACCTCGATCTCGCCGTCGGCGAGGAGGAGTTGGTGATCCTGCTCGGCCCCTCGGGCTGCGGCAAGAGCACCCTGCTGCGGCTGCTCGCCGGACTCGACCGGCCCGACGCGGGCCGGGTGGAGGTCCCGGCACGGCGAGCGATCGTCTTCCAGGCCGACCGGCTGCTGCCCTGGCAGCGCGTCCTGCGCAACGTCACGCTCGGACTGCACGGACCCGACGCGGAACAGCGCGCCCGCGACGTGCTCGCCGAGGTCGGCCTGGCGGGCCGGGAGAAGGCCTGGCCCAAGGAGCTCTCCGGCGGCGAGGCCCAGCGGGTCTCCCTCGCTCGGGCCCTGGTCTCCGAGCCCGAACTCGTGCTGCTCGACGAGCCGTTCGCGGCCCTCGACGCCATCACCCGGCTGCGCATGCACGACCTCGTACGGGCCCTGCGCACCAAGCACCACGCCGCCATGCTGCTCGTCACCCACGACGTCGACGAGGCGATCGCCCTGGCCGACCGCATCGTCGTCATGAGCAGCGGCCGCATCGGCACCTCGCACGACGTCCGGCTCACCGCCGCCGACCGCGAAGCGAGCGTCGCCCGCGAGGAACTGCGCGCCCGGCTCCTGGAAGACCTCGGCCTCGCAGGCCAGCACTGAACCACCCCCAACACCCTCACCCATCGCAGAAAGCACACGACATCCCATGCGTTCCACACGTAAGAGAACCAGCACAGTCGTCGGCGCCGTCGGCGCGCTCGCCCTGGCGGGCACCCTCGTCGGCTGCGGCTCGTCGTCGCACACCGCCGCGCCGCTGAAGAACGCCGTCGACGCGAGCGACGCCAAGCACCCCGAGTGGAGCAAGTACACCTTCACCGTGGGCGACAACGGCGGCGACGGCAGCGAGGCCCTGGCGAAGCTGACCGGCGTCTTCGACAACGCCCCGTACAAGGTGAAGTTCGCCCGCTTCACCTACGGCCCGCCGCTGGTGCAGGCGGCCGCGTCGGGCGACATCGACCTGGGCAGCGTCGGCGACGTACCGCCGATCACCGGGGCCGCGAAGGAGTACGGCTTCAAGGTCGTCGCCGTCAACCGGTCGCTCACGCCCGACCAGGCGGTGGAGAACATCATCGTGCCGAAGGGCTCGACGCTGAAGACGGCCGCCGACCTCAAGGGCAGGCGGATCGCCGTCCCGCAGGGCAGCTCGGCCCACGGCCTGGCCCTGAACGCGCTGAAGAGCGTCGGTCTCACCCCCAAGGACGCCAAGCTGGTCTTCCTCGATCCGGCGGCCGCCGCGACCGCCTTCAACACAGGCAAGGTGGACGCCTGGTCGATCTGGAACCCGCAGTCGGCCATCGCGGTCAAGAACGGCGCCCGGATCCTGGTGAAGGGCCTCCCGCCGATCGACCAGACCAGCAGCTACTACGTCGCCAGTGACGCGTCGCTGAAGGACGAGACCAAGCGTGCGGCGCTCACGGACGTCCTGAAGAGGCTGTCACGGGAGTTCGCCTGGGGCGTCAAGAACCCGGCCACATACGCGCAGGCGCTCTCGCAGGAGCAGGGCATCCCGCTCGCCGACGCCAAGGCGTCCCTGGCGGCCTACTCGAACCGGGTGACCCCGGTGGTGCCGGCCGACATCGCTCTGGAGCAGAAACTCGCCGACGCCTTCCTGGAGGCGGGCCAGATCACCAAGAAGGTCGACGTCCCGTCCATCGTCGACAACCTCCTCCCGGCCGGCTACGACAGTTCCAAGCTGAAGGTCACCTCATGAGGGCGAGACGGCAGCTTCACCTCAACGCCTTCCTGATGGAGGCGGGCCACCACGAGGCGGCATGGCGCCTGCCGCACAGCAACCCACGCGCGGACTTCGACCTGCGGCACTGGATCGAGCTGGCGCAGCTGGCCGAGAGCGCCAAGTTCGACTCGCTGTTCCTCGCGGACGGCCCCGCGCTCATCGGCACCGGCGAGTTCCGCCCGCCGGGCCAGCTCGAACCGCTCACCCTGCTGACCGCGCTGTCCCAGGCGACCAGCAGGATCGGTCTCATCGCGACCGTGTCGTCGACCTACAACGAGCCGTACAACCTGGCCCGCCGGCTCGCCTCCGTCGACCACGTCAGCGGTGGCCGCGCCGGCTGGAACATCGTCACCTCGGCCGGAGCCGACGAGGCCGCCAACTTCGGCCTCGACGCCCGCCCCGACCATGCCGAACGCTACGCCCGCGCCGACGAGTTCCTGAAGGTCGCCAAAGCCCTGTGGGACAGCTGGGAGTCGGAGGCAGTCGTCGCGGACCGGTCCACGGGACGCTACGCCGACCCCGAGCGCCTGCACCGGCTCGGCCATGAGGGCAGGTACTTCAAGGTGGCAGGCCCGCTCAACGTCGAGCGCCCGCCGCAGGGTTACCCGCTGCTCGTCCAGGCCGGCTCCTCCGAGGACGGCAAGGACTTCGCGGCGCGTCACGCCGAGGCCATCTTCACCGCGCACACGACGTACGAGCGGGCGGCCGCCTTCTACGCCGACATCAAGGCCCGCACCCGGGCCGCGGGGCGCGACCCGGACGGTGTGATCGTCCTGCCGGGCATCGTCCCGTACATCGGGTCGACCGAGGCAAAGGCCCGGGCGCTGGCCCGGCAGTTCGACGAGCTGCGCGTCCCGGAGTACGGGCTGCGCCAGCTGGCCGCCGTGTTCGAGACCGAGCCGTCGGTCTTCCGACTCGACGAGCCGCTGCCGGACTTCATCCTCGCGAGGCCGAAGCTGGAAGGCTCACAGAGCCGTTCCGACCTGATCATCGACCTGGCGGTGCGTGAGCAGCTGACGGTCCGGCAGATCATCTCCCGGCTCGGCGGCGGACGCGGCCACTTCGAGTTCGTCGGCACGCCCGAGCAGATCGCGGACACGATCATCGCCTGGTTCGAGGGCGGCGCGGCGGACGGGTTCAACATCATGGCCCCCGCCCTGCCGTCGGGCCTGGCGGCCTTCGTCGAGCACGTTCTGCCGATCCTGCGCGGCAAGGGCCTGTTCCGCGAGGAGTACGAGGGCACGACGCTGCGCGAGCACTACGGACTGTCGGTCCCGGCGAACCAGTTCCATGCCTGACCGGCACCCCACGGACCACCCGCTCACGACTCCCGCCGCTGCCGCAAGTGCCGCAGCGGCGGGAGTCCGCCGCCGCTGCCGCGGTTCATTGGGCGCTTGCGGAGGGGCGTACGACGATCTCGTTGACGTCGACATGCGAAGGCTGGGAAACGGCGTAGGCGATGGCCTCCGCGACGGCGGAGGCCGGCAGTGCCACGGCGCGGTAGGTCTTCATGGCCTCCCTGGCAGCGGGGTCTGAGATGCCGTCGGCGAGTTCGGACTCGGTCACGCCCGGGGAGACCAGAGTGACCCTGATGTTCCCGGTGGACTCCTGGCGAAGTCCTTCGGAGACCGCGCGTACGGCGAATTTCGTCGCGCAGTAGACGGCGGCGGTGGGAGAGACCTCGTATGCGCCGACGGAGGCGATGTTCACGAAGTGCCCGCCACCCTGAGCGCGCATCGCGGGCAGTGCGGCCGCGATGCCGTGCAGGACTCCCCGCACGTTCACGTCGATCATCCGGTCCCACTCATCGGTCTTCAGCGCTTCCATCGGCGAGAGCGGCATCACCCCGGCGTTGTTGACCACCACGTCCACTCGGCCGTAGCTTTCGCGGGCGGCGGACATGAAGGCCCGGACATCGGCGGCATCCGTGACATCCAGCCGCCGGAACGCCGCGGTGCCGCCCGCGGTGGTGATCTCCTCGGTCAGCGCCTCCAGCCGACCGGCGCGTCGTGCCCCGAGGAACAGGCTGTGGCCGTCGGCGGCCAGTCGGCGGGCGGTCGCCTCTCCGATCCCGCTGCTCGCTCCGGTGACCACCACGGCCTTGGCTGCCTCCGTCATGCCTGCTTTTCCTCTCGGTGGAGCACCAGGTGCTCGTGGAAGAGCACGCCGTCACGGATGTCGCCCGTCGCGGTGAACCCGGAGTCGTCGACGTAGTCGATGTGGCTGCCGGTCACCGTGTAGCGGCCCGTGTACGCCCTGCTCCGGCTGCCGCGGGCCTCTTCGTACCGGCCGTCCGCCCGCAGTTCCTGGCGGATGTGACCGTCCGCGGTCCTCCACATGCCGACCACGTCGACATCGCCCTGTTCAGGGTTCCCTGTCACGTCGGACTCCCTTCGTCCCTGGGTGCGGATCCATCTGCCCGACCGAGTCTGGACAGGTCGAAGACCACCGACCAGGACGTGTGGTGCCCGGGTGCAGCGCACCCAGGCACCACACCGACCGTGCGTCCTAGCCTGAGGACATGACCGACAACCATCTGGGGGAGTTCCTCCGTGCACGCAGAGCGGCACTGCGGCCGCAGGACGTCGGCATGGCGAGCCACGGCGTGCGCAGAGTCGCCGGACTGCGCCGTGAGGAGGTCGCCGTCCTGGCGGGGGTGAACGCGGATTACTACACCCGCCTGGAACAGGGACGCGAACGCCACCCCTCGGCCCAGGTACTCGACGCGCTCGGCCGAGCCCTGCGACTGGACCCCGATGCCCACGCGCATCTGCACCGGCTGGCCGGGACGGCGCCGACCGACCGGTTCACCCACACCACGGACCGGGTCACTCCCGCCCTTCGCCAACTGCTGGACGGCTCCCCGGGCGCACCGGCGTTCGTCATCAACCGGACCTTGGACATCCTGGCGACCAACGCCCTGGCCGAGGCCCTGCACTCACCCTTCGAGCGGGCGGACAACCTGGCCCGCATGACCTTCCTCGACCCGGCGGGCCGGCAGTTCTACACCCGGTGGAGCCACACGGCGCAGGCCACCGTGAGCCACCTGCGCCAGGCGGCCGGCCTCGACCCGGACCACCCGCGACTGCGGGAGCTCGTCCGCGTCCTCACCGAGCACAGCAGGGACTTCACCCGGCTGTGGACCACCCACGCCGTGCGGGGCAAGACCCAGGACGCCAAGCACTTCCTCCACCCCGAGGTCGGCACCCTCACCCTCACTTACCAGGCCTTCGACGTACGTGACGCTCCGGGCCAGCAACTCGTCGTCTACCAGGCCGAACCCGGCAGCCCCAGCGCCCAGGCCCTCAACCTGCTCGGCTCCCTCCACGCCACCTCGAACCGGACAGCCGGGTAGCCGAAACGCTTCGGTCACCCCTGGCGGCCGGTGCGGGCGGCGGCCGTGCTGGAGCGCAGCGAGATCGGGGGAGTCAACAGGATGTGCCGAGGCGGGGTGTCGGGCGCGGTGATGCGTTCCACCAGCAGGGAAACGGCTTTTTCGCCCATTTCCAGGGCCGGTACGTCCGCTGCGGTGAGGGGCGGCCGGAAGTCCTCCGCCCAGGTCCTGGCCGCCACTCCCGTGATGGAGAAGTCGTACGGCACCCTCAGGCCGGTGTCTGCCAGCGCGCGCTGGATGCCGGGCAGGGCGGCCTCGTTGATGGTGGTGACAGCGGTGAGGTCCGGATGGCTGCGCAGGAGCGCCTCGAGGCATTCCTGACCCGAGCGGGCATCGTCCCCGCACGGCACTTCGATGCCGTCGAGCCCGCGTTCCGCCACGGCGGCCTCGAAGCCGTCCCTGGCCCTGCACGCCGGGCCGTAACCGGCCGAGACGAGTTCCGGGGAACGAGTGATCAGCGCCACCCGGCGGTGCCCCAGATCGGCGAGGTGCCGCACGCTGTGCCGGACCAGGCCCGCGTAGTCGACGTCGATCCAGGACATCTGCCGGTCGCCGGCCGTGTGCCCGATGCCGACGAAGGGCAGCCCGGAGTCCTGCAGGCGACCCACGCGAGCGTCCTCCAGGCGGATCTCCATCAGGATGATGCCGTCCACGCGGCCTTCCGAGACCAACCGCTCGAAGGAGCGGTCATGGTCCCTGCCGGAAGGGGACAGCAGCACATCGAGGTCGACCCGTGCGGCGGCGTCGACCACGCTCGCGACGAAGTCCAGTTGCATGTGTGTGAGCCTGTTGCGGGCCGGCGGGACGACGAGACCGATCGTCCGGGTGCGGCCCTCCTTGAGGGCCCTCGCGGTCGCGTTGGGGCGATACCCCAATTCGTCGATCACGTCTTGGATACGTCTGCGGGTGCCGTTCGCGACGGGGCGTTTGCCGCTGAGCGCGTAGGACACCGTGCTGCGTGACACGCCGGCGCGCCGAGCGATCTCCCCGATGTTCATGCAGCTCCCCGAGAACGTGCCCGCGGGCCGAAAGAATACCTCCGGTGGGGTCCTCGCGGCTGCGGTGGCCGTTCGAGTGCCCCGCCCCGGGCCGTCGAGGATGTCCGTGCGTGGAGCGAACCGATTCGCGCAAGCGCTTCGACGGACGTCACGACCGGCGGTGCCCGAGGTCAAGGGCGTCCCGTGAGGCGCAGGCGGCGCAACATGTGGGCCGAAACCTTGCCGACTTGGCCGGTGCCTGTCCCAACCGGCCTTCCGGAGCCCCGCCATGGCCGCTGTGTCCCTGCTCACCGGCGCGATGAAGGTCACCCGGGTGATCAGGAACCGCCCGTCGGTCACCCCCGCGCGGCCCACAGCGCTCGCGGCGAGGGCGGTCGCGCCGCCGTCCGCCCCCCGTCACACCGCAACTTTTCGACGCCGCCGACAGCTTGCGAACCACAGGAATCAGCAGTCGAATCGATTCCGCACCCTCCCCCGAAACCTCTCTGCAATCCCACTGCACAACGGCACGTTCAAGCGCTTCCGCAGCTGTCAGCGCCACCACCACAACCCGACCGGGTTGCGTCGGCGCGGTAGGGAGATCAGATGGGAACCACCCGTACGAGACGCCGCCCGTTGTCCGCTCTCGGTGGCGTCCAGCGGTTGCTCGCCGCAGTACTGCACCGTGCCGGACCGGACGACGCACCGGACCGGGCACACATTCCTCCGCCGACGCGCTCGCCGGGCACGCTGCCGAAGGTGTTCGCCCGCGCGGGCGCCGCAACCGTGCTCGTCCTCGGCACACTGGCCGGCGCCACGGCCGCGTCCGGCACGGCCCGTGCCGCCACCTCCGGGCCGTGCGACATCTACGCCGCAGGCGGCACGCCCTGCGTCGCCGCGCACAGCACGACACGAGCGCTGTACGCCTCGTACAACGGGCCGCTGTACCAGGTCCGCCGTGCCTCGGACAACACCACGAGGAACATCGGCGTCCTCAGCGCCGGCGGATACGCCGACGCCGCCGCCCAGGACTCGTTCTGCTCGGGCACGACCTGTCTCATCACGATCGTGTACGACCAGTCCGGCCGCGGCAACAACCTCACCCAGGCGCCCGGCGGCGGCGCGGCGGGCGGCCCCGACAACCTCGCGAACGCGACCGCCGCGCCCACGACGGTGGGAGGTCACAAGGCCTACGGCGTCTTCGTGGCGCCCGGCACGGGATACCGCAACAACCACACCAACGGCATCGCGACCGGGGACAACCCCGAGGGCATGTACGCGATCTTCGACGGCACGCACTACAACGGCGGCTGCTGCTTCGACTACGGCAACGCCGAGACGGACAGCAACGACGACGGCAACGGCACCATGGAGGCCATCTACTTCGGCAACATCAAGGTCTGGGGCTACGGCAGCGGCAACGGCCCCTGGATCATGGCCGACCTGGAGAACGGCCTGTTCTCCGGGGTCAACCAGCACTACAACGCGAACGACCCGACGATCAACTACCGGTACACGACCGCCATCATCAAGGGCGGCCCGAACCACTGGGCCATCCGCGGCGGCAACGCCCAGTCCGGCTCGCTGTCCACCTTCTACGACGGGGTGCGTCCCAACGTCGCGGGCTACAACCCGATGCGCAAACAGGGCGCCATCATCCTGGGCACCGGCGGCGACAACAGCAAGGGCGCCCAAGACACCTTCTACGAGGGCGTGATGACCTCCGGCTACCCGTCGGACGCCACCGAGAACGCGGTCCAGGCCAACATCACCGCGGCCGGATACAGCAACTCCTCCTCCGGCGGGACGGGCACCGGTGCGCTGCACGCGGTGGGCGCGGGCAAGTGCCTGGACGTGCCGAACTCCTCCACCACGGCGGGTACCCAGCTGCAGATCTGGGACTGCAGCGGCGCCGCCAACCAGACCTGGACGCGTACGTCCTCGGGGCAGCTGACCGTCTACAGCGGCAGCAGCCAGATGTGCCTGGACGCCTACAACAACCAGACCTCCGCCGGCACCAAGGTGGAGACATGGCCCTGCAACGGCGGCGCGAACCAGCAGTGGCAGCTCAACTCCGACGGCACCGTCACCGGCACCCAGTCCGGCCTCTGCCTCGACGTCACCGGCGCCTCCACTGCCAACGGCGCCCTGGCCGAACTCTGGACCTGCAACGGCCAGTCCAACCAGCAGTGGAGTCTCAACTGATCTGAACGGCCCCGTCCCGTGGCCGGCGCACACCCGGCCACGGGCCCTCATGCACCCCCCACTGGAGGATGACGATGTCCGGAGCCAGAGCGCTCCACGGCCTCTGGGCCGCCCCCTTGGCCCTGCTCGCCCTACTGGCCCAGAGCCTGGCCACGACCGGGGCCGCGCATGCCGTACCCGCCGAGCGCCAGGCAGCGGCCGCCACCGCCCTGTACGTGGCGCCGGGTGCGGCTCCCGGCGGGAACGGCACCGCCGAGCAGCCGTTCGCCACGATCGAGCAGGCGCAGCAGCCCGCGCACCGGCTCTCGGCCGACGCGGACGTCGTGGTGTACCTGGCCGGTGGCACCTACCGGCTGTCCAAGCCGCTGACCTTCGGCTCCGGAGACGGCGGTCAGAACGGCCACACCATCACCTATCAGGCCATGGCCGGCCAGCAGCCGGTCGTGAGCGGCGCCCAGCAGCTCTCAGGTTGGCAGGTGCATGATCAGAACAGCAATATCTGGTCGGTCCACGTCGGCACCGGGGTGAACACACGCCAGTTGTACGTGAACGGCCGGCAGGCGCCGCGCGCGGCGATCCAGGTCCCCCGCTCCGGCTTCACCTTCACGCAGACCGGCCTGACGGTCAACGACTCCTCCCTCGACTATCTGGCCGGCCTCACGGACCAGAAACACATGGAAGTCGAGAGCATCAACTCCTTCACCGACCGCTACGCGCCGGTCCAGTCGATCAGCGGCAGAACGATCACCATGCAGCAGCCCGCGTGGAACAACAACTCCTGGGGCTACGACACGATCAACGCGCCGTTCGCCGGCGGGACGATGTATCTCGAGAACAACTACGCGTTCCTCAAGCAGGCCGGACAGTGGTACCTCGACTCGTCCACCGGCGACCTCTACTACCGGGCCCAGCCCGGGCAGAACCCGAACAGCCTCGACGTCGAACTGCCCCGGCTGCAGAGCCTGCTCGGCATCAGCGGCAGCTACGACTCACCGGCGAAGGGCCTCGCCTTCAGCGGCATCCGGTTCACGGGAACATCCTGGCTCGGCCCGAGCGGACCCGACGGCTACGCGGACCAGCAGAGCGGCGCGCACATCACCGGTGCCTACGCGATGCCCGCCAACTGGCTGAGCACCTGCAAGTCGGGGTGCACACAGTTCGAGGCCACCCGCAACCACTGGGTGCAGATGCCCGCGGCCGTACAGGTCTCCGCCGCCACCGGCATCGCCTTCTCCGGCAACACGTTCTCCGAACTCGGCCAGGCCGGAGTGGGCGTGGGCAACGACGGTGTCGCCACCGCCTCCGGCACCGGGCTCGGCGCGAGCAACGTCACCGTCACCGGCAACACGTTCACGGACATCGCCGGCGGCGGCATCCAGGTCGGCGGCATCCAGCCCGACGCGCACCACCCCGGCAACCCGCAGATGACCAACCGGGACATCACCATCAGCAACAACAAGGTCAGCGGCGTGGGCACCGACTACAAGGAGACCGCGGGCATCCTGTCCACCTACGTCACGAACGCGACGATCACCCACAACCAGTGCGACCACCTGCCCTACGACGGGATCGACATCGGCTGGGGCTGGGGGATGAACGACCCGGGCGGCAGCCAGGACTACGCCAACCGGGGCACGTACAACTACCAGCCCGTCTACAGCACTCCCACGACGCTGAAGAACAACACCGTCTCGTACAACCTGGTCTTCGACACCAAGAACGCGATGTTCGACGGAGGCAGCATCTACAGCCTGTCGGCGAGCCCCGGCTCGGTGATCTCCGAGAACTACATGTACGACAACAACCGCACCACCGCGCTGTACCTGGACGAGGGCTCCCGGTATCTGAAGGTGTCCGACAACGTGGTGCAGGACGCCGGCAACTGGGCGCTCACCAACGCCAACGCGAACAACCACACCGACGACAGCACCTTCTCCGGCAACTGGTACAACGGCGGCAACACCTATGTGGCCACCGGCCCGCCGCACAACAACGTCCTCACCGGCAACGTCCTGGTCAGCGGCACCGACTGGCCGCAGGGCGCGAGGCAGGTCATCCAGCAAGCGGGCGTCCAGTCGTGGGGCGGTGATGGCGGCTTCCCCACCGGCTCCCACCAACTGGTGATCGGCAGCAACAGTCTGTGCCTGGACGTGTACGGCAACTCCGGCAGCGCGGGCGCCGCGATCGACCAGTGGACCTGCAACGGGCAGAGCAACCAGCAGTTCGAGTTCCTGCCCGCCTCGGGCGGTTACGGGCAGCTGCGGGCGCAGCACTCCGGACAGGTCGTCGCGGTCTCGGGCGGCTCCACGACCGCCGGCACGCCCGACATCGTGCAGCAGGCCCCGGACGGCGCGGCCGCGAGCCTGTGGCTGCCGGTACGGCAGTCCGACGGCTCGTACTCCTTCCAGAACAAGAACAGCGGCCTGTGCCTCGACGCCTACGGCGGCGGCAGCAACCTAGGCCAGCAGTTCGACCAGTGGCCCTGCAAGAACACGGCCGGCAGCAACCAGGACTTCACCCCCCGCTGACCGGCCCTCGTCCTCGTTCACCCCACCCACTGTCCCGCACCAGTGAGGAACGCTGATGAAGAAGTACTCGTTACCCCTGCCCGCTGCCGGGCTAGGCAAGGAGCCCCGCCCCCACAAGGTCCTCGCCCTGGCCGCCGGACTGGCGGCCGGCGCGGCACTGGCCCTGGCCGGCCCGGCGAGCCCCGCCGCGCATGCCGCATCCGGCACGCTGGGCACGGCCGCCGCCGACAGCGGACGCTATTTCGGCACGGCCGTGGCAGCCGGAAAGCTCGGCGACTCGACGTACTCCACGATTCTCGACCGGGAGTTCAACATGATCACCCCGGAGAACGAGATGAAGTGGGACACCACCGAGCCGTCCCGCGGCAACTTCAACTTCGGGCCCGCCGACCAGATCGTCGGCCACGCCGTGGCGCACGGTCAGCGGATGCGCGGCCACACCCTGGTCTGGCACTCCCAACTGCCCGGCTGGGTCGGCTCCATCAGGGACGCGAACACCCTGCGCAGTGTGATGGACAATCACATCACCACAGAGATGAGCCACTTCAAGGGCAGGATCTACGCCTGGGACGTGGTCAACGAGGCCTTCGCCGACGGCGGCAGCGGCCAGCACCGCAGCTCGGTGTTCCAGGACGTGCTCGGCAACGGCTTCATCGAGGAGGCCTTCCGCACCGCCCGCAACGCCGACCCCTCCGCCAAGCTCTGCTACAACGACTACAACATCGAGAACTGGACCGACGCCAAGACCCAGGGCGTCTACAGCATGGTGCGCGACTTCAAGTCCCGCGGTGTGCCCATCGACTGCGTCGGCTTCCAGTCCCACTTCGGCACCGGCGGCCCGCCCGCGAGCTTCCAGACCACGCTGTCGAACTTCGCCGCCCTCGGCGTGGACGTGCAGATCACCGAACTGGACATCGCGCAGGCACCCGCGTCGGCGTACGCGAACACCGTCAGGGCCTGTATGAACGTCGCCCGCTGCACGGGCATCACCGTCTGGGGCATCCGCGACAGCGACTCGTGGCGCACCGGGGAGAACCCGCTGCTGTTCGACGCGGGCGGGAACAAGAAGCCGGCGTACGACGCGGCCCTGTCCGCGCTGGGCGGCAGTACGGGGAACCCGGGCGGCATCGTCACGGGGACGGTGTACTCGCTGGTCGACGTCGCCGCCGGACGGGCGCTGGACGTCCCGGGCGGGCAGACGGCCAACGGCACGCCCCTGCAGGTCTGGGACTCCCACGGCGGCGCGAACCAGCAGTGGCGGGCGAGCCAGAACAGCGACGGTTCGTACACCCTGACCAACGTCGGCAGTGGGCGGGTGCTGGACGAGCCCGGCGGTCAGACGGGCAACGGCACCCGGATGGAGATCTGGGACGCCAACGGCGGCGCCAACCAGCACTGGCGGGCGACCCGGAACGGTGATGGCTCCTACACCCTGACCAACGTCGCCTCCGGCCGGGCGCTGGAGGTTCCGGCCGGGCAGAACGGCAACGGGAGCCCCGTCCAGATCTGGGACTCGAACGGCGGCGCCAACCAGCACTGGACCCTCACGTGAGGTGATCGGCGCCCAGTCAGGGCCCCCGCCACGAACCCCCGCGCCCGGCACGGCGGCCGTCGCCGGACGCGGGTTTCGGCATGCCCTCATGTCGCCCTGACCAGGGGAAACATGGGATGGATCGGCCTCGCGAATCGCTCCGCGGCCTCTATTGACAGGGTCATGAGCCTATGGGACACCTATGCGACATGGGATGTCTGAGGGTTCTCTGTGGATACGCCATGACTCGGCGGCCACGCTTATCGGCCGCCGTCGTATGCGTCATGGCACTGCTCGCCCTGTCGCTGACGACCGCCCCCACATGGTCGGCGTCGGCGTCGTCGGCACCCCTGGTGAGCACGGCGTCGGGGCGATGCCTGGACGTCAAGGGCAACGTCGACACACCGGGAACGACGCTGGAGATCTGGGACTGCAACGAACAGGCCAATCAGGCCTTCGAGTTCACCTCGGCCGGTGAGCTGAGGACGCTGAACGGCACCCGGTGCGTGGACGCCTCCGACGACCGGACAACTCCGGGAAGTCCGGTGGTCATCCGGGAGTGCGACGGGCGGGCGACCCAGGTGTGGCGGCAGAACGCCGACGGGTCCGTCACCGGCGTCCGGTCCGGTTTCTGCCTGGACGTCAACGGGGCGGGGACGGCCAACGGCACCGCGGTCGTCCTGTGGACCTGCAACGGCCAGAGCAACCAGAAGTGGAGCGTCTCGACGGCCCCGCCCCCGCCCCCGCCCGGCGGATCCGGTCCGTGTGACATCTACGCCGCTGGCGGCACCCCGTGCGTGGCCGCGCACAGCACCGTGCGGGCGCTCTACGGTTCGTACAACGGTTCCCTCTACCAGGTCAGGCGCGCCTCGGACAACGCCACCAGGGACATCGGCGTGCTGACCCGAGGGGGCTTCGCCGACGCGGCGGCGCAGGATTCCTTCTGCGCAGGCACCTCGTGCGTGATCACGGTCGTCCGCGACCAGTCCGGCCACGGCAACGACCTGTGGTACCAGGGCTCGGCCCAGGTCCCGGGATCGAGCCAGAGCAGCCCCGCGAAGGCGACCTCCGAGTCGCTGACCGCCGGCGGCACCAAGGCGTACTCGCTGTACATCAACCCCGGGAACAGCTACTGGCGGGACGGACACCTCACCGGCGTACCGACCGGTGCCGCACCCGAGGGGGCGTACATGGTGACCAGCGGCACCCATGTCAACAACGGCTGCTGCTTCGACTACGGCAACAGCGAGACGACCCGGAAGGCCGACGCCGCCGGCGCGATGGACGCGATCAACTTCGGCACCCAGTGCTGGTTCGGCGGCTGCCAGGGAAGCGGTCCCTGGGTGCAGGCCGATCTCGAATGGGGCCTGTACTCCGGCGGCAGCCAGTCCTGGAACACCAACCAGCGGGCGTTTGCGAACAAGTTCGTCACCGCGATGCTGAAGAACAACGGCACGTCGAGGTTCGCCCTCAAGGGCGGCAACGCCCAGTCGGGCGGCCTGACCACCCTCTGGGACGGCGGACTCCCCGGCGGATACAGCCCCATGAAGAAACAAGGGGCCATCGTCCTGGGCAGCGGCGGCGACTGCTGCAAGCCCGGCGGCGGAGCCAACCTGAGCGCCGGCACCTTCTACGAAGGAGCCGTCGTCGCCGGCTACCCCTCCGACGCGACCGACAACGCGGTGCAGGCCGACGTCACCGCCGCCGGCTACCGCTGAACTCCGCCCGCTTCTCCCAATTCGCCTCAGGAGTCGATGACTTATGCCCATGACCCGTGCGCGAGCCAGGCGCCTTCGGCCGCTCCCACCACTGCTGTCCCTGCGCAGAACCCTGGCGCTCGCCTTCTCGGCCGTGCTGCTCGCCGTGGCCGCCCCGCTCGTCTCCCTCGGCACGGCGCAGCCCGCCGCCGCGCTCGGCAACGGACTGGCGCTCACCCCGCAGATGGGCTTCAACGACTGGAACGCGTACGGCTGCAACGTCTCCGAGTCGCTGATCAAGTCCACCGCGCAGGCGATGCACAGCAACGGCATGCAGGCGGCGGGCTATGCGTACGTCAACATCGACGACTGCTGGATGACCCACAACCGCGACTCCGGCGGCCGGCTGGTGCCGGACCCGGCCAAGTTCCCCGACGGCATCAAGGGCACCGCGGACTACGTGCACTCGCTGGGCCTGAAGCTGGGCATCTACGAGGACGCGGGCACCGAGACCTGTGCGGGATACCCCGGCAGCCTCGGACACGAGACCACGGACGCGCAGTCCTTCGCAGCGTGGGGCGTGGACTATCTGAAGTACGACAACTGCAACAACACCGGGGTGCCGGCAAGGACCCGGTACACCGCGATGCGGGACGCCCTGGCGGCCACCGGACGGCCGATCCTGTTCAGCCTGTGCAACTGGGGCCAGGAGAACGTGTGGACCTGGGGCGCGGACGTGGGCAACAGCTGGCGCACCACCGGGGACATCAGCCCCACCTACTCCAGCATGCTGTCGATCTTCCACAGCAACGTCGGACTGGCCTCGTACGCCGGACCCGGCCACTGGAACGACCCGGACATGCTGGAGGTCGGCAACGGCTCGCTGACGACGACCGAGAGCCGCAGTGAGTTCAGTCTGTGGGCACAGATGGCCGCGCCGCTGATCGCGGGCACCAACATCTCCTCGGCCAGTGCGGACACCCTGTCCACGCTGACCAACTCCCGGGTGATCGCGGTCGACCAGGACCCTCTCGGCAAACAGGGCACCATGGTGTCGTCCTCGGGCGGCCTGGACGTGCTCGCGAAGCCGCTGGCCAACGGGGACGTGTCGGTGGCGCTGTTCAACGAGACCGGCTCGACCGCGACCATCACCACCACCACGGCCGCGATCGGGAAGACCGGGGCGTCCGCCTACACCCTGACCGACCTGTGGTCGGGGGCGTCCTCGACCACCTCGGGCACGATCAGCGCCCGGGTGCCGGCCCACGGCACCGTGATGTACCGGGTCGCCGGCGGCACCAGCGGCGGCGGGACCAGTGTGACCGGTGCGGTGCACGCAGTGGGCGCCGGCAAGTGCCTGGACGTACCGAACTCCACCACGACAGCCGGCACCCAGGTGGAGATCTGGAGCTGCAACGGCGGCGCCAACCAGACCTGGACGCACACCGCCTCCAACCAGCTCACGGTCTACTCCGGCAGCTCCCAGATGTGCCTGGACGCCTACAACAACCAGACCACGCCGGGGACCAAGGTGGAGATCTGGAACTGCAACGGCCAGACCAACCAGCAGTGGACGCTGAACGCCGACGGCACGATCACAGGCGTCCAGTCCGCCCTTTGCCTGGGCGTCACCGGAGGGTCCTCGGCTGACGGAGCCCTGGCCGAGCTGGAGACCTGCAACGGCAGCAGCAGTCAGCGGTGGACGCTGGGCTGACTCCCTCTCCCCACGGCCAACGGCAGCTTCGGTGCCGTAGCGCGACGGCACCGCGACAGAGGAGGTTTCCGTGCTCCGATCAGCAACACACCGCCGGGGCAGGCGGTTTCCCGTAGTGCTCCTGGTCGCCCTGGCGATGGCCCTGGCCGTGTTCGGCGCACCGGCGCCCGTGTCCGCCGCGGACGTGTCGCTTCCGTGCGACATCTACGCGGCGGGCGGTACGCCCTGCGTGACGGCGCACTCCACGACCAGGGCGCTCTTCGCCTCGTACAACGGGCCGCTGTACCAGATCCAGCGGTCCTCCGATCATGGCTACCGCGACATCGGGGTGCTCGGCGCGGGCGGATACGCGGACGCTGCGTCCCAGGTGTCGTACTGCCGGGGCACCTCGTGCACGATCACCAAGATCTACGACCAGACGGCCAGGCACAACGACCTGCCGATCTCCTGGGGCGGCTACTGGAAGGGCCCCGGCCCGAACGGATCCGACATCGGAGCGGACGCCATGGCCCTGCCGGTGACCGCGGCCGGCCATCAGGTCTTCGGTGTCAAGGTCACCCCCGGCGTCGGCTACCGGATCGACCACGCGAGCGGCGTGCCCACCGGGTCGCAGCCCGAAGGCATCTACATGGTGACGTCGTCGAACTACACCAACCAGTGGTGCTGCTTCGACTACGGCAGCGGCGAGAACTCCCACACCGACACCGGCAACGCCACCATGAACGCCATCTACTGGGGCAACGCCTGCTGGTTCGGCGGCTGCACCGGAAGCGGCCCGTGGGTCGAGGCCGACCTGGAGAACGGCATGTTCCACACCAACACCGGCTCCAACAAGGACCCGAACAACCCGGGCGTGCACTACCCGTTCGTCAGCGCGTGGCTGAAGAACAACGGCACCAGCAACTTCACCCTCAAATACGGCAACGGCACGAGCGGCGGCCTGACCACCACCTTCTCGGGCCCCCTGCCGAACGGCTACTCGCCCATGAAGGTCGACAGCTCGGTCCTGCTCGGAACGGGGGGCGACAACAGTCCCAATGGCGTCGGCGAGTTCTTCGAAGGCGCGATGACGGCGGGGTACCCCTCCGACGCCACCGAGAACGCCGTCCAGGCCGCCGTCACCGCTGCCGGCTACGGGGTGACAAGCGGCGGTGGTACGACCGGTGCGCTGCACGCGGTGGGCGCGGGCCGGTGCCTGGAGGTGCCCGGCGGGTCCACGACGCCGGGTACGCAGACCCAGATCAGGGACTGCACCGGCGCCGCGAACCAGACCTGGTCCCAGACCGCCTCCCACGAGCTCACCGTCGACTCCGGCGGCAGCCGTCTGTGCCTGGACGCCTCCGGGCAGGGCACCAGCCCCGGCACCAAGGTCATCACCTGGACCTGCAACGGCCAGAGCAACCAGCAGTGGACGCTGAACGCCAACGGCACCGTCACCAGCGTCCCATCGGGCCTGTGCCTGGACGTCACGGGCGCCGCCACGGCCAACGGCACCCCCGTAGAACTGTGGACCTGCAACGGCCAGTCCAACCAGCAATGGTCACTGAACTGACCGCAGGAGGATCGGATGAGGAGCAGAGCGCGACCCGGCCGTCCCGCATTGCTGGCCGCCATCCTGCTGGCACTCGTGCTGCCGCTGCTGTCGACGGCCACCAGCCGGGCCGCCTCGGCCATCTCGCTGAGCGTGAACCTGGCGTCGGCGCGTGGACCGTCGACCGGAGTGGGGGAGGGGTTCCTCTACGGCTTCAGCGAAGACGGCAGCCGGCCGGCGGACCAGTACCTCCAGCCGCTGGGGATCAACGCCTTCCGCGGCGGCGGATGGTTCTCCGGCGGCTGGATCAAAGACGGCTACCAGTACGGCTCGGCCACCCGGGCCGACCTCGACTCGATCACCGCGCAGGCGAAACGGCTCACCAGGCCGCCGTATCACGCGCAGTACCAGGTGCTGGTGAGCGACATCTACGGCGCGAACGGCGGCCAGCCGTCGAACACCAGGTACCCGTGCGACAACGGTGACTGCTCCAACTGGATCAGCTTCATCGACTCCACGGTGGGAGCGCTGCGGGCTTCGGGGCTCACGTTCTCCTACGACATCTGGAACGAGCCGGACATCTCCGCCTTCTGGACCCGGGGCGTGAACAGCGCCCAGTACTTCCAGATGTGGGACACCGCCTACCGGGAGATCCGGCGCATCGCCCCCGGGGCGCAGATCGTCGGGCCGTCACTGGCCTTCACCCCGGAGCGCAACCCGGGCGAATGGCGGACCTGGCTCGCTCACGTGAAGGCGGCCGGGACGGTGCCGGACATGATCGCCAACCACAACGAGGGCGACGTCGACGACCCCGTCACCGTGTCGCGGGCTCTGAACAGCGCCCTGACCTCGGCGGGCATCGGTCCGCTGCCGCTGTCCTCGAACGAGTACCAGCCGGCCGACCGGCAGACCGCCGGGGTGACCGCCTGGTATCTCGCCCGGTTCGCGCAGTCCGGGTACACCAACGCCATGCGCGGCAACTGGGTGTGCTGCGTCACCCCGAACCTGACCGGAGTCCTCACCCAGACCGGCGGCAGCTGGCAGCCGACCGGCAACTGGTGGGCGCTTCGGGACTACGCCGACATGACCGGCACCCTCGTGGACACCTCCGGCCAGGTCGGCTCGACGGCGATCTCGGCCTCCGAGGACCCCGTGAACAAGCGGGCGGTGGCGATCATCGGTGACTCGGGCGGGTACACCGGCGCCGCGTCCGTGACCTTCAACGGGCTGGCGTCCCTGCCCTGGCTCGCGAGTGACGCCGGCGTGCACGTCACCGTGCACCGCATCCCCGACCAGGCACCGCTCGGCGCCCCACAGACGGTGTACGACCAGAACGTGAGCGCCTCGGGCGGGTCCATCACCGTGCCGATCACGTTCCAGGGCGCGCACGACGCCTTCTCCGTCTATCTGACACCCGCATCGTCCGGTGGCGGTGGCGGCGGCTTCCCGGACGGTGACCACCAACTCGTGGTCGCCTCCGACAACCTGTGCCTGGACGTCCACGGCAACGCGAGCAGCGCCGGTGCCGCGATCGACCAGTGGACCTGTAACGGGCAGGCCAACCAGAAGTTCCGGTTCGTGCCCGCCTCCGGTGGCTACGGCGAACTGCGGGCCCAGAGCTCCGGCCTGGACGTGGCGGCGGCCGGCGGCTCCACGGCGGCGGGCACCCCGGACATCGTCCAGCAGGCCCCCGGCACCGCGGCGGGCGGCCTCTGGCTGCCGCTGCCTCAGTCCGACGGCTCCTACGCCTTCCAGAACAAGAACAGCGGCCTGTGCCTGGACGTCTACGGCGCCGGCAGCAACCTCGGACAGCAACTCGACCAGTGGCAGTGCAAGAACACGCCCGGCAGCAACCAGGACTTCATCCTCCGCTGATCGACCTGCGAAAGGAACCCACCGTGTCAGCATCCAGACGGCTGTTACGGCGCCTGCGCGCCACGGCGGCCGTGCTCGCGGGCCTCCTCCTGGCCGCCGGCGGCCTCGTCGGCACAGCAGCCGCGCCGGCCCAGGCCGCCACCTCCCTCACCATCAACGGCGCGTCCGGCGGCCGGACCTTCGACGGCGTCGGCGCGATCAGCGGCGGGGGCGGCAACAGCAGACTCCTGATCGACTACCCGGAGCCCCAGCGCGGCCAGATCCTCGACTACCTGTTCAAACCCGGCTATGGCGCCTCCCTGCAGATCCTGAAGGCCGAGATCGGCGGTGACACCAACTCCACCTCGGGAGCCGAGCCCAGCCACCAGCACACCCGGACCGACCTGAACTGCGACCGGGGCTACGAGTGGTGGCTGATGGAGCAGGCCAAGGCCCGCAACCCGGGCATCAAGCTGTACGGGCTCGCCTGGGGCGCGCCCGGCTGGATCGGCGGCGGGAACTTCTGGTCCACCGACATGGTCAACTACCTGGTCTCGTGGCTGGGCTGCGCCAAGCAGCACGGGCTGAGCATCGACTACCTCGGCGGATGGAACGAGCGCGGTTACAACGTCTCCTGGTACCAGCAGCTGCGCGGCGCGCTCAACAACAACGGCTACGGCAATGTCAAGATCGTCGCGGCCGACTCGGACTGGGGCGTGGCGAACGACATCAACTCCAACCCGGCGTTCGCCTCCGCGGTCAGCGCCATCGGCACGCACTATCCCTGCGGCTACCGGTCGTCCCAGTCGAACTGCTCGGTGCCGTCGGCCGCCATGGCGTCCGGCAAGCCCTTGTGGGCGAGCGAGAACGGCTCGGACGACTACAACGGGGGAGCGCAGGCCATGGCACGCGGCATCAACCGCGGATACATCGACGGACGGATGACCGCGTATCTCAACTGGCCGGTGGTCGCCGCCCTCACACCCAACCTGCCGTACCCCACCATGGGCCTCGCCCTGGCCTCGCAGCCGTGGTCCGGTGCCTACTCGGTCGGCAAGAACACCTGGGTGATGGCGCACACCAGCCAGTTCACCGCGCCGGGGTGGCACTACCTGGACGCCTCCAGCGGCTACATCGGCGGCAACCGCAACAACGGCAGCTATGTCTCGCTGAAGTCCACCGACAACTCCGACTACTCCACGGTCATCGAGACGATGGACGCCGGCAGCGCCCAGACGCTGAACATCAACGTCACCGGGGGGCTGTCCACCGGGACCGTCCACGTCTGGTCCACCGACGTCAGCTCCGGCAACCCGGCCGACCAGTTCGTGCACACCACGGACATCACCCCGTCCGGCGGCGGTTTCAGCCTCACCGTCCAGCCCGGCCACCTGTACACCCTGACGACCACGACCGGACAGGGCAAGGGCACCGCGACCGGTCCCGCCAAGAGCACGATGAAGCTGCCGTACAGCGACTCCTTCGACAGCTACGCCACCGGCACCGAGGCCAAGTACCTCATGGACTGGCAGGGCGCCTTCGAGACGGTGGGCTGCGGGGGCGAACGCAGCGGCAGGTGCGTGCGCCAGATGAGCCCGCAGAAGCCGATCACCTGGGACTCGCTGACCGATCCGCACGCCCTGCTCGGTGACATGGGCTGGGGCAACTACACGGTCTCGTCGGACGTGCTGCTGGAACAGCCCGGATACGTCGAACTGATCGGCCGTGCGGGCGGACACGACTACGACCGCACCGGAGGGCAGAACGCCTACCGCCTGCGGGTCAGCGACACCGGGACCTGGTCGATCCTGAACTCGAACACCAACGGCACCGTCTCCACCCTGGCCCGCGGCACGACCGCCGCGCTGGGCACCAACCGGTGGCACACCCTGGGCCTCACCTTCTCCGGCACCACGATCACCGCGGTCGTCGACGGTGCCACGGTCGGTTCCGTGAACGACGGCACCTGGGCGACCGGGCAGATCGGCTACGGGACCAGCCAGGGCGAGACGGCACAGTTCGACAACCTGTCCATCACCCCCGGCAGCGGCGGAAGCGACGGCGGTACGACCGGCGCGATCGTCGGGGTCGCCTCCGGCCGCTGCGTGGACGTGCCGAACCAGTCGCACACGGCCGGCACCCAGGTGGCGCTGTGGGACTGCAACGGCGGCAGCAACCAGCAGTGGACGGACACCTCGGCCGGTGAGCTGCGGGTCTACGGCAGCGTCTGCCTGGACGCCGCGGGCCAGGGCACCAGCCCCGGCACCAAGGTGGACATCTGGGACTGCAACGGCGGCAGCAACCAGAAGTGGACGCTGCACGCCGACGGCACGATCACCGGTGCCCAGTCCGGTCTGTGTCTCGACGCCACCGGTGCGGGCACGGCCAACGGCACCCCGCTGCAGCTGTGGACCTGCAACGGCAGCAGCAACCAGAAGTGGACGCGCGACTGATCCGGTGACCGGCTGACGAGCACCCGGTCCCGCACCACCTCCGTCATCCCCCCCGAGAGGCACCCATCCATGTCTTCCTCTTCCCTGCCGCTGAGCCGGCGCCGACTGCTGGCGGCAGCCGGCGCGGCCACCGCCTTCGGGCTGCTGCGGTTCGCCCCCGAGGCCGCCGCGACCGACGGCCCCGCGAGCTACACCCCGAGCTGGTCCTCCGTGGACCAGCACCCTCCGGCCGCGACCTGGTTCCAGGACGCCAAGTTCGGCATCTACTACCACTGGGGCGTCTTCAGCGTCCCCGCCTTCGGGAACGAGTGGTATCCGCGCAACATGTACATCGGCGGCTCGGCCGAGAACCAGCACCACATCGACACCTACGGCGACCCCTCGGCCTGGCCGTACCACAACTTCATCGACGGCGCCCGCGACAAGGCCGGCAACTTCGTGCAGTTCGCCCCGAAACTCGCCTCCCAGGGCGGCAAGTTCGATCCGGACGCCTGGGCACGGCTGTTCAAGGCCGCGGGCGCCAGATTCGCGGGTCCGGTCGCCGAGCACCACGACGGCTTCTCCATGTGGAACAGCCGCTCCAACCCGTGGAACTCGGTCCAGCACGGCCCACGGCTCGACCTGGTGGGGACGCACGCGCAGGCCATCCGCGGGCAGGGGCTGAAGTTCATGGCCTCGCTGCACCACGCCTACCACTTCAACGGCTACTACGACCATGTGCCCGCCCAGTCCGACCCGACGCTGCGGATCCTCTACGGCCAGCAGGGCTCGGCCGCGGAGAACAAGCTCTGGTACGACAAGCTGGTCGAGGTCATCGACGGCTACCAGCCGGACCTGGTCTGGCAGGACTTCGACCTGAACCTGGTGCAGGAGTCCTACCGGCTGCAGTTCCTCGCGCACTACTACAACCAGGCCGTCGCGTGGAACAAGGACGTGGTCGCGACCTACAAGGACGGCCTCGACAACAAGGGTGAGGTCTTCGACTTCGAGCGCGGCGGCCCGGCCGGACTGCTCACCCCCTACTGGCTGACCGACGACAGCATCTCCTCCTCCAGTTGGTGCTACACGGTCGGCATCGGCTACTACTCGACGCAGGCCCTGCTGCACTCGCTGATCGACCGGGTCAGCAAGGGCGGCACCATGCTGCTGAACATCGCCCCGATGGCCGACGGCACCATCCCCTCCGGGCAGCAGTCCATCCTGCTCGCCATGGGCGACTGGCTCGGCCGCTTCGGAGAGGCGGTCTACGGCACCCGCTCCTGGACCAGTTACGGCGAGGGCCCCACCAAGATGGGCGGCGGCTCGTTCAGCGGACCGGTGGCCGGCAAACCGCAGGACATCCGGTTCACCCGCAGCCGGGACAACAAGGTGCTCTACGCCACCGCGCTGGGCTGGCAGGGCGGCACCATGACCATCACGACGCTGAACTCGAACCAGATCAACCTCAGCACCCTGACCGGCGCCAAACTGCTGGGCAACACCGCCGGCACCGCCATCGACCTGCCCGCACCCATCCAGGACGCCTCCGGCCTGCACCTCGCCATGCCCTCGTCCAACCCGCCGTTCAACGCCCTGGCGTACACGGTCAAGTTCACCTTCTCCGGTGAGATCCCCGTGCTGGGCGCACCGGGCGGCTCCACGGCCTGGGTGCAGATCGCCAACGTGACCAGCGGGCTGGTGCTGGACAGCGGGGGCAACGTCGCAGCGGGCGCCAACCTCAAGCAGTGGAACTACGACGGCAGCAGCAACCTGCAGTGGCAGCTGATCGACCTCGGCAACGGCTATCACCGCATCGTGAACCGCACCAACGGCATGGTCGCCGACAGCTACGGCAACTCCGCCAACGGCGCTCCCGCCCGCCAGCAGGTGTGGAACGGCGGCAACAACCAGCAGTGGTCGCTGAACAGCCTCGGCAACAACCGCTACCAGATCGTCAATCGCGGCACCGGCACCGCCCTCGACGGCAGCGGCTCCACCACGACCGGCTCCACCACGGTGCTGTGGACGCCGAACTCCAGCACCAACAACGAATGGACCATCACCGCGGTCTGAATCCGATGACAGAAGAAGGTGTGTATGAAACGCAAACCGCTCTTAATGTCCCTCGTGGCCGCGCTACTTCTCGTCCTGACAACTGCGGGCACTTCGTTCAGCAGCGGCCTCAGGGCACCCGCGGCGGCGAGCAGCGGCTGCGGCAAGGCCCCGGCGCTGACGAGTGGTAACCACACGATTCAGAGCGGCGGCCAGAACCGCAGTTACATCCTGCGGGTCCCCGCCGGCTACGACAACAACCACCCCTACCGGCTGATCTTCGGCTTCCACTGGCGGGGCGGCACGGCGAACGACGTCGACTCGGGCGGAACGGACGGGTACAACTGGTCCTACTACGGCCTCAGGCGCCTGGCGGACAGCGCGAACAACGGCACGATCTTCGTCGCCCCGCAGGGCAACGGCAACGGCTGGGCCAACCCCGGCGGCCAGGACGTGGCCTTCGTCGACGCCCTGGTCAACCAGATCGAGTCGGCCCTGTGCGTCGACACCACCCAGTTGTTCTCCGCCGGCTTCAGCTACGGCGGTGCGATGTCGTACGCCCTCGCCTGCTCCCGGGCGACCGTCTTCCGCGCGGTGGCGGTCTACTCCGGGGCGAACCTCAGCGGGTGCAACGGCGGCACCCAGCCCATCGCGTACATGGGTCTGCACGGCCTCAGGGACAACGTGCTGCCCATCTCCCTGGGCCGGGAACTGCGCGACACCTTCGTCCGGGCCAACGGCTGCACCCCGCAGAACCCGCCCGAGCCGGCCAACGGAAGCCTGACGCACATCATCACCACCTACTCCGGATGCAGGTCCGGATACCCCGTCGTCTGGGCCGCGTTCGACGGGGCGGGCCACGACCCCGGTCCCATCGACGGTTCCACCGGTGACGGCTGGCGCACCTGGACATCGGCGGCGGTGTGGCAGTTCTTCACCCAGTTCGGTTCGAGCACACCCCCGCCCCCGCCACCGCCCTCCGGCAACCAGAAGATCGTCGGCCAGCAGTCGGGGCGCTGCCTCGACATCGACAACTTCACCACGGCCAACGGCACCCAGGCACAACTGTGGGACTGCAACGGCGGCTCCAACCAACGGTGGACCTACAGTGCCGGGAAACAGCTGGTCGTCTACGGCAACAAATGCCTGGGCGTCGGCCAGGGAGCGGGCAACGGTACCGCGGCGGCGATCTGGGACTGCAGCGGGCAGGCGGACCAGCAGTGGAACGTGAATCCCGACGGCACGATCACGGCGGTGCAGTCGGGGCTCTGCCTGGACGCCGGCGGCCAGGGAACCGCCAACGGGACGAAGATCCAGCTGTGGAGCTGCACCGGCGGCGCGAACCAGCACTGGCGCCTGGAGAACTGAAACGCCGGGGCCGGGGACGGCACGCTGTCTCCCTGGCCCCGGCACACCTCGATGCGCCGACTACCTGCCGTATCCGGCCAGGGTGATGTTGGCCTGTACCGCGTTCTCCGTGGCGTCCGACGGATAGCCGGAGGTCATGACGCCCTCGTAGAAGGTGCCGGCGGAGCCGTGGCTGTTGTCGCCGCCGATGCCGAGGATGATGGCGCCCTCCTTCTTCATCGGGTTGTAGCCGGCGACGTTGGGACGGACCCCGTTGTAGAAGGTGGACAGGGAGCCGGACTGGGCGTTGCCGCCGCGGATGGCCCAGCGGCCCGGGCCGCCCTTGATGACCGCGGTGAGGTAACGGTGGCTGATCGAGGGGTCGTTCGCGTTGTAGTGCTGGTTGACCCCGGAGAACAGGCCGTTTTCCAGATCCGCCATGATCCAGGGGCCGTTGCCGCTGCCGTAGCCCCAGACCTTGATGTTGCCGAAGTAGATGGCCTCCATGGTGCCGTTGCCGTTGTCCCGGCTGTTGGTCTCGGCGTTGCCGTAGTCGAAGCAGCAGCCGCCGTTGTAGTGCGTGCCGTCCAGGACGGCGTACATGCCCTCCGCCTGGTCGCCCTTGGCGACACCGTTGGTGCGGTTGTTGCGGTAGCCGGTGCCGGGCGCCACGTAGACGCCGTACGCCTTGTGTCCGGCGAGCGTGATGGGTGCCGCGGTCGCGTTGGCGAGGTTGTCGTAGCCACCCGCGGCCGGGCCGGAGAAGCCGCCTGGAGGTGCCTGGGTGAGGCGGTTGCCCCGGCCGGACTGGTCGTAGATGACGGTGATCAGACAGCTGGTGCCGGCGCAGAACGAGTCCTGCGCCGCGGCGTTGGCGACCCCGCCCGCGCTGAGCACGCCGATGTCCCGGGTGGCGTTGTCGGAGGCGCGGCGCACCTGGTACAGGGGCCCGTTGTAGGAGGCGTACAGGGCGCGGGTCGTGCTGTGCGCTGCCACGCAGGGGGTGCCGCCGGCGGCGTAGAGGTCACAGGGCAGCGAGGTGGCGGCGGGTGCGGCCGGTGCTGCGGCGGTGAGCAGGCCGACGCCGAGCGCGGCGGCGGCGCCGGTGGCGAACAGTGCGTGCCGCAGGGGGCGTAACCGTGGACGGAAGGGCATGAGCGGCTCCTTCGGTGGTGGGGGGTGCGGTCTCGCGCAGTGCCGGAAAAGACCGATGTCCGGAATACCGAACAGTGGTCGGAACTTCGGACTCTGAGGATGATGGGAACCCCGCCACAAACGTCAATGCCTGCCGCGTGATTCGCTGAAGTACTCGCTGGTGCCTGCTCGCATCGATGGCCGGGTCACACTGGAGGCCCAGCAGGGCGGTCGGACACTCCCTGACGGACACTGGATGACATGACGTGCAAGCCCGGCCCACCGTCCCGCCGTGCCGTGCTGCTGGGTGCGACCGGCACTCTCGTCGGCGTGGCGGCCTGTTCCGGCGGCTCCTCGCACACCGCCCCTTCACCCTCGGGCACCGCCCGTTCCGCCTCGGCCTCCGCAGCTTCCGTCACAGCGTCCCCTTCCGCCTCGCAGTCCGCCGCCCTGCCGCGCACCACGCCGTGGCGCCCGACCTCGGCCGAGGTCACCCCGGCCGCCAAACTCCGAGCCGTTCAGGTCGTCGAGGCGATCGGGGCGTGGCCTGCGGGCAAGGGCGGCGCGGCCGCGGCCAGGGCCCGGGTGGCCGCGCTCCGGCTGCCCACCGGCCTGGTCGACGAGGCCGGTCCGCTGCTGCCCGACGAGGACGCGGCCGTGCTGCAGGTGGTCGACGCCCAGTACGGCGGCATCCTCACCGACTCCGCGAGCGTGCTCGTCGTATGCCGCCAGTGGACCCGCCGCGGCGGCAGGGTGAGCGCAGGCGGTACGACGGTCGACGTACGGCTGACCCGGGCAGCCTCCGGCTGGACCGTCACCGCCCTGCACCCGGCCCGGCCGGGAGCCGCCGTGCCGGCGCTGCCCGCCCGCGCCCGCGCGGTGCTGTCCGACTCCCGCATCGAACTGCCGCCCGCCGCGCAGGCCGACCTCCACAGCGGGCGCATACACGACAGTGTCCTGGCGGCGATGCTGCGTCTGGCGGGCACCTACCGCATGTACATCAGCGTGGTCCGCTCCGGCCACCCCCTCGACGTCTTCGGCACCAGCCGCCCCAGCGACCATCCGCTCGGGCGGGCCTTCGACGTGTGGCAGATCGACGGTCACGCGGTGGTCGATCCCGCCACGCCCCGCACGCTGATCGAGCGCTTCATGCGGGACGCGGCAGCGGCCGGTTCCTACAACGTCGGCGGACCCGTCCTGTTGTCCGGTGGTGGCACTGCCAACCAGTTCTTCAGCGACAACACCCACCACGACCACGTACACATCGGCTTCGACCACTGACCGCGCCCATGGCGCTCCCGCTCAGGTGACCGGCCCCGGTCTTGCCGGTCGGCCGCCATGTTCGAGAACTCGTTCTCGTAGTTGAGGCCGTACGGCCAGACATGGCCCCCGCCGGTGGACAGCGTGGCGCCCGAGCCGTCGAACCGCTTGACCAGGGCGGTCGCCTGCGCGCCGTGCCAAGTGCCGCCGCTGGACAGGGATTTCCAGTGGGCGCCGGTGCCCACGCCGATGGTGTGGGCGATCTCGTGCAGGGCGGTCCGCTCGGTCATGTGACTGCGGTTGCTGCCGAAGCGGATCGTGCCGTTGTTGCTGCCGTCGGCGGTGGGGACGCTCGGGTCGTAGCGCACGGTGATGCTCCTGCCGAGGTCGCTGAGGTTGTGGTAGCGGGCCACCGCTGCGTTCATGGCCTTGGTGATCAGGTCGTACGCCGTCTGCTGGTCCTGGGTGGGGCTGCCCGCCCGTTCCCAAGGTGTGTCAAGAGGTGTCGGACGATGCAACGGCTGGCCGAACCTATTGCTCAGAATTGCGCCAACGGGCGCCATCCCCACCGGAGTTGGCGGATGGGGCTCGCTTCGCTGCGGCTACCAGGTGGGCATGATGGCCGCCGGGTAGCGGGAGCCGGCCGAGCCGTGCGGGAGGATCTCCTGGATGCGTGCGAGGTCCTCGGCGGTGAGGGTGATCTGCGCGGCGGCGACGTTCTCCGTGAGGCGCTGAGGGCTGCGGGTGCCGGGGATCGGGACGATGTCGTCGCCCTGGGCCAGCAGCCACGCGAGGGCGAGCTGGGTCACCGCGATGCCCTTGCTCTCCGCCAGGGCCGTCAACTCCCGTACGGCGGCCAGGTTCTTCTCGTAGTTGCCGGGCTGCCAGCGCTCGTCCCAGCTGCGCATGTCGTCGGCCGGGTACTCGGCGGCCGGCTTCACCGCACCGGTGAGGAAGCCGCGGCCCAGCGGGGAGTACGGCACGAAACCGATGCCCAACTCGCGAACGACCGGCAGCACTTCGGCCTCCACGGCTCGCTCGAACACCGAGTACTCCGTCTGCAGCACGGACACCGGGTGGACGGCGTGGGCGCGGCGGATGATGTCGGGGCCCGCCTCGCTCAGGCCGAAGTAGCGCACCTTGCCTTCGGCGATCAGTTCGCCGACGGTGCCGGCCACGTCCTCGATGGGGACGTCCGGGTCGACGCGGTGCTGGTAGAGGACGTCGATGTGGTCGGTGCCGAGGTGGCGCAGGCTGTTCTCGGTGACCTCGCGGATGTGCGCGGGGCGGCTGTCGAGAGCGCCCAACTTCGTCGGGTCGCTCAGGTCGAAGCCGAACTTGGTGGCGAGGACGACCTCCTCACGGACGTCCTTCAGGGCGCGGCCGAGGAGCTGCTCGTTGCTGCCCGTGCCCATGCCGTACAGCTCTGCGGTGTCGAAGAGGGTGACACCGAGCTCGTAGGCGCGGCGGATGGTGGCGGCACCGCCCTGTTCGTCCGCGGCACCGTACGCCATGGTCATGCCCATCGTGCCCAGGCCGATGGCGCCGACCCGCAGACCCTGGGTGCCGAGCGTGCGGTGGGGGAGGGTGTTGTCGTGCTGTGTCATGGCGTCGACGCTACGGACGCGGCGCCCGGAGATCATGGGGCACCGGTCGCATAGTATTGCCTGATCCTCTCACTCGCTTCTCGCTCGAAGGACGTGTTCCGTGCCGGACGGGCTTGCCGACGCCATCGGGCGGCACTGTCAGGGGCCGTGGTCCGAGACCGCCGTGCCCGGGATGTCGCTGGTCGCGTTCGACGAGCTGATCGAGCCCGTCCAGCTGATGTACGAGCCCATGATCTGCTTCATCGCCGACGGAGCCAAGCGCACCGCGGTGGGCGAGCGGAGCTGGGTCACGCCCCGTGGCGAGATGGCCCTGTTCACCCTCGACCTGCCGGTCACCGCCGCCTTCGAGAAGGTGCCCTACCGGGCCGCGGTCATGCGGCTGGACGCCGAGGCGCTCGCCGCCGTGCAGATGGAACTGGACGAGTCCGGGCCGCCCCCGCCGCCGGCCGCCGCCGCGGCGGTCACCGCACCGATGGCGCCGGAACTCGTCGACGCCGTCACCCGCTGGATCCGCCTCCTCGACACCCCGGAGGACATCCGGCCCCTGGCGCCCCGCATCGAGAGCGAGATCCTCTACCGGCTGCTGCGCAGCCCGCTCGGTCCCGTGCTGCGCCACTGGTCCCTGGCCGACTCCGCCGCCTCCCGGATCCGCACGGCGGCCCGCTGGATCTGCGAGCACTACACCGAGCCGCTCGGCATCGACGAGATCGCCGAGATGGCCCGGATGAGCCCGGCCACCCTGCACCGCCACTTCAAGGCGGCCACCGGCATGAGCCCCATCAGGTTCCAGAAGCACCTGCGGCTGCAGGAGGCCCGACGGCGCCTGTTCGCGGGCGATGTGACGGCGGCTCAGGTCGCCCAGGCGGTCGGATACGTCAGCGCCACGCAGTTCAACCGCGAGTACCGCAGCGCCTACGGGCTGCCCCCGGGCCAGGACGCGGCGCGGCTGCGCGCCCGCCTCGCGGAAGCCGGGCAGGTTCCGGTCCTGGTCGACGGGGCGGGCGCGAAGCCGTGACGGGCGCAGTGCAGGCTGTCCGAGCGGGCTGCCGCCGTACGGATCCCGAGTGACACATGGGGCGAAGGCCCCATCAGCCCAAAAAACGCTTGGACGCCGTGGGTGTCGTCGCGGGACACTCCCATCCCGCCGCACAACCACACGGGATCGGGATGGGATCACCTCAAGCAAGCAAGGTTCCCCCGCGCAGGGGCTCCGTGCTCCTCGCACTTCGTTACTACGGACGGGAGTTGGGCCGGCTACGGGTGTGGACCGTGCCCGGCATGCTGCTCCCGGCACTCGGCAACATCGGGATCAACTACATCGCGCCGCTGGTCGTCGCGAAGCTCGTCGGCCGCATCGCCGGGAACGCCGACATCCGCATCGGTTCGACGCTGCCGTACGTCCTCGCCTTCGCCGGTGTCCTGCTGCTGGCTGAGGCGCTGTGGCGGATCGGTCTGCACTGCCTGAACCGCCTCGACGCCCTCGGCATCGAGCACTTGTACGTGCTCGGCATGGACGAGTTGTTCGCCAAGGACGCCGCCTTCTTCCACGACAACTTCGCCGGGGCCCTCACCAAGCGGGTGCTGAGTTTCGCCTCGCGTTTCGAGGAGTTCGCCGACACACTGACGTTCAGCGTCATGGGCAGCCTCGTACCACTGCTGTTCGGGTCGGTGGTGCTGTGGCGCTACGACCCGCTGCTCGTCGTCGGGCTGTTGCTGATGATCACGGTGACGGCGCTGTGTGTCGCGCCGCTCATCCGGCGCCGCCAGCGGCTCGTCGACCAGCGGGAGGAGGCGATCGCCCGGGTGTCGGGGCATGTCGCCGACAGCCTGATGAACATGGACACGGTGCGGGCGTTCGCCTCCGAGCGCCGGGAGGCCGCCGAGCACCGCGCCCGCGTCGCCCACTCGCGGCGGCTCACACTGAGGTCCTGGGACTACGGCAACCTGCGCATCGACACGCTGGTAGCGCCGATGTCCGTACTGACCAATGTGCTGGGCCTGCTGCTCGCGGTCGCGCTCGGCGGGGGCGAGCACGGGGTGGAGGCGGTCGTGGTGGCCTTCACGTACTACAGCAACGCCACGAAGATCATGTTCGAGTTCAACCAGATCTACCGCCGCCTGGAGAGCTCGATGACGGAGGCCGCACAGTTCACCGAGCTGTTGCTGGTTCCGCCGACCGTGCTCGACCCGCGGTCGCCGGAGCCGCTGCTGCCGGGGCCCGCCGACGTCCGCTTCGAGCGGGTGACCTTCGCCCACGGGGGAGGGGAGCCGCTCTTCCGGGGCCTCGACCTGACCGTGCCCAGCGGCACGAAGATCGGCCTCGTCGGCCGCTCCGGCGGCGGCAAGACCACGCTGTCACGGCTCCTGCTGCGGATGATGGACATCGACGGCGGCCGGATCCTGGTCGGCGGCCAGGACATCAGCCGGATGCGCCAGGCCGACCTGCGCGGACTGATCGCCTATGTGCCGCAGGACCCGGCGATGTTCCACCGCACGCTGAAGGAGAACATCGCCTTCGCCCGGCCGGACGCCACCGACGCCGAGATCCGGCGCGCGGCCGAGGCGGCGCACGTCACGGAGTTCGCCGACGCGCTGCCGGACGGCTTCGAAACCATGGTGGGCGAGCGCGGAATCAAGTTGTCCGGGGGACAGCGCCAGCGGGTCGCCCTGGCCCGGGCGATCCTGCGGGACGCGCCGATCCTGCTGCTCGACGAGGCGACCAGCGCCCTGGACTCCGAGAGCGAGGTCCTCGTGCAGGAGGCGCTGTGGCGGCTCATGGAGGGGCGCACGGCGCTCGTGGTGGCCCACCGGCTGAGCACGGTCGCCGGCATGGACCGCCTCGTCGTCCTCGACCGCGGACGGATCGTCGAGCAGGGCACGCACCAGGAACTGCTCGCGGCGCAGGGCGCCTACGCGAAGCTGTGGCAGCACCAGTCGGGCGGGTTCCTGGACGACAGCGCCGTGGACGACAGCACCGTCGTGGAGAGTGCGGGGCAGGACACTGCCCTGGACGACAGTCCCGCCCGGGCCGACCTGCACTGACCGGCGGGTCACGCCCGCCTGGGGGCCTCTCCGCCCTGCTCCTCCCTCTCGTTCTGCCGGTGGGAAAGCGTGGGGCGGAGGTCACCGGTGGCCATCCTGGCCACCATCTCGGCGAGCTGCCCGCAGGCCCGGGCGATCTCCTGCTGGGTCTGGTTCCGCTCGCTGACCACCGCCCCGAGCAGCAGCGCGGTCAGCGCGGCGGAGCCGTTGAACGCCTGCAGCGTGATCATGTTGGTGAGCAGATCGTGACCGTGGAACGGGCCCGATCCGCGGGCGGCCGCGATGATGGCGAAGGTCGACACGGCCAGCGCACAGGGCGCGGCCCCCGCCGGCTGGAAGCGGAAGGCCGCCCAGATCAGCAGCGGGATGCCGAGGAACAGCAGTGGCGCACGGCTGATCTCGAGGAAACCGACGCCGACCGTGGCGGCCACCAGCAGCACTCCCTCCACCCAGCGGGACGGTGGTGCGTCCTTCGGCCGGTGTGGCGAGCGCAGGACGAGCAGGACCGGAGTGACGACCAGGACGCCCATCGCGTCACCGGTCCACCAGACCGACCACGTCGGCCAGAAGTCGCCCGGGCCGAGCACTCCGGCGAGGGCCAGGGTCGCGCTGCCGGTCGTCGAGCTGACCAGCATGCCGGTGAACGCCCCGAGAAAGATCAGGGCCAGCGCGTCCCGCAAACGGTCCAGGGCGTTGCGGAAGCCCGCCCGGCGCAGCAGCTCGTAGGAGCAGAGGGGCGCGAGCGTGTTGCCCGCCACGATGGCGAGCACGGCCGGGACGGACGGCCCCAGCGACACGTTGACCAGGAACGCGCCGAGGGCGATCCCGGGCCACACCCGCCGGCCGCGCAGGAGCAGGCTCGCCACCGCGATACCGCTGGGCGGCCACAGCGGCGTGACCTGACCGCGCACCAGCTGCTGAAGCAGTCCCACCTTGGCCGAACCGAAGTACAGCGCGGCAATGACACAGATCTCCAGGGCGGTCGAGCCGCTGCGCCGGAGCCGTTCATGCCGCGCGACAGCCATCGGGCGACCTCCGTGTCGACATCGGCCCGAACCCCATCATCCGCCGGATCCCGCGGATCCTCCACGGTGCCGGACCGACGGCTCGGCGGTGCCGGTCAGCTGGGCAGCGCGCGCAGGGCGAGGATGGCCGTGTCGTCGTGACCGTCGCTGGGGTGGTGGTCGGCCATTGCCTGGACGAACAACGGCAGGGGAAGGGCGGCATGGGCCGTGGCGAGTTCGGCGAGTTCGTTCAGGCTCTCGTCGATGGGGTGGTCGGGATGTTCGACCAGGCCGTCGGTGAAGAAGACCACGGTGGCGGCCGGGGGCAGAAGGCGGGAGTGGTCGGGCCGATCCTGCGCGGTGTCGACGCCGAGCGGCAGCCCGGGCTCGACGAGCAGGTATTCCACCTGTCCGTCAGGGGTCATCAGCAGGGGCGGCAGGTGGCCCGCGCTGCTCCAGCGCAGCCGCCAGCCCGGCCCCTCCGGCTCGATGCGGGCCAGGAGAGTGGTCGTGACGGGGTTGTCGGTGAGGGCCTCCAGGGTCCGGTCGAGCTGGGCGAGGATCGCGCCGGGCGAATTGCGCTGGTCGAACAGCAGCGCACGCAGCATGTTGCGGGTGGAGGCCATGGCGGCCGCGGCGTGCAGATCATGGCCGACCACGTCGCCGATGACTACGGCCACCGCGTTGTCGGGCAGGGGGATGGCGTCGTACCAGTCGCCGCCGAGCTGACTGGGCTCGGCGGCGGGCCGGTAGATGGCGGCGGCGGTGAACGGTCCCAGATCGGGCAGGGTGGGCAGCAGAAGCCGCTGGAACTGCTCGGCTCCGACCCGGATCCGTTCGAAGAGGCGGACGTTCTCGATCGCGATGCCGGCGGCGCCGGCCAGGGCGACGACGACGTTCTCGTCCTGCACGTCGAAGGGCTGCCCGTCGCGCCGCTCGGACAGGTAGAGGTCGCCGTAGATCTCACCGCGCACGCTGATGGCGACGCCGAGCAGGGTGTGCAGCCGCGGATGGTCGGGCGGGAAACCGGCGGAGGACGGATGGGCCGGGATGTCGTCGACCCGCAGCGGCTCGGGATAGCGGATCAGATGGCCGAGGACGCCTCGACCACGGGGCAGGCCGGTCTCGGCCAGGGCGTTGCGTTCCTGCTCGGACAGACCGGCCGAGATGAACTGCTCCAGGCCCTCCCCGGACTCGTTGAGGACGCCCAGCGCCCCGTAGCGGGCGCCGACCAGGTCCATGGCGGTGGTCACGATGCGGTGCAGCACCGCGGGCAGCTCCACCTCGCGGCTGATGGCCATCACCGCGTCCAGCAGGCCCTGCAACCGGTCCATGGTGGACAGCAGGGTGCGCAGTTGCTCGTCGATCCGGCCCACCTCGGAACGCAGACGCAGCTGCAGGTCGCGAAGGTCCGGCTGCCTGGGCTGTCTCCCTTCCCTCTCTCCCGCCATGGCCGCCTCCTGAACCGGTCCCGACACCAGCGTCGCACGGCCGACCAGGGCGAACGGCATTGACTCGACCGGCGGCGCGTTCCCTGAACCGGTCGTTCCGCTCGCCGGCACCGCGTGGGTGAGCGTCAGCGGGTCCGGGACGGCCGGGTGCCCGGGGCCCTCGCACCAGGCGAGGACGACGGGCACGGGCGGCGCGCCCACGAGCGGCCGGAAGACCAGCGACGGGGGCGGCCGTGTCGGCGACGGTCTGCGGCAGCGACAGCCCCTGGTCCGTGTGGTGCGGTCGCGCTGGTCGTCACGGCGAGCGTGGGCGCGGTCCGCACGGGTCGGCGCGGACGCGGGGCCGTCAGGCCGACGGGAGCGCGGCGGCCGTGTCGGCGAAGGTCTGTAGGGGGCTCTTGAACAGTGGGTCCAGGACGATCGTGGCGGCTGCCACGACCAGGATCGCCGGCCCGGCGTGCGGGATCTGGATCCGGTCGGGGTCGTCGCAGACGTGTGCGTGGCTGATCGCGGCCGTCCGGATCTCGTCCAGGTACGCGGGCTGGAGCGTGCTCGACGTCTCGGTGATGACCACCAGGTCCGGGTTGAGGACGTCGAGCAGGAGCCCCGTCGCCCGGCCCACCGCCCGCGCGCGCTCCCGCAGCAGCGCGTCGGCCCGCCGGTCCCCGGCCGTCGCAGCGTCCACCAGCAGACCGATGTGCGGCTCGGGGATGATGCCCCGCTCCATCGCGCGTCGGGTGAGCCGGGTGTCGCAGACGGTCGCCTCCAGACAGCCGGTACGACCGCACGGACAGGCCACCCGGCTGTCCGGCACCGGCAGATGCGCCACGTCTCCCGCGCCCGAACGCGGCCCGCTGTGCACCACGCCGGCGATCGACAGGGCCGCGTCCACCACGTTGCCCACGAACAGGTGCAGCAGGGAGCGCCGTGCCTCGGGCCGGCCGAACAGCAGCTCCGACTGCGCGACGGCACGGGCATGGTTGTCCACCCGCACGGGCAGTCCCGTGTGCCGCCGCAGCTCGGCCGCCAGCGGCCGCTGGTGCCAGCCGAGCGCGTCATGCCGTACGACCGTGCCGGTCTCCGGGGCCACCCAGCCGCCGATCGCCGTGCCCGCCCCGAGGACCTTCGCGCCGGCCGGGGTCCGCTCGGCGATGAAGCGGGCCAGCGCGCGGCCCAGGTGGTCCGGGAGGCCGGCGGCCGGAATCCCGTCGTGCGGGAGCTGCTGCCGGGCCACGACCGTGCCGCGCAGATCGGTCAGGCCGAAGTCCGCGCCGGGCACCCCGATGTGCACGCCCGCGACCAGCGGCCCGCCCGCGCCTCCGGTTCGCAGGTCCACCGGGATCTGCGGCCTGCCCACCCCGCTCGCCGCGACCAGCTCCGGCACCTCGCAGACCAGGCCGAGCCGGGCCAGGTCGGTGCACTGGCGGGAGACGGCCGCCGGGCTCAGCCCGGACAGCCGGGCTATGCCGCTGCGGGCCACCGGGCCGTGGTCGAGCACGGCCCGCAGCACCGACGCCGCGTTGGCCTCCCGGCGGCCGTCGCCCGAGATGCGCGCGGCGGGGGGAACGGTCGTCGACATGGCAGCCCTTCTCGGTCTCGCGGTTTCCGGTCTGAGGAGGTGACAGGGTCCAACATGCCGTGTCCGCGGCCGGTTTGGCGACCGGCAGTGGCCGGGACCACGGCCGGCATGGCGGGCGTGTTGCAGGGTCGTGAAACGGACCGGGGGAGTGTTGACCGGCGTGCGGCGGCCCGCCCAAGCTCGTTGAGGAACACCTACCCCCGTCATTCCTCACCGCCCAGGCCCCCACCTGCCCGGATTTCCTTCCGCTCAGAAAGCAACTAACCGCCGTCACCTCGCGAAGGGCCCCTCCCATGACCTCCACCGCACCCGCCGCGACCCTCACCGTAGAGAAGGTCGGCGGCCGCATCGGCGCCGTCGTCTCCGGTGTCCGCCTCGGCGGCGACCTCCCCGAGCCCGTCGTCGCCGCGATCCGTGCCGCGATCCTGGAACACAAGGTCGTCTTCTTCCGCGGCCAGCACCATCTCGACGCCGACAGCCACGAGGCGTTCGGCCGGCTCCTCGGCGAGCCCGTCGCCCACCCCACCGTCCCTTCCGTCGACGGCAAGTACGCCTTCGGCGTCGACAACGACCACGGCGGCCGCGCCAACCAGTGGCACTCCGACGTGACGTTCGTGCCCGCCTACCCCGCCTTCTCGATCCTGCGCGCCGAAGTCGTCCCCCCGTACGGCGGCAACACCCTGTGGGGCAACACGGCCGCCGCCTACGCCGAACTCCCTGACGCCCTCAAGCTGTTGGCGGACAACCTGCGGGCCGAGCACACCAACGACTACGACTACGCGGAGGCGCGCCCCGAGGCCCGCGCCGGCGAACTGGAGCAGCACCGCAAGGTGTTCACCTCCACGAAGTTCCGCACCGACCACCCGGTGGTCCGCGTGCACCCGGAGACCGGCGAGCGCACCCTGGTGCTGGGCAGCTTCGTCAAGCGCCTGGTCGGCCTGCGCGGCCCGGACTCGCGGGCGATCATCGGCGTCCTCCAGTCGCACGTCGAGCGCCCGGAGAACACCGTCCGCTGGCAGTGGCGCTCCGGCGACGTCGCCGTCTGGGACAACCGGGCCACCCAGCACTACGGCGTCGACGACTCCGGCGACCATGCGCGCACCCTGCGCCGCGTCACCATCGACGGCGACGTGCCGGTGGGCGTGGACGGCCGCCGCTCGGTACTCCTGGAGCCGACGTCGGTGCCGGAGCCGACGTACGGGATCGCGTCCGGTGCCTCCACGGACGGCAAGGTCGCCGAGGAGGACATCAGCGTGCCCGCATGACGTCACGCGGAGAAGCAGGCCGGCGGAGAGGAAAGATCACTACTGTGTCCGTGTGCTGTCATACGACGAACTGACCCCGCCGGAACGTGAGTTGTGGGACGTGTTCCCCGAAGGGCGCCGCGTGGACCTGCGGTCCGGTGTGGCCGAGGACGACCGGGTGGCCGACGGCGGGGAGTGGGGGGCCGGGCGTACCGTCCGGGCCGAAGTGATCGTCGCGCTGCTGCTCGGTGCGCACTCCGTGCAGCCCGGCGCGGTGGGCGCCCTGGCGCTTGCGGGCGCGCGGATAACCGGCCGGATCAACCTGGCCGGTGCGCGGATCGATCACCCCCTCTGGATCGAGGACTGCTGGTTCGAGCAGGACGTCAGCCTCTTCGGGGCCGAGACCCGCACCGTCGCGCTCACCCGCAGCCGGGTGCCCGGGCTCGAAGCCGGGTCGGCCCGCATCGAGGGACGTCTCGACCTGCTGGGGTCGATCGTGGAGGCCGGCCCGGTCTCCGCCTTCCACCGGGAGCTCAGTGCCCTGTCGCTCACCCACGCGCACGTGACCGGCGGAGTGAACCTCAACAAGGCCCGACTGCTCGCCCCCGAGGGGTGGGCCCTGTCCGCCGGCGGCCTGGTCACGGACGGAGGCCTCTTCTGCGGGGGCGGCTTCGTCGCGCACGGTGAAGTGCGGCTGCTGGGCGCGCAGTTGCCGGGCGGGCTGTTCATGCAGGGCGCGCAGCTGGAGCGCCCCGGCCCGCGCGGCGTGGCCCTCGCCCTGGACAACGCGGTGGCCTCGACGCTGGAGTTCTCCCGGGGCTTCACCGCGAACGGCACCGTGCGTCTGCGCGGTACCCGGGTCTCGGACAACGTGACCTTCCAGGGAGCCGTCCTGAACGGGCCTCCCGGCGGTGACGGCCCGGCCCTGCTGTGTGCGCTCATGCAGGCCGTCGACTTCGACCTCACCCTCGCCCGCCAGCCGTCCCAGGCGGTGGACCTGCGGGGCGCGCAGGTGTCGTACCTCCACGACAACGAGCACAGCTGGCCGCAGACGGTGGAGCTGGACGGCTTCGTCTACGGCTCCATCAAGGTGACGGTGGCGGGCGAGCGGCGGGAGGCGGTGGGGTGGCCGGGCTCCGTGGCGCACCGCATGCGGTGGATAGGACGCAGCCCCGGCTACAGCCCCCAGCCGTACGAGCAGTTGGCGAGCTGGTACCGCACGGCGGGCCACGACGACGACGCCCGCCGGGTGCTGCTGGCCAAGCAGCGGCACCGGCGGCGCACGTTGCGGCCGGCGGCCCGCGCATGGGGGCACTTGCTGGACGTGACCGTGGGCTACGGCTACCGGCCCTGGCTGGCGGGCATCTGGCTGCTCGTGCTGACCCTGCTGGGCACCCTGACGTTCGGCGCTCACAGCCCCACACGGGTGCAGGCGGGCGAGGGGCCCCGGTTCCAGCCGCTCGTCTACACACTCGACCTGTTGATCCCGATCGGCGGTCTGGGCCAGCGCACCACCTGGTACTGGACGAGCGGCACCCTCCAGTGGCTGGCCTATCTGCTGATCGCCTTCGGCTGGGTGCTGACGACGGCCGTCATCGCGGGCGTGACCCGCGCCCTGCAGAAGAACTGACCGATCAGAGGCAGGGGCGTGTCCACTGCGCTGTCCGCATTGCGGGACGGCCCTCTTGACGTGGCTCCGAGGCGGACCGACACTCCAGAGGAGAATCCTAGTGAATAGGTAGGGAAACGCATGGGGCGCCTTGAGCCGGTCACCGTCCGAGTGATCCGTCGGCCTCTCCTCACCTCCCGCCGTCACATCGATCTGCAGCGTGTCTGCAGTGCGATCAGCCCCCAGGGCTGAGTTCGCCCGACGTCGCTTCCGCCGCGCGTACGTCCGCGCCCTCTCCCGGGGAGACCCATGTCCGTCACACCGCTGGCCGCCCACACCTCCGCCCAGCCCGCCCCCGCCTTCCGCGGCCGGATCGGCAGCGACGCCCGCAGCGGCCACTACGCCGTACCGGGCCGCTACCGCCTCCATCTGTCGACCGCGTGTCCCGACGGCCTGCGCATCGCCGTCATCCACAGCCTGCTCGGCCTGGACACCGTCTGTCCGGCGACCTTCCTGCCCGCCGTGCCCGACACCCCCGAAGGCGGCCACTGCGCCCTGCGCCCGCTGTACGAGGCGAGCGCGCACCACTACACCGGACCGGCCGTCGCGCCCGTGCTCAGCGACGACTGGTCCGGACGGATCGTCAGCACACACGTCCCGGACATCATGCGCGACCTCGCCCGCCGCTTCGGCGGCGACCGCCCCTCGCCCTACCCGTGCGGCGCGGAGTCGGAGATCGAGGCCGTCGAGCGGATGTGCGCGCAGGGCATCGAGGACGCCGCGCAGCGCGCCGGATCGGCCGGCGGTGAGGAATCCGAGCGCGCGGCGGCGCTCGAGACGCTGCTCGAAACGCTCGGTGCGCTGGAGCGGTGGCTGGTCGGGCGGACGTATATGATCCGCGACGAAATCACGGCCGCGGACGTCGAGTTGTGGGTCGCGCTGGTCCAACTCGACACCGTGCACCGCAACCACCTGGACGCCGGTGCGGTCCAGCGGATCGCCGGTCATCCCACCCTGTGGGCCTACGCCCGCCGGCTGGCCGCCCATCCGGCCTTCGGCGCCCATCTCGACCTGGACGGCATCGCCCGGCGCCACCACGCGCGTTGCCAGGGTCTGGAGGCCGCCGGAGCCGCCGTCCAGATCCTGGACTGGGCGGCCCATGCATCCGACGGAAACGGGACAGTGGCGCAGGTCAACAGGGATTGAGTCGTTCCACACAGTGGACCGGCGTTGACATTCCTTCGGGCAATTGTTTTAACTACGAACCAGAACGGTCATGAGTGTCAGCGACAAGCCCTGGCTGGCTGACCGGCAACCCTCGCTCCGCGGTGGGGTGCCCCAGGTGACGACCGGACCGGATGACGTTTCGGTAAGCGCGAGGCCCACAAGGGCCGGAACAGTGATGGTGACGCCATGTACGCAGCTCCCAGGACGGCCGCACGCCGCCCTCAGGGCTGCGTACAGCCGTACGCGAACCTGCTGAACCTGTTCGCCGCCGACCGTGCCGTCGATCTGCTCCGTGTGAACAGCGCACTGTGTACCGCACCGGGCTGTGCCCGCTGTCGGGGCTGACACCTCCCCACAGCCCTCGCACCCCCTGACGAACACCGCCCGCGCGGTGTGCCGTTGTCCTCCCCGCCCCCGGTGCCCCTGTACACCCGTGCGCTGAGCGAGCCGCTCCCGCGCACGGCTGCCGCGGCCTGTGGGGTGTCCGACTCCGCCGGAGCCCACCATGAGTGAACCCCCTGGCGCCACCGTCGCCCTCGCCGATGCGCCGCCCGCCGACGAACAGTCAAAGCCCCTCGCCGCACAGCGGGTTCTGCCGCTGCGCAGGCCGGGACGCTGGATCGCCACCGCCGTCGTCCTGATCCTCGCGGCCCAGTTCGTGCACGGCCTGACGACCAACCCGTTCTACCAGTGGGACCGCTTCGGCTACTGGTTCCTGCGGCCCAACATACTCGACGGTCTGCTCATCACCCTCGAAGTCGCCGCCTACAGCGCGGTGTTGGGCCTGGCCGGCGGTATCGTCCTCGCTCTGGCCCGGCTCTCGAAGAGTCCGGTGCTGCGGGCCGTCAGCTGGACCTACATCTGGGCGCTGCGCTCCATCCCGCTCATCGTGGTGCTGCTCTTCCTCTACAACTTCAGCGCCCTGTACAAGACGTTGAGCGTCGGCGTCCCCTTCGGACCGGCCTTCCTCTCCTTCGACGAGTCCAAGCTCGCCACCGACATGGTCGTCGCCGTCATCGGCCTCAGCCTCAACGAGGCGGCCTACGCGGCCGAGGTCGTCCGCGGCGGCATCCTCTCCGTCGACCAGGGCCAGCACGAGGCGGCTGCGGCCCTGGGCCTGCCGAAGAGCTACCAGTTCACGAAGATCGTCTTCCCGCAGGCGCTGCGCTCGATCACCCCGAACTACGTCAACCAGCTCATCGGCCTGATCAAGAGCACCTCGCTGGTCTTCTACGTCTCGCTGCTCGACCTGTTCGGCACCGCGCAGTCCATGGGCTCCACCTACCCCGGCGACATCGTGCCGCTGCTGCTGGTCGCCACCGTCTGGTACCTGATCCTGACCAGCGTCGTCTCCGTCATCCAGTTCTACGTCGAGCGGTACTACGCCCGGGGCGCCACCCGCTCCCTGCCGCCGACGCCGTTGCAGAAGCTCCGCACCGGTCTGACCGACCTGCGAGCCCGTATCCGCAGGGAGGCCGCCGTATGAGCGCGAAGACCCTCGAGGCGCTGGCCGGCGTCGAGGCCGCCACCGTAGAGGTGCACGACGTGCACAAGTGGTACGGCGCCCACCGCGTCCTGAACGGCATCGACCTGACGGTGCGACCGGGCGAGGTGACCGTGATCCTCGGCCCGTCCGGCTCCGGCAAGTCCACCCTGCTGCGGGTCGTCAACCACCTGGAGAAGCCCGAGATCGGCCACGTCAGCATCAACGGCGAACTGATCGGGGTGAAGCGGCACGGCGAGCGCCTGAAGGAGCTCAGTGAGCGGGCCATCCTCACCCAGCGCGGCCGCATCGGTTTCGTCTTCCAGAACTTCAACCTCTTCCCGCACCTGACGGTCCTGGACAACGTGGCCGCCGCCCCGGTCGCCACCGGCAGGCTCAACAAGCCCGAAGCGCAGGACCTCGCCCGCGAGCTGCTCGGCCGGGTGGGCCTCGCCGACAAGACCGGCGCCTACCCGCGCCAGCTCTCCGGCGGCCAGCAGCAACGCGTCGCCATCGCCCGCGCCCTCGCCCTGCGCCCCGGCGTCATCCTCTTCGACGAGCCCACCTCCGCCCTCGACCCCGAACTCGTCGGCGAGGTCCTCGCCGTCATCAAGGACCTGGCGACCAGCGGCACCACGCTCGTCATCGTCACCCATGAGATCGGCTTCGCCCGCGAGATCGCCGACCGGGTCGTCTTCATCGACGGCGGACGGATCGTCGAACAGGGCCCGCCCTCCGAGGTCCTCGACAAGCCGCAGCACGAGCGAACCAGGGACTTCCTCAGCAAGGTCCTCTGACCCCCCTGACGCACTGGCGCGCCGCACGACTTCCCCCCACGCCACACCTCCTCACCCTCTCAGCGACAAGGAACGGCCATGTCTGTCCACTTCACCCGACGCAGCCTGATCCGCGGCATCACCGCGGCGACCGCGGTCGCCTCCCTCGCCACCGGGCTCGCCGCCTGCGGTGGGAACAGCGACGCGGCCACCACGACCGCCGCGGACGGGACCGTGGCCGTCGGACAGCTCTCCAACGGCGCCGCCAAGCAGACCAGCCTCAAGGTCTCCGAGGTGAAGTCGATCAGTGCGGAACTGCCCAAGTCCGTCAAGAGCAGCGGCAAGCTGGAGATCGGCATCGGCGCCCTGCCCGCCGGTTTCGCGCCGCTGGCCTACGTCGGCAGCGACCAGAAGACCCTCACCGGCGCCGAGCCCGACTTCGGCCGCCTCGTCGCCGCGGTCCTCGGCCTGAAGCCCGAGCTGAAGAACTTCACCTGGGAGAACCTCTTCGTCGGCATCGACAGCGGCAAGGTGAACGTGGCCTTCTCGAACGTCACCGACACCGAGGAGCGCAAGAAGAAGTACGAGTTCGCCTCCTACCGCAAGGACAACCTCGGCTTCGAGGTGCTCAAGTCCAGCAAGTGGAACTTCGACGGCAACTACGAGAACCTCGCCGGCAAGACCGTCTCCGTCGGCGCCGGCACGAACCAGGAGAAGCTCCTCCTGGAGTGGAAGAAGAAGCTGGAGAGCGAGGGCAAGAAGCTCACCGTCAAGTACTACCCGGACCGCAACGGCACCTACCTGGCCCTGAACAGCGGCAAGATCGACTCCTTCTTCGGCCCCAACCCCGGCATCGCGTACCACATCACCCAGTCCGCGAACACGCCCGACCCGACGCGCAACGCGGGCACCTACTCGGGCGCCGGCGCCTCGCTGCAGGGCCTGATCGCCGCCACCGCAAAGAAGGACAGCGGCCTCGCCAAGCCGCTCGCCGACGCCATCAACTACCTGATCGAGAACGGTCAGTACGCCAAGTGGCTGGCCGCCTGGAACCTCTCCAACGAGGCCGTCGCCAAGTCCGAGGTCAACCCGCCCGGCCTGCCCCTCGACAACTCCTGACCCGCCCGACAGGGACCCCGCCGCCGCCCCGCGGTGGGGTCCCCAGGCCCTCGGAGACCGCCCCACGATGTCCGCCACCAGCATCGAAGCCACCTCCTCGCACCTTCTGGACAACCCCGCCTGGGCAGCCCTCACCGGCCCGCACGCGTCCTTCGCCGAACGCGTCGGCCGTGCCGCCCGCTACCGGCAGGACGTGGCCCCCTTCTACGCCGTCACCGACACCGGCGACCCACGGGCCTGGGCCGACCTGGCCACCCTCGTCGGCCCCGGCGGCACCGCCTCGGTGCGCGGAGTGACGGAGGCGCCGGCCGGGTGGGAGGTCCTGCGTACCGGACACGGTGTCCAGCTCGTGGACACCCGTCTGCGCGCCGAGCCCGACCCCGAAGCCGTACGGCTCGGCCCCGACGACGTACCCGAGATCCTCGACCTGGTCGCCCGCACCCAACCGGGCCCCTATCTGCCCCGCACCGTCGAGATGGGCACCTACCTCGGCATCCGCCACAGCGGCCGGCTGATCGCCCTGGCCGGCGAGCGCCTCCACCCGCCGGGCTGGACCGAGATCAGCGCCGTGTGCACCGACCCCGCCTACCGCGGCCGGGGCCTGGCCACCCGCCTGGTCCGCGCGGTCGCAGCCGGCATCAAGGAGCGCGGCGAACGCCCCTTCCTGCACGCCAGGGCCACCAACGCCGACGCCATCCGGCTCTACGAGTCGCTCGGCTTCACCCTGCGCCGCCGCACGGTTTTCTCGCTCGTACGGCCGACCGGGGCCGTCGCCCTGGAAGAAACGGCATAACCGTGGCGTTGTCCTTGTCGAAGGCTGACTGTTCGCGCGTTCGGGCGGAGGTGTGGGACGTGACACGTGTACTCCGCGTCCGTGTCCACAACCCGCTTCACAGCGTCCGCCTGCACTCCCGGCCGCATATCGACCTCCAGCGCGTGGCCGGCGCCCTCTGTTGCTCCTGACCCGTTTTCAAAGCCGCCGTGTGCCCCGATCCCGCGGGCCGGCGATCTCGTACGGACCTCCAGGAAGGCACCCTCGTGTCCTCAACTCCCGTTTCCCGTCTGCACCTTGCCGTGGCCCTCGAGGGCACCGGCTGGCACCCCGCCTCCTGGCGCGAACAAGTGGCCCGCCCCCGGGACCTGTTCACCGCCGGATACTGGGCCGACCAGATCGCCGAGGCCGAGCGCGGACTGCTCGACTTCGTCACCCTGGAGGACGGCCTCGGCCTGCAGTCCTCGCAGTACGGCGAGCCGGACGGCCGCACCGACGAGGTCCGCGGCCGCCTCGACGCCGTACTGATCGCATCCCGCATCGCCCCCCTCAGCCGGCACATCGGCCTGGTGCCGACCGTGATCGCCACCCACACCGAGCCGTTCCACATCTCCAAGGCGATCGCCACCCTCGACTACGTCAGCACCGGCCGCGCGGGCCTGCGGGTGCAGATCACCGCCCGCCCGCACGAGGCCGACCACTTCGGCCGCCGCACCTTCCCGCCGATCAACCTGGCGGAACTCCGGAGCCCGGCCGGACAGGAGCGGCTCACCGAGCTGTTCGACGAGGCCGCCGACTACGTCGAGGTCGTGCGCCGGCTCTGGGACAGCTGGGAGGACGACGCGGAGATCCGGGACGTCGCCACCGGCCGCTTCATCGACCGCGACAAGCTGCACTACATCGACTTCGAGGGCAGGCACTTCAGCGTGAAGGGCCCCTCCATCACCCCGCGCCCGCCGCAGGGCCAGCCGCTCGTCACCTCCCTCGGACACCAGACCGTCCCGTACCGGCTGATCGCCCGCCAGACCGACGTCGGCTACGTCACCCCGCACGACAGCGACCAGGCGCGTGCCATCGTCACCGAGATCCGCGCCGAACAGGAGGCCGCCGGGCGCGCCGGTGAACTCCTGCACGTCTTCGGCGACCTGGTGGTCTTCCTCGACGACGACCAGGCCGCCGCCGAGGACCGCCGCGCCCGTCTCGACGCCCTCGCGGCAGAGCCGTACACCAGCGACGCACGCATCTTCGCCGGTACGCCCGCCCAACTCGCCGACCTGCTTCAGGAGTTCGCCGAGGCGGGGCTGACCGGGTTCCGGCTGAGGCCTGCCGTTGCCGGACACGACCTGCCCGCCATCAGCCGGGGCCTGGTTCCCGAACTCCAGCGCCGCGGCGCCTTCCGTACCGCCTACGAGGCCGACACCCTGCGCGGCCTGCTGGGCCTCGCGCGCCCCGCCAACCGCTACTCCCCCAGGCTCTCGGCTTCGCTCGAGCCCGGGGGGACCCCCATCGCCTGAGCCGGAAGGACCGCACCGACATGAGCAAGCCGCTGAAGCAGATCCACCTGGCCGCACACTTCCCGGGCGTCAACAACACCACGGTGTGGAGCGACCCGAGGGCCGGCAGCCACATCGAGTTCAGCTCCTTCGTCCACTTCGCACAGACCGCCGAACGCGCCAAGTTCGACTTCCTCTTCCTCGCCGAGGGCCTCAGGCTCCGCGAACAGGGCGGGAAGATCTACGACCTGGACGTCGTCGGCCGCCCCGACACCTTCACGGTCCTGGCCGCGCTCGCCGCCGTCACCGAACACCTGGGCCTGACCGGCACCATCAACTCCACCTTCAACGAGCCCTACGAGGTGGCCCGCCAGTTTGCCAGCCTCGACCACCTCTCCGGCGGCCGCTCCGCCTGGAACGTGGTCACCTCCTGGGACGCCTTCACCGGCGAGAACTTCCGCCGCGGCGGCTTCCTCCCGCAGGACGAGCGCTACTCCCGCGCCAAGGAGTTCCTGACCACCGCGCACGAACTCTTCGACTCCTGGCACGGCGACGAGATCATCGCCGACCAGGCCACCGGCGTCTTCCTGAAGGACGCGAAGGCCGGCTCCTTCGTCCACTCCGGCCGGCACTTCGACATCCACGGCCAGTTCAACGTGCCGCGCTCCCCGCAGGGCCGCCCGGTCATCTTCCAGGCCGGCGACTCCGACGAGGGCCGCGAGTTCGCCGCCTCCTCCGCCGACGCGATCTTCAGCCGGTACGCCACCCTGGAGGCGGGCCAGGCTTTCTACCAGGACGTCAAGAACCGCCTCGCCAAGTACGGCCGCCGCCCCGACCAGTTGCTCATCCTGCCCGCCGCGAGCTTCATCCTCGGCGACACCGATGCGGAGGCGGAGGAGCTGGCCAAGCAGGTGCGCCGCCAGCAGGTCAGCGGGGCCACCGCCATCAAGCACCTGGAGTTCGTCTGGAACCGGGACCTGTCCTCCTACGACCCGGAGGGCCCGCTGCCGGACATCGATCCGGACGTCAGCGACAACCACATCTCCAAGGGCCGCGCCCAGGTGCGCATGTACCGCGACCCGCTGGCCACCGCCCGCGAGTGGCGCGAGCTGGCCGCCGCCAACAACTGGTCCATCCGTGACCTCGTCATCGAGACCGGCAACCGCCAGAACTTCATCGGCTCCCCGGCCACCGTCGCGAAGACCATCAACGACTACGTGCAGGCCGACGCCAGTGACGGCTTCATCCTCGTCCCGCACATCACCCCCAGCGGCCTGGACGTCTTCGCAGACAAGGTCGTGCCGCTGCTCCAGGAACAGGGCGTGTTCCGCACGGAGTACGAGGGCCCGACCCTCCGCCATCACCTGGGCCTCGCGCACCCCGACGAGGCGTCCGACGAGCGGGCGGCCTCGTGAAGTTCCTCGCGATCACCCTGATCGTCCACCGCCCGGACCCGGTGACCGGGGTGCAGAAGTCCACCCACGACCGGTTCCGTGAGGTGCTCGACAACGCCCTGCTCGCCGAGGAACTGGGCTTCGACGGCTTCGGCGTGGGGGAGCGGCACGAGCGGCCGTTCATCTCCTCCTCGCCGCCGGTCGTGCTGAGCCACATCGCCGCGCTGACCAAGCGCATCCGCCTGTTCACCGCCGTGACGACCCTCAGCCTCCTGGACCCGGTCCGCGCCTACGAGGACTACGCCACCCTCGACCACCTCTCGAACGGCCGCCTCGACCTGATCATCGGCAAGGGAAACGGCGCCGCCCAACGTGACCTGTTCCAGGTCACGCCCGAGGACCAGTGGGACCGCAACGCCGAGAGCTACGAGGTGTTCCGGCAGATCTGGCGCCAGGACAAGGTCACCGCGGCGACCCGCTTCCGCCCCGAGCTGACGGAGGCGGAGGTCTGGCCGCGCCCGTACCAGCAGCCGGTCCGGGTCTGGCACGGCAGCGCGACCAGCAAGGAGTCCGTCGACCTCGCCGCCCGCTACGGCGACCCGCTGTTCTCGGCCAACGTCACCAACCCCATCGAGCCGTACGCCGAGTTGATCCGCTACTACCGCGAGCGCTGGGAACACTACGGCCACGACCGCGCGCGGATCGCCGTCGGTGCGGGCACAGCGGGTGTCTATGTGGCCCCGACCTCCCAGGAGGCCCTGGCCGCGTACCGACCGATCTTCGAGTCCAACCTGGCGTTCTTCAAGAAGGCCGGGCTGCCGGTCGTCTTCGAGACCCTGGAGGACTTCGTCGAGCGCAGCTCCGCCCTGATCGGCAGCCCGCAGCAGGTCATCGACAAGGTGCACCGCTACCACGAGCAGTTCGGGCACACCGTCGTGCACCTGCACGCGGACGCGAGCGGACTCACCGACACCCAGCACCGCGACTCGCTGGAGCTGTTCCACTCGGCGGTGGCCCCGACCCTGCGGGTGGCCATCCCGGACCCGCCCTTCGACTGGGGCCCGGTGCTGCCGGGAACCGACCAGTGAGGAGCCGGCCCATGTCTGACATCCCTCTCGGCGTCCTCGACCTGGTGCCGATCTCCTCCGGTTCGACGGCCGCCGACGCCCTGCGCAACTCCATCGACCTGGCCCAGCAGGCCGAACGCCTCGGCTACGCCCGGTACTGGTTCGCCGAACACCATCTCAACCCGGGTGTCGCAGGCACGTCCCCCGCGGTCGTGCTGGCCCTGACGGCCTCCGCCACCTCCACCATCCGCCTCGGCTCGGGAGCCGTACAACTCGGCCATCGCACCGCCCTGTCCACGGTGGAGGAGTTCGGCCTGATCGACGCCCTGCACCCCGGCCGTTTCGACCTCGGCCTCGGCCGCTCGGGCGGTCGCCCGCCGGGGGAGAAGGCGACCGGGCCGACGACCACCCCGGTCGTCGACGGACGCGCCCCGAACGGTCTGCTCATCCCGCCCCGCTTCTCCTTCGAACGCCTCCTCGGCTCACCCCGGATCGCCCTGCAACGCAGACTGCTCCTGCTGCCGAACGCCGAATCGCAGGACTACGCCGAGCAGATCGACGACATCCTGGCCCTGCTGGCCGGCACTTACCGCTCCCCGGAGGGCGTCGAGGCGCACGCCGTGCCGGGTGAGGGCGCCGAGGTCGAGCTGTGGATCCTCGGCAGCAGCGGCGGCCAGAGCGCCGAGGTCGCGGGCGCGCGCGGCCTGCGGTTCGCCGCCAACTACCACGTCAGCCCGGCCACCGTCCTGGAAGCGGTGGACGGCTACCGGTCCTTCTTCCAGCCGTCCGACGTCCTCGACAAGCCGTACGTCAGCGTGTCCGCGGACGTCGTGGTCGCCGAGGACGAGGAGACGGCCCGCGAACTCGCCACCGGCTACGGCCCGTGGGTGCGCAGCATCCGCACCGCCGAGGGCGCGATCGAGTTCCCGACGCCCGAGGAGGCACGCGCCCACCCCTGGACCGACGAGGACCGCGCCCTCGTCCAGGACCGCCTCGACACCCGGTTCGTCGGCTCCCCGGCCCAGGTGGCCGACCAGCTGGAACAACTCCAACAGGCCACGGACGCCGACGAGTTGCTCATCACGACGATCACCCACGACCACGCGGACCGGGTGCGGTCGTACGAGCTGCTGGCCGAGGAGTGGAAGCGGCGGTGAGACCCAGCAGCCCGAACCGGCCGGGCGAACACCATACGGGTGTGCCGGTCCGCCGCCTGTGCCCGGTCGTACGGCGGTCGATGCGTCATGGGCATGCCATCGCTCGCATGCCTCGGTAAGGGTTTTACATGAGCTCGGTATGACGGGTGCCCGTCGCCGGGCCCGGCGCGGTCCCGCCGGTCGAGTGCGGCGTAAAGTGCCAGGCCGGGTCCGGTCGGGTGGCCCGAGATGCCGTGGAGGGAGCGCGCGATGGTAAGTCCGCCGGAACTCACCATGGGGCGGCTGCTGTCCTCATGGCAACCGGACCTGCCCGCGCTGCTGCTCGTCCTGCTGCTGGGTGCCCTGTACGGCTGGGGCGTCCTGCGGCTGCGGCGCCGGGGTGAACGCTGGCCCGTGTCCCGCAGTGCCGCCTTCGCCGTGCTCGGCCTCGGCACGCTCGTCGTGGCGACCATGTCGGCCCTCGCCGTCTACGACCGCGTGCTGTTCTGGCCGGCCGCGGTGCAGAACATCCTGCTCGACCTCGTCGCACCGCTCGGCCTGGCGCTGGGCGACCCGCTGCGGCTGGCCGTCAGAGCCCTTCCCGAACGGGCCGCCGGCCGTGCCCAACGGGCGATGACCGGACGACTGGTGCGCCTGCTCACCTTCCCGCTGGTCAGCACGGCCCTGGTGCTGGCGACCGAACTGACCGTGTACTTCACCCCGTACTTCGAGACCGCCCTGCGCCACGGCTGGCTGCACCAGCTGATGTATCTGCACCTGCTGCTCGCCGGCTGCCTGTTCGTGGTGCCGGTGCTCACCCGCGAGGAGACGCTCCCCGCCTGGTGCACCCACCCGGTGCGGGCCGCGCTGGTCTTCCTCGACGGCATCGTCGACGCCGTCCCCGGCATCGTGGTCATGACGCACGGCACGCTGATCGCCGGCGCCTGGTATCTGCACCACGCTCCGCCCTGGTCCCGGGACGTCCAGCATGACCAGCAGGTCGGCGGCGGTGCGATGGTCGGCATCGCCGAGCTGGTGGCCCTGCCCTTCCTGCTCGCCATCCTGGTCCAGTGGGCCCGCACCGAACGCGCGACGACCGCCGCACTGGACCGCCGCCTGGCGACGGAGCTGATCCCGGCGGCGCCGACGGAGGGGCAGACCGAGTCGCCCGACCTGGTACGCCCGTGGTGGGAGACGGAGAACAGCGAGATCGCCCGCCGCATCCGGCATCAGTGACCCAGGGGCAGATCCGCGCCGCCACGTCCCATGGCAAAGTGCGGGGCGTGGATCTGGAAGCGGGGGGTCAGTGCTGTGACGGAAGCAGCGGCGGATGTGCAGGGCCTGTGGCGGCAGCGGGACTTCCTGCTGTTGTGGGGCGGCCAGACGGTCAGTGAGATGGGATCGGCGGTCACCGAGGTCGCTCTGCCGCTGCTCGCGGTCGTCGCGCTCCGGGCGAGCACGTTCCAGGTCGGACTGCTGACCGCCGCCACCACACTGGCCTTCGCGGTGATCGCGCTCCCGGCGGGTGCGATGGTGGACGGCGCCGCCAAGCGCTCCATCATGGTCGTCTGCAACCTTCTCCGTCTGGTGATCATCGGTTCGGTTCCGGTGGCGGCGGCGTTCGGTGTCCTGACGATGGCGCAGCTGTACGCGGTCGCGGTGGCGGCCGGTGTGTGCTCGGTGTTCTTCGATGTCTCGTACCAGAGCCATGTGCCGTCGCTCGTCCGCCCCGAACATCTGATGAGCGCCAACGGCAAGCTCGGGACCACCCAGGCGTTCGCCGAGCTCGGGGGGCCGAGTCTGGGCGGCGGGCTGGTCGGGGTGTTCGGCGCCGCGGGGGCGATGACGGCCGACGCCGTCTCCTACGCGGTCTCGGTCCTGTCGGTCCTCGGGATCAGGACCCGGGAGGAGCCGCCGCCTCCGCGACCGGCGGACGAGACGCTGCGGCACCGGATCGCCGAGGGCCTGAGGTTCGTGTTCGGGCACGCCATTCTGCGCAGGGTCGTGGCGTGCACGGCCACCGCGAACCTGTTCGGCGGCATGAGTTCGGCGCTGGCGATGGTGTTCCTGATCCGGGTGCTGCACGTGCGACCCGCGCTCACCGGGCTGATCATGGCGGGCGCGGCCATCGGCGGGATCGTCGGAGGAGCGTTGGCCGGCCGGCTCGCCAGGAAGGTGGGCTCGGCGCGCATCATCTGGGTGTCGATGCTGGTCTTCAGCGCGCCGCAGGTGGTTGCGGCAGCGGCCTGGCAGGGCTGGGGAGTGCTGCTGTTCCCGCTGGGCTGGGGCCTCGCGTACTTCTCCGGGATGGTCTACAACATCGCCCAGATCAGCTACCGGCAGTCGGTGACACCGCCGAGCTGATGGGCCGGATGAATGCGGCCGTCCGCTGGGTGGTGTGGGGCACGCTGCCGCTCGGCGGCGTCCTCGGCGGGGCACTGGGCACCCTGATCGGGGTGCGGCCCGCACTCTGGCTGGCCTTCATCGGTTCATGGGCGGCCGGCTGGTTCGTGTTCTTCTCCCCGCTCCGACGCATGCGCGATGTCCCGCAGCCCGAGCCGACATCGGAGCCCGTCGTCACGAGTTGACGGTGATCGCCCTCACGAGCGCGGCCAGCGACTCCTCGGCGGTTGCCCCCGCGGTGTCCACGACGATGCGTTCGCGGTCCCACGGCTCGTACTCCGTGCCGGTCACCTCTGCCCAGTCCGGCAGGGGCAGACCGGGGACGTCCACCGACCGTGATGTCACGCGCCGCCGGTGCTCCGCCGGATCCGAGCAGACCACCTCCACCTCGGCCCAGCGGACACCGGCCCGCACCGCCGCGTCCCGCCATGCGTCCCGGGTGACCGCCAGCGGGTTCACCGACTCCGCGATCACGGACAGGCCCTGCCGCAGATGTTCCTCGGCCAGCGCGTACCCGACGACGTAACCGGCAGGCCCCACGGGGTGCCGGGCCAGGCCGGACCGGACCAGTGCCTGCTCGATGGTGTCCACCCGCACATGCACCGCGCCGGTCTGCGCGGCCAGGAGCCGGGCGAGGGTGGTCTTCCCGGTGGCGGGCAGGCCGCCGATCACAACGAGCATGCGCTCATCGCCCGCCCGGGCCGGAACGTCGTGACGCTGGTGGTCATTTCCCGTCGGCGAGCGACGCACGGGTCGGCTTGCCCAGGGCCCAGAACAGCACGCCCAGGAGCATGAACCCGACGAGCGGGACGGCCTCCGTCAGCAGGTACTTCCAGCGCTCTGCATGACTCCAGCCGGTCGGTGCGTACGCGGATCCGAACCAGTGGTCGCCGAGCCCGGGAGCGACCAGCTGCACGCTGGCGAACAGGATCAGCGCGCTGAGTACGACGCTGATGACGCCGGGGATGGGCGCCTTGTACGGGCGGGGGACGTCCGGGGCCTTGCGGCGCAGTACCGCGAGCGCCGGGAAGATGCCCAGGTAGCTGACGAGCGTGGTGGAGACGGCGAGACCGAGGACCGCGCCGAAGAGCTTGGCCGCGCTGCCGTGGGTCAGTTGGTGGGCCAGCACCAGGACGACGGTGGAGACCAGGCCGCTGAGGATGTTGACCCGCACCGGGGTGCCGAAGCGGCTGGAGATGACGCCGAGGAAGCGGGGCGCGGCGCCGTCGTAGCCGGAGACGGCGAGGGCGCGGTCGGAGCCCATGATCCAGGTGACGCCGGAGGACAGCACGGTCAGGATGAACATGATCGCGGCGAGGTCCCCGAGCAGGCTGCCGGCACCGCTGAGGGTGGCCGTGCCGTCGGAGGCGACGTGCCCGCCGTAGACCGTGAAGACCTGCCGGATCGCGTCGAGGAACCCGCCGAGGCCGGTGACGGCCTTGACCGGCAGGACCAGCAGGATGCCGAGGATCGGAAGTGCGTACAGCGCAACGGAGAGGGCGGCGCTGCGGAAGATGGCGAACGGCACGTCCTTCTGGGCGTCGGTCATCTCGTCGCCTGCGGTGTTGGGCAGTTCGAAGCCGACGTAGTTGAACATCAGGACCGGCACCAGAGCGACGAAGCCCGCGTACGTCGGCGAGAAGTCACCGGCCCCGAAGCCGTGCAGGCCGTGCTTGATCCCGTAGATCACGACGGTGACGGTGAACAGGCCGAGGAGGACGAAACGGCTCCAGGCGCCGAGGGTGGGGATCCACTTGCCGACGTCGAAGGAGAGGATCGCGGCGAGGACGCCCACCCAGACGAATGCGAGGGTGAAGACGTAGAAGGCCGGGGTGCTCAGGTCCTTGCCGTCGTTGAAGAAGGTGGTGAAGGCCGTGACGGCGGAGACGGAGAGCGTGCCGCCCAGCCACACCGGGTTGGTGATCCAGTAGAGGAAGTTGTTGACGGCGCCCGCGAGGCGGCCGAAGGCCCGGCTGGTCCAGATGTAGGGACCGCCCTCGTCGGGGAACGCGGCCCCGAGCTCCGCGGTCAGCAGCGCGGAGGGCACGAAGAACACGAGAGCCAGCACGATCAGCCAGGTGAACGCCTCGGCACCCTTCGAGGCCACCGTGCCGATGGTGTCCACGCCGACGATGGTGCACAGGAGGAAGAAGAGGATGTCGAAGCGGCCGAAGTGCTTGCGCAGCTTCTGCCGCTCCGTCTGGGCCGTTGCCGGCTCGGACGCGATCTGGCCAACGGTCACGGGAACTCCTGCGTGCGCGCGGGGTACGGGTGCGATTCGGCCAATGATCGGCGCCGACGCACAACCGCACAAGCGTTCCTGTACAAGTCTTGACCATCGCCTGGGGCGCCTCACGGCACCCGAAACCCAGCCGAAACATCTGGCGCAGCAGGCGCGGGGCGGGTGGCTACGGCGGCGCCGTCGGAGCGGGCCTCCAGTGCCCGCAGTACGGCCACCATGTCCTCGCCTCCATGGCCCTGCGCGACCGTTTCGCCGAACAGGGCGTGGCAGACGTCGAGCAGTGGGGAGGCCAGATCCGCCTTGCGGGCGGCCTCCGCGATCAGCCGGTTGTTCTTGAGGACGTCCGCGGCCGCCGCCTGGACGGAGAAGTCACGGTCCAGCAGTTTGGGCGCCTTCATCCGGGAGACGGCGCTGGCCATCGGGCCTGCGTCCAGGACGTCCCGCAGCAGTCGCGGGTCGAGTCCTTGCCGGTCGGCGAAGTGGAACGCCTCGGCCAGTCCGGTGACCAGGGTGATCAGGAACAGGTTGACCGAGAACTTCATCAGCAGCGCGCCCGGCACGGGGCCGCAGCCGAACGTCTCCCGGCACATGGGTGCCAGCAGGGGCCGTACGGCCGCCACGGCGTCGTCGTCCCCCGCCAGCATCGCCACCAACTGCCCCTGCTCGGCCGGGACTCGGGACCCGGAGACCGGGGCCTCCACATAACGCCCGCCCGCGCCGTGGACCGCCTGCCGCAGGTCGGCCGAGTACTCCGCCGAGGTCGTGCCCATGTGGACGACGGTGTGCCCGGCGACCCGCGCGGCGAAATCCGGGGTGCCGCGCCCCAGGACCGCGTCGACGGCGCTCTCGTCGGCCAGCATCAGGATCACGGTCTCCGCCCGCTCGAAGACCTCGGCGGGGCCGGCCGCGATCGCGGCTCCGGCCGCACGCAGGGGCTCGCACCGGGTCGGGGTGCGGTTGAAGACGACCAGAGGTGTTCCGGCGCGGGCGAGGTTGAGCGCCATGGGCTGCCCCATGACCCCGAGGCCGACGAAACCCACGTACACGATGTACCACCGTCCTGGCCGATACCCATCCGGCTGGCGCGGAGACCGACTGCCTCTGCCCCGGACTATGACAGCGGTCATAGTAGCCCGCGCTATGACGACGGTCATAGAGTGCAGGGAGTCGTCGATGCTTCGAGCGGCGGGAGGAGACCGGGGATGACGGCGGCACAGACGCCGCGGCGTGGACCGCGGGAGCGGATGGTCTTCGGTGCGGCCCAGCTCATCCGGCGCGACGGGGTCGCCTCCACGGGGATGCGGGAGGTCGCCGCATATGCGCAGGCGCCGCGTGGTTCCCTCCAGCACTACTTCCCCGGAGGCAAGGAGCAGTTGGTCAACGAGGCGGTGGGCTGGGCCGGGAGATACGCCGGCAACCGCATCGACCGCTTCCTCGCCGCGCTGCCCACGCCGACGCCCAGCGGACTGTTCGGCGAGATGGTGCGCCAGTGGACCGAGGAGTACGAGACCGCCGGATTCGCGGGCGGCTGCCCGGTGGCGGCCGCCACGGTGGACTGCGCCGAGTCCACCGCGTCGACCCGGGAGGCCGCGGCCGCCGCGTTCGGCACCTGGACCGCCTCGGTCGCCCGGGCCCTGACGGACATGGGCGTACCCGAAGACCGGGCCGGGGCGCTCGCCACGCTCATGATCGGAGCCCTGGAGGGGGCGATCCTCATCGCCCGCGCCGAGCAGAACGTTCGCGCCCTGACGAGCGTGGCCCGGGAACTGGGCCCCCTCCTCGACGCGGCGGTGGTCAAGGACGGCGCCTGACCCCTGCCCGGCTCACTCCTCCCAGTCGAGCTGATGCTCAGGGGTCCCCACCGACCGCCCGTACGCGATCGCTTCGGCGCGTCCCGCCGCATCGCCGCGCCGGTACCTGAACACCTTTCCGGCGAAGACGACCACGCGCTCGTCCCCCACGGTGAAGTCCGCGTACCAGCCGTTCTCCGGCTCCAGCGCTTCGGCGAGCGCCTGCGCCAGTCCGCTCACGTCGTCGCTGTCGGTCTCCCACTCGACGAGCGTCCACAGCCCGGGCTGCGCGGGGCCCGCGCTTGCCGAGACGTCGAGCCGGGTGACGTTGCGCAGACGTAGTCCAGGGGGCTGGAAGACCGCTCCGGGCCGCAGACTCTCGCCGATGACGTATCCCGTGATGTGTGATCGACTCATGGCTCGACGTTATCGGCCGCCACTGACATCCGACGTGGCGAGACCGGAACGGCCGCTCAGGTGGCGACCCCGGACATGGGTCGGGGAACGGTTCCCTCCCCCGAAGGTACCGTTCCCCGACCGCTCCCCCGGCGCCGGACTGTGGGCCGGCTGACCGCGTGGGTGCGGATCCGTGCTGTCACCAGCACATGACCGCTGTTTCCCCCGGACCCCACGCGGAGTACAGACGTACTCGGACGAAGTAGCGACGGCCCTTGACGAGCCGGGCCTTGATGGTGGCGTTGTGCGGTGCTCCGCCGTCGTCCCGGCCGGCGAGATAGCGGGGCTCCCCGTCCCGCTCCTCGAAGACCACGAGGACGCAGTCGCTCGCGCCGAAGGTGCCGATGGTGTACTCGCGGGTCTCCGGCGGATCGACGGTGAAGTCGGCCTGTTCGCCGGGGCCGAGGCCCAGCGGCGCCGAGCGGAAGGGCACCAGCGCGGGCGGCCGCGGCACATCAGCCGGCGGGTACCAGCGCAGCACGAACTCCTTGTCGGCCGGCGAGAGCGTGCCAGGCGGGTGCAGGCCGCCGCGGAACTGCTCCGGCTCCAGGATCAGCCCGTCCGGGAACGGATACTCCATGATCGACTGCGGGTCCCATACGGGGCCGTTGACCTCGTCCGGGTCGAGCTTGCGCAGGATGTTGAAGTACGTCCTGTCCCGGCTCCAGAAGTTCGGCGGGCCCGCCAGATCGGCGTAGACGGCCTCGTCGTCCCAGTGGATGCCGGCGAACGGGCTCTGGTGCTCGTGCAGCATGCCGAGCGCGTGCCCGATCTCGTGCAGGGCCGTCCCGCGCTCCCCGGGCGCGGTCAGGTCCCAGCCGAAGTTCATGGTCCGTTCGTTCTGCCCGGCCTGCAGACAGTCCTTGCCCACCATCGACCAGGAGCCGTCACCGAGCTGGAACCCGATGCGCAGCTCGGCCTCCGAGCGGTCGCCGACCTCGACGAAGGACACGCCGATGCCGAGGCCCTGCCACTCCTGGAAGCACTCGCGCACCACGTCCCGCTGCTCCTTGGCGCCGACCCACGACACCCGCCGGGACTGCCCGGTTCCCGGTACCGGAATGACCGACCCGTCGGTGTCGCCGTCGAAGAACCAGTAGTGCAGCACGGTGCCGTTGACCCACATCGACCGTCCGCCGATGAGCGCACTGAGCCGCTCGGCGGTCAGCCCCGGTGTGAAAGCGGGGGCCGACTGCTGCACGAGGGAGCAGTAGCGTCCGGTCATGCGCACAGGTTGCCGTGGGCGGTGTCATGGGCGCCTGAGTCGAGGGCTACTCAAGTCACCCTGTATCAGGGTTGAGTACTCGCGCTCATACTCCCGTGACGACTTTCGAACGCGAGGCGAAGGCCCTTGAACTGCCCTGGCAGTTCACCGAACGTGAGGACGAGCTCGAGCTGATCCGCCGCTCCCTGACCGCAGGCCGGCACGGCATCGTGGTGACCGGCCCGGCCGGCAGCGGCAAGACCCGGCTGGTCACCGAGGCCGTACGGGGCAGCGACCGCACCCGAGCGGCCGGGACACCCGAGACCCGGCACCTCCCCTTCGCCGCGTTCGCCCATCTGCTGCCCGAGTCGGTCTCCCTGCACCGGGCGGTCCAACTCCTTTCCGGGGTACGGCTGCTGGTGGTCGACGACGCGCACCTGCTCGACGACGCCTCGGCCGCCCTCGTGCACCAGCTGGCCGTGCACGGCCGCACCCGCCTGATCGTCGTCGCCGCCGACGACGGCTCGTGCCCCGGGGCGATCTCCCGGCTGTGGACCGGCGAACTGCTGCCGCGCCTCGCCCTGGAGCCGCTGCCCCGCGAGGACACCGAACAGCTCCTCGCGGCGGGCATCGGCGGCAGCCTGGAGCCGCTCACCCTCAACCGCCTCCACCACCTGTGCCAGGGAGATCTGAGGCTGCTGCGCGAACTGGTGGACGCGGTGCGCGAGCACGGCCTGCTCACCCGCCTCCTGCCGGACACGGAAGAATGGGCGTGGCGGGGCCCGGTGCCGGTGACGGCGACCGTCCGCAGGCGCACCGCCGAGCTCCTCGAACGCCCCGGCCCCGACGAGCGGGACACCCTGGAACGCCTCGCCTTCGCAGAGCCCCTGCCCCTGCACATGGACGAACTCGACCTGCGGATCCTGGAGAAGCTGGAGGCCGACGGCCTGATCTGCATTGATGATCAGGGCGACCAGGGCGACCAGAGCACCGTCCGCCTCGCCCACCCCCTGCACGGCCCGGTGCTGCGCGCCGCGGCCGGCAGGCTCCGGGCGAGGCGGCTGGCCCGCACACCGGCCCAGTGCGCCGCGGCCCTCGCCACCGAGTCGGCCGCGCTGACCCGCCGGATCGAGCAGGCGGACGTACGGCCGCTGCCGACGCCCGTGGGGGAGTGGCTCGCGCAGGAGGGCGCACCGGTGCCCGCCGGGTACGCGGCCGTACGGGCAAGGTTCTCGCGGCTTCGGGGGGAGCTGCGGGAGGCGGCGGCCTGGGCGCGGGAGGGGCTGCGGGACGCGTCGGGGGACGCGTCCTGCCGCACCGAACTCGCTCTGGCCGCCGCCCAGTCGGGGGACGCGACGACCGCCCGGGACGCCGTGGCCGGCTGCCCTGACCTGGACGAGCCGTCCGCCTGGATGATCGCGGCCCGCGGGGACGTGGACGGGGCGCTCGCGGCGATCGGCGACGCCACCGACGGCATGGTGCAGAGGTACGGCGACGGCAGCGACCGTATCGCTGCCGGCTCCGACAGCGTGTACGCCCTCTACGACGCCGTACGCCTCGGAGCCGCCGAGAAGGTCGCCGAACGCCTCCCGGCCGACGGCGTGTTCGCCAAGCATGCCGAGGCGCTGGCGCGTGGGGACGGGCCGGCGCTGGACCGGGCCGCGGAGGCGCTGGAGGAGCGCGGGTTCCTGCTGTTCGCGGCCGAGGCGCACGCGCAGGCGGTACGCGCGCACCGCGACCCGCGCGCCGCGCGCACCTCACGCACCCGTGCCGTCGCTCTGGCCCGCCGCTGCCAGGGCGCCCGTACACCCGCCCTGTCCGGTCTGGTCCTGGGCGAACTGACCGCCCGCCAGCGGCAGGTCGTCACCCTGGCGGCCGCGGGCCTGAGCAACCGGCAGATCGCGGAACAGCTGACACTGTCCATCCGCACCGTGGGCAACCACCTCTACAGCGCCTACGCCCGGCTCGGCGCGAGCGACCGGGGTGCCCTGCCGTGGCTCGTGGAGCTGCCGGACGCGCAGCCGGCCTGAGCCGCGCCCAAGAACCGGCGGTCTGACCCCCAGTATTCGGGGGAGGGGTCAGGCCGCCGCCCGGCGTCTCCCGTCAGGCGTAGGTCCAGCGCCACCGGCTCGCGCTGTACGCGCACCTGATCGGCGTGCCGTCCGCGGTGGTCGTCGTGGCCCCGTGGTCGCCGTTGCGGCAGAACTGCCCCGCCGAGTAGCAGTTGCCCGAGTTGGACTTGATCGAGCAGGTGCCGACGCTGTCCTGGCTGCTGTTGCTGCCGCTGTCGGCTGCTTGGGCCGCGGCGGTTCTGGTGACGGTGACCGTGGGGCCGGGCTTGGCCTTGGCCTTGACGGTCTCGGTGACCGTCGGGCCAGGCTCGGGGGTGGCCGTCACCGTCGCAATGACGGTCGTCGCGGGCTTGACCTTCGCCTCGACGGGCTGCTTGTCGCTGTTCGCGGGGGAGGCGATGAGCGCGCCCGCGAGGAGGAGGCCCGCGCCGCCGAGCCACACTCGCTTGCGCTTGTGCAGCGGACGGATGTCCGGCGGGCGGGGCGGCGGAGGTATCGGTGCCGTGTACGGGTTGGTCATCTCGTCCCCCTGGGTGTTTCGGGTGGAGTGACCGTAGTGCCCTACAAGGAGGCATGTGAAGAATGTGTGACGAGAGTGATCATTCTGTGACTGTCGTCTTGGGGGGCGTGTACAGGACTCGGACCCCCGGCCTTGCGAGTTCAGGCCGCCCCGAACGCCGTGAACGCCCACCCCGTCGCCTGGTGCAGCGCATCCCCCGGCAGCGAGGCGCGCGCGTCGCGCAGGGCCTCGGCCAGGGACAGGCCCGCGCTCAGGCCCTTGTGCAGGGCGAGCATCAGTGGCACCACGGCGTGGTCGTTGACGGGTGCGCTGCTCGCCAGCACTCCCGCCGTGCCGAGCGGCAGCAGGGCGGTGACCAGGCCGAGGAGTTCGTCCGCGCCGACCGAGGCGAGGCGGGCGGTGTCACAGCTGGACAGGATGATCCGGTACGGGCTGCGGTCCAGGCGTTCGAAGTCGTGGACGATGAGCGGGCCGTCGGCCATCCGCAGCGCGGAGAACAGGGGGCTGTCGGCGCGGAAGGTGCCGTGCGCGGCGATGTGGGCCAGCGCGGCTCCGTCGAGTTCCTCCAGGACACGCGGCACACGCGCCTCCTCGTGTTCCAGGAGGGTCGGTCTGCCGTAGCGGTCGGCGAGTTCGGGCACCTCAGCGCCGCCGGTGGCGAGCCCCGGCCCGCGCACCAGGACGTGGCGGCCGCCGGGCGGCGGCTCGGTCTCGTGGGCACGCAGCCAGCTGCTCGCCGAGGGCGACACGCTCAGCACCCGCTCCCGCAGCGACGGCAGCAGCGCCCACGGCACACGGTGCAGCCGGCCGGGCGGTACGACCACCACCGGCCCGCAGCCCAACTGCGCGGCGGCCGGGCCGAGCAGCAGCTCCTCCAGCCGGCGGCCCATGGCCTCGACCACCGGAAGCCGCGCCTCCGCGCCCGGGTGCGCCAGCCTGCGCAGCCCCGCCTGCACATGCTCGGCCTCGGTCTCGGCATCGGCCAGCAGCCCCGCCTCGAACCGCCGCACCCGCCCCTGCCCGCACAGCAGCACCTGGACCCGCCCGTCGAGCACGGCGAGCTCCACCAGCCGCACCTCGCCCAGCCGTTCGAGCAGCCTGCCGGGCTCGAAGCGGTCCCCGTCGCCGGGCGCGTCCCCGCGCATGTGCAGGGTCCGGGAGCGGATCTCCCGCTCCAGACGCCGCTGTTCACGCTCCAGGGTGGGGATCGGGCGGCCGTCGCTGCGGGCCTCCTCCGCGCGGGCCGCGATCTCCCGGAACGCGGTCAGATTGCCGAGCAGGGCCGGATCGGCGGGCGGCCGGGTGGGCGGCGTGGACAGGACGGTGGCCCGCCAGCGTTCGCTCCACGTCAGCAGCCGACGCGGGCTGCCCGAGTCGAGGCCGGCCTGCTGGGCCAACGCGGCCAGCTCCGCGCCCTGTTCGGTGGCGCGGGCCCGCAGCTCGGAGGCGCCCAGCGTCATCCGGTGGTCGTCGAGCACGTCGAGGCCGCGCCGGCACGCCTCCAGGACACCCCGGCCGGACCCCGCGGCCCGTGCGCGCAGCGCCTGCGCGGCCCAGCCGGTCATCCGCGCCAGCGGCGGCCCGCTGTGCCGGCTGCGGGCGGCGACGGCCAGATGCCGCTCGGCATCCGCCGTCCAGCCCAGCGACAGCGCGATCCGGCCCGCCAGCAGTGAGGCCTCCGGGGCGGCCGGCGCTCCGAACGAGGCGAGCCGTTCGGCGACCGCCGCCGCATCCGCGACCAGGCGTCCCGAGCGGCGCCCCGCGGCCACCCGCGCCTCGATCAGCACCAGCCGGGCGTGCGCCTCCCACCAGCTGCGCCGCTGCCCTGCGAACAGCCGCACGGCCAGCGCCGCGCGCGCGATCGCGGTGTGCGGATCGCCCGCCAGACGCGCCGCGCGGGCCGCGACCAGCAGCAGCTCCGCCTTGCGGGTGGACTGCCCGCCGATGCCGTCGAGCGCCCCCGTGGCCGTGTCCGCCTCGGCGAGCGCCTCCGGGGCGAGCCCTGCGGCCATCAGCACCTCGCAGCGCCGGATGTAGAGCATGAACGACGGCGTGCCGAGCTTGGCGTAGCGCTCCTCGGCCTCGTCCAGCAGCCGCAGCGCGAGGGGGATGTCGCCCGACCGGAACGCGGCAAGGCCCCGGCTCTCCACCACGTCCGCCTTGTCGTGCTCCTGGCCTGTGGTGTCCCACTGCGCGTGCGCGGCGGTGAAGTCCGCCTCCGCCCGGTCCACCGCGCCGAGCGCCAAGTGCACCGTGGCCCGCAGGGTCAGCGCCCGCGCCGTCCAGATGACGTCGTCCGCCTGCCGCAGCACCGGAATCGCCCGGCGTACGTCCTCCAGCGCCTCCCGGTGCCGGCCGAGCACCCAGGAGGCGTAGGCCCGCCGGAACAGGACCCGCGCGCGGGTGTGCCCGGTGCTGACCGCGACACCCCGCTCCAGCGCCTCAAGGCCCTGCCGGGTGCGGCCGGAGTGCACCAGCGCCACGCCGAGGGTGGCCAGGATGTCGGCCTCCCGGTCGGGTGCCTGGGCGCGCGCGGCCAGGTCGCGAGCCCGGCGCAGATGGTGCAGCGCGATCCGCATGTCGCCCCAGTCCCGCTGCCAGATGCCGATCACCTGGTGTGCGACGGAAGCGCGCCAGGGCGTGGGATCGGAGTCCAGCACGCCCTGCGCCCGCGCCCGGGCCTCGCCCGGGTCGGCGAACACCATCGGCAGCAGTTCGAGAACCGAGTCGCTTCCCGCTGTCACTCAAAGGATGGTAGTGGCCGTGGTTGCGCCCCACACCGGTTTGGCGCTGTATCAAGCGACGGCTCCGCGACTCTGTCTGACGACAGTCGCCTCAAGGGGGAGGACACGCCATGGCACCTCAGCGATTCCACGAACAGTTCGACCAGATCCAGCGTTCGATGCCGGATGTCTCCCTGGCGATGGGGCCCGACGACGCGGCGGAGTTCATCTACGAGAAGGGCGTGGTCCTGGCCCGCGACGGAGAGGAGGCGCGGCTCGTCGAGGACACCGTGCGCGGCCACTTCACCGAGGCGACCGGACTGACCGCCGACCATGTGCGGCGGGCCGGCCCGGAGACCAACCGCTCGGGCATCACCCGTATCCAGGTCGGCGACCCCGGCCACGGCGACCGGCGCGGCGACCGGGCGGTCGCGCACGCCCTGCGGGCCATGCGCGAGCACGAGGCACGCGCCGAGCGCCGCCTCGTCAGCCGCAACCATGTGGTGTCGATCGCGGTCAACTCCTGTCCCGGCGACGAGCCCGTGCCCGCCCCGCTCACCCAGGGCACCAACCCGGCCGCGGCCGAGGCCGGTTACGACGCGGACACCGCCGTCGGCGTCCTCGTCATCGACAACGGGCTCACCCACGACTACGGCATGGTGCCGCTGCTCGCCCACGTCCAGGGCGACGTGCACGGCACCGAGACGGACACCCAGGGCAACCTGCTCCAGTACGTCGGCCACGGCACGTTCATCGCGGGCCTCCTCGCGGCCGTCGCACCCAACACGGACATCACCGTGCGCAACACCCTCAACGACGCCGGCGCCATCCTGGAGGACCAGTTCGGGCAGCGGCTCTTCGACGCCGTCGACGAGCACGGCTGGCCGGATGTCATCAGCCTCTCCGCGGGCACCGCCAACGGCCGCGACGACGGCCTGCTCGGCGTGCAGAGCTTCATGGACGAGCTGCGCAGGCAGCGCACCCTGCTGGTCGCGGCCGCCGGCAACAACTCCAGCGCCTCGAAGTTCTGGCCCGCCGCCTACGCCGATCTGCCCGGCTACGAGGACGCCGTGCTCTCGGTCGGAGCGCTGCGCAGCGACGGCGAGTTCGGCGCCTGCTTCTCCAACTACGGCTCCTGGGTGCAGGCCTACGCCCCCGGAGAGCGGCTGACCAGCACACTGACCGGCTTCGACGCACCCGCGCCGTACCTCTACCAGCACTCCACCTACGACGAATGCCGGTACCACTTCACCTACGCGTGCACCTGCCAGTACCCGCGGCACTCCGGTGTGCTGAGCACGGCGGGGACCCCCACCGCCGGCAAGGCGGACCAGGTGATGTTCGAGGGCTACGCCCACTGGAGCGGCACCTCGTTCGCCACCCCGGTCGCCGCGGGCATGGTCGTCGCCTACATGACCGCCAACAAGCTGGGTGATGCGCGTGCCGCCCGCAAGAAGCTCCTCGCGGAGACCGGGGCGTACGCGGAGGTGCGCGGGGCGCATGTGCCGGCGCTGCGTCCGCCGACGTGGCGCCCCACGCCCGTCACGCAGCTGGCACCTCCGGCATGAGGTCCGGAACGGTCCCCTCCACGGCGTACGATGACTTGCCGTACACGAGGGGTGGGGCTGTGGACCGAGCAGATGTCGGCGCGTTGGTCCAGTCCGCCGTCGACGGCGACGCGGCGGCCTGGAAGGCGCTCGTGGAGGGGCTGAGCCCACTGGTGTGGTCGGTCGTGCGCGCGCACCGGCTCTCCGACGCCGACGCGCACGAGGTGTACCAGACGGTGTGGTTCCGCTTCGCCCAGCACCTGGGGCGCATCCGCGAACCCGACAAGGCCGGGTCGTGGCTGGCCAGTACCGCGCGCCACGAGTCCCTGAAGGTCCTCAAGAGCTTAAGGCGGCTGACCCCTACGGACGATCCGCAACTGCTGGACCGGGTCAGTGAGGACCGTACGCCCGAGCAGTCGTTCCTCGACCTGGAGGAGGCGGCCGCCGAGACCGAGCGCATCCGGCACCTGTGGCAGGAGTTCGAGGAACTCGGCGATCGCTGCAGGCAGCTGTTGCGCGTCCTGATGGCCTCGCCGCCGCCCAGCTACCAGGAGGTGTCCGCGGCGCTGGGCATCGCCGTGGGCAGCATCGGACCGCTCCGCCAGCGCTGTCTGCGGCGCCTGCGGGCACGACTGGAAGCACGGGGAGCGGTGTGACCGACATGAACCACGCCAACAACGAACCCGACCACGACGACGACATCAACGAACTGGGCGACATCGAAGACTTCGACGGCATCGACGAGGTGGCGTACGACCTGGTGGAGGAGGAACTCCGCAGGGCCGCGGCCATCCTGGACCCGGTGCCGGCCCAACTGCGGCAGATCGCCGTCGAGGCCTTCGCGCTGCACGACCTCGACGCCCGCATCGCCGAGCTGACCTTCGACTCGGTGGTGGACGCCATCCCCGTCAGGGGAGCGACGGACGTGCCGCGCATGCTCACCTTCCACGCGGGCGGGGTGACCGTCGACGTCGAACTGACCGCACAGGGGCTGATGGGACAGGTGCTGCCGCCGCAGACGGCCGGCATCGAGGTGCTCAGCGGCCCGCAGGCCGGCTTGCCGCTCACCACCGACGACATGGGGCGCTTCACCTACGGCGAGCCCCCCGTCGGCCCCTTCGCGCTACGGCTGCGGACCGGCGAGGGAGTGCTCGTCACGGACTGGGTGACGGCCTGACGCGGGACCCTGCCCTCACCAGGTGACGGGCAGGGTCTGCGGCCCGCGGATCATCGTCTTGCGGCGCCAGACGACCTGGTCGGCGGGGACCGCGAGGCGCAGGCCCGGCAGCCGCTCCAGCACCGTGTCGACGAGCAGTTCGGTCTGCAGACGGGCGAGTACGGCGCCCGTGCAGTAGTGCGCTCCGTTGCCGAACGCCACATGCGGGTTGGGGTCGCGGTCGGGGTCGATCCGGTCCGGGTCGGGGAAGACGTCCGGGTCGCGGTTGGCGGCCAGGTAGGAGACGTACACCGGGTCGCCGGCGCCGATGCGGTGGCCGTGCAGCTCGACGTCCTCCAGGGCGATGCGGGCCAGGCCGACCGAGGTGCGGTGCGGGATGTAGCGCAGCAGCTCGTCCAGCACCCGCCCGCGTGCCTGCGGCTCCCGCATCCGCTCCCTCAACTCCGGGCGGGTGAGCAGCAGGAACAGCATCTGCCCGCAGTTGTGGGTGACGGCCTCGCCGCCGATCTGCAGCGGCCCGGCCAGGCCCACGGCCTCCTCCTCGCTGATCTCGCCGCGGCCCACAGCCGCACCGAGCAGCGCGTACACGTCCTCGTCCGTGCTGTGCGCCCGCGCCCGGATGGTGTCCCTGATCCACCCGTACATGCCGTTCTTGGCGCGGTCGGCGGCCTCGGAGCCGCCGGAGGTGGAGATGATCTGCCGGGTCCAGGCATGCACCTGTTCCCGGTCCTCGGCGGGCACCCCCATCACCTCGCTGACCACGGTGATCGGGAAGGGTTCGAGGACCCGCTCGACGAGATCGGCCGGCGGCCCGTCGCGCAGGACCCCGTCGAGGAGCTCGTCGAGGATCTGCTGCGCGCGGGGCCGCAGCCGCTTCATCGCGCCCACGGTGAAGGCGCCGGCCACCGGTTTGCGCAGCCGGTTGTGGTCCGGCTGGTCGGCCCAGGCGAGCGAGCCCGGCCGGGGCGCGAAGTTGGGGGCGAGCCGGGTCACCTGACGGCGGGTGACCTCCGTGCGGCTGAACCGCGGATCGTTGGTGATCAGCTTCACGTCCTCGTAGCGGGTGGCCAGCCACGCCCAGCCCTCGCCGTGCGGCAGCCGGATGCGGGTGAGCGGGCCCTCGCGCATGAGGTCCGCGAGCACCGGGTCGAACTCCGTCCCGGTCAGGTCGTGCGCGGGCCACTCCCGTACCGGGGGCGGGACCTGCTCCGTCAGCGTGGTGGTCTCCTCAGTCATGCCCTCCACCCTCACCGCGGCCAGGGCACCTGTCGCGCGGGAGTGCTCCAGCCGGAGGGCGGCGGCCCGTGCCTCAGCCGGTCACGGCATCGACGAGCGCGGCCAGCGCCCGCGCCAGCCGGGTCAGCCCGGGCCCGGCTGGCCCGCCCGGCTCCGTCAGGTACGTGTCCCGGCGGATCTCCACCATCAGGGCGCTCACCCGCTGGTCCTTCCCGTAGAACTCCAGCGGCACATACGTGCCGCTGAACGGGCTGTCCAGCCCCGTCTCCCCGCACCCCGCGAACGCCTCCCGCACCGCCGCCAGCAGCTCGCGCGGGGTGTGGAAGGAGTCGGTGCCCAGACAGACGGGCGGCCGCGGACCCTCGCCGTGCAGCTCGTAGGGCAGCGGCGCGCTCGGGTAGGAGTGGACGTCGACGATCACGGCCCGCCCGGTTGCGGCCAGCCGGTCGGCCACCGCCTCCGTCATCGCCCGCGCATACGGCCGAAAATACCGCTCGATCAGCGGCGCGGGGTCGGTGTCCTCGCCCCGCAGCGCCTCCCGGTGCGTGGTCCGTGTGTACACGGCGCCCATCCCGACGGCGAGCATCTCCTCCCGCTCGTCGGGAAACCGCTCCGGATCGATCACCAGCCGCGACAGCCGGTTCACGAACCGCCAGGGAGCAACTTCAGCCAGCTCGGCCGCCACCGCGGCGATCTCCGCGGTGTGCGCGTCGGTGATGTGGTCCAACTCCCGCTCCAGCGCAGGCCCGTCCAGCACGATGCCCGCCCGCACCTCGGCCGGAATCTCCCGCGCCGAGTGCGGCACATGCAGGATGACGGGGGAGCCGGGCGCGCCGGGCAGCAACGCGTAGGACGGTGACGGTACGCAGGAGTTCATCGGCGCCCGCCGAATTCCCCGGGGGCCTCCGCCAACTCCCCACGCAGGACCAGGGATTCGGATCGATCACGGTGATAGCAGAAGAACTCCATGGTCACAGCCTGCCAGTACCCGCCGGGAGGCGCCGCCTGATATCCGTACGCCTCCGAGGGCTTACGGTGTGGCTCACCTTCGTTCGTCGAGCACCGGTGGGGGAGCAGTATGCGCATCACCAATCAGCAGGTCATCGAGCACGCCTTTCTGGAAGTGCTGTACGAGGACGACTACTTTCCCGACCAGGTGCTGGACCGCGGCAAGGCGATCCTGCTGGGCCTGTGCGAACGCATCGAGGCCGAGCGGCCCGCAGACCTCGCCTCGCTCTATGCCCTGACGCAGGCGGCCACGGAGGAGTTCAACGTCCTGGAGGCCGCGTTCGACGAGGCGGGCAGCGAGATCGAGACCGTGGCGCGGGAGGAGATCGGCGGTGACTTCTGGTTCATCGCCCAGGCCTACGGCTTCGAGGACGCGGACCCGGAGAAGCTGATCGCCACCCGTGAGTGGTGAGCCGTCGGCGGAGTGACGCAGCCCCGGTCCGGTGTCAGTGCCGTCGCCTACCGTCGGATCACGACTCCTGGACGCCGTACGGCCGGACGGGCTGACCCTGCCGCAGATCGATCCGACGGCAGCCGTCGCCCCCAACGCCGACCCCTGGGCGATGATCCGGCCCGCCGAGGATCTCGCGCTGTACGGCGAAGTGGCTCAGCGGCGCTTGCGGCTCGATGCCACCGCGGACCGCGAGGCCGGAGTGCTGAGGGTCGGCGCCGTCCATGAGGACGTCCCGTTCACCCCGGCCATCGCGCTGCCCTGACCGGTGACTGCCGGGCCCGCCTGCCGTCAGCCGCCGCCGCTCACCCCCGACGCCACGAAACGCCGGTGCAGCGGTGCGAACGTGGACTCCGGCTCGCCGATGATGCCGGCCTCCTTGACGGCGGGTGCCAGCCGGCCGGCGAAGAACCGCTCGAAGTCGGACTGGGCGTTCCACACGTCGGTGACGTGCAGGGCGTCCCCGTCGAACCAGGCCACGTGCAGGACGGCGCCCTCCGGTTGGTCCTGCTCCCAGTCGACCAGCTGCCGCACGGTGTCGTACTGCTGGGGCGTGACCCCCGGCCAGGTCATGGACAACACAACAGCCATATGACTTGCCTCCTCTGTCCGGTTCCCCCTGCCCAGTACACCGAGCCGGGACAGCGGTCACCTGCCGTGGTACGCCGTTCGGGACACGGCTCCGCCCCGGCCGGGCAGTGTGCCGACCGGGGCGGAGTCAGGAACGGGCCGTCAGGGCCTGGTGCGTCAGCTCAGGGACGCCAGCGCCTCGTTCCAGGTGGCCGAGGGGCGCATGACCGCGGCGGCCTTGGCCGGGTCCGGCTGGTAGTAGCCGCCGATGTCGGCCGGCTGCCCCTGCACGGCGAGCAGCTCGTCGACGATCTTCTGCTCGTTGGCGGCGAGCGTCTCGGCGAGCGGGGCGAAGGCCTTCGCCAGGTCCGCGTCCTCGTTCTGCGCGGCCAGCTCCTGCGCCCAGTACAGGGACAGGTAGAAGTGGCTGCCGCGGTTGTCGATGCCGCCGACGCGACGGGTCGGGGACTTGTCCTCGTTGAGGAAGGTCGCCGTGGCGCGGTCGAGGGTGTCGGCCAGCACCTTGGCGCGGGTGTTGCCGGTGGCCGTGGCGTACTGCTCCAGGGACGGAACCAGCGCGAAGAACTCGCCCAGCGAGTCCCAGCGCAGGTAGTTCTCCTTGACCAGCTGCTGGACGTGCTTGGGCGCGGAGCCGCCGGCCCCCGTCTCGAACAGGCCGCCGCCCGCCATCAGCGGGACGACCGACAGCATCTTGGCGCTGGTGCCCAGCTCCAGGATGGGGAAGAGGTCGGTGAGGTAGTCACGCAGCACGTTGCCGGTCACCGAGATGGTGTTCTCGCCGCGGCGGATGCGCTCGATGGACAGCTTGGTCGCCTCGACCGGGGAGAGGATCTTGATGTCCAGGCCCTCGGTGTCGTGCTCCGGCAGGTACTGCTTGACCTTCTCGATGATCACGGCGTCGTGGCCGCGGGTCTCGTCCAGCCAGAACACCGCCGGGTCGCCGGTGGCGCGGGCGCGGGTGACGGCCAGCTTCACCCAGTCGCGGATCGGCGCGTCCTTGGTCTGGCAGGCGCGGAAGATGTCGCCGACCGCGACCGGCTGCTCCAGGACGACATTGCCGGCCTGGTCGACCAGTCGGACCGTGCCGGCCGTCTTGATCTCGAAGGTCTTGTCGTGGGAGCCGTACTCCTCGGCCTTCTGCGCCATCAGGCCGACGTTGGGCACCGAGCCCATGGTGGCCGGGTCGTAGGCGCCGTTGGCACGGCAGTCGTCGATGACGGCCTGGTAGACGCCGGAGTAGGAGGAGTCCGGCAGCACCGCGAGGGTGTCGGCCTCCTGGCCGTCGGGGCCCCACATGTGGCCGGAGGTGCGGATCATGGCCGGCATCGAGGCGTCGACGATCACGTCGGACGGCACGTGCAGGTTGGTGATGCCCTTGTCGGAGTCGACCATGGCCAGCGCCGGGCCCTCGGCGAGCTCGGCGTCGAAGGACGCCTTGATCTCGGCGCCCTCGGGCAGGGCCTCCAGGCCCTTGTAGATGCCGCCCAGGCCGTCGTTCGGGGACAGGCCGGCCGCGGCGAGGGTCTCGCCGTACTTCGCGAACGTCTTCGGGAAGAAGGCGCGCACCACATGACCGAAGATGATCGGGTCCGAGACCTTCATCATCGTGGCCTTGAGGTGCACGGAGAACAGCACGCCCTCGGCCTTGGCGCGGGCGACCTGCGCGGCGAGGAACTCGTTGAGCGCGGCGGCGCGCATCACGGACGCGTCGACGACCTCGCCCGCGAGCACCGGTACGGACTCGCGCAGCACCGTGGTGGTGCCGTCCTCGCCGAGCAGCTCGATGCGCAGCGCACCGGCCTCGGAGATCACCGTGGACTTCTCGGTGGAGCGGAAGTCGTTCTCGCCCATGGTCGCCACGTTGGTCTTGGACTCGGGGGTCCAGGCGCCCATGCGGTGCGGGTGGGTCTTGGCGTAGTTCTTGACCGAGGCGGGGGCGCGGCGGTCGGAGTTGCCCTCACGCAGCACCGGGTTCACGGCGGAGCCCTTGACCTTGTCGTAGCGGGCCTGGATGTCCCGCTCCTCGTCGGTCTTGGGGTCGTCCGGGTAGTTCGGCAGCGCGTAGCCCTGGCCCTGCAGCTCGGCGATCGCGGCCTTCAGCTGCGGGATCGACGCCGAGATGTTCGGCAGCTTGATGATGTTGGCCTCGGGCGTCTTGGCCAGCTCGCCCAGCTCGTGGAGGGCGTCCGGGATCCGCTGGTCCTCGGTCAGGTACTCCGGGAAGAGGGCGATGATGCGCCCGGCCAGCGAGATGTCACGGGTCTCCACGGCGACACCCGCCTGCGAGGCGTACGCCTGGACCACCGGCAGGAAGGAATACGTCGCCAGGGCCGGGGCCTCGTCAGTGTGCGTATAGAAGATGGTCGAGTCAGTCACCGGGTGCTCCGCTCCACGTCTGCAACATTGCTCGACATCAAGATATCTCCTGATCGAGGTCGGCTCGACAGGGGTCCGGCCACACGTCCCACACTCCGGAACCCGATCCGCGCTGCCGCCGTGCAACCAAAGCGGCCGATCCCGGGTCCTGGAAGGAGATCGTGCATCTGATCGTCGACGGCCGGAGCTGACCTCCCGGCCGCCAGAGCGAAAGCTGACCATGAGATATCGCAGCAGAGTGACGGCCCCCGCGGCCGCCCTGATCGGCACGGCCGCGGCACTGACCGTGGGGGGTACGGCGTCCGCCGCACCGAACGGCAGGCGCACGCCGAATGACGACGGCACGCCGGGCCCGGAGAGCCTCGGCGACTCCGTCTTCCCGAGCCTCGGCAACGACGGCTACCGCGCCTCGGCCTACCACCTCGATGTTTCCTATGACCCGACGACCAAGCTCGTCGACGCCACCGCCATCCTGAGGATCACCGCCACCCAGGCGCTCAGCCGCTTCTCGCTGGACGCCCTCGGCCTGGACATACGCTCCGTGCGCGTCGGCGGCCGCACCGCCGGCTTCGAGCAGGCGGACGAGAAGCTGCGGATCACGCCCGCCCGCCCGCTGCCCGCCGGAGCCCGGACGACGGTGTGCATCGAGTACGGCGCGGACCCGAGCCGCACCCTCGCGCACACCGCCTGGGTCGTCACCCCGGACGGCTTCGCGATCTGCCCGCAGCCGAACTCGGCGCACACCGTCTTCCCGTGCAACGACCACCCGTCGGACAAGGCGGACTTCACCTTCCGCGTCACCGTCCCGGCCGGACTGCGGGGCGTCGCGAACGGTCTGCTCACCGGCACCGAGACGCTCGCCGACGGCCGCACCGCGTACTCGTACCGCTCCCGCGAGCCGATGGCCACCGAACTGGTGCAGATCACCGTCGGCGACTACGTCGTCAAGGACCGGCAGGGCCCGCACGGGCTGCCGCTGCGGGACGTCGTGCCGACCGCCCGGGCCGCCGCCCTGGAACCGGCGCTGGCGCTCACCCCCGGGCTGGTCGACTGGCTGGAGCAGCGGCTCGGGGCGTTCCCCTTCGAGACGTACGGGCTGCTGCCGTGCAACTCCGACAACCCCAACGCCTTCGACTTCACCGGCCTGGAGACCCAGACCCTCACCCTGTACAAGCCGAACTTCCTGCTCCAGGAGGAGAAGAAGATCGGCTCGCACATGATGCACGAGCTGGTCCACTCCTGGTTCGGCAACCTCGTCAGCCCCGCCAACTGGGCCGACCTGTGGCTGAACGAGGGCCACGCCGACTACTACGGACTGCTGTACCGCTACGAGCGCGGCTGGACCGACTCGCTCGGCTACAGCACGTTCGAGGACCGGATGAAGTACACCTACGGCGTCGGCGACCAGTGGCGACACGACTCGGGGCCGGTCGCGGCACCGAACGCGGTGAACCTCTTCGACAGCCAGCGCTACACCGGCGGCGTCCTGGTCCTGTACGCGCTGCGCCAGGTCGTCGGCGAGGACGTCTTCCACGCCATCGAGCGGTGCTTCCTGGACCGGTACCGCAACTCCTCGGTGACGACGGACGACTACATCGCCGTCGCCTCGGAGGTCTCCGGGCAGGACCTGTCCGGCTTCCTCAAGGACTGGCTCTACGGTACGAAGACGCCGCGGATGCCCGGTCACCCGGACTGGACGGTCAAGCCGGTGAGCTCCGCGCTCGCCGCGCCGCACAGCCGCCGCGGCGGGCACTGGCACGAGAACTCAGCGACGCTCTGACCTCGCTGACCCTGAGGGTCTCAGTCGAGGCGGGCGGCGGACACCTCGCCCGTCTCGACGACCGCCCCCTGCGGGCCGCGCTGTTGCGGGATGGTCACGGACCCCTGCTGCAGCGCCACCGTCCGCGCGGGCGCCGGGATGCGGATGCCCTCCTCGCGGTAGCGCTTGTGCAGCGCCTTGATGAACTCGTGCTTGATCCGGAACTGGTCGCTGAACTCGCCCACGCCCAGGATGACGGTGAAGCCGATCCGGGAGTCGCCGAAGGTGTGGAAGCGGATCGCCGGCTCGTGGTCCGGGACCGCGCCGGTGACCTGGGTCATCACCTCGGCGATGACCTCCAGGGTCACGCGCTCGACCTGGTCCAGGTCGCTGTCGTAGGCGACTCCGACCTGGACCAGGATGGTCAGCCGCTGCTCGGGACGCATGAAGTTGGTCATGTTCGTCTTCGCCAGCTGTCCGTTGGGGATGACGACCAGGTTGTTGGAGAGCGCGCGCACGGTCGTCTGACGCCAGTTGATGTCCTCGACGTAGCCCTCCTCGCCGCTGCTCAGCCGGATGTAGTCGCCGGGCTGCACGGTCTTCGAGGCGAGGATGTGGATGCCCGCGAAGAGGTTGGCGAGGGTGTCCTGCAGCGCCAGCGCGACCGCCAGACCGCCCACGCCCAGGGCGGTGAGCATCGGGGCGATCGAGATGCCCAGCGTCTGCAGCACCACCAGGAAGCCGATGGCCAGGACCAGCACCCGGGTGATGTTCACGAAGATCGTGGCCGACCCGGCGACCCCGGAGCGGGACGTGGTGACGGCCCGCACCAGACCGGCGATCACCCGGGCCGCCGACACCGTGACGACGAAGATGAGCACCACCGTCAGCACCTGGTTGACGTGGTTCTGGACCGTCCTGGTCAGCGGCAGCGCCGCTCCCGCGGAGGCCGCGCCGCCCACGATCGCCGCCCACGGCACCACCGTGCGCAGCGCGTCGACGATGACGTCGTCGCCGCTCCAGCGGGTGCGGTCGGCGTGCTTGCCCAGCCAGCGCATCAGCATGCGCAGCAGGAACGCGGCCAACAGGCCCGCCGCCAAGGCGACTGAGGCGATGACCAGGTCGTCCACGGTGAGCGCTCGGTTCACCGGCTACCTCCAAGTTCGAGATGTGCAGCCGCTCATCCTGCCCTATTCCGCACAGGAGTTCGTGCCTGGTGGCGACGGGACGGTGCGGTTTCGGACGACGTCCCGATGTGCCGGATCGACCCGAAGAGCGGGACGCTCAGGTCACCGTCGCACGTCCGTGAACGACCCGCCCCGCCCGGCCCCCGCCGCGAACCGTGCCGCCCCCTCCAGGCCCTCCGCCAACACCCGCATCCCGTAGCGGAGTTCGCCTCGCATCGCCGCCGGCTCGTCCAGCCCGTCCTGCTCCAGCACCGATGCCCGGTCGCCCCGTAGGCAGGCCTGTGGGAAGCGGGCGATCTCGGTGGCCAGGGTCTCCGCCGCGGGGCGTGCCGTGCCGGTGGGGACGAGGCGGTTGGCGAGACCCATCTCGTAGGCCTCGCGTGCCGGTACCGCCCGCCCGGTGAGGATCATGTCCAGGGCGCGGCTCTGCCCGATCAGCCGGGGCAGCCGTACCGTGCCGCCGTCGATCAGCGGAACGCCCCAGCGGCGGCAGAACACGCCGAAGACGGCGTCCTCCTCGGCGACCCGCAGATCGCACCAGAGCGCCAGCTCCAGCCCGCCGGCCACGGCATGCCCCGCGACCGCGGCGATCACCGGCTTGGACAGCCGGAGCCGCGTCGGACCCATCGGACCGTCCCCGTCCTCCGTGACCCGGTTGCCGCGATCGGTGCCGAGCGCCTTGAGGTCGGCGCCCGCGCAGAACGTGCCGCCCTCGCCCCACAGCACCGCCACCCGCGCCTGGTCGTCCGCCTCGAACTCCCGGAAGGCGGCGACGAGTTCCGCGGCCGTCGGACCGTCCACCGCGTTGCGGACCTCGGGGCGGGAGAGGACGACGGTGGTGACGTGTCCCTGGCGCTCGGTACGGACCGGCATGCTGGGGCCCCTTTCTCCGACAGTGCCGGTGCGGACGGCGACCGGCGGCGCGATCGTGGAACGGCTGTGCGAGGCTGGATCACCGTACAGAGGGAGTGTTCCTGATGGCAGCAGAGCATGCGGGCGCGCCGCCGGTCGCCGTCGTGACCGGCGCCAACCGGGGCATCGGGTATGAGGTCGTACGGCAGCTCGCCGCCCGCGGGCACCACGTGGTGCTCGGCTCGCGCGACCTCACCAAGGGGCGCTCCGCCGCCGTGCGCGTCGACCCGGGCGGCGAGCGGGTGAGCGCGGTGCAGCTCGACGTCTCCGACGCGGCGAGCGTGGCCGCCATGGCCGACTGGGTGGGCGACAAGCTGGGGCGCGTGGACGTGGTCGTCAGCAACGCGGCGATCCTGTACGACACCTGGGCGCAGGCCCGGTCGGCCGATCTCGGTGAGGTGCAACGGGCCCTGGACACGAATCTGTTCGGTGCCTGGCGGGTCACCCAGGCGCTGCTGCCGCTGTTGCAGCGCAGCCCGCATCCGCGGGTGGTGATGGTGAGCAGCGAGGGCGGTTCGCTGCAGTCGATGAGCGGCGGCACCCCCGCCTACAGCGTCTCCAAGGCCGCGCTCAATGCTCTGACGTGCCTACTGGCCGGTGAGTTGCGCCGGCAGCGCATCCTCGTCAACGCGATCTGTCCCGGTTGGGTCGCCACCGACATGGGCGGCCGTGGCGGACGTCCCGTCGCCGAGGGCGCCGCCGGGATCGTGTGGGCGGCCACGCTGCCCGACAACGGGCCGACCGGAGGGTTCTTCCGGGACGGGAAACCGATTCCCTGGTGAGCTCCGGGAGCCGGCTCAGATCACCTTCAGCCGGACCAGCGCGCCCAGCGTCAGTGCGCCCGGCAGCAGCGGCAGCCACACCGTGATGATCCGGTAGGCGAGCACGACCGCCGTCGCCACGGCCGCCGGGCCGCCCGCGGCCACCAGCGCCACGACCAGCGCCGCCTCCACCGAGCCGAGCCCGCCCGGGGTCGGCACCAGCGCGACCGCGACCGTCGCCGCCAGATAGGCGACGGCCATGTGCACGGGCGGCACCGGCAGCCCCAGCGACAGCCCGACCAGGACCAGCCCGGCCGCCTGCAGCGCGGGGAAGGCGAGCGAACCGCCCCACAGCGCGAGCGCCCGGGACGGCCGGGCGTGCACCGAGCGCAGTTCGCACAGTGCCGTGCGCAGGAAGGACACGGCGGCCGTACGCAGCCGTCGTACGAGAACCAGGACGGCCGAAGCCAGCACCACGACCCCGGCGACCGCGAGCAGCAGCGGGCCCACCGCACCGTCGGGCAGCAGCGTGCCGAAGTGCAGCGCGCCCGGGAAGGCGAGCAGCAGCCCGGCCAGCAGGCTCAGCCGGGCGACCGTCTCCGCCAGCAGGTACAGGGCGAGCGCGGCCGAGGAGCGGGCGAGCGGGATGCCGCACACGGTCATGAACCGCAGGTTGACCGCGCCCGCGCCGAGGCCGGTCGGCAGCAGGTGGTTGGCCGAGCCCGCCGCGAACTGGGTGGCGAGCAGCCGCCGCCTGGGCAGCCGGTCGACGACCGCGCCCTGCCGGGTGAAGGCGGCCGCCACCCAGGTCAGACAGGTGGCGCCGGCCGCCGCCAGCAGCCAGGGCCACTCGGCGGACCGCAGATGAGCGAAGCCCTCGACGAGGACCGAGCGGTGCTGCACTGCCACGACGGACACGAGCAGCAGCGGCAGCAGGCACAGGATCTGCCGGAGCACGCGGGCCGGGACGCGCCGGGGGAATCGTCCTTGGGGGAGTGGCCCTTGGGGAAGGTGTACCGCAGTCACATCCGAAGAGGCTTTCCAGGCCGTGCCAACGGCGGGTTGCGGAAGCGGGGACAGCGGCTGAAGCGGGGACAGCGGCTTGCGTACGGTCATCGGGTCCTTCGCGGGGGACGTCAGGAAAACATTGACCTCAATGTTGATTGAGGTTCTACGGTCTCTCTCATGAGCATGGAGACCACCGCCTGGATGCAGTTGCACAGTGTCATGAACGCCGAGCAGGAGCGGCGCCCCCTGGCGCGCGCCACGCTGCGTCGTATCGCCGCCTTCGCCCGCCCGCACCGCGCCCGCATGGCGCAGTTCGTGCTGCTCGGGGTGGTGACCGCGCTGCTCGCCGTCGCTACGCCCGTACTGGCCGGGCGTGTCGTGAACGCGATCGTGTCGGGTCACGACGAGGGCACGGTCGTACGTCTGGCCCTGCTCATCGCGCTCATCGCGGTCGCGGAGGCGGCCCTCGGCATCCTCGGCAGGAGGCTTTCGGCGACGCTCGGGGAGGGACTCATCCTCGATCTGCGCACGGCTGTGTTCGATCATGTGCAGCGGATGCCGGTCGCGTTCTTCACACGCACACGTACGGGAGCGCTGGTCTCCCGTCTCAACAACGACGTGATCGGCGCGCAGCGCGCGTTCAGCAACACGCTGTCCGGAGTGGTCAGCAACCTGGTCACCCTGCTGCTCACCCTCGCCGTCATGCTGACGCTGTCCTGGCAGATCACCCTGCTCGCGCTGGTGCTGCTGCCGGCGTTCGTGGTCCCCGCCCGGCGCATGGGCAGCCGGATGGCCCGTATGCAGCGGGAGGCGGCCACCCTCAACGCGGCGATGGGCACCCGGATGACCGAGCGGTTCTCCGCCCCGGGGGCCACGCTCGTCAAGCTCTTCGGGCGGCCGGAGGAGGAGTCGGTGGAGTTCGCGGCCCGCGCCCGCCGGGTCGCGGAGATCGGCGTACGCACCGCGACGGCCCAGTCGGTGTTCATCACCGCCCTGACCCTGGTCTCCTCCCTGGCCCTCGCCCTGGTCTACGGCCTCGGCGGCTGGTTCGCGCTGCGCGGCAGCCTGGAGCCGGGCGCGGTCGTGTCGCTGGCGCTGCTGCTGACCCGCATGTACGCGCCGCTGACCGCGCTCGCCGGGGCGCGCGTCGAGGTCATGAGCGCCCTGGTCAGCTTCGAGCGGGTCTTCGAGGTGCTCGACCTCAAGCCCCTCATCGAGGAGAAGCCGGACGCGCACACCGTGCCCGACGGCCCGGTCTCCGTCGAGTTCGACGACGTCCGCTTCGCCTACCCGTCCGCCGACAAGGTCTCCCTGGCCTCCCTGGAGGAGGTGGCGAGTCTGGACACCCGGGGCGGCGCCGAGGTCCTGCACGGCATCTCCTTCCGCGCCGAACCCGGCCAGACGGTCGCCCTGGTCGGTTCCTCCGGTGCGGGCAAGTCGACGATCGCCGCCCTCCTTCCGCGTCTGTACGACGTCGACGGGGGCGCCGTACGCGTCGGCGGCAGCGACGTCCGCGACCTGACCGCCGCCTCCCTGCGCGCCACCCTCGGCATGGTCACCCAGGACGGCCACCTCTTCCACGACACCGTCCGTGCCAACCTCCTGCTCGCCGCCCCCACCGCCACCGAGGCCGAACTGTGGGACGCCCTGCGCCGCTCCCGCCTGGACGATCTCGTACGGTCCCTGCCCGACGGTCTCGACACGGTCGTCGGCGAGCGCGGCTACCGCCTCTCCGGCGGTGAACGCCAGCGCATGACCATCGCCCGGCTGCTGCTGGCCCGCCAACGCGTGGTCATCCTCGACGAGGCCACCGCCCACCTCGACAACACCTCGGAGGCCGCCGTCCAGGAGGCGCTGACCGAGGCGCTGGAGGGCCGCACCGCGGTCGTGATCGCCCACCGGCTGTCCACGGTGCGGGCGGCGGACGTGATCCTGGTGATCGAGGGCGGCCTGATCGTGGAGCGTGGCACGCACGAGGAACTGCTGGCGGCAGGTGGACGTTACGCGGAGCTGTACCGGACCCAGTTCGAGGAGCGGGCCGCGGCGGAGGTGACCGGGATCGCTGCCGCGGGCGAGGCCGTGGCCTAGACGGGCCGACGCCGCTGAGGAAGCGGAGAGCGTGCGGCCCCAAGGCGGCGGAGGCTGGGACATCGGCCGCCGCCGCCCATCCGGAAGACGAGCGAACTACGCGCCGAAAGACAGAGCTCTACGCCTCCTCGCCGTCAACCGCGCGCCCGGCGCATATGGTTCGCGGCCGCCCTCTGGAGGGCGGCGTGCGCCTCCCGGGCGCGGTTGCCCGCCTCGTCCACGGCCGTCCGGTCGGCGTGGGGCTGCTCGCCCACCTCGTTCGAGGCGGCGACCAGTCGCTCGGCGAGTGCGAGGAGGCCCGGATCGTCCGTCGCGATCACCAGCGCGGTCAGGGCCTTCGTCATCGCGGACCTCGCCTCGTATCGGGCCGCACGGAGCTCCAGGGTCTCCTCCCCGCCCTGACGGCGCAGAACGTGCTTGAGGTACTGGTGACTGCGATGGTCGGTGGCCGCGCCCAGCAGTCCGGCGACCGCGGCGGCGAGCGCCTGACGGTCCCGGTCGCGTCGGGCGGACTTGGTGGCGAACTGCTGCAGGACACCCGCGGTGACCGCGCCCAGCAAGGTGCCGAGCACCGCGATGATTGCCGCAATCACGAACGTTCCCCTCCCGGCGGCCGCCCCGGTCCGGCACGCCGCCGGATCACGATAGCGGCCCTGCCCGCACGGTCCGACGCCGTGCGGGCAGGGCGGATGCGGAGCCGGCGTCTCGGGCACAACTGCGACGAGCACGCGGCCCCTCAGGACCTGATCGGGTCTCTACGGGACCAGCGCGTCCTGCTTGCGCCTCAGCCGCTCGCGGACCAGCGCGAAGGCGACCACGCCGAGGGCCACCAGGGTGGACAGGACCACCTGGTCGCGTCCGCCGCCGTCGGCCGTGTCGGTGAGCATGTAGCCCAGCACGAAGGTGATCAGGGCGATGGTGGCCCAGGTCAGGTAGGGGTAGAGCCACATCCTGACGACGAGCTTCTCCGGCGTCTCCCGCTCGATGATCCTGCGCATCCGCAACTGCGAGAAGCAGATCACCAGCCATACGAACAGGGCGATCGCACCGGAGGAGTTGAGCAGGAACTGGAAGACGGTGTCCGGCCACAGGTAGTTGAAGGCGACCGCGACGAAGCCGAAGACCACCGAGGCGAGGATGGCCGCCTGCGGTACACCGCGCTGCGTGGTGCGGCCGAAGGAGGCGGGGGCGTCACTGCGCCGGGCCAGCGAGAACGCCATGCGCGAGGCCGTGTACAGGCCGGAGTTGAGACAGGAGAGCACCGAGGTCAGCACGATGGCGTTCATGATCTGCGCGGCGTGCGGGATGCCGATGGAGCTCAGCGCGGCGACGTAGGAGCCGTCCTTGAGGATGGCCGGGTCGTCCCAGCGCAGCAGCGACACCACGATCAGGATCGAACCCAGGTAGAACACCGCGATACGCCAGATCACGCTGTTGGTGGCCTTGGTGACCGCGCCCTGCGGGTCCGCGGACTCGCCGGCCGCGAGCGTGACGATCTCGCTGCCCATGAAGGAGAAGACCACCATCAGCACACCGGTGAGGATCGCTCCCGGCCCGTGCGGCAGGAAGCCGCCGTGGCCGGTCAGATTGGAGAAGCCGGACGCCGGGTGATCCGAGCCGGGCAGCAGACCGAAGATCGCAAGACCGCCCACCACGATGAACGCGGCGATGGCCACCACCTTGATGCCCGCGAACCAGAACTCGAACTCGCCGTAGGAGCTGACCGAGGCCAGGTTGGAGGCGGTCAGCACGACCATGACGATCAGCGCCCAGCCCCACTGCGGGACCGCCGGTATCCAGCCGGCCAGGATCTTCGCGCCGGCGGTCGCCTCCACCGCGAGCACCACGACCCAGAAGAACCAGTACAGCCAGCCGATGGTGAAGCCGGCCCAGCGCCCCAGCGCCCGGTCGGCGTACGCGGAGAACGAGCCCGAGGTCGGGTTGGCCGCGGCCATCTCGCCCAGCATCCGCATGACGAGGACGACGAGGACGCCCACGAGGGCGTAGGAAATGAGAATGCCGGGGCCCGCGGCGGCGACGCCGGAGCCGGAGCCGACGAACAGGCCGGCGCCGATGACACCGCCGATGGCGATCATCGACAGATGGCGGTTCTTCAGGCCGGCCTTGAGGCCGGGCTCGGCGGGCGGACTCTGCGTGAGCGTTGAGGTCATCACACATCCATGAGGGGAGCGGGGACGGTGACCGGGAAATTAGTTCAGTACGATCCAAAAGAACAGTCTTGTTTAACTGTTCACCATGCTCTATTTTCCGAGCATGCATCCGAGCGCGCACAGGACCCTGCTCCGCCGCCCGCCGTAACCCCCGCTCAGCAGGCCGTTAAGGTGAGGTCGTGGTGAATGCAGCGGGCAAGTTCGGGCCCTACGGCCAGCCGGCACCGGCATCGGCCACCGGTGTGCACGACGCCCGAGTGCTGCCCGGCCGCGGCCAGACCGGCGCGGAACTCGTCCGCTCGCGGATCGCCCTGCAGGTGCGCCTGACCTCCGTCTCCCCGGGGGACCGGCTGCCCGACGCCGGCGTCCTGGCCGAGGAACTGGGCATCGGGGAGATCACCGTGCGGCGCGCGCTGGAGGCCATGTGCCAGGACGGCCTGCTCGACCGCCGACGCGGCCGGACCGGCGGCACCTTCGTCGCCCAGGGCTGGGACACGATCGTCCCGGCGCTGTACGACGAGGGCGAGGCGGCCTCGCTGAGCGCCTTCCACCTGCTCCTGGAGTGCGGCCTGGTGGCCCACGCCGCGGGCGAGGTGCCGGCCGGCCGGCTGGGCGGCCTGCAGGCGCTTGTCGACGAGATGGACCAGACCGAACACCCCGGACAGCTGCTGATGCTGGAGACCCGCTTCCACCTCGACCTCGCCGAAGCCCTCGGCGGCGCAGGCGTCCGGGAACTGACCGCCGACCTCCTGGGCAGGCTGTGCCTGGTCCAGCCCACCCCGCACCTCGACGTCGTACGGGCACGCAACCGCTGCCACGCCGACCTGCTCACCGAACTCGGCCGCGGCGCGCTGGACCCCGCCGTACAGGCAGTGAAGGCACACCAGAACACCCACCCCGGCTGACATCCCGCAGCGCACCGCTCGCACCGCCGCACCGGATCAGAAGGAGCCGCCGCCATGCCCGACCCCAAAGCCGTCGGCCCGCCGCCGACGCCGGGCGCCGTCGGCGGCACGCCCCAGCGGCTGCGCGGCGGCGTGCTCGGCATGGCCGACATCGCCGCCGCCACCATGGCCAACGTCGGCCCGGCCATGAGCTTCTTCTTCGGCTTCGCCTTCCTGTCCACCACCGCCGGCGTGGCCTCCCCGCTGACCATCCTCGCCGCGGGCGTCGCGGTCGCACTGCTCGGCAACACGCTCGCCCAGTTCTCCCGCGCGCACCCCTCCGCGGGCAGCTTCATCACCTTCGTGGGCAAGACCTTCGGGCCGGTCAGCGCGGTCACCACCGCTCTGCTGGCCGTACTCGGCTACATCATCGCGATGGCCTCCGTCATCGCGATCTCCGGTGGCTTCGTGCAGATCACCCTGCACCACTACACCGGCCTCGACCTGCCCTGGATCATCTGGACCCTGCTGCTGACCGGACTGTCGGTGGTGCTGATGCTGCGCGGGGTGGTGGTCTCCACCAAGTGGGCCGGCTACTTCTTCGGCGTCGAGATGCTGGTCCTCGTCGTGGTCTCGGTCGCCACCCTCGTCGAACACCGCGGCAACCTCTCCGCAGCCCCGTTCCTGCCCGACCACATCCACCACGGCCTCCGGGGCCTGGCGGCCGGCTTCCCCCTCGCGGTCTACCTCTTCATCGGCTGGGAGAACTCCGCGGCCCTGGCCGAGGAGACGGAGAACCCCCGGCGCAACGTCGGCCGCGCCGTGTTCTCCTCCATCGGCATCATGACCGTGAGCTACATCCTCTTCTCCTACGCCACGGTCACCGGCTTCGGCTACGACGTCGCCCGGCTCGGCGCGGCACGCATCCCGTTCATCGACGTCGCCCACCACACCCTCGGCGCCCTGGCCTTCCTCGCCTACCTCGGCGGTCTGACCTCCACCCTCGGCGTGCTGATCGCGGGCATCAACTCCCAGGCCCGCCTGGTCTTCAACGCCGGACGCGAGGGACTGCTGCCGTCGTTCTTCGGCTACGTCCACCCCACCCGCCGTACGCCGAACAACGCGATCGTCACCTTCGCCGCCATCTCCCTGCTGATCATCGGCGGCTGGGGCCTGGGGCATCTGCTCGGCGCCGACGGCGGGCCGATGAACCCCGTCGTCTTCTTCACCGAGTCCTCCAGCCTGGGCTCCATCCTGATCCTGCTGGTCTACCTCGCGTCCAACATCGCGCTGCCGCTGTACTACCGCCGCTACCGGCCACAGGAGTTCCGCACCGGCCGCCACCTGGTGCTGCCCGCCCTCGGCGCGCTCGCCATCCTGGTCCCGCTGTACTACCTGGCCAAGCCCGGCCAGCCCGCCCCGTACAACTGGTTCCCCGTCGCGGCGCTGGCCGCCCTGCTGCTGTCCGTCGGTTACGCGACCCTGCTGGTCCGCCGCGATCCGGGCCTGGCCGAACGGGTCGGCTCGGTCGTCGCCGACGCCGAGTGAGGCTGCTTTCGGCCCGGTCCTGACGACACCGGCCGTCGCGCAGGGCCGGTCCCGCTCATGTCCAAGCGCTGTACGGGCGGCCGGTGTTCGGGATACCGTCACGTCACCACCATCGTCTGAAACGATTCAATCCCGTCTGCTCAGGGAGGCGCCATGACGTCGAACGGCACACCGGAGAACGACATCCCCAGACGCACCGTGATGGCCAGAGCCGGCGCGGTCGGGCTGACGGCGACCCTCGCCTCCGCCGGGCTCCCCGCGGCGGCGGCGCTCCCCGCCGAGGAGGCGGCCGCCCCGGCCACCGGCGACGCGGCCCGCCGCCCCAAGGGCTGGCAGCGCTATGTCCAGGCGCCGTCCTCGCGCACCGTCCGGCCCGTCCGGACCGTCACGACCAGCGGCGACGTCGACAACGCCGAGGCACTGCTCAAGCCCGGCGGGGCCACAACCGTCCTGCGGCGTCCCCGCCCCGCCGCGGCACCCCGCTGGCCCGACGGCACCACGGCCGAGGCCTCCTCGACCCATGCGGGCAACAACGGCAACGACGGCCAACCGCGCACCTACGACGCCGCCAACGCCATCGACGGCGACCCGGACACGTTCTGGAACGACGACACGGTCGGGGCGTTTCCCGACGTCCTCACCATCTCCGCGCCACAGGCCCTGCGGCTTGCCGGTATCACCGTCGTCTCCAACAGCGACGGCGTGCCGACCGCGTTCACCGTCGAGGTAGGGCGCGACGGTGCGTGGCAGACCGCGGCCACGATCGTGGACAACGATGTCATCCAGCGGGCCGTGCCCTTCGCCTCGCCGGTCACGACCGATCGCGTACGCATCACCGTCACAGCCGTGCAGGACACACCGCGCGGAGACTTCACCCGTATCAACGAGGTCTGGCCCGCGCCCGTCGAACCGATCGCCGTGCCGAGCGTCACCGTGGACTTCGGCAAGGTCGTGGTCGGGTATCCGCGGATCAGGTTCACCTCGGCCTCCGACAACTCCCCGGGTGTGCGGCTGGCGTTCTCCGAGACCCGCCAGTGCCTCACCGAACGCTCGGACTTCACCCGCTCCGACCAGGCGGGCGGCGCCGGACAGGGCACGGACCAGTTCGCCGTCCCGGCGGGCGGCGCAGACTGGACCGACCACAAGGGCTTCCAGAGCGGTGACAAGATCTTCGCGGACGGGCTGCACGGCTTCCGCTACCTCAGGATCGCGCTCGACGCCCTCCCCGCGGACGCGCCCGCCGCCCAGCCCTGGGGTGAGGTCGCAATCGACTCGGTGTCCCTGCAGTTCACCGGATACCTGGGCACGCCCAGCACCTACCGCGGCTGGTTCCTGTGCTCCGACGACGACTTGAACCGCTACTGGTACGGGGCGTCGTACACCAACGAACTGGTCACCGACACCTTCCGCCAGGACGACGTCGACCCACGCGGCGCCTGGAGCGCCACCCTGGAAGGGAAACTGGTCCTGCACGACGGCGCCAAGCGCGACCGCGACCCGTATGTCGGCGACCTCGCGGTCTCCGCACGCACCCTGTACCTGACCCACGACGACACCGCCGAAGCGGTCCGCAACGTGCTGGCCGACCTCGCCGCGCACCAGCGCGCCGACGGCTGGATCCCGCCCGCCTCCATCTCGAACTACACCCTGCCCCTCTTCGACTATCCGCTGTACTGGGTCACCTGCGGCTGGGACTACGTCCTCTACACCGGCGACAGCGCCTACGCCGCCCAGCACCACCCGAACCTGGTGAAGGTCCTGGACGGCTGGTACCCGAGCGTCACCGACGAGTCCGGCCTGCTGAGCAAGGGACTCAACGGCACGGGCGGATACGGCGACTACGCGTTTCTGGGGCGCACCGGCCGGGTCACCTACTACAACGCCCTGTACGTGCAGGCCCTGCGGGCGGGGTCCCGGCTGGCCCGGCTGCTGGGGCGCGGGGCTGATGCCGAGCGCTGGAGCGCCAGGGCGGACAAGGTCGCCCAGGCCGTCAACGCGCTGATGTGGGACGCGGCGGCCGGAGCCTACCTGGACTCCACGACCGGCCCGGCGCGCCACGCGCAGGACGGCAACGCGCTGGCCGTCGTCACCGGCATCGCCGACGCCGACCGCGCCGCAGCCGCGCTGGCCCATCTCGACGCCACGACGCAGCGGCCGTACGGCAACGCCTTCATGGACAACGACACCCTCTTCGACCAGGCCTCCCAGCGCGTGTACGCCTTCACCTCCTACCCCGAGATCGAGGCCCGCTTCCTGACCGGCCGGGCCGCCTCCGCGCTCGACCAGATCCGGCGCACCTACGGCTGGATGGACGAGAACGACCCCGGCATCACCCACTGGGAGGGCATCGGACCGGGCGGTTCCCTCTACGAGGGCGCCTACACGAGCATGGCCCACGGCTGGTCCACGGGCGTCCTGCCGGCCCTGACCCACCACCTGCTGGGAGCCCGCCCGGCCTCGCCGGGTTACGCCACCTGGGAGATACGTCCGCAGCCCGGTGACGTCGACTGGGCGACGGGCCAACTGCCCACACCGCAGGGCCCGTTGCGCGTGGAGTGGGACAACAGCGATCAGGCCTTCCGCCTCACCGTCCACGCACCGGCACACACACGGGGCTCGATCTCCTTCCCGGGCGACGCGCACCGGCAGGGCGTGCGCGCCGGCCGCCGGACACTGTGGGACGGGCGCCGGGCGTCCATGCGTGGCGTAGGGGTGACCGGAGGGGTAGTCACCGTGTCGGACCTGGGGCCGGGAAGTCACAGTTTCGTCTGCGAGCGGGACGGTTAGGGCCTGTCGAGGGGGGCATGGGCCGTTCCATCACCCCGCTGGGGCACGCGTGCGGTCGGGCCGGGCGGGGGCTACCGCTCCAGCAGACCGGCGCGCAGTTCGAGCGGGGTCAGGTCGTGCCATCGGCGTACCGCGCGTCGCAGTGCGCTGACGTCGGCGAAGCCTGCTTGGCGGGTGATGTCACGGAGGGTCAGTTCCGGGCGCCGTAGGAGCTGTTCGACCTGCTCGCGGCGGACTCCGTCGACGATCGCCTCGTATGTGGTGCCGCACTCGGCCAGGCGGCGGCGCAGTGTGCGTTCGCTGGAGGCGTGTCTGCGGGCCTGTTCGGTGAAGGAGGGGACGGCCGGAAGGCTCTGCGCGATGGAGATCTCCAGCACCTCCAGGAGGTCCTGCTGGTCGCGCCGCGAGGCCGTCTCCTTCTCCAGTACCTCCAGCACCGAGGCGTATGTGATGGGATCCCGGCCCGGCATGGCCGCACGGGCCCACCGGGCGGGGAACACCATGCGGTTACCGACGGCGTCGAAGCGCAGGGGGCAGCGGAACAGGTCGTCGAACGGGCGGGTGTCGCGCGGGGCGGGAAAGGCGAAGTCCACCGCCTGCGGGGTGAAGGCGGCACCGACGCTCAGCCGGGTGAGGGTGACGACGCTGGAGTACGCCTCCTCGGCGAGGAAGACGGCGACCGTCGGATCCAGCGCCGGGTCCGGCAGATCGGCGCGCAACACATACCCGGCGTCCTCCCAGCGGGCCGACCACACCGTCATCGCCCCGGAGAGGTTCTGATAGCGCACCCCGGTCTCGATGGCCTCCTGAAGAGTGTCGGCGGCCATCATGGCCAGGCCGATCAGCCCCCAAGCGGTGAGGTGCTGCGCCGCGCCCACCCGCAGCCCCAGGTGCTCGTCGCCGGTCAACTGCACCGCCTGGCGGATGACGTCGCTGCCCTGCCGGTAGGAGACCCGCAGCGCGGCGGAGCCCATCACCGTGGGGTCCAGCCCCACCCGGGTCAGCAGCGGCTGCAGGTCGACGCCGGACTCACCGGCGACCCGGGCGAGGTAGCGCAGGATGTTGGGCGCGATGGTGGCCGAGGTGCTGCGGCTCGTCCCCGGAGATATGACCGGGGCGGGAGCATCGGGCATCGCGTCCCCTCTCACCAGGGAGTTTCTCGCCTCACTGTAAACAGCTGGGCCCCGCCTGTCGCGGCTGTGGCCGCCGGGGCCCCCTTTTCGGCCTCCGGCGCGCTGCACACGGACTTTTCGCCGTCCCTACCTTGTCCGGAACCCGCACCTTGTGCGGAACCCGCCCGTTCCGCGCTCTCGCGTCGGCGTAACGAAGGCTCACCATGACCGCACCCGTTCAGACCCCGGCCCGGCGACGATCCGGGCGCCGCAGCCCCCATGCGGCGGCCCGACGGGCCGTGGCGACGGTGTTCGCCGCCCAGGGAGCGGCGGTGGCCGCGGTGTCCACCACGGTGCCCGCCGTCACGGAGCGTCTCGCGCTCTCCCCGCTGACGATGACCGTGCTCGTCGTGACCGTCGCGCTGAGCGCGGGCGTCGGCAGCTTCGCCGGGCTGGCCCTGATCCGGCGCGTGGGACCGGTCGCCGCGATGCGGGCCGCCGTCGTGGCGACCGCCGCGGCCCTGCTGCTGATCGGCCGGGCTCCCGGCCAGACCGCGGCCGCAGTGTCCTACGGGCTGTTCGGGATGGCGCTGGGCTGCATCGACGTGTCGGCGAACACCCGGGCCGCGACCGTCGAACGCCACTACGGCCGGAGCATCTTCGCCTCCTTCTACGCCGCCTGGAGCGCGGCCGGTATCGCGGCCGCACTGCTGACCGCGGGCACCGCTCACCTCGGCTGGCCCGCCGAGCACACCCTGACCGCACAGGCAGGCCTGGTTCTGGCCCTTGCCCTGACCGTCCGCGCCCACGAACTTCCCGCCGACTCACCCCTCGCTCTGTCCGCCCATGAGGAGCCGGCCGGGAAGTCCGTCGCGCTCGGCCGCGAACTGTGGGCCGAACTCGCCCCGTTCGGCCTGGTCCTCCTGGTCGCCTACGTCATCGACTCCACGGTCTCGTCATGGTCGACCCTCTACCTCCACCAGACCCTGGACACCGCCCTGTCCCTCGCGCCCCTGGCCTATGCGGCCTACCAGGTGGGCACCGTCACCGGGCGGACCTGTGCCGACCGTCTCGTACGCACCCTCGGCCCGGTGGCGGTGATCCGTGCCGCCACCCTGCTCACCGCCGCCGCCCTGGCCGGACTTGCAGCCGCCCCCGCCTGGCCGTACGCGGTCGTGGCCGCCGCGTGCACCGGGCTCGGGGTCTCCGCACTCGTGCCCCTGTGCCTCGCCTCCGCCGGACGCCTGAGACCGGGGGCGACCGAAGCGGTCCTGGCCCGTATGAACGTCTTCAACTACATGGGTGTGCTCGCGGGCGGTGCCGCCAGCGGAATCCTCGGCTCCACCGGCCACTTCCGCCTCGCCTACGCGATCCCCGCCGGCCTCGTCCTCGCTCTCCTGGCGACCGCACGGTCTTTCGCATGGCCGCCCAGGCCCCCTCTCTGACCGCACGGACCATTTCCCGCTGAACTGCAGATGAATAAGTTTCTTTCAGCCCTTCAGCCCTTCAGCCCTTCAGCACCTCAGGAATGGGCTTGCGAACCGACAGAAAAGGGATCCTCCGCATGGGAATAATCCAGTACGACACCTGCGTGATCGGAGCGGGACCGGCCGGGCTCGCGGTCGCCAGAGCCCTGACGGAGCGGAACCTGCCGTACACGCATCTTGAGCGGCACACCGGGCCGGGCGGTATCTGGGACATCGACAACCCCGGCAGCCCGATGTACGAGTCGGCCCATTTCATTTCCAGCAAAACGCTTTCGGGCTTCGGGGGTTTCCCGATGCCCGACGAATTCGCCGACTATCCGCCGCACCGGCAGATCCTCTCGTATCTGACGTCCTTCGCCGACGCCTACGGACTGACGGAGCGCATCCAGTTCGGCGTCGAGGTCGAAAGCGTGGAAAAGAACGCCGACGGCACCTGGACGGTCACCCGGACCGACGGACGGCAGACCGTGCACGGCCAGGTCGTGGTGTGTACGGGGTCCCAGTGGCACCCCAACGTCCCCGAACTGCCCGGCACCTTCACCGGCGAGGTCCGCCACACGGTCGGCTACCGCAGCGCGGAGGAACTGCGCGGCAAGCGGGTGCTGGTCGTGGGTGCCGGGAACTCCGGTTGCGACATCGCGTGCGACGCGGCCCGTAGCGCGGACCACGCGGTGATCAGCATGCGCCGCGGCTACTGGTTCATCCCCAAGCACCTCTTCGGCCGGCCCGTGGACACCATCGCCAACGACGGGCCGCACCTGCCGATGTGGCTGGCCCAGCGGGTCTTCGGCACCCTCCTGCGGATCATCAACGGAGACCCGACGCGCCTGGGCCTGCAGAAGCCGGACCACAAACTCTTCGAGACCCACCCCGCGATCAACTCGATGCTGATCCACCACCTCCAGCACGGCGACATCACCGCCAGGCCGGGGATCGCCCGCACCGAGGGCCGCACGGTCCACTTCACGGACGGTACCCGCGACGACTTCGACCTGATCCTGCTGGCCACCGGTTACGTCCACCAAGTGCCGGTCGCGCAGAAGTACTTCGGCGACGAGCAGCACCCCGACCTGTACCTGTCGTCGTTCTCCCGTGAGCACCAGGGCTTGTTCGGGGTCGGCTTCGTCGAGACAAACTCCGGTGCGTACCGGCTCTTCGACACCCAGGCGCAGCTGATCGCCGGGCACATCGACGATCTGGCGCAGGGGCTGCCGAACGCGGAGCGATTCGCGGCCATGATCCGCACCGACCGCCCGGACCTGTCCGGCGGCCTCAAGTTCGTCGACTCGCCCCGACACACCGGCTATGTCGACAGCGGGGCCTTCGTGAAGCATCTCGCCAAGGTCGCCGCCGAGATGGGCTGGCGCACCGAGGGCCGGCCGCCGCGGGTGCGGTCCCTGCGGAGCGCGGAGGCGGTGTCGTGAGCGGCTTCGACTTCCGTGACAAGGTCATGCTGGTGACCGGCGGCGCCGGCGGGATCGGCAGCGCGATGTGCCACCGCTTCGCCGCCGCCGGCGCCCGCTGCGTCGTCGTCGACATCGACGGGGTCCGCGCCAAGCGGGTCGCCGCCGAGCTTCCCGGCGCCGGCCACACCGCCCTCGGGTGCGACCTGATCGACCGCGCGCAGGTGGAGCACCTCTTCGAGCAGGTCGCCGACGCGTACGGCCGCCTCGACGTCCTCGTCAACAACGTGGGAATGACCAGCGCCGAACGCTTCGACGTGCGCAGCGTCGAGAGCATCGAGCGGGAGATCACCCTCAACCTGACCTCGCCGCTGGTCGCCACCCGGATCGCGATACCGCTGCTGCGGGCCTCACAGGACCCCCGGGTCGTCACCACCGTCTCCCTCGGCGGGATCTTCCCGCTGGGAGAGACCCCGATCTACACGGCCTCGAAGTTCGGGCTGCGCGGGGCGATGCTCGCCCTCGGGCTCGACCTGAGGAGCAAGGGCATCCTGGCCGGGTCGGTGCTGCCGTCGGCGACCGACACCCGGATGCTGCGCCAGGAAGCCGTGGACGGCGGGAACTCCATGCAGTTCCAGGACCCGCCGCAGCAGCCCGCCGACGTCGTCGCGGCCGTGGTCTCCCTGCTCGACAGGCCCCGTCTGGAGGCGTACCCCCGTACCGGCGAGTCCCGTCTGGTCCGGTTCGCGATGCTGGCGCCGAACCTGCTGCCCAAGGTGTTCCCGCTGTTCCGGCAGAGAGGGGAGCGCGGGATGGCCCGCTATCTGGAGGAGCTGCGCCGCCGGGGGCTGGCCCGGCAGACGGACGGACGCTGGGAACTGGTGGAGGAGAAATGACCGCGGTGGAGGACCCCGCCCTGCTGAGGATCGTCAACCCGGCCACCGGGGAACCGATCACCACGGTACCGGCCGCCAACGCCGAAGACGTCACCAAGGCCGCCGAGCGGGCCGAGCACGTCTTCGTATCGGGCGTGTGGTCGGGACTGCCGGTCCGCGAACGCAGCGCGGTGCTGCTGCGACTGGCCGACCTGATGGAACGCGACACCGGGATCCTGGCCCGGCTGGACAGCGAGGACGCGGGAAAGCCCATCACCGAGTGCCTCACCGGCGACGTACCAGGTGCCGTCGAGTCGATCCGCTGGTTCGCCGAGGCGGCCGACAAGGTGTTCGGCAGGATCGCCCCCGGCGGGCCGGACGGCCTCGGCCTCATGACCCGGGAGCCGGTCGGGGTGGTCGCGGCGATCCTGCCCTGGAACTACCCGCTGGCCATGACCGCCTGGAAGGTCGGCCCCGCGCTCGCCGCGGGCAACTGCCTGCTCGTCAAGCCCGCCGAGGCGACCCCGCGCTCGGCCCTGCACCTGGCCCGACTCGCCGTCGAGGCGGGGCTGCCCGAGGGGGTCCTGACAGTCCTCACCGGCCACGGCTCCGTCACCGGCACCGCCCTGGCCCGCAACCCCGTCGTAGGCGCCCTCTCCTTCACCGGCTCCACCGACACCGGGCGCCGCATCCTGAAGGACGCGGCCGACACCAACTTCAAACGTGTCTCGCTGGAGATGGGCGGCAAGAGCCCCCAGGTACTGATGGCCGACGCACTCTCCTACGGCGACGAACTCATCGACCACATGACCGAAGCCGCATTCCTGACCATGGGACAGAACTGCACGGCCGGTTCGCGCGTGCTGGTCCACCACAGCATCGCCGACGAGGTTCTCGGCCGCTTCACAACCGCCGCAAAACGCCTGGTCATCGGCGACCCGGCGGACCCTCGCACGCAACTGGGACCACTGATCGACCGGACGGCCTTCGACCGGGTCGCGACGGCGGTGGAGGCCGCCCGGGCCGAAGGAGCCCGTGTCCACACGGGAGGCCTGCCGCACGGCCTGCCCCAGCGCGGCGCCTACTACCCGCCCACCGTGATCACCCACGCCCCCGAAGGCAGCGACGTACTCACCAAGGAACTCTTCGGCCCCGTCGTCACCGTCCAGACCTTCACCTCCGAAGACGAGGCGCTGCATCTGGCGAACGCCACCGAATACGGCCTCGCCGCCTCGGTATGGACCCGCGACCTCGACACCGCCCTCCGACTGGCACGCGGCATCCAGGCCGGCGTGGTCTCCGTCAACGCCTACAGCGAGGGCGACATCGCCACACCCTTCGGCGGCTGGAAACAGTCCGGCTTCGGCGGCGCGGAAAAATCGACCGACGCCTTCGCCCAGTGGACCCGCGAGAAGACGGTCTGGATCCGCACCCGCTGATCCCATACCATCGGCCGGCTCGAGAACGGCTACGATCACCCCGTCGACGAGGTCTGCGAGGAGGACCTCGCGAACATCGTCGATCTCGGTTCGTTGCGGCAGCACCGGAGCAGGGGCCGGCACTCGTGCACGCTCTGCGGGGAGTACACCGAGCACAGGGCGACCTCGGAGCGGGCGGGGACCACCTGCCGTCACCGCTGCCCCTCAGAGAGGTCCGGAACTTCGTGACCCCCTACGACAGCAGCACCGGGAGGCCCTCGGGGCCGGCCTCGGCGAGCGCGCGGGTGCGGTGGGGTGTCGTTGCGCGGCGGTGGATCTCGCAGCGCAACAGGAGCGGTCAGGTCGACGGGGTGTTGGTGTTGCTCTCCCCGGGGACAAGGGGCAGGCCGTAGAACGCGGTCGCGGTGCCGGCCAGGAGCGCGTGGACGTCGCCGGCGCTCCAGCCGGTGAGCAGTTCGTCCACGGTGGCGGCCCAACGGTTCCAGCCGCCCGCCAGGTTGGCGACAGGCCAGTCCGAGCCGAACATCAGCCGGTCCGGACCGAAGGCGGAGACCAGCACGTCCCAGGCGGGGCGGAGGTCGGCGGTGGTCCAGTGGGTGCGGTCGGCCTCGGTGATCAGTCCCGAGACCTTGCACACCACATGCGGGTGGCCGGCCAGCAGCCGCACCCCGCGTTCCCACTTTGCGAGGTCCTGCCGGGCGATGTCCGGCTTGCCCGCGTGGTCGAGCACCTGGGGCAGGTCGGGGAAGCGTTCCGCGAGCCGGATCGCCTGGTCGAGCTGGTGGTCGCGCACGAGTACGTCATAGCCCAGCCCGCGATCCCTGGTCGCCCTCAAACCGCGTTCCACATCGGGGAGTTGCAGCCACGCCGGGTCCCTCTCACCCTGGACCAGGTGTCGCAGGGAGCGCAGATACCCGCCACCCGGCCCGGCGATCAGACGGTCGAGCACGTCACCGATCAGGGGACGTCAGATCGGCCCAGCCGACCACGGCCTGGATCAGCGGCTCCTGTTCGGCGAGCGCGAGCAGGTCCTCGGTCTCGGCGACCTCCGCGATGCACTGGACCACCACCGTGCCGTGCAGCCGTCGGCCCGCGATGGGGTGGGTGGCGGTGGAGCGCAGGTCGTCGGGGGTGAAGGTGCGGCGGATCGACGCCACGTCGGGGTCGTCGAGCCAGGGCTGCGGACGGTGGGCGAGGTCCCACAGGTGGTGGTGGGCATCGACGAGCACGGGTGCGTTCACGAGGGGATCCAAGTCGGGTCGGGCTGATGCGGGCCGGGTCAGGCGGTGGCGTCGCCGCCGGGCGGGCTCAGGTGCCAGATCTCGGGGAGCTCGCTCCACTGGCGGCCCTCGCCCCGGTCGGGAAAGGGTTCCTGGCAGGGGTCGGTGAGCTTCCACCACCGCTGGGTCTCGGGGTCGGCCTCGATGGTCGCCATGTCCGCCTCGAAGTCCTCGCCGTGGTACTCCATGTAGGCGAACAGCACGTCACCGTGGAGGTAGATGCTGTAGTTGCGGATGTTCGCCCGGTGCAGGGCGGCTTCGACTCCTGGCCAGACCGCGGAGTGGAGCCGGAGGTATTCCTCGCGGTGCTCGGGGCGGAGCCTGATGGTCTGGGCGATGCGCTTCACGCCGGTTCCCCTGTCGTGTCGGTGGAGTTGGTCCGCTCGGCCGCGGTGTCGAACGGCGTGCGGTAGCTGGGAGTACGGGTGCGCAGGCCCAGTCGCAGGGTGAGCCGGATGCGCGTGGAGGCGGGCAGACGGACGGTCAGGTACGGACGGTCACAGGGGGCTTCGGCCTCGGAGACCACCGGCTCGGTGTGGCCGTAGTCGTACATGTCGCCGATCCAGCCGTCGTCCGTGCAGGCCGTGTACCGGACGCCGGTGATGGTGTGTTCGGCGAACGCGCCCGCCTGGACGATGACCGTGCGGTCGGTCTCGGGGGAGAGGTTGACCAGTTCGACGGTGGTCGCCTCGGGGTCGATGGAGGTGACCAGGGCGGCGACGTCCTCCGGCAGGCCGGCCCGGCGGGCGTCGGCGTCGTGGTAGCGCAGCCGTGCCTGCTGCAGACCGCCCTGGTACATCACCTGGGGGCCGCCCCAGGTCAGCTGCACGAGGGCTTCGGTGGCCACCGGGTTGCACTGCTGCCAGACGTGGATGTCGGCCTCGGGCACGTCCAGGTCGCGGTAGCGGTCGATGCGTCGCAGGCGGTGCCTGACCTGGGCCTGGGCGGCGGCGAGAATGCGCTCCGGGTAGCCGGGGTCGTCGCCGGCGAGGAAGGCGAACCAGGCCTTCTCGTGCCCGGACTCCTCCTTGGCGCGGAACGGGCGTACGGTGCGCCAGTCGATGCCGTCGGCCTCGCGCAGCCGCTCCAGCCGGGCGCGGTCGGCCTCGGAGAACGTGTGGTGCCACAGGGCCACCGGCACGGGGGGCGTGGACGGGTTGTAGTCGAACCAGCCCGAGTCGTTGTGCCGGAACGGCAGGTGCAGCGTGGGCGTGTGACGGTCCGGACCGAGCTCCGCGACCCACTTGGAGGGCAGGCTCGAGTCGGCCTCCGTGTTGGGCATGACCTTGCCGCGGTCGATGAGGGCGTCGAGCGAGGTCGCGACCATGGAGAGGTAGTCGTCGTCACCGGTGACCGTCGCCGCCGCGAGCGCCGCCACACAGGCCGCGTGACCGACGCTGTGCCAGCCGTGCGGCCAGGACCAGCCGTAGTGGCCGCCGTACCAGCGGCCTTCCAGGAGGCTGCCGACGACCCCGTCCGGGCCGACGTTGTCCGGGATCAGGCCGCCGTGTTCCCGGGTGCGCTCGCGCCAGGCGCCCACGTACTCGATGATCCAGTCGCGATAGCGCTCCTCGCCGGTCAGGATCCAGGCGTTGAGGACCAGTCCGGCGGCGGCGAGGTTGAGCGCGGTGTCACCGACGCCCATCCGGTCCCGCATCTGGTCGCCCAGCCGCGGGTCCGCCGAGAGCGGGAAGGGCCCGTCGGCGGCCTCGGGCAGCCAGTCGAGCGGGAAGCCGTAGGTCTGCGCCTCCTTCAGCAGCCAGGGGTACACGTCACCGTCGAACAGGCCGGTCCGCTCGGGGTCGCTGCCGTTGTGCGGGCGGGTGATGATGCGGTGCTCGGGGTCGTAGTTGCCCTTGGCGGGATCGACGTACAACTCGGCGAAGCGCAGCGCGCGTTCGGCCCAGCGATCAGGGGCGGCCATGCACAGGAAGTACAGCAGCAGCAGGCTCTCGCCCTGGTGGAACCAGTCGTAGCCGCGCTCGTACTCGTCGCGCAGCATGTTCAGTTCGGTCAGCTGCCTGGTGACGCCCTCCCAGTGCTTCTCGCTGGCGGGCAGGAGGTCGTCGGCGCCGCCGAGGAGGTACAGCTGGGGCCAGTTGAAGAAGACCTCGTAGAAGTCGTCGACACCGTCCCGGCTGGTCAGGCGGCCGTTGTAGTTCAGCCGTCCGTCGGGGCCGGTGAAGTCGCGCTCGAAGCGGCGCCAGGCGTGGTCGAGCAGGTCGAACAGCGCGCGCTGCGCCACGGCCCAGCCCGGGGGTTCGAGCAGCGGCACCGTGGCCCGCACATCGAGCACGGGGGGCGGGGTGTCCTCGGCGCGGGCGTCGGGGTGAGAGTCGAAGGGCATGAGAGCGGTCACTCCTTGGTAGCGCCGGCGAGCATTCCGCTGACCAGGAAGCGCTGGGCGAACAGGAACACGACGAGCACCGGTGTGATGGCCACCAGCGTCGCCAGTGCCAATTGCGGGCGTTGGATCGCGAGGTCGCCGACGGTCGGGTTGAACGACGGCACATTGCTGAGCAGACTGCCGACGCCCACCTGGATCGGCATCTGGTCGCTCTCGGGGAGCATCACGTACGGCAGGAAGTAGTTGGTCCAGTTGGCGACGAAGCTGAAGAACCCGACCAGCGCGATGACGGGGGTGGCCAGCGGCAGGGCCACATGACGGAAGACGCCGAACTCGGAGCAGCCGTCGATGCGTGCCGCGGCCAGGAGGTCCTTGGGCACGGCGGTGGAGAAGTAGATGTACGTCAGGTACACGCCGAACGGATAGAACGAGTACGGCAGGATGATCGACCACATGGTGCCGATCAGGTGCACCGCGTTGATCTCCAGGAACAGCGGCACCACCAGCGTGGCGTTCGGCATCAGCATCACGACCAGGGTCGCGATCAGCAGCGCGTGCCTGCCGCGGAACTCGGTCATCGCCAGCGCGTACCCGGCCGGTACGGCCAGACAGAGCGTGATGACCAGTGAGATCGCGGCGTAGAGCGCGGAGTTGCGCAGCCACAGGAGGATGGCGTCGTCCTGGAAGGCGGTGAGCGCATGCCAGTTGGCCGTCAGCGCGTGCCAGGACCCGAAGGACAGCGGGTTGTCGTGGACCAGCTGCTGGTCCGTCTTGGTCGCCGCGAGCAGCAACCAGATCACCGGGAGCACGAAGAACACCACGAAGACGGTGAGTACCGAGCCCGCCAGCAGCCGGGAGGCCACGTGCTGAGGGGGTCGGCGGCGCTGCCGAAGTTCCCCGTGTCGGGTTCGGCTCATGACCTTCGCATCCCGTTCCGTGCGTGGGGTGGTGGCAAGGGGAGTGGGGTGTGTGTCAGTCGGCATCGAAGAACCCCGACCGTGCGACGAAGACACCGGCGACCGACACGCTCACGACCAGGAGCTCCACCGAGACGGCGGCGGCGCCGTTGATGTTGTTCATCTGGAAGGCGAAGTCGTACGTCAGCTGGTTGAGCGAGTAGTCGCGGCCGGCCACGCCCGTGCTGGCGAGGGAGAGCAGCTGTGGCTCGACGAAGAGCTGGGCGCCGCCCGCGAAGGCCAGGATCACCATGTACACGATCCACTTGCGGAGCATGGGGATCTGCACCCGCCAGGCCGTCTGCCAGCCGTTCGCGCCGTCGATGCGCGCGGCCTCCATGACGTCGTTGGGGATGTTGTTGAGGGCGCCGTACATGACGACGATCCAGCCGCCCGCGCCGGTCCAGAACGCGATGATCGTGAACAGCAGCGCCAGGTTGCCGGGGGCGATGACCTCGCCGAACGTGTGGAAGCCCAGCGTCTCAAGGAGCGAGCTGACCGGGCTGACCGTCGGGTCGAGCATGAACAGCCACACCAGGACGCTCGCGGCGCCGGCGAGAGCTCCGGGGATGTAGTAGAGGAAGCGCAGTGCCTGACTGAGCGGTCCGGAGGACAGCCGGTGCAGGAGCAGCGCGAGGACCACCACGAACACCACGAGCGACAGGAGCCAGAAGACCAGGTACAGGGCCACATGGCCCAGGGAGTCGACGAAGCGGAAGTCCCGTGCCGTGGTAACGAAGTTGGAGAGGCCGGTGAAGGCGCCTGAGGCGTTGGTGAACGCGAAGTAGATCGCGTAACAGGTCGGGAGGACACCGAAGGCGATCAGCAGCAGTACGTAGCCGGCGACGAATGCCACGCCGGCCCGGCTCTGTCGGGAGGCACCACGAGGGCGTCCCCGGACAGAGCCGGCCGAGGAATGCGTGAGGGTCACTTGGAGACCTTGTATCCGTCGGCCTGGGCGTACTTGACGATCGAGTCCTGCCAGGCGGGCAGCATCGATTCGATGGTCTTGCCCTGCGTCATGGCGGGCTTGACGGTGGCGGCCCAGATGGCCTCCTGGCTGAACTGGCCCGAGCCCCAGTCGGACCACACCTGCGAGGAGGCGTCCTTGAGGGCGATGAGATCACCGGCGAAGTACCCGGATGCGGCCTGTGCCTTCAGCCAGTTCTCGGCGGCGGGCGCGTAGGCCGGGAAGCCGGGGGCCTTCGAGCCCTGGTAGGCGTTGTCGGTGGTGACCCACTTCAGGAAGTCGGTGGCCGCCTTGATGTGGGTGGAGTGCTTGGACAGCAGCCAGGTGCCGCCGCCGACGTTGCCGGTGGACGGTGCGGTGTCCCCCTGCCACTGCGGGATGGGGGCCACCGCGATCTGCTTGGCCGGGGTCTTGAGCCCGCTCTCGAAGACCGCGCCGCCGTACCAGGCCGGGCCCGGCATGAGCAGGACCTTGTGGGCCTTGTTCTTGGCGAAGTCGGTGCTGAAGACGCCGCTGATCGACATCGACTTGTTCTTGATCAGTACGTCCATCAGCTTGGCCATCTTGGTGCAGGCCTCGCTGGTGGTGTTGACCGACACGGCCTTGGGGCCGGTGATGTGGTTGGCGCCGCACTTGCTCGCCCACATGTAGATCTCGGGGGTGAAGGTGTCACCCGCGTCGCCCACGAGGTAGCCGGGGTGCTCCTTGGCGACCTTCTCGCCGAGCGCCTGGTACTGCTCCCAGGTCGTCGGGACCGTGTAGCCGAACTGCTTCAGCAGCGGCGCGTTGTACCAGAGCACCGCCTGGGAGAGGTCGTTGCGCAGGCAGTAGAGGGTGCCGTCGACCGTGCAGACGTCGTTGGCCCCCTTGGCGAACCCGCCGAGGGTCGCGTCCGGGATCAGACCCTTGTTCAGCGGCGCCGCGAAACCCGCGTCGACCGCCCAGCTCGCCTCGTTGTTCTGGGAGCTGAAGACGACGTCCGGCCAGCCCTTGCCCGTGCGGTTGAACAACTGGACCTTCGTCTGGAGGTAGTTCGAGCCGTTGGCGTCGCCGTCGTAGCTCACGATGTGCAGCTTCACCCCCGGGTGCAGCGCCTGGTACTGCTTCGCGGCGGCCATGCGGGTCGCGTCCACCCAGACGGTCAACGCCCCCTTGTCCTGGGCGGCCTGGGCGAATCCGTCCTTGGTGGTGCCGCCGGTGGTGCCGCCACCGCCGCCACAGGCGGTCACGGTGAGCAGCACGATGGCCGCACAGCCTGCCAGCAACGCGGCTCGTCTCCTGCTGGTCCCTGTCTCCTGGTCGACCGAAGGCTTGTAGACGGACATGAGCGACTCCACTCGGTTTCCATGAGGGCGGCTGGCGGCTCTGTCATTACCGCTGCGGAAGAAATTAGCCGCCATATCACGAGACCCGTCAAGAGGTGAGTATGTCTTTTTTTCGAGCGGTGTGCGGACGATGCGGTGCCGATACGTGGTGTCACGGGCAGGTGAATCAACGCTTAAGCCGCATATGGAGCTCGATCTTACGGGAGGGAGGTCCCAGATGAGTACTACTTATCTTGCTCTGCTGTACGATGACCGCGGCTTCAGAGCCGATCAGTCACCGTCCTCGCAGTCACCCGGAGGCAGCACATATGAAGGACACGCCCGCCGTGGAAGTGGTGGTGAACGGCGCGGACGAGCGGCGCGACTACCGGCCCGGATACGAGGTCGTGGCGGAGCGGATCCTCGAGTTCATCGCCGAGGCGCGCCTGGCCCCGGGTGACCGGATGCCCACGGAGAACGACCTGGCTCAGCGGCTGGACACCAGCCGAGCGGTGGTTCGGGAAGCCGTGAAGGTCCTCTCGGCGCTCGGCCGGGTCCGGGCGCACAAGGGACGCGGACTGTTCGTCGCGAACGACGACGGCATGCTGGTCGCCAGTCGCTGGGGAGGCTTCTTCCGTCCCGTGGACCTGGATCACGTGCTCATGCTGTTCGAGTTCCGAAGGGTTCAGGAGACGGCCGCCGCCAGACTCGCGGCCACCCGTGCCACTCCCGCCGAACTGCGCACCGTCGAGGTCGCCATGCAGCAGTGCCGGCACGGGTACGTCCACGGCGATGTCGGCATCTTCAACCAGGCCGACGACGACTTCCACGCGGCGGTGGCCGCGGCCTCGCACAACACGTTCCTCGGCAGCGCGGTGCGTGACGCCCGCCGGCTGCAGCGCCAGTCCAGCGCGATCGGCATCCACGACACCTTGGGCCAGGGCACCGCGGCCGCAGTGGAGGAGCACGAGGCGATCTACCGCGCCATTCGCGACGGCCGCCCGGACGAGGCCGCACAGGCCACCGCCGCGCACCTCGACCGGACGCTGGAGGACTACCGGCGGGAGATCCAGCGCCGCCTGTTCGGATGATCCGGCCGCCACACGGCCAACGACATCCCCAAGGTGGCCGAGGCCGATGTCGTGAGAATGAACCGAGGTCCCGGAGAAAGGCGAGGTGCGTGTCGTCGACCACGTATCCGCGCCGCCTGTCCACGCCAGGCAAGTGCTTCCACCAGTACAACCCCTACGGCGCCACCCAGGCTGACAGACGGAGCCCACTCACGCTGTCAAAGCCACCGAGGCGCTGACCACGGCCACTCTCCCGGGCTGCGGCAACGACTGCCCGTACAACTGGCCTGCTCTGCCGGGGCCCTGCCGCTGTAGCACGGCCCCAGCCGTTGCAACTTGGCACGTAGAAGAGGACGGCTTCGCAGGTCAACGTCGGCTCACAAACCGGGATCATCGAACTGGTCAAGGTCGAACTGGTCGAGAAGGAAGTCGACCGGTGCGAGGCCCGAGGCGGCGGATTCGCCGTCGTGAAGAAGCTGCTCCGTCCAGATGACCTTGCCGCGGGTCGTGTACCGCGTTCCCCATCGCTGCGCGAACTGCGCCACCAGAAAGAGCCCCCGCCCGCCTTCGTCCGTGGCCGCCGCCCGCCGCAGGCGCGGCGAGGTACCGCTGCCGTCCGAGACCTCGCAGATCAGACAGCGTCCGTGCAACAGCCGCACGCCGACCGGCGGCGAGCCGTACCGGATCGCGTTCGTGACCAACTCGCTGACGATCAGCTCCGTGGCGAATCCGGTCTCCTCCAGCCCCCACTCCAGCAACGTCTCCCTGCAGCGCGCCCGCACCGAGGGAACCAACGCCGGATCGGGCGGCACGTCCCACTCGGCCACGCGCGAGGACGGGAACCTCCGGGTACGTGCCGTCAGCAGCGCGATGTCGTCGGAGGGGCGTGACGGCTTCAGCGCGTCGATCACCGCCTGACACATCTCCTCCGGAGTGCGTTTCCCGGACCCGCCCAAAGCCCGGCGCAGCCTCTCCATCCCCACGTCGAAGTCGTGGGCGCGGTTCTCCACCAGGCCGTCGGTGTACAGCACCAGTTGTGAACCCTCCGGCAGGGACACCTCTGCGCTCTCGAAGGGGTAGCCGCCCAGACCCAGGGGTGCCGAGACCGGCACACCAAGGTAGGCGACCGTCCCGTCCGGGCGCACCACCAGCGGTTCCGGGTGTCCCGCACGGGCCATGGTGCAGGTCCCCGCCACCGGGTCGTACACCGCGTACAGACAGGTCGCTCCGGTCACCGCCTCCCCTTCGTGGACATCCACGGCATCACCCCTGTTCCTCTCGTTGTCCATGCGCACGACCAGGTCGTCCAGGTTCCCGAGCACCTCGTCCACGGGCAGGTCCAGGGTGGAGAAGTTGTGCACAGCGGTGCGCAGCCGGCCCATCGTCGCCGCCGCGTGCAGCCCGTGACCGACGACGTCACCCATCACCAGGGCCACGCGCGCGCCCGGAAGCGGGATGACGTCGAACCAGTCCCCGCCCACCCCCTCCTCCGAGGGCAGATACCGCCAGGCCACCTCCAGCGCGTCCTGCTCCGGCTGTCCACGCGGCAGCAGACTGCGCTGCAGCGCCACCGCCATCGCGTGCTCCCGGGTGAACCTCCGGGCGTTGTCGATGGCTACCGCCGCCCGTACGGCCAGTTCCTCCGCGAAGGTGAGATCCTCCGGCTCGAACGCAGGGGAATCCGCCGTCCGGTAGAAGTTCGCCACGCCCAGCGGTACGTTCCGCGCCCGCAGGGGCACGGCCACCAGCGACCGCAGCCCGCCCTCCAGGGCCTTCCGGGAGCGCTCCGGGTCCTGTTCCCGCCAGCCGTGTGACCGGCGCAGGTCCGTCTCCAGCATCCCCCGCCCCTCCTGCAGCGTCCGCATCTGCGGGGTGCGGGGCGAGAACGCGATCACCTCGTCCAGCGGATACACCGGCATCATCCGCTGTTCGCCGCCGATCGCCGCCCGGCGCAGATGCCGCCAGCCCTCCGCCGCCGGCTCCCACCCCCGCAGCACCGCGTCGAGCAGATCCACCGTCACGAGGTCGGCGAACTGCGGCGCCGCCACGTCGGCCAGCTCCTGGGCCGTACGCCTCACATCCAGCGTCGTCCCGATCCCCACCCCGGCCTCGTACAGCAGCTTCAGCCGCTCCCGCGCGACCTCGGCCCGACCGGAGATCTCCGCCAGCTCCGTGGTGTCCCGGAGGGTCACCACGCTGCCTCCCCGGTCGCCCTGCGGGTACGTCTGCCGTTTGTTCACCGCCAGCAGTCGGTCCCCCGCGCGACGCACCTCGTCGGTGACCTCCTCCCGCGAGGACAGCAGGCTCATGACCGGCTCCGACAGTCCCAGCTCCCGCACCGAGCACCCCCGCACGTCAGCCGGCAGTCCGAGAAGCCGCGTCGCCTCGTCGTTCGCCAACAGCAGCCGTCCGTCGGCGCCCGTGATCAGCACCCCTTCCCGCACCGCGTGCAGGACCGCGTCGTGGTGCTCGTACATCTGCGCCAGCTCCACCGGAGCCAGGCCGTAGGTCTGCCGCCGCAGCCGCCGGGACACCAGCGTCGTTCCCGTCATGGCCAGCGCCAGCGCGACCGCTCCGCCGGCCAAGATGATCGGCAGCTGCGGCAGCCACAGCCCGGCCACGTTCTTGACCGTGATTCCGGCGGAGACCAGGCCGACCACCTTGTCGCGCGAGTCGGTCACCGGGACCACCGCCTGCACGTCCGTCCCCTGCCCCGCGGGCAGAGGCGGCCCACCGGCCTGCTCGACGACGGTACGGCCCTTCAGCGCCGGTGCGATGGTGCCGACGAACTTCTTCCCGATCTCCCGCGGATAGGGGTACGTGTAACGAATCCCCTTCGTGCTCATGACGACGACGAAATCCATGCCTGTGCGCTTGCGCGCCGCTTCAGCCCGCGGCTGGAGCACCGCTGAGGGGTCCCGGCTCTGCAGTGCCGCGGCCACGCCAGGGGCACTCGCGAACGACTGGGCCGCGATGACCGACTCCCGTCGCCCTTGCTGCAGAGCGTAATTCGCCGCCTGGAGCACCATGCCCACCACAGCGGCCACCACCAGCAGGACCACGATGACGACCTGGAGGAGGAACACTTGACCGGCCGCACTGCGCAGGTCCATCCGCGAAGCGCGACCCTTGCGCGAGCTTCCGACGGGCGGATGACGTTCCGGGCCCAGAGGGCGTCCGGAGAATGCCTCCATACACCCTTGATAACACCACTGGGGGCAAGCCGACGCTGATCAAATCCGTCGCGCGGCTGCCGCGTCGCAGCAGCAGAGGGCGTCGGTGCAGGAAGGAACGAGCTGAGCGGGAGCAGGGCGTCGAGAGCAGATGCCCGTGGGCGCGTCAGGCGTGGGTGGGCTGCTGACCGCCCGGGCTGCGGCGGTGATGTGCTGCGCGGCGAGCCGTGCGCCCTCGTCCCCGGCCCACCTTGGTGATTGCGTCCCTCAAGGCGCGGGCCGGCTCGCGGTCGGCGGCATCCTATGCGCGACTCGGCAAGGGCCAGGAGCCTGTCTCCGCGCAGGAGACGGCCTAGCGCGGTCCCCTGCTCACCGGGAGCAGACGCAGCTGTGACACGGCTTGCAGCCACCTACGCGGAGTGCTCTGGAGGCCCGGGGCGCCTACAGCGGACGGCGACGGCCGCGATGTCGTCATCGAGCCTTCCGCCGCTGTACAGGAGCAGGTCTCGGTGAAGCCGGTCCAGCAGCTCACGGGGCGTCGCCGGGCCGAGCTGCCGCATCCACTCCGGTAGCGGGAAGAACGTGCCGGCCCGGTCCCGGGTCTCCGTCACGCCGTCGGTGTAGAGCAGCATCTGGTCGCCGGAGGCGAAGGCGACGGTGTCGACGTTGTAGCCGTCCCCTAGGAGGGTCGCGAGGTTGAGGGGCGGTGAGGGGACGGTGGGCTCAAGGACGCGGATCTCGCCGTTGCGCATCACCAGTGGCGGAGGATGTCCGCAATTGAGGATTTTGACGTCTCCGCCGCCACCGGGGATCTCGGCGATCAGAGCAGTGGCGAATTGTTCGGGCTGATTCGGGTCGAGGATGGCGACGCTGTAACGCCTCATGCTCGTCTCCAGCCGATGGATGACGCCCCTCAGGTCGGGCTGGTCGTACGCATTCTCCCTGAAGCAGTTGATCACCGCCGAGGCGGCTCCCACGGCCGACAGCCCTTTGCCGCGCACGTCACCGATGAGCAGCCGAACCCCGTACGGCGTGTCGGCCACCTCGTAGAAGTCGCCTCCGATCCGGGCCTGCTCCTGAGCCGCCAGATACAGCGACTCGACATCGAGGCCTTGGACACGGCGCGGCAGCGGGCGCAGCAATACCTGCTGCGCTGCGTCGGCCACGAGCCGGACCTGGAAGAGCGTTTCCTCTCGTTGGAGTCGAAGATGACTCGTATATGCGGCCGTCAAAGTGACCGCGACGATCGCAGCCGCCGTGTAGGGCGTTCCGAGATCGGAGTACACGAGGCTCAGCCCGACCATGGTCAGCAGGCAGAACGCCCCCAGCGCGATCGTCGGGAGCACGGGCCACATCGCAGCGGCCAGGGCGGGCGCGGCAGGCAGGAGACGGCTGAAGGCGATCTCCCTGGGAGTGGCGAAGGCCAAGCCGGTGATGAGGGCGGTGAGAATCACGGGGGACAGCAGGACGACCTCGCGTCGGGCATTCGATGAAGGGCGGTGGCGCCGGGGTCGTGCTGTCCTGATCACAAAAATCATCTTAATGGGGCATAACGGGCTTCGTTCGTGAGGGCATCGGCGCCGATGCGCGCCGACCGGCCGCCGGACCGCGCCGTGCAGCCCCCTCAGCACGCGGCGGGCGGCGCCCGACCCGATCGGCACCAAGGTCCGTGGCCTTGCCGACCGCGGCACCGTCCGCGACCTCATCGACGTCCAGGCTGCCTGCCGCCACCGCTCCACCGCCGACCTCGAATCCCTGGGCCGCCGACGCGCCCACGACGAGTTCAGCCTCGAAGACCTCCGGGACCGGCTGATCGGTGCAGAGTGGACGCCCGAGGACCCCAAGCCCGACAAGCTCTCCACCCTGCCGGACATGACGGCACGCCAGATCACGGGAACCTCGTCCCGCACGATGGGGCTGCTCTCCGACGGCACCTGGCGCACCACCTGCTCCAGCACCACCTTCGACGACAAGGGCCGCACCTGGAGGGTCGACGACCAGGGCGACGTCTCCAAGCCCGCACAGGAGACCTGCACCACGAAGCTGCCGAGCGGCTTCGCCGCGGCGCCCGACTCATCCCGAGAAGCGACATGACCTACTACGCGGATTTCTCGCTGTACGACCTCATCGAGTACGAAGAGCCCGGGGGCCTCACTCGTGCACGCTCTGCGGGGAGTACACCGAGCACACGGCGACCTCGCAGCGGGCGGGGATCACCTACCGGCTCGGCCATGCGGAGATCAGGGTGGTCTCGGACGACGGTGTGCTCTACGTAGCCCCGAACCTGATCATCCACGACATCGTCGACCACCTCTACGCACCGCCCGCCGAGTTCATCGACGCCGTCCGGTCCGAAGTCCATGCACGCTGGCCCGAGGAGAAGTGACCAACGACGTCAGCTGGACACACCACCGCCCTTCAGAGAGGTCCGGAACTTCATGACCCGCCGCTACGACCAGCAGCACCGTGAGGCTCTCGGTGCCCAACTGCACCTGCCCCTGGCCGAACGAACCTGCCCGCTCTGCGGCCACATGGCCATGCGCGTCTACCACCACACGACATACGGGCGAAGCGAACCCTCATGGATCAACTACCTGTGGTGCGGCGACTGTCACGCCTACTCGTCGTCCTTCACGTGCCCCGGCCGCAAGATGGTCGAGAGCGACCCGCTCCTCGCGGAATTCGGTGACCGGACAGGCGAGGTCTTCGACGAGCCCGGGCGTCTGCTCAAGGTCCTCGACGGCTACTGGAAGGCGGGGAAACTTCCGCAGGTGATCTCCCGCCGCCGCCGAGGACGCTGAGGGCGTCCCGATGAGGCGCCACCCACGTGACCGGGATCTCGCTGCACACCGACGCCCGTGTCCCTACGCTGGTCACGCTCGCCGTCGCGGAGGACCCGCGGGAGAGCCGCTGTAGGCTGAAGAACAGCCCTTGACCTGCGAGAAGCAGGCAGGGAGCCGAGTTCAGGGAGTTCCGCATGCTGCGCACCATGTTCAAGTCCAAGATCCACCGCGCCACCGTCACCCAGGCCGACCTGCACTACGTGGGATCGGTGACCATCGACGCCGATCTCCTCGACGCCGCCGACCTGCTGCCCGGCGAGCTCGTGCACATCGTCGACATCACCAACGGCGCCCGCCTGGAGACGTATGTCATCGAGGGCGAGCGCGGCTCCGGCGTGATCGGGATCAACGGGGCCGCCGCCCATCTCGTCCACCCAGGCGACCTGGTGATCATCATCAGCTACGCTCAGGTGACCGACGCCGAGGCGCGGGCACTCGAACCCCGCGTCGTGCACGTGGACCGCGACAACCGCATCGTGGCCCTGGGCGCCGACCCGTCCGAGCCGGTACCGGGTTCGGACCAGGAGCGCAGCCCGCAGGTCGTACCGGCCTGATCCACACCCGGACCCCTGGAACCAGGAGCGTGCCCATGAGCGACATCGAGATCCGCGACGACCGGGCGGCGGGCCGCCTGGAGGCCGTCGGCGACGGTACGGGCGGCGAAGTCGTCGGCCACATCGAGTACTTCGTCCTCGAATCTCCCGGGCGCGCCCTGGTTCCCGTCCACACGATCGTGGAACCGGCCCACGAGGGCAAGGGCATCGCGGGTTCGCTGGCCCGCGAGCTCTACGCCATCGCCGGGCGCGAGGGCGTCGTCGTCGCCCCCCTGTGCCCGTACGTCACCAAGTGGGCCGAACGCCACCCCGACGAGGCTCCGGCCGCCGACCCGGAGCTGCTGCGAGCCGCGAAGAAATGGGTGGTGGAGCACCCCGGTCGCTTCTGAGCCCGTCCGTATCCCTTCTCACAAAGGCCTGCCACCCGCATGCTCGCCCTTCTGCACACCTCGGCCGCGCACATCCCCGTCTTCGAGGCCCTGCGCGACGAGGACCACGAGGGCCTGGAACTGCGGCACTTCGTCGACGAGGAGCTGCTGGCCCGGGCCCGTCGCGAGGGGCCCGAGGCGGTGGCGGACGAGGTGCGAGCCGCGCTGGACGAGGCGGTCGCCGAGGGCGCGCGGGCCGTCCTGTGCACCTGCTCGACCATCGGCGGCGTCGCGGAGGCGGCCACCCCCGGCGTGCCGGTGCTGCGCAGCGACCGTCCGATGGCGGCCGCCGCGGTGGCCGCCGGTCCGCGGATCGTCGTGCTCGCCAGCGTGGAGAGCACCTTCGGGCCGACGGTGGCCCTGATCGAGGAGGAGGCCCGTCGCGCCGGACGTCCGGTCGAGGTGCGGACCCGGCTCGTCGAGGGTGCCTGGGACCGCTTCGCGGCGGGTGACGGCGAGGGCTGCGCCCGTCTCGTGGCGGCCGCGGCCGACGCGGTCACCGGCGCCGACGCGATCGTCCTCGCCCAGGGCTCCATGGCCCCGGCCCAGCGGCTGACGACCACGGCGGTCCCGGTGCTGTCCAGCCCGCGTCCCGGCCTCGCCGCGGGCGCCCGGGCGGTACGCGCCGGGTAGGCCCACCTGGACGCCGTGCCGTCCTGCGGGCGGGTGAGTGCGAAGGCGGCCGTCGGGTACGCGGGGCAGTAGTCCAGAGCCGACCTCGACCGACTGGCCGGAGGACACCATGACCGATCCGCACCCCGACCCCGTACCACCGGGTCCCACGCCTGGTCCGGGCCCGCAACCGCCGGACCCCTACCCGTCGCCGGTCCCCAACCCCCAGCCGCCGCCCGGCCCGGAGCCCACGCCACCGGCACCACCCGGCCCGGAACCCACCCCGCCCGCACCTCCGGGCCCGGAGCCCACACCACCCGCGCCGCCGGACCCGTCGCCGATCCCCCCGGGACCGGAACCCGTGCCGAACCCGGAGCCCGGGCCACCGCTGACCTGAACCACCCGGCGGATGTACGGGCGGACAAAGACGGCGGGCGGCCGCTCGGGCCGCCCGCCGCCGCGTACGGCTGACCGCTACGCGTCGACCTCCGACCGGTCCCCGCCCCACAGCGTGTGGAACGAGCCGTCCCGGTCCGTGCGCCGGTACGTGTGCGCGCCGAAGAAGTCACGCTGGCCCTGGGTCAGCGCGGCCGGCAGCCGCTCCGCGCGCAGGGCGTCGTAGTAGGCGAGGGCCGCGGCGAAGCCGGGCGTCGGGACGCCCTGGCGGGTGGCGGCGACGATGACCTCGCGCCAGTCGTCCTGGGCGTCGGCGATCTCCTGGGCGAACGTCTCGTCCGACAGCAGGCTCGGCAGGTCGGCCCGGGTGTCGTACGCGGAGCGGATGCGGTCGAGGAAGGCCGCTCGGATGATGCAGCCGCCGCGCCAGATCGCGGAGACAGCGCCCAGGTCGATGTCCCAGTCGTACTCCTCACGGGCCGCCGCGATCTCGTGGAAGCCCTGCGTGTACGACACGATCTTCGAGGCGTAGAGGGCCTGCTCCACACGGTCCGCGAACGCCCCCGCCTCCGCCTCGGACAGCGGGGAGGCCTTCGGGCCGGTCAGCCCGCGCGAGGCCTCGCGCAGCGCCGCGTGACCCGACAGCGAGCGGGCGAAGACCGCCTCCGCGATGCCCGACACCGGAACGCCCAGGTCGAGGGCGATCTGGACGGTCCAGCGGCCGGTGCCCTTCTGCTCGGCCTGGTCCACCACCACGTCCACGAACGGCTTGCCGGTCGCCGCGTCCACGTGGGACAGCACCTCGGCCGTGATCTCGATCAGGTAGGAGTCCAGGCGGCCCGTGTTCCACGTGCGGAAGATCTCCGCGATCTGCGCGGGGGAGTATCCGGCCACATCGCGCAGCAACTGGTACGCCTCGCCGATCAGCTGCATGTCGGCGTACTCGATGCCGTTGTGGACCATCTTCACGAAGTGTCCGGCGCCGTCGGGACCGACATGCGTCACACAGGGCGCGCCGTCCTTCGCCTTCGCGGAGATCTTCTCCAGCATCGGGCCGAGCGAGTCGTACGACTCCTTCGGGCCGCCCGGCATGATGCTCGGACCGTTGAGCGCGCCCTCCTCGCCGCCGGAGACGCCCATGCCGACGAAGTGGATGCCCTGCTCGCGCAGTTCGCGCTCCCGGCGGCGGGTGTCCGCGAAGTGTGCGTTGCCACCGTCGATGATCATGTCGCCGGGCTCCAGGAGCGGGGCGAACTCCTGGATCACCGCGTCGGTCGGGTCGCCCGCCTTGACCATGATGACCAGGCGCCGCGGCCGCTCCAGCGCCGCCACGAACTCCTTGGCGGTCTCCGCCGCGATGAAGTCACCCTCGTGCCCGAACTCCTCGACCAGGGCGTTCGTACGCGCCACTGTGCGGTTGTGCAAGGCGACCGTGTAGCCGTTGCGCGCGAAGTTACGGGCGAGATTGCGGCCCATGACCGCGAGTCCCGTGACGCCGATCTGGGCTGAGTTGCTCATTCGGTTGGCTCCTAAAGGATCCGGTATCGGTGGTGCCGGTCGTGCACGTCAGTATCGCCCCGACGACCATCCTGACGTGCCGGTACGCCGAGCGCATGTCCGGGGTGGCCGACTTTTCGCAGGCAGATACGCACGACGGGCCCCAGCCGCCTCAGCTGTTCTGCAACTGGCGTGCACCGCTGGTTGTTCGAGGGACAGGGCGGCCGATTGCCGTCTTGTCATGGCCTGTTCGGGGCACTTACTTTTGGCCCTTCTGGCATATGTCGAGGGGGATCTCCATGGCCGTACGCGGCCGGCACCGCCGGTATCAGCCGAACAGGATCAACCGCGCCTCACTCACCGTCACGGTCGGCGGCGCCGGCATGGCGATCCCGCTGATCGGCACCGGCACCGCGCACGCGGCCGACGTGTCCACCTGGAACAAGGTCGCCGCCTGCGAGTCGACGAACAACTGGAGCATCAACACCGGCAACGGCTTCTACGGCGGGCTGCAGTTCACCCAGTCCACCTGGGAGTCCTACGGCGGCGCGAAGTACGCGCGGCGCGCCGACCTGGCCACCAAGGACCAGCAGATCGCCGTGGCGGAGAAGGTCCTTCAGGGGCAGGGGCCGCACGCCTGGCCGGTGTGCTCGCAGCAGGCGGGGCTGACGCGGGGTGGTGGCAGCCCGGACGTCCACCCGGCCTCCGCCGAGAAGACCCCCGTGAAGACCTCCGTCGAGGACGTGAAGCCGCACGCCACGCCCCAGTCCCGGGCCGGTACGGCAGAGATGTACACGGTGGTCCGCGGTGACTCCCTCTCCCGGATCGCCGAGACCGAGCACGTCCGGGGCGGCTGGCAGCGGCTGTACGCCGCGAACCGGAAGACCGTCGGTGCCGACCCCGACCTGATCCTTCCGGGGCAGCGGCTGAACCTGCGGGCGAAGGCCCCCGCCACGCACCACACAGCCTCCAAGTCCTCGGCGCGGAAGGCCTCTTCGGCCACCGAGGAGAAGACCACTACCAGCCATTCCCTCATCGCTCCGGTGAGCGGCCCGATCGGCACCCCGTACCACGTCGCCGGGGCCTCCTGGTCGAAGGGCTACCACACCGGCGTCGACTTCCCCGTGCCCACCGGGACGACCGTGAAGGCCGTCGCCGCGGGCCGCGTCGTCTCTGCCGGCTGGGGCGGTGCCTACGGCTACCAGGTGGTGATCCGGCACGCCGACGGCCGCTACAGCCAGTACGGCCATCTCTCGGCGATCTCCGTGCAGGCCGGGCAGAGCGTGGGCGGCGGGCAGCGCATAGGGCGCTCCGGGGCGACGGGCAACGCAACGGGCCCGCATCTGCACTTCGAGGTGCGGACGGGGCCCGAATTCGGTACCGACATCGACCCTCTCGCGTATCTCAGGGCCGGTGGCGTCAGGATTTGACGCGTTCCCGGTGCCGGTCGGCCTTCGGCGACGGGATGTACGAGCCGCCGTAGAAGGGGCCGTAGAAGCGGTAGCGGGCGGGATCCGGGGGCCGTTCGTCGTCCTCGTCGTAGGCCACCGCGAGGACGGTGGGGCCGACCTGGGCGGGGACGAGGATCTCCTCGCGGAGTGCGGCCACCGGCTGCTCGGGGATCGCGGCGAGCAGGTCCTCGACGGACTCCTCGATGGGTTCCGTGACGGTGATCGGCTCGGTGGCCGGCTCCGGCGCGGTCTCGGCGGTCGTGCGGGCGAGGCGCTCCGTCGTCAGCAGGATCAGGCCGCCGGCCGCGACCACTCCGCAGCTCAGGGCGAGGGCGGTGCCCGTGCTGCCGTAGCGGAAGGTTTCGCCGAACATCGTGATGCCGACCGCGGCCGCCACCACCGGGTTCACGACGGTCAGCGTGGCCAGCGGGGCCGCGAGTCCGGCGCCGCGGTAGGAGGCCTGGGAGAGCAGCATGCCGGCCGTGGCGAAGACGCCGATCACGGCCAGGGCGGGGATGTCGGCCGCGGAGACGCCGGCGGTCCAGTCGACCGCGACGGTCTTCGTGAAGACCGAGGACATGCCGAAGGCGATGCCGGACGCGGTCGCGAGCAGCATGCTGCGCACCGCCGGGTGCCGGTGGGCGGCCCGGCCCGCGATCATCAGGGCCACGACGACGCTGCCGGAGACCACGGCGACGCCGATCCGCTGGGCCGTGTCCAGGGACTGCGCGTCGGAGGAGCCGACCAGGGCCAGCAGTCCGGCGAGACCCACGGTCGCCATGACCGCGCCCCGCCAGGCGGTCGCCCCGGCCCTGCGGCCCACGAAGAGCGCGGCCATCGGCAGCGCGAACACTATGGTCAGCGCGCCCAGCGGCTGTACCAGGCTCAGCGGGCCGTAGGCCAGCGCCACCACGTGCAGCAGTCCGCCGAGGCCGTTGAGCGCCACCGCGGCCCACCAGGTCGGCCGGCGCAGCGGCGCGTACTCCTGAACGGGCGAGGACACCGCCACGTACTCCTGCACGATCGCCCCGCCGGCGTAGGCGACGGCGGAGACGAGCGAGAGGAGGACGGACAACGCGAGGGCACTCATGAGTTGCTCCTCTGCGTGTGGCGGGGGCGCGGAGCCCTGCGCGGCGAACGGTCGGCCTTCATAGCGAACACGATGCCTTGTCGATCTGTTCCCGTCGTCGTCCCAGAGCAGGCAATGGGTCCTACTGCCGATGGAGTACGAATCGGGCGCCGTCCTCCCCAGGGTGGGCGACACGGGGTGGACACCCCCAGTGGGAACCCCTGAGGGACCTTGGTACTACTGCTGTTCGTGGACCTCGATCAGGATCTTGCCGCCCTCGGACCGCTCGGCGGCTTTTTCGCACTGCGGACGGGCGAAGCGCCAGGCGCGCCACTGCCGACGCTCGCCGACGCGTACGAGAACCGGTCTTCCGATGTGTACGGAAATGCTATTACTTTCCGGGTCGAAAAGGTCGCGCAGGTTCTTCGCGCCCCCGAGTCGCGGATCGCGGCCTCGGTGGCCCAGCAGGGGCTGGCGGCCCGGCTGTGGTCGGCGACGCTCGGCTGCGCCGCGCTCTACGGCCGCGTGCCCGACCTGGATCCGGGGCTGCTGCACTGGGACCCCGACGCCTCCGCCCCCGACGACCTGTGGCTCACCCAGGTCCGCTCGCTGCCCGCGGAGCCCGCGACCCTCGCGGACGTGGTCCTGCACGGCCACCTCGCCCCGCTGGCGACGGCGCTGCGGGCGCACCACCGGATCGCCCCCGGCCTGCTGTGGGGCAACGCGGCCTCCGCGCTGGCGGGAGCCGCCCGACAGCTGGTGCAGTGGGCGGGCCGGTGCGGCCGCACCGAGGACGCCGCCCGCACCCGTACCCTCGCCGCGGAACTCCTCGCCCACCCGCTCCTGGCGGACGCCGGCACCCTCAGCGGCACCTCCTTCCGGCGCCGCAGCTGCTGCCTCTACTACCGTGTGCCCGGCGGGGGCGTATGCGGTGACTGTTGCTTCACACGACCGCCGCGCTCTTCCGCGCACGGCGCATCTGGGTGACCATGAGGGAACCGGTCGCCGAGAGCTGGGGGTTGCGGGTGCGAGTCGGACTGCTGACCCGGGAGTACCCGCCGGATGTGTACGGCGGCGCCGGCGTCCATGTCGAGTTCCTCGCCCGGGAGTTGAACTCCCTGGTCGACCTCGAGGTGCACTGCTGGGGCGAGGGCCGCGGAGTCGGCGTCGTACGCCACCGCCCCTGGGCCGCCCTGGACACCGCCAACGACGCGCTGCGCACCTTCTCCGTGGACCTGGCGATGGCCGCCGGCCTCGAAGGGCGCGAACTGGTGCACTCCCACACCTGGTACGCCAACCTCGCCGGCCACTTCGGCAAGCTCCTGTACGGCATTCCGCATGTGATGACCGCGCACTCCCTTGAGCCGCTGCGCCCCTGGAAGGCCGAGCAACTCGGCGGCGGATACGCCCTCTCCAGCTGGGCCGAGCGCACCGCGATCGAGAGCGCCGACGCCGTGATCGCCGTGTCCGGCGCCATGCGCGAGGACATCCTCACCTGCTATCCGGCCCTGGACGCGGCCAGGGTGCAGGTCGTGCACAACGGCATCGACACCACGCTGTACCGGCCCGACCGCGGCACCGACGTGCTCGATCGCGTCGGCCTGGACACCGACCGCCCGTACATCCTGTTCGTCGGCCGCATCACCCGCCAGAAGGGTGTGCCCCATCTGCTGCGCGCGGTGCGGGACATCGACCCGGGCGTGCAGGTCGTGCTGTGTGCCGGGGCGCCCGACACGCCGGAGATCGACCGGGAGTTCCGCGACCTCTACCAGGAGCTCAGCCGCGTCCGCGAGCACGTGCACTGGATCCCGCAGATGCTGCCCCGCCCCGAGGTGATCCAACTCCTCACCCACGCCGCCGCGTTCGTCTGCCCTTCGGTGTACGAACCCCTCGGGATCGTCAACCTGGAGGCGATGGCCTGCGGGACACCCGTCGTGGCCTCCCGGGTGGGCGGCATCCCCGAGGTCGTGGACGACGGCAAGACGGGCCTGCTCGTCGACGTGGACGACGACTTCGAGGCGGGTCTCGCGCGGGCGCTGGACCAGGTGATCGGAGACCCGGAGGCCGCCGCGCGGATGGGCGAGGCGGGCCGGGAGCGCGCGGTGGGGGAGTTCGGCTGGGACGCCGTCGCCCGCCGTACGGTCCGTCTTTACGAGGAGATCCTCAAACAGGAATAGAACGGCCGGGTTCCTCGAACAGGCTTACTGGGCGCTGCTCAGGGGCAGGCATGGATCAACCACGGTGAGGGGAGCGGCCATGCGTCGTGGCGGACCTTCGGTGCTCGGGATCGTACTGGCGGGCGGAGAAGGCAAACGCCTCATGCCCCTGACTGCGGACCGCGCGAAACCAGCGGTCACCTTCGGCGGTACGTACCGCCTCGTCGACTTCGTCCTGTCCAACCTCGTCAACGGCGACATCCTGCGCATCTGCGTGCTGACGCAGTACAAGTCGCACTCGCTGGACCGGCACATCACCACCACCTGGCGGATGTCGAGCCTGCTCGGCAACTACGTCACCCCGGTTCCCGCGCAGCAGCGGCTCGGCCCGCGCTGGTACCTGGGCAGCGCCGACGCGCTGCTGCAGTCGCTGAACCTGGTGCACGACGAAGGGCCCGAGTACGTCGTGGTGTTCGGCGCCGACCACGTCTACCGCATGGACCCGCGGCAGATGCTCGCCCAGCACATCGAGAGCGGTGCGGGCGTCACGGTCGCGGGCATCCGCGTGCCGCGCGCCGAGTCCTCGCAGTTCGGTGTGATCACCCCGGGCTCGGACGGCCTGACCGTCGAGCGCTTCCTGGAGAAGCCCGTCGATCCGCCCGGTCTCGTGGACGACCCGGAGACGATCTTCGCCTCCATGGGCAACTACATCTTCACCACCAAGGCGCTGATCGAGGCGCTGCAGCGGGACGCCGACGACGAGAACTCCGTGCACGACATGGGCGGCTCGATCCTGCCCGCGCTCACCGAGCGCGGCGAGGCCCAGCTGTACGACTTCAGCGCCAACCACGTGCCCGGCGAGACCAACCGCGACCGCGGCTACTGGCGCGACGTCGGCACGCTCGACGCGTACTACGACGCCCATATGGATCTGATCGCCGAGCGGCCCGCCTTCAACCTGTACAACCGCCAGTGGCCGATCTACACCCACTCCAACCAGCTCTCCCCGGCCCGTTTCAACGCGGGCGGCATGGCCAGCGAGTCCATCATCAGCGCGGGCTGCCTGATCCGCGGCCAGGTCACCCGCTCCATCCTGTCGCCCGGCGTCAGGGTCGACCCGGGCGCCGTCGTCCAGGGCTCGGTGCTGCACGACAACGTTCACATAGGGCGGGGTGCGGTCGTGCGCGGGGCGGTGCTGGACAAGAACGTCGAGGTACCGCCGGGCGCGACGATCGGCGTCAATCCGGAGCGGGACGCCGAGCTGTACACCGTCTCCAAGGGCGGGGTGATCGCGCTGGGGAAGGGGCAGCTGGTCACCTAGGCGACAGGTTCAGCCCGGCGGCCGCATCGACTGGAAGTTCTTCATGATCGCCTCGCTGGTCGGGCGCAGCTCGTCCTTGGGGCTGATCTGCAGATACTCGCTGCCGGGCTCCGTGTGGACGGGCACATGACCGGGCGGGGCGTAGAACGCGTCGCCGCTCCGGTAGATCTCGTCGTGATCTGCGTAGTGGAAGGTGAGCTCGCCCTTGAAGACATAGCCCCAGTGCGGGCACTGGCACCGGTCGTCGGGCAGTCCCTTGAGCAGCGGCCCGTGGTCGACGTCCTCGCGGAACGTCAGGAAGTCGATCCTGTAGTCGTCCAACTCCTCGCCGCGGTCCACGACCGGACCGAAGTCGCCGCCCTGGGTGGCCGTGTCCTTGGAAACCTTCGGCATCGTCGTCGCCTTCTCTCTGCCGAGACGGGTTCCTGCTCCCATCCTCCGCGCCCGCCCGGCGAACGGCATCCGGTGCGGCTTGTCATGTCCCTGGACGGAATCCGGAATCCGTGTTGTCATGCCAACTGCTGTCCATGACAACGTTGTTACGGGAGGTTCCGTGCACTTCCGACGCCTCAGAGACAGACTCGCCTTACTGCTCGCCACGCTGCTCGGCGCCGCCGGACTCGCCGCCACCACCGCGACCGCCGCCACCGACGACCCCATGGAGATCCACGGCCTGAAGGGCGAGTACTACACCCAGTCCGCCCCCGGCGCCTTCGACTTCGACCGGCTCAAGGCCACCGCATTCGACCCGAGCCTCGACTTCGACGACCTCGAGCCGCGCCTCGCCTTCACCACCGGGCAGTCGGACGACGTCAGCGTCCGCTGGACCGGAAGGATCGTGCCGGAGAGGACCGGTCCCCACACCTTCTCGATCACCGGCGACAACGGCTTCCGGCTGTGGATCGGCGGGAAGCTCGTCATCGACCACTGGGTGGACGACTGGGACCGCGAACAGACCGGTGCGCCGGTCGAGTTGGCCGCGGGCAAGGCCTACGACATCAAGGTCGAGTACTTCGAGCACTACGGCGGTTCCAACCTCCACCTGCGCTGGACACAGCCCGGCGGCGGCAAGGAGCCCGTCCCGCAGTCGGCCTTCCGCCTCCCCGACGGATGGGCGTACGACGGCGCCACCGCCGCCACGGTCACCGGCACAGGGCGCACCCTCAAGCTCGACTTCCCCCAGCGCCTCGCCGCACCCCCGGCCCGCCTGACCGACCATCTCGAAGCGGTGATCGGCGGCGCCAAGTGGCCCCTGGCATCCGCCCGGCCGGACCCCGCCGACCCGAGGGCGCTCCTCGTCACCCTGAAGGAACCCGTCGTCGGCAACAAGACCGGTACCGCACGCGGCACCGCCGACGTCCGCTACGACGGAAACGGGTCCCTCACCATGGCTGACGGCAACGTTGTCAAGGAGTTCTGGAGCAGCGGCCCGAACCACTCCACGTACGAACTGCGCACGCAATGGGCCGACCAGGTGGGCCCGGACAACGCCCTCCCCGAATACCCGCGCCCACAGCTGACCCGCCCCGCCTGGCTGGGCCTCAACGGCCGCTGGCAGTTCTCCGCCGCCACGGCCGGGGAGAAGCCGCCCGTCGGCAAGACCCTCGCAGAGCGCATCCTCGTCCCGTACCCCGTGGAGTCCCAGCTCTCCGGCCTCGAACGACACGAGGACCGCATGTGGTACCGCCGCACCTTCACCGTCCCCGCCGACTGGCACATCGGCTCCGGCAAGCGGCTGCGGCTCAACTTCGGCGCCGTCGACTGGCGGGCCGAGGTGTACGTCAACGGCATCGAGGTGGCCCAGCACCGGGGCGGCTACGACAAGTTCAGCGCCGACATCACCGATGCCCTCCGACCGGGCCGCACCCAGGAACTGATCGTCGGCGTGTACGACCCCACCGACGCGGCCACCGGCGAGAACCCGCCGCTCGGCAAGCAGCGCCTGGATCCCAGCGGCATCTGGTACACGCCCACCTCGGGCATCTGGCAGACGGTGTGGATGGAGCCGGTGGCGACCGATCACGTCGACTCCCTCAAGCTGACCCCTGACGTCGCCAAGAGCCAACTCACCGTCGAAGCGAAGGGAGTTCGCGACGGCGTCCCGATCATGGCGACCGCGTACGACGGAAAGCGCAAGGTCGCCACGGCCCGTGGCCGCACCGGCGGCCCCCTGACCCTGACGATCCATGACCCGCACCTGTGGTCGCCCGACGACCCGTTCCTCTACGACCTGAAGGTCACCGTCGGCGCCGACCGCGTCGGCAGCTACTTCGGGATGCGCTCGATAGCCGTCGAGAAGGTGAACGGCGTCCCGCGCACCCTCCTCAACGGCAGACCGGTCTTCATGATGGCCACGCTCGACCAGGGGTTCTGGCCCGACGGCCTGTACACCGCGCCGACCGACGAGGCCCTCGCCCACGACCTGAAGGTCCACAAGCAGCTCGGCTTCAACGCCGTGCGGGGGCACATCAAGGTCGAGCCGGACCGCTGGTTCTACTGGGCCGACCGACTGGGCCTGATGGTGTGGCAGGACATGCCCGCGATGACCGCCGGGGTGGACCCGAGCCCGGCCGCCCGCGCCGAGTACGAGCGCGAGATGAAGCAGCTGATCGACGAGCACATCAGCAGCCCGTCGGTCGTCATGTGGGTCACCTTCAACGAGGGCTGGGGCCAGTACGACGAGGCCCGCATCGCCGACCAGGCGAAGGCCTGGGACCCGACCCGGCTGGTCGACTCCATGTCCGGGCTCAACCTCGGGGCCGACGGCGGCACCGGCGACATCATGGACGAGCACGGCTACCCCAGCCCCGCCCTGCCCCCGCACCCCGACGGTCGACGCGCCCTGGTCAGCGGCGAGTACGGCGGCCTCGGCCTCGCGGTGCCGGGCCACGCCTGGTCCGTGCAGCAGTCGTACGTCGACGTCGACCCGGCGGCCTACACCGACGACTACCTGACCAAGCTCGCCGAGGTGCACGCCCTCGCCTGCAAGGGGAGCAACGGCGCGGTCTACACCCAGATCTCCGACGTCGAGGGCGAGCTCAACGGCCTGCTGACGTACGACCGCAAGGTGCTCAAACCGGACGTCCAGCGTGTGCGCACGGCCCAGCAGGCCCTGATCCGCGACGCTTCCCAGGCGACTCCCGCAGGCTGCCCGACCCCCTGAACCCCGGAGGACTCCCGACATGAGACGGACCCGGCGCCTGCGCCTGTGCACGGCAGGTGCGCTGGCAGCCTCCGCGCTGTTCGCCGCACCCGCCACCGCACAGGCCACCGAGCCGAACCACGGTCAACTCACCGATCTGGTCAACCCGTTCATCGGCACCGAGAACGAGGGCAACACCTACCCCGGCGCCGCCGTGCCCTTCGGCATGGTGCAGCTCTCCCCGGACACCGGCCACAACACCGGCTACGACTACTCCCAGAACCACATTCGCGGCTTCTCCCTGGTCCATCTGTCCGGCGTCGGCTGCGGGCTCGGCGGAGACCTCCCGGTGCTGCCGACCACGGGTGACGTCACCCAGACGGACTACGCCAAGTACGCCGCCGAGTTCAGCCACGACGACGAGGCCGCGAGCCCCGGCTACTACCGGGTCGGCCTGAAGACCGGCATCGAGGCCGAACTCTCCGCCACCGCGCGCACCGGCGTGCAGCGCTACACCTTCCCGGCCACCGGCAAGGCCAACGTCCTGCTCAACGCGGCCCAGTCGCTGCACACCACGGTCTCCACCAAGGTCGAGATCCTGGACAGCCGCACCGTGCGCACCGCCATCACCGGCCGCGGCTTCTGCCAGGACACCAAGCCGTACACCGTCTATACGATCACCCGCTTCGACCGTCCCTTCACCGCCTACGGCACCTGGGACGGCTCGACCGTGACCGCGGGCTCGAAGACCGGCCGCGGCGGGGCATACGTCCGCTTCGATACGACCAAGGACCGCACGGTCGAGGCGACCACCGCCCTGTCCTACGTCGACGCGCACGGCGCCGCGGTCAACCTCCGCGCGGAGGGCGGCCGTTCCTTCGACGCCGTACGCCACGCGGCGCAGCAGGCGTGGGAGGACCGCCTCGACGACGTACGGGTGAAGGGCGGCGCGGACAGTCTGCGCCGGACCTTCTACTCGGCGCTGTACCGCTCGTTCCTGGCCCCCAACATCGGCAGCGACGCCGACGGCCGCTACACCGGCTGGGACCAGAAGACCCACCGCACCGAAGGCTTCACCTACTACCAGAACTGGTCCCTGTGGGACACCTACCGCACCCAGTCCCAGCTCCTGTCCCTGCTCGCACCCCGCGAGGCGCGCGACATGGCGATCTCGGTGATCAAGATCTCTGAGGAGAGCGGCTGGCTGCCCAAGTGGGGCTACGGCACCGTCGAGACGAACATCATGACCGGCGACCCGGTCACCCCGTTCCTCACCAACGCCTACCAGCAGGGCCTGCTCAAGGGAGCCGAAGGATACGCAGAACGGGCCTACCGGGCGCTGAAGCAGAACGCCGACGGGGTACCGCCCGCGGACTCGCCGGCGGTGGGCCGTGAGGCCAACAAGGAGTACATCGCGGACGGCTTCGCGCCGTACATCAAGGGCCGCCCGCATGTGAAGCCGGGCGACTCGGACTACGACCACGGCGCCTCGGCGACCCTGGAGTACGCCCTGTCGGACGCGATGCTCGCGCAGATGGCCCGCGGTCTCGGCCACACGGCGGACGCCGACCGGTATGCCGCCCGGGCCCAGAGCTACCGCCACCTCTTCGACCCCTCGACCGGCTTCTTCCGTGCCCGCGACGCCTCCGGCGCCTTCACCGGGCCGTCCGACCCGGCGCAGAGCGAGGGCTTCCACGAGGGCACGTCCTGGCAGTACCAGTGGCTGGTCCCGCAGGACCTGCCGGGCATGGTGGGCCTGATCGGCGGCGAGCAGGCCGCGAACGACCGGCTCGACTCCTTCTTTGCCTACGACCGGCTGCTGGCCGACCCGGCGAAGACGGCCCGCGAGGTGTGGGTCAACGGCCCGTACGACTACTACAACGCCGACAAGTACAACCCGCAGAACGAGCCCGGCCTCATCGCCCCGTACACCTACCTCTCGACGGGTGAGCCGTGGAAGACGACCGATGTCGTGCACGCGGCGCTGACCCTGTTCACGGACGGTCCCACCGGTATGACCGGCAACGACGACCTGGGGACGATGTCCGCCTGGAACGTGCTGTCGTCGATCGGGCTCTTCCCGGTGCAGCCCGGCTACGACACCTGGGGACTGTCCACGCCCGTCTTCGACCGCGTCGACCTGACGCTCGACCGCCGCTACTTCCCGCGCGGCGCCCTGACGATCACCGCACCCGGCACTTCCGCCGCCGAGCGGTACATCCAGTCGGCCCGCACGGACGGAACGGCCTACGACCGGACATACCTGAGGACCGGTTCGCTGCGCTCCCTGCGCGCGCTCGACTTCACGGTCGGCTCGCGCCCGTCTGAGTGGGGAACATCGGCGCAGGCTGCACCGCCCGCGCTGAAGTGACCTCAGGTGTCTCTTGAGTCCCGCCTCTCGCCGAGAGGCGGGACTTAATCTGCTGTTAACTGTGCGTAGCTTGATCGTACTTGACCGTAATCGCCTGGGGGAGGTTGACTGCTGGCTCACCCTTCGTCGACGCGAGGCAAGCCATTGACTTCTGACCTGCTCGCTCCTCTCGACCTGGCGTTCTGGAACATCGAGTCCGCGGAACACCCCATGCACCTGGGGGCGCTGGGGATCTTCTCGGCGCACTCGCCCACCGCGGGCGCCCACGCCGCCGACCTGCTCGCCGCGCGGGCCGCGGCCGTACCCGGCCTGCGGATGCGCATCCGCGACATATGGCAGCCGTCCCCGCTGCGGCCGCTGTCGTTCGGCAGCGCCACCCGTGAGCCAGACCCCGGTTTCGATCCGCTCCACCATGTGCGGCTGCACGCGCCGACCGCGGACTTCCACGCCGAGGCCGGCCGGCTCATGGAGCGCTCACTGGAGCGCGGCCGGCCGCCGTGGGAGGCGCATGTGCTGCCGGGCGAGGACGGTGTGTCCTTCGCGGTGCTGTTCAAGTTCCACCACGCCCTGGCCGACGGTCTGCGCGCGCTGACCCTCGCCGCCGCCATCCTGGACCCGATGGACATGCCGGAGCGGGGGCCCCGCCCCGCGGAGCCCAGGCCCGGCCTGCTGCCCGACGTGCGCAAACTGCCCGAGCTGGTCCGGGGCACCCTGTCCGACGTGGGGCGCGCCCTCGACATCGGCGCCTCGCTGGCCGTCTCCAGCCTGGGGGTGCGCTCCTCGCCCGCGTTCACCGCCGAGGCCACCGGCACCCGACGCACGGCCGGCGTGGTCCTCGACCTGGACGACGTGCACCGCATCCGCAAGGCCCAGGGCGGCACCGTCAACGACGTCCTGATCGCCCTGGTCGCGGGCGCCCTGCGCCGCTGGCTCGACGAACGCGGCGACGGCAGCGACGGTGTCCGGCCACGCGCCCTGATCCCCGTCTCCAAGCGCCGCCCGCGCACCGCCAGCCCACAGGGCAACCGGCTCTCCGGCTACGTGATACGGCTTCCCGTCGACGACCCCGACCCGCTCGGCCGCCTCGACACGGTCCGCTCCGCCATGGACCGCAACAAGGATGCCGGCCCCAACCGGGGCGCGGGCGCCGTCGCCCTGCTCGCCGACCACGTGCCCGCGCTCGGCCACCGGCTCGGCGGACCGCTGGTCAGCCAGGCCGCCCGCCTCTGGTTCGACATCCTGGTCACCAGCGTGCCGCTGCCCAGCCTCGGCCTGAAGCTCGGCGGCAACCCGGTCACGCAGGTGTTCCCGTTCGCGCCGCTGGCCCGCGGCCAGTCCCTGGCGGTGGCCGTCTCCACCTATCGCGGACACGTCCACTACGGCCTCGTCGCCGACGCCCAGGCCGTACCGGACCTGGACCGGCTGGCCGCCGCCCTCGCCGAGGAGGTCGACACGCTCATCACCGCCTGCGGTTCCTAGCCTCCCGGATTTTGGAGGACTGGCCCGGCGCTCCGTACAATTCCCCGTTCGAAAGCGGACGCGGTCGGAGCGCCGCGCGGGTGATCAGGGAAGCGGCAGCGCGATGACGGTGACAGACGAAGGCTCGGCGATCACGGACGAGGTCGTGTACGAGCCCGGTGACGAGGTCGTGTACGGCCCCGGCATCGACCCGGAGCGGCTCGCCGTCTGCCTCAGCGTCCTGGAGGAACTCGACAAGCTCGAGGTCGACCACCCCGACGCGATCGCCGTGCGCCGGGCCACCGCCGGCATCTACCGCACGGTCAAGCAGCGCCGCCGTCAGGAGCGCCGGGCCGCCAAGACCGCCCACGACAAGGCGGTCACGGAGGCCACGGCAACCGGCTCCGCCCAGCGCATCGACGACGAGACCGAGGGCATCCTGCCCTCGTCGGCGACGGCGGAGGGCAAGATCGCGGGGATACTCCAGCGCCCCCGCTCCTGCTACACCTGCAAGACCCGGTACGTGGAAGTCGACTACTTCTACCACCAGCTCTGTCCCGACTGCGCCCGCCTGAACCGCGGCAAGCGCGACGCCCGCGCCGACCTCACCGGCAAGCGCGCCCTGCTCACCGGCGGCCGCGCCAAGATCGGCATGTACATCGCGCTCAGGCTGCTGCGCGACGGTGCGCACACCACCATCACCACGCGCTTCCCCAAGGACGCCATCCGCCGCTTCAAGGCCATGGACGACTCCGGGGACTGGATGCACCGCCTGGAGGTCGTCGGCATCGACCTGCGCGACCCGGCACAGGCCGTGGCCCTCGCCGACCAGGTCGCCGAGGCGGGCCCGCTCGACATCCTGGTCAACAACGCGACGCAGACCGTGCGCCGCCTGCCCTCCGCCTACGCCGCCCTGGTCGACGGCGAGAGCGCCCCGCTGCCCGCCGGTGAGCTGCCCGCCCACCACGTCATCGGCGCCTTCAATTCCGGAGCGGTCGACGGGCTGGCCGCCCTGCCGCTCGGCACCAGCGGCCTGGACGCCCAGCAGGTCGCCGACCTCGCCCTGGTCGCGGGCAACGCCAGCGTCGCCCGGCACCTCGACGGCACCGCCATCGACGCCGGCGGCCTGGTCCCCGACGTCGTCGACACCAACACCTGGGTGCAGACCATCGAGCAGATCTCCCCGGTCGAGCTCCTCGAGACCCAGCTGTGCAACTACACGGCGCCGTTCATCCTGATCAGCAAGCTGCGCCCGGTCATGGCGGACGCCGCGAGGAAGGCGGCCAGCGGACGCGCGTACGTCGTGAACGTCTCCGCGATGGAGGGCGTCTTCGGCCGCGGCTACAAGGGCGCGGGCCACCCCAACACCAACGCCGCCAAGGCCGCCATGAACATGGTCACCCGGACCAGCGGCCAGGAGATGTTCCAGACCGACGGCATCCTGATGACCTCGGTCGACACCGGCTGGATCACCGACGAGCGGCCCCACTACGACAAGCTGCGTCTGGCCGAGGAGGGCTTCCACGCCCCGCTCGACCTGGTCGACGGGGCCGCACGGGTCTACGATCCGATTGTGCGCGGCGAGCAGGGCGAGGACCTGTACGGCGTCTTCCTGAAGGACTACGCGCCCGGCAAGTGGTGAACCACCGGCCCCGACGTGTGGCCCGGCGCCCGTAGGGAACCCGGACCCTGGTGATCTACCGTGCCAGGGAGTGACCATGAGCAGTCCACACAGCATTGATCCGCGAGCGCAGAACGACCCGCGCAACCGCTATCCGACCGACGAACAGTTCTACGGCAGCGACCGCCCCGACCATGCCGAACTGCCGGAGGACCGGCCGCGCGGCGGCGGGGGCACGAGTTCGGTGAAGCACCGCGGCACGTGGGCCACGGTCGCGCTCGTCGCCGGCATCATCCTGCTGATCCTCCTGGGGATCGCACTGTTCCCGTGAGGGAGCCACAGCCGTAGCCACCGTCACGAGCGAGGTGGTGCGTATGAGCGAAGACGGTCGTGGACGGCGTACTCCTGCGCGGAGTGCGCCGTCCTGACACGCGTGCCGCCGTCCACCAGCAGATCCGCGCCGGTGATCCACTGCGCGGCGTCCGAGGCCAGCCACAGCACGGCCCACGCGACGTCCTCAGGCTCACCGATGCGCCCCAGCGGCAGACCGGCCGCCGGCTCCTTCTCACCCGGCTCCCACACGAACCGCGCCATCTCGGTGCGCACAAGGCCGGGGGAGACCGAGTTGACCCGCACCCTCGGCGCCAGCTCCCCGGCGAGCTGCTGCGTCAGATGCAGCAGCGCGGCCTTGCTGGTGCCGTACGCGCCGACGTTCGGCCCCACATGCCCTGCGCCCTCCGTGCAGACGTTGACGACCGAGCCGCCGTGCTCGCGCATCCAGGCCCGCCACGCCCACTGCACCAGCCTGAGCGGTGCCTCGACGTTCACGGCGAACGCCTCCCGCCAGGCATCGGGTTCTACGTTCATGAGCGGTCCGTACGGCTGGTTCGTCGCCGCGTTGTTCACTACGACGTCGATCCGGCCGAACGCGTGCAGGGCCCGCTCCGTGACGTCCCGCAGATGATCCGGATCTGCGACGCTGCCGCTCACCCCGATGCCGCCCAGCTCCTCGGCCGTGGAGCGCACCTCGTCCGCGTTCCGCGCGGTCACGCACACCAGCGCCCCCGCCGCGGTCAGCTGCCCGGCGACGGCCCGTCCGATCCCGCGAGTCCCCCCGGTGACGATCGCGCCCCTGCCCTCGAGCCCGTACCCGTCGAATGCGTGCCCCTTGCGTGCGTACGACGACGTCATCGCCGTACCGTCTCATGACGGGCCGTCAGTCGACAGCCCCAAGACGGGAGTTGCGTGCGGCGACCAGCTCCAGCACCGTGCGCCAGTCCTCCAGCACCCCCGCGTCGAAGCCGGCGCTGCGGCCCTCCTCGTCCGCCTGGCGCAGGCGCTGCAGATCCTCGTCGGCGGGCAGCCCGCCGCGATGCTGCTCCCGCACCAGCCGGGCGACCCGCTCCCCGAGCAGGCCCCGCACCGCGTCGGCCGCGCACTGCGGGTGGGCGCTCTCGTCGCCCGGCCGCAGCAGCGGGCCGATCGCGTGGACCAGGCCCGCGACCTGGAGTTCCTTGTCGGCGGGGCGGCGCCGCCGCAGCAGAGCGGCGGTCTGCAGCGCGTGCTGGTGCAGATCGACCCGGCGACTTCGCAGGCCCGGGGCGTCCCACGAGCCCCGGCAGGCGTACAGCAGATCCATCAGCTCCTCGACACTGCGCAGCTCCATGCGCCAGTCCTTCCGCCGGACAAGCCGTTGCCGTCCGGTCAGCAGATCATGGCCGCCTTGCGATTCGGCCAACGCGACTTGAACTGCGTCGGCTGACTGCCCCCGGTCGAGCACGCAAGCGGCGTGCTCGGCGTGCTGCCGGGAGCGCGTCCGTTGTCGGCAGCCGACAAATGCGGGGGGAGGGCGTAGTCCTGGAACACCATCGCGATGGCGCGGTCCCCGGGCGGAAGATGGATGACGTCCCGGACGCCGATGAGGACCGAACCCGAGTCGACGTCCTGAAGTCCGGCGAACGTGCGCTCGCACCCGGCATGGAACGGGTGTTGCCCTTCGGTACGCCTGTAGACCGAACGAGTGACAGGAGAGGCGTCTGAAACCGGACGACTTATGACAGTAACCCCAAGTTTTCAGCCCCATAGAGCGGACGCCCGCTCATTTGGTTAATCTGGGGTGGACGGACAGCACCAACGGGTCCAACCCACACCCACGTCCGTCCCGGGGCAAGCCGGCAGACAACGGCCTGTTCTCACACGAGTTGCCGGCGCCACCGCGTCCGAACTGCTTTCGACTCACACCCGAGCGGGCGTCAGGCGCCGGACCGCAAAGTGGCCGGCACGCCCCGAGGGTGACCCGACACATAAGGAGTGCGCGGTGACACCGGAGAAGACGAATCGCGAACAGCGCCCCAAGGAACGCACGGAGCGCCCCGGCCGACGGTCGGACGAACTCGGCAGCCTGGAAGTCTGGGCCCACGCGGCCCCCATCCGCCTGGCAGGCTACGAGGACGACCTCGCCGAGCCCCACATCCTGCCCAGCGTGGACTGACCCCGGCAGGACCTTCGCGATCGCCGGCTGCATGGGCGTGCGAGACTCACGCCCATGCAGATCAGAGAAGCCGCGGCCGAGGACTGGCCGCGGATCTGGCCTTTCTGGCACCGCATCGTCGCCGCAGGAGAGACCTACACCTGGGACCCGGACACCTCCGAGGCGGCGGCCCGGGCCCTTTGGATGAACCCGGCCAAACGGGTCTATGTCGTCGAGGACGAGGACGGCACCGTCGTCGGCTCGGCCTTCGTCACCCCCAACTACGGCGGCCCCGCGGCGCACATCGCCAACGCCGGCTTCATGGTCGACCCCGACCGGGCGGGCCGCGGTATCGGCCGCGCCCTCGCCGAACACGTCCTGGCCGCCGCCAGGTCCCACGGCTACCGGGCGATGGTCTTCAACGCCGTCGTCGAGACCAACCCGGCCGTGCAGCTGTGGACGTCCCTGGGCTTCGAGATCCTGGGCACGGTCCCGGAGGCGTACGAGCATCCGCGTTACGGGCGGGTGGGACTGCATGTGATGTACCGGGCGCTGTAGGGTCCGGCTAGTCCTTGCGCCCCGTCACGGCCACGGTCACCCCGAGGCCGATCATGGTGAGGCCGCCGACGCCGCCGACCATGGAGAGCCGGCGCGGGGAGCGGGCGAACCAGCCGCGGGCGGTGGACGCGATCAGGCCCCACACGCTGTCGGAGGCCAGCGCGATCACGTTGAAGACCAGGCCGAGCACCAGCATCTGCACCGTGACGTGTCCGCTGTCGCGGTCCACGAACTGCGGCAGTACGGCCGCGAAGAACACGATGGTCTTCGGGTTGGTGACACCGACCGCGAACCCCTCCCAGAAGGTGCGCAGCCCGCTGTGCGCGGCCACCTCGCCGCCCGTGAACGCGGCCCGCAGCGACCCGCGTTCACGCCACGCCTTCACCCCGAGGTACACCAGGTAGAGCGCGCCGGCCAGCTTGAGCACGGTGAAGACGAGGACCGAGCGTTCCACGACGGACCCGATGCCGAACGCCACCGCCACCACCAGCAGACAGGCGCCGAGCGTGTTGCCCACCACGGTGGTCAGCGCGGCCCGGCGCCCCTGCGCGAGCGCCCGTCCGATCACGAACAGCACACTGGGCCCCGGTATCACGATCAGCAGGAAGGACAGCGCCGCGAAGGCGAGCAGACGGTCGGTGGACATCATGCGATCCATGCAAGCACGGGCAGGGGCCGCCCTTCAGCCGGATTTTCCCGGGGGCCACGGGCTTGCGCTCAGTCGATGCAGAACTCGTTGCCCTCGATGTCCAGCATCGGGATGCAGGAATCATTGCCGTCGTACAGCGTTTGCACGTGCACTGCGCCGAGCGGAACCAGCCGTGCGCATTCGGCCTCGAGTGCGGCAAGGCGTTCTTCCCCCACGAGTCCGGTGCCGACCCGCACGTCGAGATGCACCCGGTTCTTGGCGGCCTTCCCTTCGGGAACGCGCTGGAAGTACAGTCGCGGGCCGACACCTGAGGGATCTGTACAGGCGAACCATGAATCCCGCTCCTCGGGTGGCTGCGCACGCTTGTAATCATCCCAAGTGGCAAACCCCTCGGGTGGCGGCGGTACGACATACCCCAACACCTCGCACCAGAAACGAGCGAGACGCTCAGGTTCGGCGCAGTCGAAGGTGACTTGGAACTTCTTGATCGCTGACATCGGGGCACCGTACCAAGGGGCTTGGGGCTCTGCCGCTCACTGCCCCTCTCGTCAGTCCAGCGGCGCGGTCCGCTGCCACGGATGCAGCTTCTCCAGCTGCTGCGCCACCTCCAGGAGCATCGCCTCCGAGCCCGGGCGGCCCACCAGCTGGATCGCGCAGGGGGCGCCGGAGGGCAGGGCGCCGAAGGGAACGGACATGGCGGGCCAGCCGGTCAGGTTCCACGGCGGGGTCAGGGGCGAGTAGTTGGTGTTGGCGAGGACGTTGGCCAGCCAGCCCCGCTCGTGCCAGGCCACCGACCTGGGGGAGCGGCGGGCAAGCGCGGGGGTGAGCAGGACGTCGTACTCGGCGAAGAACGGCTCCATGCGGCGGCGCAGTCGCTCCCGGCTGTCGCCGCCCCGGACGCTGCCCAGGAAGCGGCGGCCGATGGTGGCGTGCACGCGGGTGCGCCGGTCGAGCAGGCGTGGGTCCAGGCCCTGGGCGTCCACCGCCGTGCCCGCCGTCCAGTGGGCGAGGGACATCGTGCTCAGGGAGAGCGGGTAGGGCGGGTCGGCACGGCGGACCTGGTGGCCGGCCTTGATCAGGACGCCGGCCGCGTCGCGGGCCGCGGTCGTGTACGGCGTGCTGATGGTGACGCCGGCCAGGGGGCTGCGCAGCGAGACGGCGATCTTGCGCATGGCGGGTTCGGACGGCGGAGCCGTCTCGGTGTCCGCCAGCACCGCCAGCATCAGGCGCGCGTCCTCGACCGTCGTGGTGAGCGGACCGTTCTCGGACATGCCGAACCAGTCGCCGTCGCTGATGCCCGCCGGGACGACCCCGTGCCCCGGCTTGATGGTGACCAGGCCGCAGTTGGCGGCCGGGATGCGCAACGAGCCCATGCCGTCGTTGCCGAGGGCGATCGGCACCAGGCCGGCGGCGACCGCGGCCGCGCTGCCGCCCGAGGAGCCGCCCGCCGTGCGGCTCGGGTCCCAGGGGTTGCGGGCGGTGCCGTGGACGCCCTCGGTGGTGCCGAAGACGCACAGCTCGGGCACGTTCGTCAGGCCCACGACCACCGCGCCGGCCGCCCGCAGCCGGGCCACCGTGATGTGATCGTCGGTGGCGGGGGTGTCAGGCGTCGCGGCGGAGCCCACACGGTTGGACTCCCCGCGCACGGCCAGGTTGTCCTTGACCGCCACCGGCACACCGGCCAGCGGCAGTTCGGCCAGATCGTCACGGGAGGCCACCTCGTCGGCCTCGGCGAGCGCCGCCTCGGCCCGCACCACCCGGAACGCCCCGACCCGCCCGTCCAGCCGCTCGATCCGGTCGAGGTGCTCGGCCACCACCTCGCGGGGCGTGGCCCGCTTCTCGCGTACGGCGGCGGCGATCTCGGCGGCGGTCCGGCCGACCCAGCTGGTCACGGGCGCTCCTCGGGGTGCGGTGCAGGCAACTACTCATGAGTACGCAGAGCACTCTGCCCCGCCGCGGCCTCCGCGTCGAGAGCACTGGCTCTTGGACATTCGGGCGGCTCTTCTTGGACTTTTTGCGAGGCACCTGTCATCCGTAGCACCTTTCCCGCAGGTCATCCGATCAATGGGGCAACTCCCATGCGATCACGCCCCATTGACAGGCCTCTGGACCCACCCAATCATCAGACATCGGATGAATCGGGAGCCGCTCATGAGTATGAGTCCCTGTCCAAGACGTCAGGTCCTGACGGCCGCCGCCGGAGTCGCCGCCGCGGCCGCCCTGCCCCTCACCCTCGCGCCCGAGGCGCACGCCGCCGAACCTGCCGACGCCCCGGCCGCAGCCTCCGGCTGGGTCCCCGTCCCCGACCCCGTCCCCGTCCCGCTCGACGGTCTCTACGACAACGACGGCATCGACACCGCCTCCGCCCCCGGCGGCGACTTCGACGGCTCCGGCTACACGTTCCCGGGCGAGGAGCTTCCCGCGGGCCGCGTCGAGGTCGACGGCATCCCCTTCCTCTTCCCGGCCGCGACGGCAGGCGCCAGGAACAACGTCGTGGCACTCGGCCAGCGCATCGACCTGCCCAAGGGCCGCTATCTCTCGGCCGTCTTCCTCACCGCAGGCAGCTACGGCAACGCCTCCGGCAAGGCCACCGTCCACTACGCCGACGGCTCGACCAGCACCGCCGGCCTCACCGGCGCCGACTGGTACGCGGCCGGCGGCTCCCTGTCGGCGCCCTACCGCTACAAGCCGGACGGCAGCAAGGACGAGCACAGCGTCGGCATCGGCACCTCGGAGGTGTGGCTGGACCCGCAGCGGGAGGCAGTCGCCGTCACTCTTCCGGTCACCGACCCGGCCGAGGCGAACAAGACAGCCCTGCACGTCTTCGCGCTGTCCCTCCAGCCCGCCGCCCAGGGACGGGCCTTGAGCCTCCGGGACGCCCACTCCACCCACTCCCTGCTGTCCGCCACCGGCGCCCAGAGCGTCGAGGCCACCGTCGTCAACGCGGGCACCGTCGCCGTCCTGGCCGCCGACGACGTGTCCGTGCGGGTCGACGTCCCCGGCGCCCGCACCGTCGAACCCGCCCGGATACGCCGCCTCGACCCCGGCGAACAGGCCCGCGTCCGCGTCGGCATCCGCAACCGCGCGGGCACCGCACCCGGAACGCAGCGGGACGGCTCGGTGACCGTCGCCGGACGTGGCGCCCAAATCGCCGTACAACAAGGCCCGTTGACGCTAGGCACGGCCGACTACCAGCCCACCGAGACCTCCCTCTCCGCCCATCAGGCCCCGTACTGGTTCCAGGGCGCCAAGTTCGGCATCTTCATCCACTGGGGCGTCTACGCGGTGCCCGCCTGGGCGCCGGTCGGCAAGCAGTACGCCGAGTGGTACTGGGACCAGATGCAGGACCCGAACAACCCCACCTACGCCTATCACCGGACCACCTACGGCGAGGACTTCGCCTACGACGACTTCATCCCGCGTTTCACCGCCGAGAAGTTCGACCCGCGCGCGTGGGTGGAGCTGTTCCGGGACGCGGGCGCCCAGTACCACGTGCTGACCAGCAAGCACCACGAGGGCTTCGCCCTGTGGGACACCAAGGTCTCCGACCGCAACGCCGTGAAGCTGGGCCCGAGACGGGACCTGGTCAAGGAGCTGTTCGAGGCGTCCCGGCGCTACGCACCGAAACTCCACCGCGGCCTCTACTTCTCGATGCCCGAGTGGTTCAACCCCGACAACCCGTGGATGGGCCACGCCCCGCGCAATCCGTACACCCTCGAACCGGTCCCGTACACCGGATACAGCGCGGGCAAGGACTATGTGAGGGACTACCAGGCCCCGCAGCTGCTCGAACTGATCCACGGCTACGACCCGGAACTCATCTGGTGCGACATCGGCGGCGTGAACGACAGCCTCCATGTCCTCGCCGAGTACTTCAACCACGCCAAGAACCGGGCCCGTCCGATCGACGTCACGGTCAACAACCGCTCGGGCATCGCCTTCCACGACTTCACGACCCCCGAGTACACGACGTACGAGAACACGGTTGTCGCCAAGTGGGAGTCCAGCCGCGGTCTGGACCCCTTCAGCTACGGCTACAACAGCGCGACCCCCGACGACGCCTACATGACCGCCGAGGAGGTCGTGCACAGTCTCGTCGACATCGTCTCCAAGAACGGCAACCTCCTGCTCGACATCGGCCCGCGCGCCGACGGCACCATCCCTCCGATCATGCAGACCCGGCTGCGCGAGACGGGCGCCTGGCTCAAGGTCAACGGCGAGGCGATCTACGACACGACGTACTGGTCGCGGATGGCGCAGCTCGGCGACGACCTGCGTTTCACGGTCCGCCCCGGCCAGGCCTTCTACATCCACTCGCTGGCCCGCCCGGGCGCCAAGCTCACCGTCGAGGCACCGGTGCCCGTCCGCGGCGGCGACAAGGTGACGATGCTCGGCCACGACCGGCCGCTGACCTGGACCGTCAGCAAGGGGGCACTGGTGATCGACGTGCCCGAGACAGCCCGGAAGTCGGGACAGCACGTGTGGGTGTTCAAGGTGGAGTGGCATGGGTGAGTTCAGGAAGGGACTGCTGCGGCTGCTCGGCGTCGCTGCGGCGCTGACGCTGCTCGTGGCGCCGAGCCCGGCCGTCGCACAGGACCGGGAAAAGGCGCCCGTCACGGTGCCCGCGCTATCCAACTGGGTGTCTGGCAGCGGCAGTTACCAGTACCGCAACGGCGCACGACTGGTGGCCGACAGCCCGGCCGGGCGCCGGGTCGCGGACACCCTCGCCGACGACCTGCGCGCGGCGGGCCACGGCACCGTTCCGGTCGTCAGCGGCGGCGCCCGCACCGGCGACATCGTGATCGACGTACGGCCCGCGACGCCCTCGCTCGGCGCCGAGGGCTACGAACTCCGGGCGGGCAAGTGGCTGTCGGTGACCGGTGCCACCGAGACCGGCGCCTTCTACGGCACCCGTACCGTCCTCCAGCTCCTCGCCCAGGGCGACCGCATCCCCGCCGGACGCACGGTCGACGTACCGCGCTACAAGGAACGCGGCGTCGGCGTCTGCGCCTGCTACATCCACATCTCGCCGCCCTGGCTGGAGAACCTGGTCCGCGAGATGGCGTACCACAAGCTCAACCAGCTGCTCCTCGAACTGAAGGTGAAGAGCGACGCCCACCCCGAGGCCGATACCTGGGGCTACTACACCAAGGACGAGATCCGCGGCCTCGTCACCCTCGGCGACAAGTACCACGTCGAGATCATCCCGGAGATCAACTCCCCGGGACACATGGATCCGTGGATCGAGAACCGCCCGGACCTGCAGCTGACCGACTCCGACGGCAACAAGCAGCCCGCCCGGCTCGACGTCACCCAGCAGGCGGCCTTCGACTACTACACGAGCCTGATGGACGAATACGCCCAGGTCTTCACCGCAAAGGCCTGGCACATGGGCGCCGACGAGTACATGCTCGGCTCCGACTACTCCAAGTACCCTCAGATGCTGCGCTACGCCCGGCTCAAGTACGGTGCGAACGCCACCCCGCAGGACGCCTACATCGACTTCATCAACCGCGTCCAGGCCTACGCCGCACGCAAGGGCAAGCAGCTGCGCATCTGGAACGACGGCCTCACCGGCGCCAACACCGTCCCGGTGGCCGCGGGCACGACGGTCGAGCACTGGCTCGACGTGACCACCAAACCCAGCCAACTCATCGCCCAGGGCCACCCGTTGATGAACGCCGCCTACTCCCTCTACCTCGTCCGGGGCGGCTTCCACAGCGACACCAAGGCGTTGTACGACCAGAGCTGGGATCCGCGCAGCTTCGAGGGCGAGAAGCTGACCTCCAGTAAGGGCGTCACCGGCGCGAAGATCAGCCTCTGGCCCGACAACGGCCGCGGTGAGACCGAGAACGAGGTCGCCGTCGAGCTCTGGCCCGCGCTGCGGCACATCGCCCAGGCCACCTGGGGCGACCCGCACCCCGACGCCACGTACGCCGAGTTCACCGCACGCGGCACCGCGGTCGGCCGTGCGCCCGGCCGGCGGGACCCGACCCGGCTGCCGGTCGCGGACGGCACGTACACCTTCCGGACGGCGGGCACGTCCTTCGACGCCCAGGTCCAGCGCACGGCGGACGGCTATGCCACGGTGCGGACCGCGGACGGCTGCCTCGAAGTCCGCGGAGGCAGGCTCACGCTCAACGTGCCGCTCCAGCCCGGAGCGCAGGCGACGGCCCGGACCTGCGATCCGGCGAACACCCTCCAGCGCTGGCAGCTGGAACCGGCCGCGGGCGGCTACCGGCTCGTCAACGCCATCACGCAGATGGCGCTGAGCGTGACGGACGACGGGCACCTCGTGCAGTACCCGCCCGACCAGCACACCCCCGCCGTCTGGCATCCGACCGCTCACTGAACCGAGGAGTCCCCCCATGGCCCTCTCCAGACGCCTCTTCCTCTCCTCCGCCCTCACCACGGCCGCCGTGCTCGCCGCCTCCGGCCACCCTGCGGCCGCCGCATCCGGGACTCCCGTCCCGGCCGACCCCCGCTACCGCATCCCCGTCAGCCCCGACGACACCCCGGACGAGCTGGTCCGCAAGGCCGCCCAGGTCAGGCCCACCGCACGGCAGATCGCCTGGCAGGCCCTGGAGCAGACCGCATTCCTGCACTTCGGCGTGAACACCTTCACCGGCCTGGAGTGGGGCACCGGTGACGAGGACCCCGACGTCTTCCAGCCCGCCGGCCTCGACACCGACCAGTGGGCGCGCGCCCTGCGTGACGGCGGTTTCAAGCTCGCCATCCTCACCGTCAAACACCACGACGGCTTCGTGCTCTACCCGTCCCGCTACACCAACCACACCGTGGCGTCGAGCAGTTGGCGCGGCGGCCGGGGCGACGTACTGCGCTCCTTCGCCGAGTCCATGCGCAGCCACGGCCTCAAGGTCGGCGTCTACATCTCGCCCGCCGACGAGAACCAGTACCTGCACGGCGTGTACGCCAACGGCAGCGCCCGCACCGAGCGCACCATCCCCACCCCGGTGCCGGGCGACGACCGCACCCCGGACCGCACCTTCACCCTGCCTGCCACCGACTACGGCGCCCACATGCTCAACACGCTCTACGAGGTGCTCACCGAGTACGGGCCCGTCGACGAGGTGTGGTTCGACGGCGCCCAGGGCCGCATCCCGCCCGGCAAGGTCGAGGACTACGACTGGGACAGCTGGTACACCCTGGTCCGCACGCTCGCCCCGGACGCGGCGATCGCCGTCACCGGCCCCGATCTGCGCTGGGTCGGCAACGAGAGCGGGCTGGCGCGCGAGGACGAGTGGAGCGTCATTCCGGTCAAGGAGAACCAGTACGGCCGCACCGACTGGGCCCTGTCCTACGACACCCCCGACGAGGGCAGCCGCGCCGCGCTCGTCGCCGCCCAGCCGAAGGCGGACTACCTCCAGTGGTGGCCGGCCGAGTGCGACGTGTCCATCCGCGACGGCTGGTTCTACCACGCGAACCAGCAGCCCAAGTCCGTCGACGACCTGACCGCGATCTACTTCGGCTCGGTGGGCCGCAACTCCGTCCTGCTGCTCAACGTCCCCCCGGACACGGACGGCCGGCTGCACGCCACCGACGTCCTACGGCTGCGTGGGTTCCGTGAGCGCATCGAGCACGAGCTGCCCGAGGACCTGGCACGCGGGGCACGCGTCACCGGCTCGCCCGCCCTGCGGACCGTTGATCTCGGCACCGATCAGGAGGTGGACCGCATCCGCCTCGCGGAGGACATCCGCCACGGCCAGCAGGTGGAGTCCTTCGTGGTGGAGGCCCACCACGGCGGGGCCTGGGCGGAGGTGGCCCGGGCCGGAACGATCGGCGCGAGCCGCATCCTGCTCCTGCCGTCGCCGGTTCGGGCCCGTCGGTGGCGGCTGCGGGTGACAGGGGCGCGGGACGCCGTACGGATGCAGCGGTTCGAGCTGTACCGCTCACGGATCTGAGGCGCACCCGGGCGGCCACCGGGTGTCGGCGCTCCGGTGACCGCACGGTCGCCCTGTTGTCATCCGCCGGGCGCCGCGACGGCAGGCTCAGGAGTGGGAGCGGCGGTGTCGGCGGATGCGCCAGACGACAAGGGCCACGACGACGATGGCGGCGAAGGCCAGGGCGACGGTGCGGCCGACCAGGGTCTCGGCGCGTTCGTAGGCGGCGCCCGCGGCATAGCCGAGGAGGGCGTTGCCGACGCCCCAGACCAGGCCGCCGAGGGCGTTGTAGAGCAGGAAGCGGCGGTACGGCATGTTCGAGGCGCCCGCCAGCGCCGGGACCAGGGAGCGGAAGAGGGCGACGAAGCGGCCGACGAAGACCGCCGCCGGACCGCGCCGGCGGATCAGGTCGCGCGCCTTCTCCACCCGCCCGGCCCGCCGGCGCAGGGGCCCGCGGGAGAGCAGCGGCGGTCCGGCGCGCCGGCCGATCTCGTAGCCGACACTGTCCCCGGCGATCGCCGCGAGGACGACGGCGAGGGTCAGCCAGACCAGCTCCACGTTGCCCCGCCGGGCCAGCACACCGCCGACGATCACCGCGGTCTCGCCCGGCAGGACGAACCCGAAGAACAGCGCGTCCTCGGCGAAGACCAGGGCCGTGACCACGAGGTACACCACGGGCCCGGACAGGTCGGCGAGCCAGTCGACCAGAGCGTGCATCTGCCGACCCCCTTCTGTGTCGGGTACGAGTACCCGGCAGCGGCGGCCTAGCCCGCGGCCGTCCGGCGCAGCGGGAAGTTCACGGCGGTCATGGTCAGGACCGGCTCGCCGGACGGCTCTCCCGCACGCATCAAGAAGGCGCAGGTGTGCCGGCCGCTGGCGATCAGCCCCTGCCAGGGGACCTGCAGGGCGGCCTGCGGATCGACATGGATGCCCGGTGGATCGGTAGCCGCCGGGTGAGGTGATCTCCCGGCCCGGCGGCTCAGATCTCCTTGAGGACCTGTTCCAGGAAGGGCACCGAGTCCACGGCCGGCGAGGCCACCAGGCTGAGGCGGTCCATGACCGCGAGGTAGTGGTCGACCTCCTCGGGCTTGTCCAGGTACAGGGCGCTGGAGAGCTGCTCCAGGTAGACGACGTCCGGCAGGTCCGGCACGGGGAAGCGCAGCACGGTGATCGGTCCGCCGGCCGCCGCGTGACCGCCGACGTGGAAGGGCAGCACCTGGAGCGTCACGTTCGGCCAGGCGGCGGCCTCGATCAGGTGCTGGAGCTGCGCCCGCATCACCTCGGCCCCGCCGAGCGGGCGGCGCAGCGCCGCCTCGTCCACCACGACCCACAGCTTCGGCGCGTCCGGCCGGGAGAGCAGCTCCTGCCGGGTCATCCGCAGCTCGACCCGGCGGGCGACCGTGTCCGGAGAGGTGATGGGGTGGCCGAGCCGGATGACGGCCTCGGCGTACTCCGGGGTCTGCAACAGGCCCGGGATGAACTGGACCTCGTAGGTCCGGATGAGGGAGGCGGCCTCCTCCAGGCCCAGGTGCTGCTCGAACCAGCTCGGGAAGGCGTCTCCGTACGCCCGCCACCAGCCGGGTTCGTTGGCCCGCCGCACCGAGTCCAGGAACTCCTGGCGTACGGCGGCGTCCTGGACGCCGTAAAGGGTGAGCAGGTCGGCGATGTCGCGCTGTTTGAAGCCCACGCGGCCCAGCTCCATGCGGCACAGCTTGGCGTCCGAGGCGCGGATGGCCGCAGCGGCCGTGTCCCGGCTGATGTCGAGGGATTCGCGCAGGCGGCGCAGCCGGGTGCCCAGCATGATCCGCTGCACGGTCGGCCCGCCGCGCCGCAGGCTCAGGACGTCGACCTCGGAGGGAGCGGGTTCTCGCTGAACTGCCGTCATGGTCATCCCCTCGCCGCCGCACCGGCTGCGTGTGCATGTGTTCGGGACTCAACCAAGGAGGGTAGCACCGAGGCGTCGTACGGCTGCGGTGCGTGAAGTGGCCGGAGGGCGCCGACCGGTGGACCGCGCCCTCCGGCTGTCCGCGGGTGCGCCCGACCTCAGCCGGCGGGGAGTAGGCCGTCGAAGTCGCCGTCCTTCACACCGCGGACGAAGGCGGAGATCTCGGCGCCGGTGTAGACGAGCGCCGGACCCTGGGGGTGGCGGGAGTTGCGCACGGCGACGCTGCCGTCCGGGAGGGCGGCGAGCTCGACGCAGTTGCCCTCGGGGTTGCTGTGGTGGCTCTTGCGCCAGACCGCGCCCGCCAGCTCGGTGGCGGGCATGCCGTTGCTCACGTGCTGCATCTGAACCTCTTTGAGATGTAGTCGCGTTGAGTGAACTCGTGGTCGGCGCTGCAATTGCATCTTCAATTGCATCCACGGGTGGTGTGCGGGACGATAGCGCCCGGCGCCCGCTGCTCGCAAGATCATCTGCAATTGCAGCGGTAATTGCCGATGCACTTGCGTACGGACTGCCGGACGTAGCACGATACTTCGCACAGGTGTAGCGCTCGGTTGTTCTCTCCGCAGGGGTACCAGGGGTCGCGATGTCCGCAGAGCAAGTCGCAGAACCGGTCAACCCCCTGCGTATCGAGGCGACTTGGCAGTGGCTGTGCCAGGCCGTGGACCACATGGGCCGGCCGGGCCCCGGGCTGAGCTTTCCCCTCGCACCGAGTTCCGCTGACGGCCCCGGCCCCGCCCACTGCTCCGTGCTCGCCGTGCCGCCGATCGCCCAATCCGCCCACATCGCCCGCGACTTCACGCGCACCACGCTCGTCGACCGGACCACGCAGGAACGCGTCGAGGATGTGGCGGTCACCGTGTCGGAACTGCTCAGCAACGCCCTGCGCTACGGCCGAGCAGCGGACGGCGAGGCGGAGTTGCAGCCGGCACTGTGGCTCGCCTACTGGGAGCGCTGGTCCTGCGCCGTGTGCGCGGTCACCGACGAGAGCGACCTGATCCCCGTCGCCATGCAGGCCGACGAGCTCGCGGAGTCGGGGCGGGGACTGCAGGTCGTCTCGGTGCTGAGCGACGCATGGGGATGGAACCCGCGGGCCGCCGGAGGAAAGCTCGTCTGGGCCCTGTTCCGGCTCTGACACCACGGTCGGCTCGGCCGACGCACCGGCTGGCCAGGCACCGGACGGCGCGGTACACCGAGAGGACCAGAGCCGAGGAGGTGCGGTCCCGTGGGTGAGGTGCAGGTGACGGCGCAGGACGGCGAGGTGCGGGTGGGGCTCGGCGACGACCTCGTGGTGCGGCTGGCCGAGAACGCCACCACCGGCTACCGGTGGCACGTCGAGGGCATCGAGGGCGGGCTGGAGGTGGCGGCCAGCGACTATGCGCCGCCCGGAGAGCTCGCCCCGGGCGCCGGCGGCACCCGGGTGCTGCGGCTGCGGCCGACCAAGCCCGGTGAGGGACGGCTGGAACTCGTGCTCAAGCAGCCGTGGGGCGACGACGTGGCCGACCGGTACGCGCTGCGGATCACCGTCGAGTGACATGCGAGGGCCGCGCCCGGCACGCCCGGACGCGGTCCCTCGCCGGCAGGGCTACAGCAGGTAGATCTCGTGGACCAGGCCGTCCGCCTCCTCACGGAAGGAGATCGGCCGTCCCGTCTGACGGGCCTGGGAGGCCAGCGTCGTCAGCGCGGTGAACGCCCAGTCGCCGCCGTTGAAGATCTTCTTCCAGGCGCCGCCCTTGACGTGCAGGAAGGCGTTGCGGGTCTGGTTGATGGACCACATCGCGTCGACGATCGCGTTCTGCGTCCACGTGCCCGTGACCGCGGTGGCGGCCTGCGCCGCCGCGAACGCCTGCAGGTCACCACGGAGTTCGGGTGTGATCGTCGGCCGGGCCTCGCCGGACGCCGTCTGCTCGAACCGGGCGACCATCACATCACTGGCCGGCTTGCCCGGCGCGGTGAGCGCGCTGCCGTTCAGGCCGATGTCCACGCCCGGCGGCAGCAGTACGGGCCGCCCGGCCTCGTCCTGCTCGGCCGCGGAGCGGACCGCCTGCGTCGTGGGCGGCTGCTGCTCGGGCTGCTTGGGGCCGCTGTTCTGCGGGCTCATGTCGTGCTCTCCTCTCCCTGGTTCCCCGGTCTCACCAGGCGTAGATCTGCTGGACGCTGCCGTTGTCCTCGTACAGGCCGACCTTGGCGCCGTTCGCCTTGGACGCGGCGAGTTCGGCGAGCATCGCGGCGTCGGTCGCGCCGACGGAGCCGTTGAGGTTCAGCCAGCCGCGCAGCTCGCCGTACGCCCACACATTGGCGTCGGTCTCGTTGCTCCACAGCGCGAGGATGCGCTGGTCGGGCAGCCAGTTGTGGATGAGCGTGCCGAGGGCCGCCACGTTGTGCCAGGTCTCGATGCCGCACTCGCCGTAACCGATGCGGAAGAAGCCCTGCTCGCCCCAGCCCGGACCCCAGCTGTTCTTGCCGATCCAGCACTGCTGAGCGTCGTCGTAGCCGACGAGCGTGACGCAGTGGCCGCCCGCGAGGTCACCGGTGCGGTGCCGGTAGACGCCGCTCGAATAGCTGAAGAAGTCCTGGTAGACCAGGAAGCAGGCGGTGATGGAGCCGTAGCCGGCGATGTTCTCCTTCATCGCCGCCGGGTCGTTGGTGACGGACTGCCAGGAGCGGATCCTCACCAGGCGGTTGGGCCAGTCCGCGTTGAGCTTGGAGGCGTCCTGGTCGCCCGCCGTGTACGGGAAGTACTCCTCGATGGTGATGCCGTTGTCGCGGGCCTGGTCGGCCAGCGGCTCCGGGAACCAGCCGGTGGAACAGGTACGGCCGGCCTGGCGGCCGTAGCAGTAGAACGCCTGCGCCTCGGAGAGGTCGACCGGCAGATAGGGCGCGCCGTAGCTGAAGCGTGTGACGTGCTCCATCATGCCCACGGTGCCGAAGGCCACGCAGGAACCGCACGAGCCCTGGTTCTTGACGGGCGTCGTGTAGTTGACGCCGCCGATGTTGCGCAGGTCGAACGCGGCGGGCGCGCCCACCGAGTCGGCGGTGGCGGACAGAGCGGCCGCGATGTTGCTCTGCTTCGCGCTCTCGATCGCGGAGCGGTCGCCCGACTCGACGGGGACACCGAGGCGCACCACGCGCTGCTCCTCGGTGAGCGCCGTCATGCTGGTCGTGGTCATGTGCCATGGATTGCCCGCCTGGTCGAGTACCGACCTGAGGTGGTCGAGGTCCAACGGGTCGTTGACAGGCATGAGGAACACTCCTTTGTGCTCGGGGCCTGTGGGTGCCCCTGCCGGCCGCCGCACGGCGGGCAGGGCAGGGCGGAGCGCGACCGGGCCCGGGGGGCGGGGCGCGTCCGTCACGCCGTGCGGGCACACCTCGCCGCACGGCGGGAAACGCTGGAAACGGTGGCAACTACGAAACGGCGCTGGGGACGGCGCTGCTCGCCGACTCCCACCTGGGAGAGATCACATTCTCTGAGAGGCTTTCACAGCCGGACCCCCGTAGTTGAGCGACAGCGGCAGTCCCCGGTGCTCCGTCCGCGCTGTCGAGAGGCAGCTAAGCAGAGAACCGGGGGGTCGGGAATACGCCGGAATGCGGGTACCGCAAGGGAGAGGCACCGCTCCTCTTGTCGCACAACTACGGAGGAGGGGTCAGGGGCCCTCCCCGTCGATCCCGGCGCTCCCGCGCGCCACCCCGGTGCTGTCCCGCACGATCATCCGGGGCACCGGCACCCGTACCGTCCGCGCGGGTCCGCCGTCCACCAGCGCGGTCAGCTCCCTGGCCGCCGTGCGCCCGAACTCCACGCTGTCGCGGGACAGGGCGGACAGCCAGGGCTTGACCATGCGGCACAGGGCGGAGTCCTCCCAGGCCACCACCGACACCTCGGCCGGTACGGAGAAGCCGAGTTCGGTCGCGGTGGCCACACCCGCGACGGCCATCACGTCGTTGTCGTAGATCAGGGCGGTCGGGGGAGCGGGCCGTCCGAGGACCCGGCGGGTGACGGCCGCGCCCTCCGCGTCCGAGTAGTCGGTGGTGACGGACTCCACCTCCCTCAGGCCCCGGCGTTCGGCCTCGGCGCGCAGGGTGCGGATACGGCGTTCGGTGTGGGCGAGGCCCGGAAGTCCGGCGATGTGCACGATCCGGCGGTGGCCCAGCGCGTACAGCTCGTCCACCACCGAGGCCATCGCGCCTGCGTCATCCGCCCACACCGTCGACAGGCCCGGGTGGCGTTCATCGGGGGCGCCGCCGATCACCACGGCGGGCAGGCCGAGTTCGTCCAGGAGGTCGGGCCGCGGGTCGTCGGTGCGCGGATCGACGACCAGGACGCCGTCCACGCGGTGCTCGGCCCACCAGCGCCGGTAGACCGCGCACTCGTCGTCGACGTCCTCCACCACCTGGAAGAGCAGGCCGAGATGACGCTCCGCCAGCACCTCCTGTATGCCCGAGACGAGCTGGAGGAAGAACGAGTCCACGCCGAGCGTGTCCGCGGGGCGGGCGAGCACGAAGCCGACCGTGGCCGCGCCCTCCCCGGACAGCTGGCGGGCCGCCGTGCTGGGCCGCCAGCCCAGCTGCTCGGCTACCCGGCGCACCCGGTCGCGGGTGATCTCGGAGACTCCGGGACGGCCGTTGAGTGCGAAGGAGACCGCGCTCTCGGAGACACCGGCGCGCTGCGCGATGTCCTTCATCGTCGGCCGGCGGGCCGGGGAACGCTTGGCCGGCACGTTGCTCCCCCATTCTTCCGGGTCGGTAGCTAATGCGCTTGAGCGAAAGAACCCTAAAGCGCATTAGCGATGACTGGCAAGTTTTCGGCCACGCCTCTCTGGCCTGCACTAATGTCGGCTGAATTTCTTTAGCTGGGATCAGTCCATTGACTTTCACCAAGAGCCGCGGGCATGGTCGCTGGCGTCCCAGCCGCCGACGCCGCCAAGGGAGCCGTGTCACCGTGCCCACATCCCGCAGAACCTTCGCCGCCCTCGCCGTCTCCGCCCTCCTCCTCCCGCTGAGCGCCTGCGGCTCCGGGGACGACGGCGGGGGCCCGGGCGACGCCTCGGGCAAGATCGAGGGCGACATCACCTTCCAGACCTGGAACCTGCGGGCCAACTTCAAGGACTACTTCGACGGCGTGATCGCCGACTTCGAGAAGAAGCACCCGGGCACCCGTGTGAAGTGGGTCGACCAGCCCGCCGAGGGCTACGCCGACAAGATCAGCGCCGATGCCGCCGGCGGCACCCTGCCCGACGTCGTCAACGTCTCCCCGGACCTCGTCGCCCCGCTCGCCAAGGCCGGACTCGCCCTCGACCTCGACAAGGCCGCCGCCAAGTACAAGAAGGAGTACCTGGCGGGCGCCTGGGCCAGCCACCAGATACCGGGGATGACCGGCACGTACGCCTTCCCCTGGTACCTCAACACCGGCCCGCTGTTCTACAACAAGTCCCTGTTCAAGAAGGCCGGGCTAGACCCCGAGCAGCCGCCGAAGACGTACGACGACCTCTTCGCCGACGCCCTGGAACTGGCGAAGAAGAGCGACGGCAAGGTCGCCACCCTCGCCAACGTGCCCACCATCGAGGACTTCGGCCGCTACGGCGTCGAGCTCATGAACAAGCAGGGCACCGCCTTCACCTTCAACGACGCCAAGGGCATCCAACTCCTGGCCAAGTACAAGGAGTTGTACGACGCCAAGGCCCTCGACCCGCAGGCGCTGACCGCCACGCCCGAGTCGTCCGGCAAGAAGTTCCTCACCGAGGCCGTCGCCATGAACCCCGGCAGCGCCCTCGATCTCGGCAACTTCAAGAAGCAGGCGCCCAGCCTGTACAGGAACATCGGCATCACCGACCAGATCACCAGCACCGGCCACGTCAACATGTATGTGATGGGCGTGATGGTCAACTCCAGGACCAAGCACACGGCGGCCTCGGTCGCCTTCGCGCACTGGGTCACCGACGCCGAGCACCAGATGTCCTTCGCCAAGAAGGTCGCCATCTTCCCCAGCACCGCCGGCTCGCTGGACGACCCGTACTTCACAAAGGAGGACGGGACGGACGAGACGCGGGTGCGCGTCGCCGCCGCCAAGTCGCTGAAGAACGCGGTCAACTACACGCCCGTCCTGTTCAGCGAGCAGATGAAGACGGCGCTGCGCAACGAGGTCGCCAAGGCGCTGCAGGGCAAGGAGAGCGCCAAGGCGGCTCTCGACAACGCTGTCAAGGCCTGCAACACGCTCCTCCAGCAGCAGGGCTAGCGCGCGATGGCCACTTCTGTCGCGTCCCAGGAGCGGGGCGTGCGGCGTGTGCGGCGCCAACTGCCCACCAGCCCTTGGCTGTTCGCCGCACCGGGACTGCTGATCACCGGCGTGTTCATCCTGTACCCGTTCGTCTCCACCCTGCTCAACGCCTTCACCGACCGCCGCACCCTGATCCCGGGCCGGTTCGTGGGTCTCGCCAACTTCCGCGAACTGCTCCAGGACGACATGTTCTGGATCGGCCTGCGCAACAGCACGCTGTACGTCCTGGGGGTCGTACCCGCGCTCGTCGTCCTGCCCCTGCTGCTCGCGCTGCTGGTTCAGAAGAACATCCCCGGCATCACCTTCTTCCGGTCCGCCTTCTACACCCCGGTCGTCGCCTCGATCGTCGTGGTCGGGCTGATCTGGGTGTGGCTGCTCGACGAACGCGGCCTGATCAACTCCCTGTTGGAGTCGATCGGGGCCGGACGGGTCGGCTTCCTCAGCGACCAGTGGCTGCTCCTGCTGAGCGCCATGGCCGTCACGGTCTGGAAGGGCCTCGGCTACTACATGATCATCTATCTGGCGGCGCTGGCCAATGTGCCCCGCGAACTCCACGAGGCCGCCGCCGTCGACGGCGCGGGCGCCCTCCGTCGCTTCCTGACCGTCACCGTGCCCGCCGTGCGCTCCACCATGGTCCTGGTGGGCGCGCTCTCCTCGGTCGCCGCCTTCAAGGTGTTCTCCGAGGTGTACCTGATGGCGGGCCCGAGCGGCGGACCGGCCGGCGAGGACACCACCCTCGTCATGCTGGTCCAGCGCACCGGCACGGGCCTGACCGGCCGCGTCGGTTACGCCTCCGCCATCTCGGTCGTCGTCTTCGTCGTCACCGTCGCCCTGATGCTGCTCGTGCTGCGCGCCGACCGGAGGGAGGACAGGTGAGCGTCGTCGAGAAGGTACGACCCGTGGAGGCGCCGGCTCCCGCACGGGAGCCCCGCGCTCGCGTCACCGACGAGCACGGCCGCCGCATCCGGGCGTGGGAACTCGTCCTGCGCTACGTGCTGTTGCTCGCCGTACTCGCGTTGACCGTCGGCCCGTTCCTGTGGCAGCTGTCCACCTCGCTCAAGGGGCCCACCGAGGACATCTACAGCTCCCCGCCGACCTTTCTGCCCGGCCACCCCACCCTGCACAACTACGAGCGGGTCGCCGACACCATCCCCGTCTGGGACTACGCGGTCAACTCCCTGAAGGTGGCCACCGCCAACGTCGTCACCAACTGCGTCGGATCGGCCCTCGCCGGGTACGCCCTGGCCCGGCTGCGCTACCGCGGCCGCCGGGTGGCCACCCTCGCCTTCATCCTGGCGATGCTCGTACCGGTGGAGGGCATCATCATCGCCCAGTTCACCACCATGCGGGAGCTGGGCCTCAACAACACCCTGGTCGGCGTGGTGCTGCCGGGCTGCATCGGCGCCATGAACGTGCTGCTGATGCGCAACGCCTTCCTGAACCTGCCCTACGAGATCGAGGAGGCGGCGTACGTCGACGGCGCCAACGTCTGGCAGCGGTTCCTGCGCATCGCGCTGCCCGCGGTGAAGGGCACGATCGCCGTCGTCGCGATCTTCGCCTTCATGGGCGCCTGGGACGACTTCCTGTGGCCGCTGATCGTGCTGAGCGACCCGTCCAGGTTCACGCTGACCATCGGCCTCAACTATCTGCACGGCACCTTCGCGGGCGACGAACGGCTCGTCGCCGCGGGCACGGTCATCGCCGTGGCACCGCTGATCGCCCTCTTCGCCTGTCTGCAGCGGTACTTCTTCCGCGGGGTCGGCGAGGGGGCCGTCAAGGGCTGATCGCCGCCATCGAGTTCAAGGACCTCCGCATGCCTGCTGCCGTGCGCTTCGGCGTCAACTACACCCCCAGTGAAGGGTGGTTCCACCACTGGCTCGACTTCGACCTCGACTCCGTACGGGCCGACCTCGACTCCGTCGCCGCGCTCGGCCTCGACCACATCCGGGTCTTCCCGCTGTGGCCGTACTTCCAGCCCAACCGGAGCCTGATCCGGCCGCGGGCCGTCGAGCAACTCGTCGCCCTGGTGGACGCGGCCGGCGAGCGCGGGCTCGACGTCAACGTGGACGGTCTGCAAGGACACCTGAGCAGCTTCGACTTCCTGCCCGCCTGGACCCGCACCTGGCACCGGCGGAACCTGTTCACCGACCCGGACGTGCTCGACGGCCAGGCCGCCTATCTGCGCACCCTCGCCGCCGCCCTCGCCGACCGGCCGAACTTCCTCGGCATGACCCTCGGCAACGAGGTCAACCAGTTCTCGGCGGGACCGCATCCCGATCCGGACCGAGCCACCTTGGACGAGATCGACGCGTGGCTCGCGCGCATGCTCGCCGCCTGCGCGCAGGGCGCCCCCGGGAAGCTGCACCTGCACGCCGAGTACGACGCCACCTGGTACCAGGACGACATGCCCTTCACCCCGGCCCAGGCCGCCCGCCACGGCGCCGTCACCGCCGTACACTCCTGGGTCTTCAACGGCACCGCCCAGCGGCACGGCCGTACGTCCGTCCCCACCGAACACCACGCCGCGTATCTCATCGAGCTGAGCAAGGCGTGGGCCGAGGACCCGGGTCGCCCCGTCTGGCTCCAGGAAGTGGGCGCACCCGCCCCCCTCATCCCGCCCGAGCACGCCGCGGCCTTCACCGAGGCCACCGTCGCGGGCGCCCTGGACTGTCCCGACCTGTGGGGCATCACCTGGTGGTGCTCGCACGACGTGTCCCGGGACCTCGCGGACTTCCCCGAACTCGAATACGGGCTGGGCCTGTTGACCAACGACAGGCGGCCCAAGGACACGGCGCGGGCGCTGGCGCAGGCGGCAGGACGCGAACACACGCCACCCGCGCCCCGCAGCACCGCGCTCGTCGTCCCCGCCGACCCGGCCACACGCTCGCTCTGCGCACCCGGCGGGCCGGTCTTCGGCGCCTTCTTCCGGCTGACCGCCGACGGCGCCCGCCCCACGACCGTCCTGGACACCCGTGCGGACGACACGGACCACCTCGCCGCACGCGGCATCACCGAAGTCGTCACTCCCGAACAGGTACTCCACACCCCACAAGGAGGAACCAGCTCGTGAACCCCACCAGACGCACCGTCCTGCTCGCCGGCGCCGTGGCCGCCTTGGTGCCGCCGCTGCCGGCCTCTGCCGCGCCGAAGGCCGCCGCCACAGCGACCCCGCCGTACGCCTCCTACTGGTACCCGGACTCCCTGCCCTCCGGCAGCCCCGGTACCGGCATCACCTGGCGCAGCCTGAAGGCCTGGCGCGCCGCCGACGACACCGACCTCGCCTTCAACACCGCGTCCGTGCCGCTGGCTCCCCGCTTCACCCCGACACCGGTGAACAGCACCGCACGCTCCGGGCAGGCCCGCATCCAGTCGCTGGTGTCTTTCGGGCCGACGTCCGGCAACCCGTCACAGGGTTCGACGACGGCCGACTACTACGCACTGACGCACTGGGCCTACGTGGACGAGCTGGTGTTCTGGGGTGGGTCGTCCGGTGAAGGGCTGATCCTCGCTCCGAACGCGCCGATCGTGGACGCGGCCCACCGGCACGGCGTCCCGGTGCTCGGCAACATCTTCCTGCCGCCCACCGCCTACGGCGGGCAGTTGCAGTGGACACGGGACCTGGTGCAGAAGGACTCCTCCGGGCACTGTCCGCTCGCCGCCCAACTGGTCGCCGTCGCGGCGGCGTACGGGTTCGACGGGTGGTTCGTCAACGCCGAGACCGGTGGCGGAAACGCCGCGCTCGGCACCGACATGCTCGGCTTCGTCAAGGAGCTGAAGTCTCTCGCCGCCGCCCACGGGCAGCGGGTGACCTGGTACGACGCGATGACCGTGAACGGCACGGTGAGCTGGCAGGGGGCGCTCGACAGCCAGAACCAGGCGTTCTTCCAGGCCGCCGACGACATGTTCGTCGACTTCCGGTGGAGCGCGGGCACCCTCGCCTCGTCCGGGCAGCAGGCGCAGCAACTCGGCCGCAGCCGCTATGAGTTGTGGGCCGGTGTCGATGTCGAGTCCAACGGGTCGGACACGAGCGTGAGCTGGGACGCCATCGTGCCGACGACCAAGTCACACGTCACCTCGATCGGCTTCTACCGTCCCGAGTGGACCCGCAACCACCTGCCCGCCTCCCGGACCCCGGGCGACTTCCACGCCGCCGACGACCGGTTCTGGACCGGACGCTCGCTCGATCCGTCGCAGCCCGACGCCTCCGACCCGTGGCGGGCGCCGGCTGTGTCCGTCGCGGACCGCTCGACGGTGTCCGGGATGCCGTTCGCGAGCGTGTTCAACACCGGACACGGGCTGCGGTGGTACGAGGACGGCGCGGTCACCTCGGACACACCGTGGAATCACCTCGGGCTGCAGGACCGGCTGCCCTCGCGGCGGTGGGTGGTGCGCACGGAGGGAGAGCGGCCTGTTGTGTCGTTCGACTTCGCGGATGCGTGGCGTGGCGGCAGCAGTGTGCTGGTGGACGGTGAACTGGACGAACCCGCGACCGTGGAGTTGTACGCGACACGGCTGCCGATCAGCGTTGACTCGGTTGTCGAGCTGACGCACCGGACCGACGCGGGCGGCGTGAACGTCGAGCTCGCTGTGGCGACCGCCGAGCCGAGCGCTCCGGGTGTGACACCGCCGTACCGCTATCTGCCTGTGAACTCCGTCAACAGGAGGCGTGGCGAGGACGGGGTCGCGGCTGTGAAGTCGATCAACGGCTGGCAGACCGTGACCGTCCCGCTCACAGGCCTCTCCGGAACGCTCCATGCGATCGGTGTGCGCCTCACCGCCACCGACGGCCCGGTGCAGTGGCGGCTCGGCGGGCTCGCGGTGCGCGACACCGTGGACACGCCCGCCGCTCCCTCCGCGCTGCGGATCACCGCGGCCTCCGGCGGCGACCTGCGCCTGGCCTGGAGCCCCGCCCCGGGCGCGGTACGCCACTACACGCTGCACCGCCTCCTGCCCGACGGCACCCGGCGCTTTCTCGGGGCCACCGGCCAGCGCGCCTACTTCCTCGGCGGCCTGCAGCCCGAACAGGGAGAGCAGGCCGCCCGGTTGGAGCTGCGCGCCGTGGGGGAGCTGTACACCGCGTCGACCCCCGTCACCGTGACCCACACCTGGTGACCATCCGCCACCGGAAGCCCCGGCAGACCTACGGAGCACCCCGCATGCATGACGACCGCAGCCTGGTCGAAGCCCGCCTCAAGCGTGTCCTCGACGAGCGCATCCGCCCCGCCGTGTACCCCGAGTCCGTACCGCTGGAGGTGGCGGTGTGGCATGCGCCCGGCGAGCCGGTGCCGGTGGCCGAGGGGCTGGCGGCCGAGCCCGAGCCGATCGCGGTCGGCGCCCGGTGGGGTGCTCCGTGGGGCACCAGCTGGTTCCGCGTCACCGGGACGGTGCCCAAGGCGTGGGCCGGCAGGACCGTCGAGGCGATCCTCGACCTCGGCTTCGACGAGAACATGCCGGGATTCCAGTGCGAGGGCCTGGTGTACCGGCCCGACGGCACACCGGTGAAGGGCCTCAACCCGCGCAACCAGTGGGTGCGGATCGGCGCCCCGGTCGAGGGCGGCGAGGAGGTGCGCCTGCACGTCGAGGCGGCCTCCAACCCCGTCATCCTCGACTACCACCCCTTCCTGCCCACGCAGCTGGGCGACAAGGAGACCGCAGGCAGCGAGCCGCAGTACACCCTCGCCCATATGGACCTCGCCGTCTTCGACGAGACGGTGTGGCAGCTGGTGATCGACCTGGAGGTGCTCGGCGAGCTGATGACCGAGCTGCCGGTGGAGTCGGCGCGGCGCTGGGAGATCCTGCGCGCGGTGGAGCGGTCACTCGACGCGATCGACCTGCAGGACGTCAACGGCACCGCAGGTGAGGCGCGTTCACGCCTGACCGACGTCCTGTCCGCACCCGCCGCCCCCTCCGCCCATCGCATCAGCGCCGTCGGGCACGCGCACATCGACTCGGCATGGCTGTGGCCGCTGCGCGAGACGGTCCGCAAGGTCGCCCGTACGACCTCCAACATGACGGCGCTCCTGGCGGACGAGCCCGACTTCGTGTTCGCCATGTCGCAGGCCCAGCAGTGGGCGTGGGTGAAGGAGCACCGGCCCGAGGTGTGGGCGCGGGTGAAGAAGGCGGTGGCGGACGGGCGGTTGGTGCCGGCCGGCGGGATGTGGGTGGAGTCGGACACGAACATGCCGGGTTCGGAGGCGATGGCCCGCCAGTTCGTGCACGGCAAGCGGTTCTTCCTCGACGAGTTCGGCATCGAGAACGACGAGGCCTGGCTGCCCGACACCTTCGGTTTCGCCGCCGGGCTCCCGCAGATCATCAGGGCCGCCGGTTCCAAGTGGCTGCTGACGCAGAAGATCTCCTGGTCGCAGACGAACAAGTTCCCGCATCACACCTTCCGCTGGGAGGGCATCGACGGCACGCGCATCTTCACGCACTTCCCGCCCGTGGACACCTACAACTGCTCCATGAAGGGCAGCGAGATCGCCCACGCGGCAAGCAACTTCAAGGACAAGGGAGTCGCCCGGCACTCCCTCGCCCCGACCGGCTGGGGCGACGGAGGCGGCGGCACCACCCGCGAGATGGTCGCGAAGGCGGCACGGCTGCGGGACCTGGAGGGCTCGGCGCGGGTCGTGTGGGAGACCCCGCAGGAGTTCTTCGAGAAGGCCGAGGCCGAGTACCCCGAACCGCCCGTCTGGGTCGGCGAGCTCTACCTCGAACTGCACCGCGCCACCCTCACCAGTCAGGCGAGGACCAAGCAGGGCAACCGGCGCAGCGAACACCTCCTGCGCGAGGCCGAACTCTGGGCCGCCACGGCCGCCGTACGCACCGGATTCCCGTACCCGTACGAGGAGTTGGACCGTATCTGGAAGACGGTGCTGCTGCACCAGTTCCACGACATCCTGCCGGGGTCGTCGATCGCGTGGGTGCACCGGGAGGCGCGGGCGACGTACGAACGCGTGGCGGCCGAACTGGACGCGATCATCTCCGCGGCCCAACGCGCCCTGGCCGGTGAGGGGTCCACGCCGCTCGTCTTCAACTCGGCGCCGCACGCGCGGTACGGAGTCCCGGCGGGCGGTGCGGCAACGGCGGTCACCGAGGCCAGTACAGCTCCGAATCCGCGCCCGGGCGGCGGATTCGTCCTCGACAACGGGCTGCTGCGCTGCGAGATCGACGCGCAAGGCCTCGTCGTATCCGCCTACGACCTCGCGGCCGACCGGGAGACGATCGCCCCGGGGCGCGCCGCGAACCTCCTCCAGCTCCATCCCGACTTCCCGAACATGTGGGACGCCTGGGACGTGGACGAGTTCTACCGCAACACGGTCACCGATCTCACGGACGCGGACGAGGTGGTCGCCGGTGAGGACGGCGCGTCGGTGCGGATCGTGCGGTCCTTCGGCGCGTCGCACATCACGCAGGTGCTGTCGCTGCCGCCGGGGGAGCGGCGGCTGGTGCTGGACACGGAGGTGGACTGGCACGAGACGGAGAAGTTCCTCAAGCTGGCCTTCCCGCTCGACGTGCACGCCGAACGGTATGCGTCGGAGACCCAGTTCGGGCACTTCCACCGGCCCACGCACACCAACACCTCCTGGGAGGCGGCCAAGTTCGAGGCCTGCAACCACCGCTTCGTCCACGTCGAGGAGCCCGGCTGGGGCGTCGCCGTGGTCAACGACTCCACCTACGGCCATGACGTGACCCGTACGGTCCGCACCGACGGCGACCGCGGTACGACCACCACGGTCCGGGTGTCGTTGCTGCGTGCCCCGCGTTTCCCCGACCCGGAGACCGACCAGGGCGTCCACCGTTTCCGGCATGCGCTGGTGCCGGGGGCGGGGATCGGGGACGCGGTGCGCGAAGGGTGGCGGATCAATGTGTGGGAGGGGCGGATCAACGGGGCAGCGGAGGTCTCCCCGTTGGTGACCGTCGATCACGAGGCGGTCGTGGTCACCGCGGTCAAGCTGGCCGACGACGGCAGCGGCGATGTGGTGGTCCGTTTCCACGAGGCCCACGGGGGACGTGTCCGGGCCACGCTCATGGCCGGATTCGAGGTGGCGGGCGTGACGGAGACGGATCTGCTGGAGCGCCCGGTGCCCGAGGCGGCGATCGAGCGACGGGAGGGGGACCGGGTCGGTGTGCGGCTGCGCCCCTTCCAGCTGGTGACCTTGCGGTTCCGGCGGGCCTGAGGCGATCCGGCGACGGACCGGTGTACTGCCGGCCGGGTTGCCGCCCGGCCGGCCTTTCCTCCGCGCGCCCGCGCCCCCGATGATGTGCCGATGAGACGAAGCACGGTCACCGACCCGGACTGGTCCGCGGAGCCGGACCCGGTACTGGCCCTCGCGCGGCAGGACCTGGCGTTCTACGGACGCACCCGAGACCGGGCCAGACGGCTGCACTACGCCACGGAAATGGGCGCCCTCGCCTCCACGTCGGCGACGGTCGTTGCGGCCGGGCTGCACGCCCCGGCCTGGCTGACCGCGCTGATCGCGGGCGGCGCCGTCTTCTTCACCGGCATGCGGCAGCTGTTCAACCCGGGCGCGCGCTGGATCGCCGGCGCTCAGTCCCACGAGACCCTGCGACGAGCCGTCGACCGCTATCTGCTGCTGCCGCCGGCGGAACGCGATGCGGCGGCGCGGGCCGCCCTGCAGACAGCGATCGAGGAGGTGGGCAACAACGAGCTGCGGGACTGGGCCGAGACACAGGGGCAGCGCGCCAGTGCCTCGCTGCCCGCGGCGAGCGGCTGAACCCGGCAGCTCTCGCGCAGTGGGGGGCTCAGCGCGCGAGCCGCGAGCGCAGCCACTGCGCACCGAAGGTCAGACCGACAGCGCGGGGATCACCTCGGCGGCAATGCGCTCCGCGAGGGCGGCGGGGTCGCCGATCGGTGTGAACAGGACGAGGCCCGCGCCGGCGCCGATCACCTCGCGGACGGCGGTCACGCAGTCGTCCGGAGTACCGGCGATCGCGGCGGCCTCGATGCTGGGAATGCGCCGGCCGTAGATGCGGGCCAGACCGGCGTTGACCCGCTCACGCGCGAGCCCGGCGTCCGCATCGATGTCGATGTAGACCCGTTTCGCAATCGAGAAGTCCGTGCTGCCCGCCTTGGCCGCCGCCTCGGTGACGAACGCGACCTGCTCCCTGAACGCGGCCGTGGTCGACGCCCCCGCGCCGAAGAACCCGTTGCCCAGCCGCACCGCACGCCGAAGCGCCGATTCGCTCGATCCGCCGAACCACAGCGGAGGATGCGGCTTCTGAAGCGGCTTCGGCTCCAACACGGCGTCCTCCAGCTGCCAGAACTCGCCGTCGAAGGTGACGCTCGGCTGCGTCCACAGGGCCTTGGTGAGGGCGATTCCCTCGGTGAACCGGGCCAAGTACCGGGCCTTGTCCATGCCGAACGCGGCGAACGGCCGGTGGGGGCCGCCGGAGCCCACCCCCACCTCCAGTCGGCCGCCGCTCATCTGGTCGATGGTCGCCAGCGCCTTGGCGAAGTGCACGGGCTGGTGCAGCGTGCTGACGAACACGGTGGTGCCCAGCCGCAGCCGGGTGGTGCACGCGGCGGCGTACGTCATGGCCTCCATCGGCGACAGCACCGCCCCGGCCCCCAACGGCGAGTCCTGCGCCCATGCACTGTGGTATCCGAGGTCCTCGACCTTCGCGAAGTAGGCGCGGAAGGCCCCCGGGTCGAACTGGCCGTCTCGATAGAACTGAGGGATGGAGATGGCGAATCGCATGACTCCAACGTATCCACGGCCGGAGCCGGGGGGCGGCCCGTTCCGCAGGACACCGTCAGGGCGGCGAGGCCGGGGGTCGCGCCTGTCCTGCCAACTGCGCCCGCAGCCACTCCTCCACCTCGCCCACGTGTGCGGCCGCGGCCGCCCGTGCCGCCTCCGGATCGTGGGCCACCAGGGCGCGGTGGATCGCCGCGTGCTCACGGCGGGTGCGGGCGAAGGCGCCTTCCTCCTGGTAGCCGCGCCACACGCGGGCGCGGAAGGTACGCGAGGACAGGCCCTCCAGGATGGCCGCCATGGTGTCGTTGCCCGCGGCGGCCGCGATCTCGCGGTGGAAGGCGAGGTCGTGGGCGAGGATCACCTCCGGGTCGTCGGTGGCGTTCATCGCCGTCAGGTGCTTCTCCACCTCGGCCAGCTGGTCGGGCGTGATACGGGCTGCCGCCAGCGCGGTCGCCGTCGACTCCAGGATGCGGCGCACCTCCAGGAGTTCCACCAGGCGCGGGCCCCGGGACAGGTCGGCGACCACCCCGAACGTCTCCAGCAGGTCGCCGGCCTCCAACTGGGTGACGTAGATGCCGGAGCCGTGCCGGGCCTCCAGCACGCCGAGCACCGTGAGCGCACGGATCGCCTCACGCATCGAGCTGCGGGAGATGCCCAGCTGGACGGCGAGATCGCGTTCGGTGGGCAGCCGCTGGCCGGGCTCCAGACGGCCCTCGCCGATCATCGCCTTGATCCGCTCGATGGCGCGCTGCGTCACCGTGCCCTTCTGCGGGGCGGTCTCGTCCACGCCGTTCCTCCTGTCACCCGGTGCGCCGCAGTCTAACCGCGAGGGTGGTCTGACCAATACCGTCAGAAGCCGCGAAAAACTGGTGTCGGAGGGTGTTGTTTCGTGGAAGTGGTCTGATAAATATGCGGGCATCTGCTCGAACACCCTCAGCGAGGAGCCGCCAGATGCCCGGCAGGACAGTGGGGAAGCGGAACAGGTTTCGAATGGTCGGTGTGACGGCCGTGGCCGCGGGCGCCTCGCTCGCGCTCGCCGCGTGCGGCAGCACCAAGGACACCGGGGGCTCCGGCAGCGCCGGAGGCGGCGGCACCGGCAAGGTCGGGGTGATCCTGCCCCTGCTGACCTCGCCCTTCTGGCAGTCGTACAACGACTACGTGCCGAAGATGGCGAAGTCCGAAGGCGTCGACGCGCTCAAGACGGTCAACTCCAACAGTGACCCCTCCCAGCAGATCACCGACATCAGCAACCAGCTCAACCAGGGCGTGAAGGGCCTGGTCGTCGCCCCGCTGGACAGCGCCGCCATCGAGGCCGGCCTCGACCAGGCCGACCGCAAGGGCGTGCCGGTCGTCGCGGTCGACGTGGCGCCCGACAAGGGCAAGGTCGCCATGGTCGTACGCGCCGACAACGTCGCCTACGGCACCAAGGCCTGCGACTACCTGGGCCGGCACGTCACCAGCGGCAAGGTCGTGCAGATCATGGGCGACCTGGCCTCGGTCAACGGCCGGGACCGCTCCGAGGCCTTCCGCTCCTGCGTGAAGCAGAAGTACCCCAAGCTCAAGGTCCTTGAGATCCCCGCCAAGTGGGAGTCCGACACCGCGGCCTCCCAGCTGGGCACCCTGCTCAACGCCAATCCCGACATCAAGGGCATCTATATGCAGGCCGGTGGCGTCTACCTGGCGCCGACCCTGCAGACCCTCAAGGCCAAGGGCCTGCTGAAGAAGGCCGGTACCGCGGGCCACATCACCATCGTCTCCAACGACGGCATTCCGCAGGAGTTCGACGCCATCCGCAAGGGCGAGATCGACGCGACCGTCTCCCAGCCCGCCGACGCCTACGCCAAGTACGGCATGTACTACATCAAGGCGGCGATGGAGGGGAAGACCTTCAAGCCCGGCCCGACCGACCACGACTCGACCATCGTCAAGCTGCCCAGCGGCATCCTCGAGGACCAGCTGCCCGCCCCGCTGGTGACGAAGGACAACGTGGACGACCCCAAGCTGTGGGGGAACACGGTCAAGTGAGCGTCCAGGACAGCCCGCCCGTGCCCCTCGTCGAGGCGCGGGGCATCGTCAAGCGCTACGGCCCCACCACCGCCCTCGCGGACGGCCGGCTCACCGTGCGCTCCGGCGAGTCCCACGCCCTCGTCGGCCGCAACGGCGCCGGCAAGTCGACCCTGGTCAACGTCCTGACCGGACTCCAGGCGCCCGACGAGGGCACGGTCCGCTTCGACGGCGAACCCGCACCCCCGCTCGCCGACCGCGACGCCTGGCGCCGCAAGGTCGCCTGTGTCTACCAACACCCCACGGTCGTACCCGAGTTGACGGTCGCCGAGAACCTCTTCATCAACCGGCAGCCCCTGCACCGCGGCTTCATCAGCTGGCGCCGGCTGAGGTCGGAGGCGGCCGCCCTCCTCGACACCTGGGACGTGCACGTCGACCCCGAGGCGCGCACCGCCGACCTCAAGGTCGAGGACCGCCAGATGGTGGAGATCGCCCGGGCGCTCAGCTTCGGCGCCCGCTTCATCGTCCTCGACGAGCCGACCGCCCAGCTGGACAAGCGCGAGATCGAGCGGCTCTTCAGCCGCATGCGCGCGCTCCAGGACTCCGGTGTCACGTTCCTGTTCATCTCGCACCACCTCCAGGAGGTGTACGAGGTCTGTCAGACCGTCACCGTGCTGCGCGACGCCCGCTGGATCACCACGGCCCCCGTCGCCGACCTGCCGAGGGCGGCGCTGGTGGAGGCCATGGCGGGGGAGTCCATCGAGGTGATCGCCGAACAGGCCGTACAGGAAAGGCTCGTCGACGAGCACGCGCCCGTTCTGCTGGAGGCCCGCGGGCTCACCTCGGACGCGTACGAGGACGTCGACCTGACCGTGCGGCGCGGCGAGGTCGTCGGGCTCGCCGGGTCCAGCGCCAGCGGAAAGATCGAGCTGGCGGAGGCCATCGCGGGCCTGCGCACACCCACCGAGGGAAGCGCCCGACTGGACGGAGAGCGGCTGCAGTTCGGCTCGGTGCAGGCCGCACTGAAGGCCGGGGTCGGCTGTGTCCCGCGCGACCGGCACGACCAGGGCCTGGTCGCCGGCATGACCATCGGCGACAACGCCACCATGAGCGTCCTGGACCGGCTCGGGCGTTTCGGATTCATCGGCACCGACCGCAAACGCGGCTTCGCCGCCGAGCTGATCGACCGCCTCGACATCCACACCCAGGGCCCCGAGCAGCCCGTCTCCGACCTCTCCGGCGGCAACGCGCAGAAGGTCGTCATGGCCCGCGCCCTCGCCTCCGACCCCCGTCTGCTCGTGCTGATCAACCCCACCGCGGGCGTCGACGTGAAGTCCAAGGAGTCACTGCTGGCCCGCGTGGACAGCGCCCGTGAGGACGGCACCGCGGTCCTGGTCGTCTCCGACGAACTCGACGACCTGCGGCGCTGCGACCGCGTCCTCGTCCTCTTCCACGGCCGCGTCGTCGCCGAGCACCCGGCGGGCTGGCGCGACCATGAGCTGATCGCCTCCATCGAAGGAGTGGACCATGGCTGACACCAAGGCTCCGCCGGTGAAGCCGGTGAGCATGCCCGACGCCCGGGCGGCGAGGGCGGTCCTGCTGCGCCGCGCCCGCGAACTCGCCCTCGTACCCGCGCTGTTGCTGCTGCTCCTGCTCGGCGCCCTGCTGAACGACTCCTTCTTCACCGAGGCCACCCTGATCTCCATCCTGGCCTCCTCGGCGTCGCTGGCGATGGTGGTGCTGGCCGAGTCACTGGTCCTCATCACCGGCAAGTTCGACCTGTCGCTGGAGTCGGTGGTCGGCATCGCGCCGGCGGTGGCGGCCCTGCTGGTGCTGCCGGCCGCCGAGGCCGGCTGGGGCACCGAACTCCCCGCCGCACTCGCCCTCCTGGCCATCCCGCTGGTCGGCGCGGCCATCGGCGCCTTCAACGGCTTCCTCGTCGTGAAGGTGAAGCTCAACGCGTTCATCGTCACCCTCGCCATGCTGATCATCCTGCGCGGGCTGCTGGTCGGTGCCACCAAGGGCAAGACGCTGTTCGGCATGCCCGACGCGTTCTTCTCGCTGGCCACCACCACGTTCCTGCGCATCCCGGTCTCCGTGTGGGTGGCCGCCGCCGCCTTCGCCATCGCCGGGCTGGTGCTCAAATACCACCGGGTGGGCCGTTCGTTGTACGCGATCGGCGGCAACCTGGAGGCGGCCCGCGCCGCCGGCATCCGCGTCGACCGGGTCCGGCTCGGCGTCTATGTCGTCGCCGGTGTCCTCGCCTCGATCGGCGGTCTGATGTACACCGGCTACGTCGGTGCCATCGGCGCCAACCAGGGCCAGAACATGATCTTCACGGTGTTCGCCGCCGCCGTGATCGGCGGGATCAGCCTCGACGGTGGCAAGGGCACCATGTTCGGCGCCCTGACCGGCGTACTCCTGCTGGGTGTGGTCAAGACCATGCTGACCATGGCCCAGGTGCCGTCGTTCTGGATCGACGCCATCTACGGCGGAATCATCCTGCTCGCGCTCATCCTCGCCCGCCTCACCACCGGCCGCGCCCAGGACTGACCCCCGCCCCCTGCCCCCGACCGAAAGGCCCTCCGTGTCCCCGACGCCCGGCCCCTCCTGCCGCATCACCGCGGTCGACACCTACGACATCCGGTTCCCGACCTCCCGCGAGCTCGACGGCTCCGACGCGATGAACCCGGACCCCGACTACTCGGCCGCGTACGTGGTGCTGCGCACCGACGGCGAGGACGAGCCGGAGGGGCACGGCTTCACCTTCACCATCGGGCGTGGCAACGATGTCCAGGTCGCCGCGATCCACGCGCTGCGCCACCACGTGGTGGGACGGTCCGTCGACGAGGTGTGCGCCGACCCGGGAGCCGTCTACCGCGACCTGATCGGCGACAGCCAACTGCGCTGGCTGGGACCCGAGAAGGGCGTGATGCACATGGCGATCGGCGCGGTCGTCAACGCCGTGTGGGACCTGGCGGCCAAGCGCGCCGACAAGCCGCTGTGGCGACTGCTCGCCGAGGCCGACCCCGAGTGGCTGGTCGCCCAGATCGACTTCCGGTACCTCACGGACGCGCTCACCCCCCAGGAGGCGCTGGAGATCCTCCGCCGGGGCCGCGCGGGCTCCGAACAGCGCACGGCCCGGCTGCTGGAGCGCGGCTACCCCGGCTACACCACCTCCGCCGGCTGGCTCGGCTACAGCGACGAGAAGCTCACCCGGCTCGCCGCCCAGGCGGTCGCCGACGGGTTCACCCAGATCAAGCTCAAGGTGGGGGCGGACCTCGACGACGACGTACGCCGCTGCCGGGTCGCCCGCTCGGTGATCGGCCCTGGTGTCCGCATGGCCATCGACGCCAACCAGCGCTGGGGCGTCGACGAGGCGATCCGCTGGACCCAGGCCCTCGCCGAGTTCGACCCGTACTGGATCGAGGAGCCCACCAGCCCCGACGACGTCCTCGGCCACGCGGCCATCCGCACCGCGGTGCAGCCCGTGAAGGTGGCCACCGGCGAGCACGTCCAGAACCGGATCGTCTTCAAACAACTCCTGCAGGCCGGCGCCCTCGACGTCCTCCAGATCGACGCGGCCCGGGTCGGCGGCGTCAACGAGAACCTGGCGATCCTGCTGCTCGCGGCCAAGTTCGGGGTGCCGGTGTGCCCGCACGCGGGCGGCGTCGGCCTGTGCGAACTCGTCCAGCACCTGTCGATGTTCGACTACGTGGCGGTCTCCGGCACCACCGAGGACCGGGTCATCGAGTACGTCGACCATCTGCACGACCACTTCCTCGATCCGGTGGTGATCCACGAGGGTCACTACACGGCACCCGCCGCGCCGGGCTTCTCGGCCGCCATGCGTCCGGAGTCCATCGCGCGGTACACCTTCCCCGGCGGTACCTTCTGGGCCGCAGACCTCGACGAAAAGAAAGAAGGACGGGCGGCATGAGCGACTTCGAGGGTCTGAAGGCCCTGGTCACGGGCGGGGCCTCCGGCATCGGCCGGGCGACGGCGGAACTCCTCGCCGCCCGCGGCGCCCAGGTCGCCGTCCTCGACCTCGACCCGGCCTCGGTGGACAAGCCGCTGCTCGGCTTCCGGGCCGACGTCAGCGACGACGTGTCCGTACGGGAGGCGGTGGCCGCCGCGGTCGCCGAGCTCGGCGGCCTCGACATCGTGATCAACAACGCCGGCGTGGGCGCGCAGGGCACCGTCGAGGACAACGACGACGCCGAATGGCACCGCGTCCTCGACATCAACGTGGTCGGCATGGTCCGTGTCTCCCGCGCCGCCCTGCCCCATCTGCGCCGCTCGCAGCACGCGGCGATCGTCAACACCTGCTCCATCGGCGCCACCGCGGGCCTGCCGCAGCGCGCCCTGTACTGCGCGAGCAAGGGCGCGGTGTACTCGCTGACCCTCGCCATGGCCGCCGACCACGTCCGCGAGGGCATCCGCGTCAACTGCGTCAACCCCGGCACGGCGGACACCCCGTGGATCGGCCGCCTGCTGGACAACGCACCGGACCCCGCCGCCGAACGCGCCGCGCTGGAGGCCCGCCAGCCCACCGGCCGCCTCGTCAGCGCGGCCGAAGTCGCGGGCGCCATCGCCTACCTGGCGAGCCCGCTGTCCGGTGCCACCACCGGCACCTCGCTCGCCGTGGACGGCGGCATGCAGGGTCTGCGTGTGAGGCCGGTGGGCCAGTGAACCGGCTCGGCAGCAGCGCCGTCGAGGTCAGCGCGCTGGCCTTCGGCGGTGCCGTCATCGGCAACCTCTACACCGAGGTCGGCGAGGAACAGGCGCACGAGGCGCTGGCCACGGCCTGGCAGCAGGGCATCCGCTACTTCGACACCGCCCCGCACTACGGCCTCGGCCTGTCCGAACGCCGCCTCGGCGCCGCCCTGCGCGCACACCCCCGTACCGCCTACGCGATCTCCACCAAGGTCGGCCGCCGCCTGGAACCCTCCGGCGAGGGCGGCGACGACCTCGCCAACGGCTTCGCCGTGCCCGCCACCCACCGCCGCGTGTGGGACTTCAGCGCCGACGGCGTACGCCGCAGCCTTGAGGCCAGCCTGGAACGGCTCGGTCTCGACCGCGTCGACGTCGTCTACCTCCACGACCCCGACGACCACGCCGAGCAGGCCTTCCAGGAGGGCTACCCGGCGCTGGAGAAGCTGCGCTCGGAAGGCGTCGTGGGCGCCATCGGCGCGGGCATGAACCAGGCCGAGATGCTCACCCGCTTCGTCCGCGACACCGACGTCGACGTGGTCCTGTGCGCCGGCCGCTACACGCTCCTGGAGCAGCCGGCGCTCACCGAACTGCTGCCCGCGGCGCAGGAACGCGGCACGTCGGTGGTCATCGGCGGCGCCTTCAACTCCGGTCTGCTCGCCGACCCCAGGCCGGGAGCGACGTACAACTACGCGGCCGCGCCGACGCAGCTGCTGGACCGCGCCCTGCATCTGAAGGCGGTCGCCGACCGGCACGGCACCACGCTGCGCGCCGCCGCCCTCGCCTTCTGCGCCGCCCATCCCGCGGTCGCGAGCGTCCTCGTAGGCGCCCGCTCGGCGGCGGAGGTCAGCGACTGCGCCGAGCAGTTCGCGGCGCCCCCTCCCGCCGCCTTCTGGCAGCAGCTGCGCGCCGAACGGCTCCTGCCGCCCGAAGCTCCCGTACCGGCCGAGGCAGCCTCATGAGAGTCGCCCTGCACACCAAGGTCCGCGCGGACCGCATCGCCGAGTACGAGGCCGCCCATCGGGAGGTCCCGAAGGAGCTCACGGACGCGATCCGCGCGGCCGGCGCCACCTCCTGGACGATCTGGCGCAGCAGCACCGACCTGTTCCACGTCCTGGAGTGCGAGGACTACGCCCGTCTCCTCGCCGAGCTGGAGAAACTCCCGGTCAACATCGCCTGGCAGGCCCGCATGGCGCAGCTGCTGGACGTCGTGCACGACTACTCCGACGAGGGTGCGGCCGCCGGTCTGCCCGTGGTCTGGGAGCTGCCATGACGGTGGACGCCCACCACCACGTGTGGGACCTCGCCGTCCGTGACCAGGACTGGATCCCCGAAAGCAGCCCGCTGCGCCGGAACTTCACCCTCGCCGACCTCGCTCCGGAGGCGCAGGCGGCCGGAGTCGACCGTACGATCCTCGTCCAGACGATCACGGTGCCGGAGGAGACCCCGGAGTTCCTGGCCCTGGCCGCCGCCCACGACCTGGTCGCGGGCGTGGTCGGCTGGACCGACCTCACCCGCCCGGACATCACCGACGAACTCGCCCGCCTGCGCGAACTCCCCGGCGGCCACTGCCTCAAGGGCATCCGCCACCAGGTCCAGGGCGAACCCGACCCCGAGTGGCTGCTGCGCCCGGACGTACGCAGAGGCCTGGCGGCCGTGGCCGACGCGGGCCTGGTCTACGACCTCGTCGTCCTCCCGCACCAACTGCCGGCCTGCGTCAGGGCGGCCGCCGCCCTCCCCCAACTCGCCTTCGTCCTAGACCACCTGGGCAAGCCGCCCATCGCCTCCGGCACCCTGAAACCCTGGGCGACCGACCTCCAGGCCCTCGCCGCCCTGCCCAACACCACCGCCAAACTGTCCGGCCTGGTCACCGAGGCGGCCCCCGACTCCTGGACCGTCGACGACCTCCGCCCGTACACCGACACCGCCCTGGAGGCCTTCGGCCCCACCCGCCTGATGTTCGGCTCGGACTGGCCGGTGTGCACGGAAAGGACGACGTACGGCGAAGTCCTCTCCGTCACGCAGACGTTGACCGCCGGCCTCGACGCGGCAGCCCGGGCGGACGTCTTCCACGGCACGGCCACGCGCGTTTACGGTCTTTGACATCCCTGAAACTGGCCGCACGGCGGGGCGAACGAAAACAACACCGAGGACGGTGCGACACACCTGGTGAACCATGTGGAGGGGGGCGCACGGCACCGGCCTCTACCTCGACGGGCCGGGCGTGGCCGCGTGGCCGTACGCGCCGCCGTCCCCGATCCGGCCGCCGGGCACCGCACGGCGTGGACGTCCCGACGAGGCTCGTACCGCTGCCGGATGCACTCCACCCCAGGAGGGCGGCGGCGGCCGAGGAGCAGGGCGCGTAGCCCATGGCGCCGGAGGTCAGCTCCGCTGGGCGACCCCCGCCAGCCGCGTGGGCGGCAGATACTCCCGCACATACGTCCGCTCCCAGCACGCCCCCGTCTCCCGCAGCTCACGCCAGTTCGTGTACTCGTAGCGGAAGAGGCGGGCCCGGATGTAGCGGGGCGGGGCGTCCGGCGGGAACGGGGAGCGGCGCAGCAGGCGCAGCGTGTCGCGGTCGTTCTCCAGGAGGCGTTCCACCAGGGCGCCGAACCATGCGCCGGCGTACGAGGGCGAGAGCGCTGCGAACCACATCAGCCAGTCCAGGCGCAGATGGTAGGGCGCGAACTGGCGCGGCCAGCGCCGTGGATCGCCCGGCTTGCCCTTGAACTCGTACTCCCGCCAGTCCGAGTCCTCACGCGGTACGGCATCGTCCGTGCCCTCGACGACCACCTCGTAACGGATGCGGCTGACGCTGCCGAACGCGCCGTAGGTGTTGACCAGGTGGAGGGGGTCGAAGGAGCGGTTCATGATCTGGCGGCGGGAGATCATGTTCGCAACCGGGTGGTAGCTGAGCCCGAGGAGCAGCGCGGCGACCGCGAGGACCACGACCTCGTACCAGAGCGGGGCGCCGGGCACGGCGGACGGCGGGCTGCCCGGGAGCCTCAGGGCGGAGACGGCGAGAACGATGGTGATCCAGTTCAGCCAGGCGAAGTTGCCCGACAGGACCAGCCACAGCTGGGTGACGATCATCAGCGAGGCGGCGGCCGTGGCGACCGGCTGAGGGGTGAACAGCAGCACGGGGACGACAAGTTGGGTGACGTGGTTGGCGGCCACCTCGACGCGGTGCAGCGGCCGGGGGAGGTGGTGGAAGAACCAGCTCAGGGGACCCGGCATCGGCTGGGTCTCATGGTGGTAGTACAGGCAGGTCAGCTTCCGCCAGCACGCGTCGCCGCGCATCTTGATCAGGCCTGCCCCGAACTCCACCCGGAACAGGATCCAGCGCAGCAGGAAGAGGACCACGATCGGCGGCGCCACCTCGTCGTTGCCGAGGAAGACCGCCAGGAAGCCGACTTCCAGCAGCAGCGACTCCCAGCCGAAGGCGTACCAGGTCTGGCCGACGTTGACGATCGAGAGATACAGCACCCACGGAACCAGCCACAGCAGCATGCCCGCCCAGAGCGGGAGACGGGAGTCCAGTCCGGCGATCAGCGCCGCCGCGACCGCACAGCCCGTCCAGGCGCAGGAGGCGAAGAAGCGGTCCGAGTAGTGGAGTTGGAACAGGCTGGGGGCCTGCCGGAAGCGCACCCGGCCGACGAAGCGGGGGACCGGCAGCATGCCCCGCTCGCCGATCAGCGCACGGAACTGCAGGGCCGCCGTCAGGAACGCCACGAGGTACAGCCCGGCCAGAGCCCGCTGGAAGACCAGCCGGCTCCACCAGTACTCGGGTGCGATGAACCACTCCACGGCCGTGCGCTCCTCACTCCATTGTCGCGCCGAACCCTATGTGACTCTCCGTATGTCCACCTTCCGCTTGCGTAACCCAAGTGAGTGACACAGACCGTAGTGACGTGTGGCCTGAAGCGGGGCGGGAGGAACGGTTTCGACGGCCGAGCAGCGCGGGCCACCGGAGAGCCGGGAATTCGTCGCTGCTTCCCGGTCGAAGAATCGGAGGAACCCTGGCAAGGTGGGCCCATGGTTGATCGGGGCGTGAGCGCCCTGTCTCTCCCGGACGACTGGCCCGCCCACCCGGATCCGATCCTGGCGCTCAACCGCATGGGCAGCTTCGACTGGGACCTGGACACCGGTCTGTTCCACATGGACGCCCAGGCCCACGAGGTCTTCGACGTGCGCCCCGACGAATACGACGACCACCCCGAGACGCTCGCCATCCGGGTCCCCAGGGCCGAGGCCTACCGGCTCGACGGCCTGGTCGCCCAGGCACTGAAGGACGGCAGCGAGAACTACGGCGCCTACTTCCGCATCCGCTGCCGCGACGGAACCCTGCGCTGGACCCACACCCAGGGCTACATACGGCGCGACGAGACGGGCCGCCCGCGCCGGATCATCGGCATCGTCCGGGACGCGACCCAGGAGCTGAGCGAGAGCCGGGACCGCCGCGAGGAGGCCGCCGAGGACGCGGCGCGGCGCGAGCAGACCAACGTCGTCCAGCTCACCACGGCCGCCCTCGCGCACGCCCGCACCGTCCAGGACGTCATCGACGTCCTCAAGGACACCCACGGTCTCACCCACCTCGGCGCCACCAGCCTGGTCATGGGCCTGGTCGAGGCCGGCCGCATCCGGCTGATAGCCGAGGGCCCCGCGGGCAGCTTCGTCCCCGGCACCGACCTCACCCGTATCGACGAGCCGTACCCGATGAGCGAGGTCGTACGCACCCTCACGCCGCGCTTCATCGAGTCGCCGCAGGAGTTCGCCGAGAGCTACCCCCTGCTGTGGCCGCACCTCACCGGCCTGGACATCACGGCGGCCGCCTATCTCCCGCTGATCGTCCAGGCCCGTCCGATCGGCGCCATGGGCCTGCTCTACAGCGACCGGCGCGGCTTCTCGCCCGAGGAGCGCAACGTCCTGCTCGCCCTCGGCAGCAGCATCGCGCAGAGCATGCAGCGCGCCATGTTCTACGAGCAGGAGAAGGACCTCGCCACCGGCCTCCAGCAGGCCATGCTGCCGCGCACCATCCCCAGCGTCCGCGGTGCCGACGTCGCCGTCCGCTACCGCTCCGGTTCCACCGCGGGCTCCCTGGGCCGCGACATCGGCGGCGACTGGTACGACCTGATCCCGCTGCCGGGCGGCCGCGTCGGCGCCGTCATCGGCGACGTCCAGGGCCATGACACGCACGCGGCCGCCGTCATGGGCCAGCTGCGCATCGTGCTGCGCGCCTACGCCGCCGAGGGCCACACGCCCGCCACCGTGATGGCCCGCGCCTCCGTCTTCCTCCACGAACTCGACACCGACCGCTTCGCGACCTGTCTGTACGCGGAGGCCGACCTGGCCACCGGAGTGGTCCAGGTGGTCCGGGCGGGCCATATCGACCCGCTGATCCGGGACGCCGACGGCAGCTGCCGCCGCATCTCCCTGCCGGGCGGACTGCCGCTCGGTCTGTCCGCCGAGTTCGGGCGCCTCGAGTACCCGGTCGGCACCCTCGAACTCGACCCCGGCCACACCCTCCTGCTCTGCACCGACGGCTTGGTCGAACAGCCCGGCGCCGACCTCGACGACGGCATGCGCACCCTGACCGCCCTCATCACCAGCGGCCCGGACGACGTACGGGATCTCGCGGACTGTCTCATCTCCGTGGCCGAGGAACGCGGCGGCGACGACGACGTGGCCCTGCTCCTGCTGCGCCGCCGCGGCCTGGAGGCCCAGCGCTCCGGCGGCCGGCTCCAGCAGCACGTGGCCCCCGGCGACCCCGAGGCCCTCACCGAGGCCCGGCACATGATCCGGGCCGCGGTGCGCGCCTGGGGCGCCAAGGAGCGCGCCGACGAGATCGAGCTGGTCGCCGACGAAATGATCACCAACGCGCTGATGCACACCGAAGGATCCGCGATCGTCACCCTCCGGGTCCTCGGGGGCAGCGAGCGGCGGCTGCGCGTCGAGGTCGAGGACTCCTCCAGCGCCCTGCCGCGCCGCCGCGAAGCGGGGGAGTCGGGCGTGTCCGGGCGCGGCCTGCTCCTGGTCGACCTGCTGACGGACGTGTGGGGGGTGGAGGCGCGCGGCGGCGGCAAGTGCGTGTGGTGCGAGTTCGTGGTCCCCGAAGGCGACTGAACCCGCCACGGCCGCTCCCGCCCGCCACTGTCGGTGCCGGGTGGCACTCTGGACGTATGCCGGAACTCCCCGAGGTCGAAGCGCTCAAGGACTTCCTCACCGAGCACCTGGTCGGTCACGAGATCGTGCGGGTGCTGCCCGTCGCGATCAGCGTCCTGAAGACGTACGACCCTCCTCTCAGCGCCGTCGAGGGCCGTGAGGTCACCGCCGTGCACCGGCACGGCAAGTTCCTCGACCTGGAGACGGACGGCGGCCCGCACTTCGTCACCCACCTGGCCCGCGCGGGCTGGCTGCACTGGAAGGACCGGCTCCCGGACGGCCCGCCCCGCCCCGGCAAGGGCCCCCTCGCCCTGCGTGTGGCCCTGGAGACCGGCGAGGGCTTCGACCTCACCGAGGCGGGCACCCAGAAACGCCTCGCCGTCTACGTCGTCCACGACCCCCAGCAGATCCCGGGCGTCGCCCGCCTCGGCCCCGACCCGCTCGCCGACGACTTCGACGAGAGCCGCCTCGCCGCACTCCTCGGGCCCGAGCGCCGCCAGCTCAAGGGCGCCCTGCGCGACCAGAGCCTGATCGCCGGCGTGGGCAACGCCTACAGCGACGAGATCCTGCACGCGGCGAAGATGTCCCCCTTCAAACTGGCCGCGACCCTCACCCCCGAGGACACCGCCCGCCTCTACGAGGCCCTGCGCAGCACGCTCACCGAAGCGGTCGAGCGCTCCCGCGGCGTGGCGGCGGGCCGTCTGAAGGCGGAGAAGAAGAGCGGTCTGCGCGTCCACGGCCGTACCGGAGAGCCCTGCCCGGTGTGCGGGGACACCATCCGCGAGGTCTCCTTCAGCGACTCCTCGCTCCAGTACTGCCCGACCTGCCAGACGGGTGGCAAACCGCTCGCGGACCGGAGGATGTCGCGGCTGCTGAAGTAGGCCGCGCGGGTCAGCCGCCCGGCCCCTTGCGGCCCTTCGTCCTGTCCTTGCCGTGTTTGTCCTTTCCGCCGTGCTGCCCGTCCTTGTGGTTCTTCGGCGGAGTCGGCCTGCTGGACGGGACGGCGGACGACGGGACGGCGGGGGCGGGGGCGGTCTCGCCCGCGGGCGGTGAGGTGACGGCCGTCGGGTGCGAGGGAGGTGTCCGAGTCGGCGCCGGCCTCGGCGGGACGGTCGGGGCAGAGCTCTCGCCGTCGGAGTTCAGCGCGGCCCCGAGGGCCGTGGCCGCGGCGAACAGAGCGACGGCCGCGCCGCCCATCAGGGCCTTGGACGCCTGCCTTCGGCGGTGGTGGGGACGGGTATGCGTTGCGGGGGCACCGGCCCGGGGCGGCGGTGGAGAGGGGACGGCCGACGGGCTGAGAGCCCTGTCCGGGTCCACCGAGTCCACCGGGTCCACCGGGTCCAGCGGCTCCGTAGGTTCTGCCGATTCGGCCGGGTCTGGTGCCCACTCCCGCGCGCCCAGCCACTCGGCCGCCTCCTCCGCGCTCGGCCGCTGCGCGGGATCCTTGGCCAGCAGGCGCAGCACATAGTCGGACAGCGGCAGGGGTACGTCGGCGCTCGACCGGTGGGGCGGCGGCGGGGCGGATTCGACGTGCTGCTGCACCACGGCGAGCGAGGTCGTGCCGCTGAACGGCGGGTGTCCGGTGAGCAGTTCGTACAGCACACAGCCGAGCGAGTACACGTCGGAGGCGGGCTGCGCGGACCGCCCCAGGGCCCGCTCGGGAGCCAGGTAGTCGGCGGTGCCGAGGATCTTGCCGGTGGCGGTCGCGGTGCCGGCGCCGTCGTCGGTGAAGCGGGCGATGCCGAAATCCGTGATCTTCACGGTGCGGTCGGCGGTCAGCATGATGTTGGCGGGCTTGATGTCCCGGTGGATCACTCCCTGGCGGTGCGCGGCGGACAGCCCCTGCGCCACCTGCGCGGCGATGGCGGCCGCTTCCCGCGCTGCCAGGCTCCCGCGCTGTGACCTCTCCCGGGCCAGCGTCCAGCCGTCCACGAGTTCCATCACCAGATGGAGCAGGCCGTGATCGGAGCCGAAGTCGTACACGCCCACCACATGCGGATGATTGAGGCGGGCCGTGGTCTGCGCCTCCATGCGGAACCGCTCGATGTCGGTGGTGTCCGCCGCCTTCAGCAGCTTGATCGCCACCGGACGGCCCAGGACCCGGTCGGCCGCGCGCCACACCTCGCCCATCGCACCGCTGCCCAGCAGTTCCTCCAGCTGATAGCGGTCCGCCAGCAGCACGTGCACACCCATCCCGAAGTCCGACATCACCACTGGCTACAGCGCAGCGTCGGACGGGGGTGTCACACCGGGCGGTGGGGCATTGCCGCGGTGGCGCTAGTGGGACTGGAGTGTGACGAGATGCTCCCCGTCCGAGGTGCGCAGCTCATAGCGGGCGATCTCGCCGGTGTGCATGGAGGAGCTGCCCTGCATGGTGATCGGGCGGGCGTCGTGGCTGGGAACGGTCCAGCTGGTCAGGATCTGTTCGGAGCCGTCGCGGCCGACGGCGACCAGACGACAGGGGCGCGGGCCCGCGCCGTCCTTCACCTCGAGTTTGATCTGGCTGCCCGAGTACGCGTCCTGGGTGGTCACCTGGGCCCATACCCCCGACTTCGCGTCGGTTGCCGCGATCCGCACCGTGTCGGCGGTGTCGCCGCCGGCCATCGTCATCGCGATGCCCGGCCCGGCCACCCCGATCGCCAGGGACGCGGCCACGGCGTACAGGAAGCGCCGCCGGCCGGCCCGGTGCCGGGCCGCCACCGCGTCGACCAGCCGGTCGAGCAGCTGCGGGCCGGGCCTGGTCATGGGGCTCACGAACCGTGGCGTCGCCCGGCGGTACAGCATCATCTGCCGGGTGATGGGCCCGAATTCGGTCACGTGAGCGGCGCAGCGCGCGCACTCCATGAGGTGGTCCTCGAAGCGGAAGGCGTCCGCCTCGTCCAGCACGCCGAGCGCGTACGCGGCGACGTCGCGATGCCTCTCCTGGGACCTCATGCCGAATCCTCGTGCCGTTGGGTGCGGGGGGTGTTACTCCTTGCTCCCACCCGTACGCACCAGACAGTCGAATCACTCAAGGCATGTGGAGAATCGCAAACCTTGGGATTCGGAGCCGCCCGGCCCGCGGATTGGTCCAAATCAAAACGAGGCTAAAAAAGGTGGATGGCGAGGTGGCCGAGCGGCAGGCCCAGTTGCCACGCCTTCGTCCACACCTTCGGACCCTCGTCCTCGCCGACCACCGCCGCGCCGCCCGGCACCGCGTTCAGGTCGGGTGCGAGCAGCTCGGTCTCCTCCAGCCAGCGCCAGGCCGCCCGGGCCAGTTCCAGGTCGGGAGCGGGGCCGCCGGATTCGGCCGCCTGGGCGACCAGCCTCGCCATCCGCTCGCGCACCCAGTCCTGCCACGGCTGGTCGTACGCCGTCAGCGACAGCCAGGTCTCCAGCTGGGAGACCACCCGGATCCCCGGGAGTTCGCCGTCCGTGTCCGAGAGGAAGACGGTCAGCGCCAGGGCGTCGCGCCCGGCGCGGAACTCGAAGGACGTCGGCGGCATCAGATCGCCCGTCCGCAGCAGCTCGTCGGCGATGTACTCGGCGTACAGCCAGGCCATCGGGACGACCAGCTCACCGCCGCCGGTGCCGTCCGTGCTCTCTTGACCTCTGTGCAGCATCCCTTCCTGCCTTCCTCCGGTGCGTGCGCGTCGCCCGACTCCGGGCCCCGGTCGCGGGGCCCCGAGCCCCCAGTCCGGAACACGGATGAGGACAGCTGATTGCTCAACCGGGGTCCTCAGCAAGGCGCTTTACGGAGGTTTGACTCAGCCGTCGGTTTCACCGCAGGTCGGCCGCATATCCGGGAAGCACCCGGCGCAGGGCGCGCAGCGCGTAGTACGCGCGGGACTTCACCGTACCGGGAGGAATCCCGAGGGTCTCCGCGGCTTCCGCAACACTCGCCCCCTGGAAATACACGAGCACCAGGACTTCACGGTGCTGCGGAGTGAGTGTCTTCACAGCCTCGCGGACATCGAGGGCGGCGGCGGCGCGCTCGGCGTGGTCGCCGATCACCCGCGCGTTCTCCAGGACCGCGTCCCCGACCTCGGGCGGCCGTGCCTGCCGGGCCCGCCGCGCGTCGATGGCGAGCCGCCGTCCCACGGTCATCAGCCAGGGCCGTACGGAGTCGAAGTCGTCGGCGCGCAGTGCCTCGGGATGCTGCCAGGCGCGCACCAGGGTCTCCTGCACCAGGTCCTCGGCGCGCTGCCGGTCGCCGTCGCACAGGCGGAGCAGCAGCGCGAAGAGGGGGCGGCCGTGCTCGCGCTGCAGCGCGGCGAGCTCGTGCTCGGCGGTCGTCGCGTTCGTGAGGGTGGTTCCGGCCGTCATGGCCGTATGCCACCGCAGGGTGCGGCGGCGGGACAGGGTCCGTGCCGGGATCTGCGGCGGACGGTCGAATGCGTCGACGAACGGTACGACGAACGGTCCCGCGCGCCCGTTCGCGGGCACCGGACGGGTTAATCGGGGTGGCGCGGTTGTTTGGCCGCGCACTCAGGTTCGTACCTATTTATGCGTAAATCAGACAACAGTGGGGTGAGCTGATGATTGCACGGAGACGAAAGGTTGCCCTGGCCCTGATGGCCGTTCTGACCGCGGGCGCGGCCTGCCAGGCCCAGCATCGGCAGGCGTCCACCCGCGCCGGGGACCCGGGGGCTCCGGCGGCGTCCGCGGCCCGCACCTTCACGCTGGTGGCCTCCGGCGACATCATCCCGCACAGCTCGATCATCGACCGCGCCCGCTTCGACGGCGGCGGCGCCGGCTACGACTTCCGGCCGATGTTCGCCGGCGTCAAACCCCTCGTGTCCCGCGCCGACCTGGCGCTGTGTCACATGGACACCGTCTACGGGGCGAACGGCCACTACGCGGCCCGCTCCCTGTTCACGTCCCCGCCCGAGATCGCCCGGGGTCTGGCCGACACCGGCTACGACGGCTGCTCCACCGCCTCCGACCACAGCCTCGACGACGGCACTGACGGCGTCCGCCGCACCCTCGACGCCCTGGACGGCGCGGGCGTACGGCATGCCGGTTCGGCCCGCACCGAGACCGAGGCGCGCACCGTCACGATCCTGCGCGCGGGCCCCGCCAAGGTCGCCCACCTCGCCTACACCTTCGACACCAACGGCATCCCGCTGCCCCAGGGCGCGCCGTGGGCCGTCAGCCTCCTGAACGGGAAAAGGATCATCGAGGACGCCCGGGCGGCCCGGCGGGCGGGCGCCGACGTGGTCGTCGTCTGCGTGCACTGGGGCACCGAATGGCAGGACGCGCCGGACCGGCAGCAGCTCGCCCTGGCGCGGCAGCTCACGGCCTCCCGCACCGGCGGCCGCCCCGACGTCGACCTCGTCCTCGGCACCCGCGCGCATGTCCCGCAGGCGTACGAGAAGGTCAACGGCACCTGGGTCGTCTACGGCCTGGGCGATCAGATCGCCGGCGAGATGTCGAACAAGTCGGGCGTCCAGGACCCGCGCGGCAACGAGTCCACCCTGGGCCGCTTCACCTTCACCCGGCCCGCCCGGGCGGGCGGCCGCTGGGAGGTCACCAAGGCGGAATTCGTCCCGCTGCTGTTCGACGTCGACGCCGGTCGGACGGTGAACCTCAACCAGGCCATCGCCCAGGGCGCCGAGGTGAAGGCCGTGCGCGACGCGATCCGCAACGTGGTGCTCAGCAGGGGTGCGGCGAAGGACGGGCTGACCATGGGGCAGTAGGTCAGTCGAGGTCCACGTGGTCCAGGGCCTTCAGCATCTCCCTCAACACCCGCACGGTCGCCCGCAGTTCGGCATCCGTCAGATCGCCGCCGACCTGCCGGTTGAGATGGTGCTCCCGGCCGAGGATCGCCGTGATGGTCGCCCGGCCCTCGTCTGTGATCCGGATCAGGGACGACCGTTGGTGTGCGGGGTTGGGGATGGCCTCGACCCACCCCTGGGCCGCCGCGTCGTTGACCATGCGCTGCACGAACTGCCGGCTCAGCGCCAGGACCCGGCCCATCTGAGGCACCGTCATGGGGTCGCTCTGCCGCAGCAGGTCCAGTACGGCGCGTACGCCGACGGAGATGCCCTCGACCGCCTCGCCCTGCTCGACCTTGCGCACGGCGCGCCGGTACAGCGGGCCGACCAGGTCGAACACCTCGGTCAGTCGGTGGCCCAGCTCGTCGGGGGTGAGGGGCCTGTCGATGTCGTTCACCCGGCCATCATGACATCCCGGTTGTCAAATCTCTCCGAAGATGACACCTTGGTTGTCATGAATGGTGCTTCGGACGTTCGTCTCCTCACCTCCTCCGACGGTGACCTCGCCTACCTCGACACCGGCTCCGGTGATCTCGTCGTCCTCCTCCACTCGGGGTACGTCGACCACCGCGTCTGGGACGACCAGATACCGGCCCTCGCTGCCGAGTACCGGGTGATCGCCCCGGACGTACGCGGCCACGGATCCTCCGCCAACGCCACCAAGCCGTTCCGCTGGGCCGACGACCTCGCCGCCCTGCTCCGCCACCTCGACGCGGGCCCCGCGGTCCTCGTCGGCCTGTCGATGGGCGGCGTGATCGCCACCGACACCGTGCTGGAGTACCCCGAGCTCGTGCGCGCGGTGGTCACCTGCGGCGCGGCGACCGGCGACTTCCAGTACACGGACGACTGGACCCGTGAGATCCAGGCCGAGTACGCCCGCACCCTGGGCGCCGGCGACGTCGAGGGCTGGCTCGATGCGTTCGTGCGGGTCGTGCCCGGCCCCTACCGCGGTGCCGACGACGTGGACCCGCGCATCGCGCGCCGGTTGCGGGAGATGGCCTTCAACTCGATCTCCAAGCACACGCCCGGCGAGAAGGACTGGCTGGTGCGCGTGAGCGACTCCTGGTCCCGCCTGCCGAAGATCGACGTCCCGGTGCTCACCGTCAACGGCACCCTGGAGCCCCCTGAGATGCTGGACGCAGCCGAACGCCTCGCGCGCACCGTCCCCAACGGGCGTGCGCAGACCGTCGAAGACACCGCCCACTACCCGAACATGGAGAAGCCGGAGGTCTTCAACAAGATCCTGCTGGAGTTCCTCAGCGCTCTCTAGGACTGGTGGCTCGGCGAGCGGGACGGCCTCGGGGTTCCCCGTGTCGCACCGGTGGTGCCTCGGGCCGGCGCAGGACTCCCGCTGCCGTGACGCAGCTCACCGGAAAAGGGTGACAGGACGTTGTCGCGGACGGCTGCGAGGGTCGGCGTCATGACCATCACAGACGAGGACTGCCTCGCCGAGACCCTGGCCTTCAACGAGCAGTTCGAGGCCACTGCCGCAGGCCGCCCGGCCCGCGGGCAGACGCCGGACGCGACCGTGCTGGCCCTGCTGCGGCGCAACCGGCTGGGCGGCCACACACCGCCGGTGCGACTGCCGCAGGGCCGGGACCGCGTCGTTGCGGGCGGGGTCGGGGTCCGCATGTTCGTGCCGGACCAGGTCGACGGCGTATATCTGCACCTGCACGGGGGCGGCTGGGCGTTCGGCTCCGCGGGCGGGCAGGACGAGAGGCTGTGGCGGCTCGCCGTGCGGGCGCGGCTGGCGGTGGTGAGCGTGGAGTACCGCCTGGCGCCGGAACACCCGTTCCCCGCCGGGCCCGACGACTGCGAAGCGGCCGCCCGGTGGCTGGTGGAGCACGCCCCAGCCGAGTTCGGCACCGGGCGGCTGCTGATCGGCGGCGAATCGGCCGGCGCCCACCTGAGCGTCGTCACCCTGCTGCGTCTGCGCGACCGGCACCGCATCACGGGCGCGTTCCGGGCGGCCCAGCTGCTCTTCGGCCCGTACGACCTGTCGATGACGCCGAGCCAGCGGTCGTTCGGTTCGAAGCGGCTGCTGAGCAACACCGAATCGCTGCGGGGCAGTTATGAGCTGTTCACCCCGGGGATGGAGGCGGAGCAGCGCCGGGACCCGGAGATCTCGCCGCTCTTCGCCGACCTGACCGGCCTGCCGCCCGCCCGGATCGTCGTCGGCACCGAGGATCCGCTGCTGGACGACTCGCTGTTTCTGGCCCAGCGGTGGCAGGCGGCGGGCGCACCCGTCGAACTCGGCGTCGTCGCCGGGGCGATGCACGGATTCACCCTGTTCCCGCTGACCGTCACCGAGCGGGAACAGCGACGGGAGCGGGAGTTCCTGACCGCGGCGGGACGGTAGCGTCGGACCCATGAACCGCACTGCCCGGCTCTATGCCCTGGTGGAGGAGTTGCGCGCGGCGGCGCCGCGGCCGCTGACGGTCGCCGTACTCGCCACGCGGTTCGAGGTCAGCACGCGCACCGTGCAGCGTGATCTGCAGGCCCTGATGGAGTCCGGCGCCCCGGTGCGCACCACGCCCGGGCGGGGCGGGGGCTGGACGATCGACCCGGCGACGACGCTGCCTCCGATGCACTTCACCGCCGACGAAGCAGCGGCGTTGGCCGCCGCACTGGCCGCGGCCGACGCCTCCGCTCCTTATGCCGGGGCGGCCCGCACGGCGTACCAGAAGATCGTGGCCTCGATGACCGGTCCCGGCTCGGTGGCGGCCCGGGAACTCGCCGCACGGATCGTCGCGCTGCCGACGCGGACCGGTCCCGTGGTCCGCGCCGCCGTGGAACAGGCCCTCACCGACGCCAAGGTGCTGCGCCTGTCCTACGTCGACGCGGCCGGACGCGAGAGTGAGCGCGAGGTGGAACCGGCCGGACTGCTCACCGCCCAAGGCCGCTGGTACCTCATCGCCTGGTGCCGCACCCGGCGGGCCGGCCGGGGTTTCCGGCTGGACCGGATCACAGCAGCTGACACCACCGGCGAGCAGGCACGCCCCCATGACCTGGCTGACCTGCTGCACGGCTCGGCCGCCGCCGACGCGGTACCGCCCGCCGCACTCGCCTCGCTGTCCTAGCGGCCGGCCCACACCGCGAACCGCACCCAGGTCTGCCACTGCGGACAGGTGATCAGCCAGATCGGGGCGACGACACCCAGCACCGGCACGAACGGCATCCACGGCGTCCGGAAGGTGTGCGGCAGTTCCGGACGCCGGTAGCGCACGCGACCCGGCCGCACGGTGAGCCCGTTGGTGGCGATGCGCCCGGTCAGCGGCCGCAGCAGAAAGGAGTCCAGGTCAAAGGAGGAGAGGTCACCGCCACATCATCGAGCGACCATGCACGCGTGTACACCGGCCGGCGACCCGGGTCCAGGGCCCCGTGAACGACCGGCCGTGCCCCCGGTTACCGTGCCGACATGCCGATGCGAACCCAAGACCTCGATCACGAACTGATCCAGGCCGCAGCCCAGGTAGCCCGTACCCGCTGCCGGGGCGACAACCACACCATGGCCGCGGCCGCGCGTGCCCGGGACGGGCGGATCGTCACCGCGGTGAACGCCTACCACTTCACCGGGGGTCCGTGCGCGGAGCTGGTCGTCATCGGAGCGGCGGCCGCGCAGGGCGTCTACGAGCTGGACACGATCGTGGCGGTGGGCGATCGCGACCGCGGGGTCGTGCCTCCGTGCGGCCGATGCAGGCAGGTCCTGCTCGACTACTTCCCGGCCCTGAAGGTCATCGTCGGCCAGGGCGACCGTCTCCGCGCCGTCCCCGTCACCGAGCTGCTGCCGGAAAGCTACGTCTGGGCCGACCACCAGCTCGACACCGACCCCGCATGAACGAGCCCGGCGGACAGGCCGCCTACTGGAACGGCCCCGGCGCCACCAAGACGTTCACGCACCCGGTGCACCACTCCTGGCTGGCAGGGGTGGACCAGGACGCCCGCATCCTCGACTACGGCTGCGGATACGGCCGGGTGACGGCCGAGTTGCAGGACCGCGGGTTCAGCCGGGTGTCCGGGGTGGATCCGTCGCCCCGGCTGGTCGAGCGGGGCCGCAGCGCGAGGCCCGACCTGAGCCTGGAGGTCCTGCCCGCCCCGCCGGCCCTGCCGCACGCCTCGGCAAGTGTCGACGTCGTCCTGCTGTTCGCGGTGCTCACCTGCGTTCCCGACGACGCCGCCCAGCGGGCCCTGGTCGCCGAACTGGTCCGCGTCCTGGCACCGGGCGGTCTGCTGTACGTCAGCGACCTGCTCCTGCAGGACGACGAACGCAATCGGGACCGCTACACCGCCCACGCCCACCGGTTCGGCACACCGTACGGGGTGTTCACCACCGACGACGGCGCCGTCTGCCGGCACCACGACATCGCCGGCCTGCGTACCCTCCTGGCCGGTCTCGACCCGGTGGCCGAGCGCCGGATCGACGTCCTCACCATGAACGGCCACCGCACGCAGGGCGTACAGCTGCTCACCCGCAAGCCGTGAGCCCTACGGCACCACGGTCACCGGCCACCGCCCCGCCTTCACCAGCCGTACGGCCACCGAACCGACGATCCGGTGCCCGGCCTGCTCGGAGGCGCCCACCACCACCGCGTCCGCCTTCAGCTCGTCCGCGGCCTTGACCAGGCCGCTGTAGGGGTCGCCGCGGAAGGTGTGGAACTCCCAGCGGACCTCGTATATCCCCTTGAGCCGCTCGGTGGCGTCCCGGATGTAGGTCTTCAGGTCCTCGGCGATCTCGTCCGTCGTCTCGGCGACCGGTGCGCCCATGGCCGCGCCCGCGGCCATCACCGGTTGCACATAGACCACGGCGAGCAGCGCGCCCTGGCGCCTCGCCAGGCCACCGGCATATGCCGCGGCGCGCATCGAGGTGTCCGAGCCGTCCACCCCGACCACGATGACCTTTGGCCCGTCCGTACCCCGCTCGAACTGGTGCGAGTGCTGTTCCGTCACGGCTGTGAGGCTATCGGAAACCGCAGGTCCCGCCGCCGTGCGGGGCCTCTCGACGGGCGAGGCGGCCGAGCCCTTCCTACAGTCGGAACCATGAGCGCCACAGCGGAGGCCTCCCCGCCCAAGGACCCCCCGGGCCCGATACGGCCGCCCGGCAGCGGTCCGATGAGCAAGGTGCCCGAGGCCTTCGCGGCCTTCTTCGGCGCCCTCGGCCTGCTGTGCGGCCTGCTGGCCCTCATCCCACCGCTGCGCATCGTGCTGCGCCCGGTGGTCCGCTTCCTGGACGAGCTCATCGTCCCGGCCAGTGCCAATCTCGCGTACGCCGTCTTCCTCTTCCTGCTCGCCGCCGCGACCGCCGCCCGCAAGAAGATCGCCTGGTGGCTGGTGGTCGTCTACCTCGGCCTGCTCGCCCTGGACGACATCCTCGGCGTGGTGCTGGGCCTGTATCTGGAGTCCGTCCCGTCCCTCGTCCTGTGCGGTCTCGCCCTGACCGTGCTGATCGTCGCCCGCCAGGAGTTCTACGCCGCTTCCCGCCGCGCCGCCGTCCGCCGGGCCCTGGGGGTGCTGCTGGCCGGGATCGCCGCCGGCATCCTCGTCGGCTGGGGTCTGGTCGCCCTCTTCCCCGGGACGCTGCCCGAGAGCCAACACCTGCTGTGGGCCGCCAACCGGGTCTGCGGCGGCCTGGTCTCCGGCAGTTCCTTCAGCGGCCGTCCGCCCCGCGCCCTGTTCTTCCTGCTCGGGCTGTTCGGCGCGCTCGCCCTGCTCAACGCCGCCGCCACCCTGTTCCGTTCGCAACGCCTGGAAGGCGCCCTGCACGGCGACGAGGAGCCCCGCATCCGTGCCCTGCTGAAGGCCTACGGCGAGGAGGACTCCCTCGGTTACTTCGCCACCCGCCGCGACAAGGCCGTCGTCTTCTCGCCCAGCGGCAAGGCCGCCGTCACCTACCGTGTCGAGGCCGGTGTCTGCCTCGCCAGCGGCGACCCCGTCGGCGACCGGGAGGCCTGGCCGCACGCCATCGCCGCCTGGCTGGACGTGGCCCGCCGGCACGCCTGGGCGCCCGCGGTGATGGGTGCCTCCGAGGACGGTGCCAAGGCCTTCGCCCGGGCCGGCCTCGGCGCGCTCCAACTCGGCGACGAGGCGATCCTGTACGTGTCCGACTTCGACCTCGACGGCCGCGACATGCGCGTCACCCGGCAGGCCGTGCACCGGGTGCGTCGCACCGGCGCCCACTGCCGCATCCGCCGCCACGCGAGCCTCACCGACGAGGAGATGGAGGAGGTGATCGACAAGGCGGACGCCTGGCGCGACACCGAGACCGAGCGCGGCTTCTCCATGGCTCTGGACCGCCTGGGCGACCCGGCCGACGGCGACTGTCTCCTCGTGGAGGCCCTCAGCGAGGACGGCCGCCTCCTCGCGCTGCTCTCCTTCGTGCCGTGGGGCCGTGACGGCGTCTCCCTGGACCTGATGCGCCGTGACCGCAGCGCCCCCAACGGCGTCATGGAGTTCATGGTCGCCGAACTGTGCGAGGCGGCACCGAAGCTGGGGATCCGCAGAATCTCGCTGAACTTCGCCGTCTTCCGTTCGGCCTTCGAGGAGGGCGCCCGCATCGGCGCCGGACCGGTGCTGCGGCTGTGGCGCCGCCTGCTGCTGTTCTTCTCCAGGTGGTGGCAGCTGGAGGCGCTGTACCGCTCCAACGCCAAGTACCAGCCGGAGTGGTATCCGCGTTTCATCTGCTACGGCGACGCGGGCTCCCTCGCCCGTATCGGGCTGGCCTCCGGCATCGCCGAAGGTTTCGTTTCGGTACCGTCCTTGCGCAAACTCTGGGGAAAGGGGCACCCGAAGGGCGCGTCCAGGCCCGCGACCACCGAGGGCCTGCCGTCGCTGTCGGCGCTCGGCCTCGACGGAGGGGGCGAGGCCGGGCCCGGCGAACCCCATGCCGGCCTGCCCGAACAGGTCCGCATCCGGCACCGCACCCTCGACCGGCTGCGCGCCGAAGGCATCGACCCCTACCCGGTCGGCATCCCGCAGCGCACCCACGCCCTCGCCGACGTCCGCGAGGGCGAGCAGGTCACCGTCGCCGGCCGCATCATGCTGGTGCGCGACTTCGGCGGCATCGTCTTCGTCACCCTGCGCGACTGGTCGGGCGACCGCCAACTCGCCCTCACCCGCGCGGACTCCGGGCCTGCCCTGGACCGCTTCACCGCCGACTGCGACATCGGCGACCACATCACGGCGGCGGGCCGGGCCGGCGTGAGCGACAAGGGCGAACCGACCGTCTTCGTCACCTCCTGGCAGCTGATCGGCAAGTGCCTGCGCCCGCTGCCCGACAAGCACCGCGGCCTGGCCGACCCGGAGGCCAAGGTGCGCATGCGCTACCTCGACCTGGTCTCCAGCCCCGACGCCCGCCAGGTGATCCGCGCCCGATCCACCGCGGTACAGGCCCTGCGCCAGGGCCTGCTCGGCCGCGGCTACCTCGAGGTCGAGACCCCGATGCTGCAGCAGATCCACGGCGGCGCCAACGCCCGTCCCTTCACCACCCACATCAACGCCTACGACCTCGACCTCTACCTGCGCATCGCACCTGAGCTGTACCTGAAACGGCTGTGCGTCGGCGGCCTGGAGAAGGTCTTCGAGATGGGCCGCACCTTCCGCAACGAGGGCGTCTCCTACAAGCACAACCCCGAGTTCACGATGCTGGAGGCCTACCAGGCCTTCGCCGACTACGACGTGATGCTCGACCTCACCCGCGAACTGATCCAGGGCGCGGCCACTGCCGCCTTCGGCGCGCCGATCGCCCGCAAGGACGGCCAGGAGTACGACATCTCGGGCGCATGGCCGGTCAAGACGGTGCACGGGGCGATCTCGGAGGCGCTGGGGGAGGAGATCGACGCGGACACGGAGCTGCCGGTGCTGCACCGGATGTGCGACCGCGCCGACGTGCCGTACAAGCCGGACGACGGCCGCGGCGAGGTCGTACTCGAAATGTACGAACGCCTGGTGGAGGAGAAGACCCGGCTGCCCACCTTCTACAAGGACTTCCCGACCGACGTCTCCCCGCTGACCCGCCAGCACCGCAGCGACCCACGGCTGGCCGAGCGCTGGGACCTGGTCGCCTTCGGCACCGAACTGGGCACCGCCTACTCGGAGTTGACCGACCCGGTCGAACAGCGCCGCCGCCTCACCGCCCAGTCACTGCTCGCCGCCGGCGGAGACCCCGAGGCCATGGAACTGGACGAGGACTTCCTGGACGCCCTCGAATACGCCATGCCGCCCACCGGTGGCCTGGGCATCGGCGTCGACCGGCTGGTCATGTTCCTCACGGGCCTGACGATCCGTGAGACGCTGCCGTTCCCGCTGGTGCGCCGCCGCTGACCGCTCAGGGCCGCGGCGGGAGCAGCAGCCGCAGGTCGTCTCCCCAGGAATCGAGGACCTCGCCGTGCCCGGCGGCCCGCGCGGCCCGTGCGAGGTCGCCGAACAAGGCCCGCTGGGTGGGCGGATCGCCGTCGGTCAGGATGCGGCGCAGCACCGGCAGCAGCCGCCCGGCGCTCCACCGGTCGTCGCCGAGCGGCTGCCGCTCGAGCTCCCACTGAAGGTACTTGTTGTACGGCCGTACCCGCCGGTGCAGGGCGAAGAGGACCTCCAGCGCGTACGGCACGCTCTCGGCGGCATCCAGGTGCCCCATCGCCTCGCGGCCGTCGCGGTAGCTCTTCAGGGAGCGGTAGGTCTGGTTGACGTAGGCGTCGAGGAAGCCGGCCGCGGCGGTGCGCGCCTCGTCGGGATCCAGGGTCCGTTTGCGGTCGAGGACGGCGGCGATCTCGCCGTCCAGCCGGTCGAGGAGCACCCGGGCGTGGACGTACGAGTACCGGCTGAAGGCGGCCGGGTCGCCGGGCAGTCCGCGCCGGCGGAACTCGGTGAGCGTGATGACCACCAGGTCCAGATGGGCCGAGCGGAACCCGTCGAGCTCGCTGAGCGGCGAGGCGTCGCGGTCGCGCAGCACGACGTGCAGGTCGTGGTCGGAGTGGACGGTCGGCATCCCGTCGTGCACCTGGGAGCCGCTGAGGACCAGTCCGAGGACTCCGGCGTCGGCGGTGGCCCGGGCGACGAAGGCCGCCAAGGTGGCCTCGGGAGTGTCGCCGGGGGCAGGGGGAAGTGCAGGCATATCGATGATCTCTCCGAGCGGAAACGTGGACGGCGTTCGCTTCTGCGGCATCCAGGGACGCCGCGCGGGAGATCACTGCACGGACCCGACCGTACCCGCGACGGGCGCATGGAGGAAAGCGAATTCGACCGCGCGGGCCGTGGTTACCCTGCCTGTCGAAGACACGCCAGGCAGCTTGGGCCGGGCGTGTGTTTTCCTGCCGCCGCTGCGGTGTCGTGAGGGGCCGTCGGTCCCGGTTCGGGCGACTGATGAGTCATGAAGAAGGATCAGTTGCTCACCAGGCGCCGGGCGTTGATCGCGGGTGCCGCCGCTCTGGGCGCGGCCGGTGCCGCCGGGGTGCTCGCATCGGGCGGGGGCGACGAGACCGCTCGGCCCGTCGCTCCCGCGCCCGGCCCCGATCCCGCCCCCCAGGAGAGCCATGTTCTCCCGCCGTCCGATTACCGCCTCCAGCCGCTGACCGGATACGAGCAGGTGCGTCCGGCACCCCGCATGACCCGGGTACGGCACCAGCCGTTCCTGCGCGTGCGCGGTCGCGGTCGCACCATGGTGCTGACCTTCGACGACGGGCCCGATCCCCGCTACACCCCGCACATCCTGGACACCCTCGCCGAGTACGACGTCCGCGCCATGTTCTTCGTGTGCGGGGAGATGGCCGTCGACAACCAGGACCTGCTGGCCCGCATGGCCGACGACGGCCACATCGTCGGCAACCACACCTGGACCCACCCCCTGCTGACTCGTCTGAAGCGGTCCCAGATCCGCTCCGAGATGGAACGCACCAGCGATGTCATCGAGGACGCCTACGGCGAGCGGCCCCTGTGGTTCCGCGCACCCTACGGCGCCTGGAACCGTGCGACCTTCCAACTCGGCGCCCAAATGGGCATGGAGCCCCTGGCCTGGACGGTCGACACGCTGGACTGGACGACCCCCGGCACCCGCACCATCGTCGATCGGGTCGAGGACGGCGCGGCCCCCGGCGTCGTGGTGCTCTCGCACGACGCCGGGGGCAACCGTTCCCAGAGTGTCCGGGCCCTGCGACGCTATCTGCCGCACCTGCTGGAATCGGGCTACCACATCACCGTGCCCAGACGGCGGCACGCATAGCCGGATTCCGCCCGCACGCCCGGCCGGGGCACGCTCAGCGGACCTCGGCCAGGCGGGCGAAGACGACGACGTTCCCGTCGTAACCGTGCTTCTTGGAGAAACCGCCACCGCAGGTGATGACCCGCAGTTCCGGGGCCCCTTTGGAGGCGTAGACGCGGTCGCCGGGAAAGTTGTTCTTCTCGAAGACCTCGATGCCGTAGATCTCGAACACGGCCGTCTTTCCGTCCTTGCGGGCGATCTCGACGCGATTTCCCTTCTTCAGGGCCCCGAGGTTGTAGAACACCGCGGGGCCCTGTTTGTTGTCGACGTGACCGACCACCACCGCGGTGCCCTTCTCGCCGGGGGTGACGGCACCGGTGAACCAGCCGGCCAGGTTCGGATCCTCGGGAGGAGGTGCCCCGACCCAGCCGTCCGCGGCCAGGCCGACCGGCAACACCGGTGCGTCGACCCGGATCGTGGGGATCCTGACCCGGTCCGGCGGGGAGGCCGGCAGCGGCTGAACGGCACCCGCGGCGACGGCCGCGGGGGCGTGGGTGTCCGCCGCCGCCGCGGTGGCGGGCTGCGGCGGACCCACGTCGAACTCCCCCGAACCGTTGCGAATGAGGGCGATGCCGGTCAGCAGCACAAGCGCTATGACACCCCAGGGGGCGCGCTTCTTCCGTCGCTCCTCCTCTTCGGCCAGTTCGGCCAGTTCGGACGCAGACATTCGTTTCCCCTCTCGACGAGGCAGTCGCCGCGTCAATCGCGCATGACGCCAAGCTAAATGGCCTGTGCGAAACCGGCGACGGGGCGGATGCGAACGGGTGGCACGCCCGAGAGGGGTGCGCCATCCGAGTCGCCGGGGGCAGGAAATTTCTGACGGTCCGTGACCTGCGGATATATGTGATTATCTGCTTATTGCTCGGCGTGTCCTCTCACCAGGACGGACCATCCCCGAAATGCGGGCGCGTGCAGCGCATCTGACTGTCTTTCTGGGAGGCGCTTTCTCGCCGACATTGCCGGGGATACGGGACCCGGGGCGCCTTCCGCGGAGGATCACATGAGTAGTCATCGTGTCCTGGCGGTCTCGGCCGCCGCGGTCGCCGTGCTCGGCCTCGCCGCACCGGCGGCCGTCGCCCGGGACGGCATGAACTTCAATCCCAGCAACATCGTCGCCCTGCCCAGTGTCATCGCCCGTGGCGGGCAGTTGACCATCACCGTCGACGGCTGCCCCGGCGGAGCCACGGCGACCTCGGACGCGTTTCCGAGCACGCCACTGATGACGGTCGCAGGCAGCAACACGGCCAGGGGCACCGCGACGGTGAACCGGGACGCGAGAAACGGAACGCACCCCATCACCGTCACCTGCGGCGGCAAGTCCCTGACCAACCCCGCCGCCTTCACCGTCATCGGCGGTGTCCAGGGCGGCTTCGGCGGCGGCAGCTCCACCGGGGCGACGCAGACCGACGTGGCCATCGGCGGTGGGCTCGTGGCCGCGGCCGTCCTCGCCGGCGGAGCGTTCTGGCTGCGACGGAGGTCCGAGAAGCGGATCTGAGCCTTCCCCCTTCGGAGAGCAGACCGCACATCGGCTTGGCAACGCGGATCGCTCAAGTCCACGGAAAGCACCGCACGTTGAAGGGCCCTCGCCCCGGTTCCGCCACAGGAGCCGGGGCGATGGCCCTTTGTCAGGCACCTTCCTCGCCGCTGCGGCGGCGCGAGAGGTGGTACGCCGCGCCGACCGAGCCCGTGATGAGGGCGAGACCCGTGCCGATCTCCCTGAGGTCGAACCCGGCGATGCTGCCGCCCACACCGGCGTGCACACCCCGGTGGGGGTGCGCCGGAACCGGAATCGGGTCGACCGGCACCGGGCTCGGGTGGTGCGGGCGGCCGCCCACGATGGTCAGATCCGTGGATCCGCTCGCGCCGTCGCAGGAGAACGTCACCTGATACACCGCGCCCGGCTTCGCGTCCCGGTCCACCACCGCCGTCGCCCAGGACCGTCCCACCGGAATGACGACCGTGTCGAAGACCACCGACGTCACCCTCGCAGGCCCCTTGCACTCGCCGTCCCGGTTCACATGCAGCTTGACCTCGCTGCCCGCCGCGGCGGTGGACGGCAGCACGCTGAAGCCGAACGGCGTGATGTCGTGCCCGTCGTCCCGTGCGACGGCGGCGGGTGCGGAGAGGGCGAGGGCGCTGATGCCCAGCAGAGCGGCCGAAGCAATGCGTATCGCGCGCATGGTGGTTCCTCCGGTCCCCGAGGAGCAGTTGCGGACCCGTTCCGCTGTGGGGCTTGAATGCACCTCGATAACCGAAACGCTAGGAACGGGTGTCCGATCGCGCGATCGCTGTAGGGCGAATGGGGCAAACGTATGGGCCACCCAGGGGACGGCGGCGGCGTGGCGCCCTGTCCCCGGGTGGCCCGTCGTGTGAGGGCCTGACCGTCAGCCCCTGATGTGCGGGAAGAGATTGAGGAAGGGTGCCGCCGACGCCGTGATGCCCCGGGTGTAGGGCGCGTCGAAGTCCCAGATGAGGAAGAGCAGGAACGCGATCAGGGCGGAGAACAGTCCCGCCAGGATCAGTTCGCGCATGGTGCGCCGGATCTGCAGCGCGAAGACCATGCCGATGGTGATCACGGCCCCGGCGAGCAGCCCGAACCACACCACGCCCGGCATGGTCGCCCCCATGGAGTCGGCCCGGGCGCTGCGCGCCTGGTCCGCCGCGGTGACCTGGTCGAGGAGCGGCTGGTAGGCCTGGGCCTCGAAGTCGGACTTCGGCTGGTAGTCGGTGACGTCCTGACGGATGCGCTCGAAGAGCTGGTTGCCGCGCGGGGTGACATGCCCCTCGTCGTCCATCACCTTCCACTCGGTGTGCACGACGTGTCCGACATAGGCGTTGACATCGTCCCGAATACGGTCACGGACCTCGGTCGGATAGACCCGCACCCGCTCCGAGATCTCGTGCAGCGCGACCGCCTCCGACTGCACATGGTCCTGGGCGGCGCTGCGCCCCTCCCACACCCCGGCGATGGCCAGGCCCAGGACGATGGCGTACACCACGCCGATCCACATCGTCATGTACTCGATGACGTCCGGGGTCTCGCTGGGGTCCTCGTCCTCGGGCGCGGCCCGGTGCCGTACGAAGGTGACGATGATCACCACGGCGCAGGCGGCCAGCATCGCGAGGGTGAGAACAAGCCATTCCGACAAGAGATTCCTCCAGGAATCAGCGCGGCCGCAGCGCGGCGACGGCGATCAGGGCCGGGACAGTGATGAGCAGGACGAAGGTGAGGGGTGACGGACCGCCGCGCGGCGACCGTTTCGGCGCGGGCGCCCGGTAGCGCGGATAGGCCACCGGCGCCAGGAAGTGACGGGGGGCGGGCTTGGCCGACGGCTTCGGGCCGGGGGCCGGGGGTGGCGCGGCCGGGGGAGTGACAGGCGGCCGCGGTGCCGCGGGCTTCGGAGCAGGCGGGGAAGGCAACGGCGGTTTCGGAGTCGGCTTCGGCGTCGGCTTCGGTGGAGGGGCGGGCGCCGGAGGTGGCGGCTTCGGCTCGGGCGGTGCGGGCCTGGGCGGCGGGGGCGGGGGTGGAGGCGGAGGCGTCGGCGTGGGTACGGGGCAGACCGGCGGAGTCGGCCAGGCGAGGTCCCCGGCAACCGCAACGGCCTGAGTGCCGTCCGGCCCCACCGAGGCATACGCACAGGCATCGGCCGCGGCAACACCGGCCGGCGCCCCCACCAGAGTCCAGGTCAGAGACACCAGGCAGGCCAGACGCGCCCCGAAGGGGCGCGGGGAACTGCGCGACCAGCCAAGACGGCGCCGCCGGCACCAGGCGGCCGATCGCCCCCCGTCCCGCGAAGTGCTGAGCGCCAACCCCCTTGCAGCGAAGCCGGTTTGAGTCGATTCGGGTCCATACACGCCGAAGATCATGAGCCCTCGTTCGCCGGGGCACGCCGTATCGCGCCCCGATTGGCTCGAACGGGGGACGATCCCCGTACGGCGGTTTGATCGCCGCGCACCCCGGCGCACAAAAAGACGCACGCACGTGCGAACCACCGCGCCGGCGTCCCAGGTTCACAAAAGAAATTTGTGAGCCGGTTGAACACAACCGTGGGTCCCATTCGTACCCATGCTCGTGCGGCGACGCAGCAGGGCGCTGCAACACCTTTGCGATAATGGGGAGTTGACGATGAAGACCTCCTGGCGGAGCGCCTCACTCATGGCAAGCGCCGCGGCCGTACTGGCGCTGACGACGGCGTGCGGTCAGGGAAGCGGCACGTCGTCGGTGGGCAGCCAGAACGTGGGTGCCACCGCCCCGGCGGGCGGTTACGGCAGCGTCGGGGCGGCCGGGGCCGGCGCGAGCGCCAGCCCCAGCAATGGCTACGGTGCCGACGGCCAGAACTCCGGGGCCCAGTCCGCGGCCGCGGGCAAGCTCGCCGTCAGCCAGAACGCCGAGCTCGGCAAGGTGCTGACGGACGGCAACGGCATGACCCTGTACCGCTTCGACGAGGACACCGCCGAGCCGCCCAAGTCGAACTGCGACGGCGACTGCGCGAAGGCCTGGCCGCCGGTTGCCGCGAACGACGCCGCGGCCGGTGCCGGCATCGACAAGGCGCTGCTCGGCGAGGTCACCCGGGCCGACGGCACCAAGCAGCTGACCATCGCCGGCTGGCCGGCGTACCGCTATGCGAAGGACACCAAGGCCGGGGACGTCGCCGGTCAGGGCGTGGGCGGCAAGTGGTTCGCGCTGGCCCCCGACGGCAAGAAGGCCACCCTGGCGAGCCTGCCCGGCCTGTCCGTGCGCAAGGACCCCAAGCTCGGTGACATCGTCGTCGACAAGAACGGCATGACGGTCTACCGCTTCCTGAAGGACGTGGCCTGGCCGAAGCCGATCTCCAACTGCACCGGTTCCTGCCTGCAGAAGTGGCCGGCGGTCGGGATCGTCTCGAAGGACGACACCAAGGGCATCGAGAAGAAGGGCCTGATGGGCTTCACCCGGCCCGACGGCGTCAAGCAGATGACCGTCGACTGCTGGCCCGCGTACACGTTCTCCGGCGACACCAAGCCCGGGGACACCAATGGTCAGGGCGTGGGCGGCACCTGGTACGCCATGGCGCCCGACGGAAAGCCGGTCGGCGCGCCGAAGAAGTAGCCATCACCTCCCCAGGGTTGATTGCACCGGACAGCGCGTTCGGCCCCGTCCGCCCCCTCCGCACCGCACGGAGGGGGCGGACCCTTTGGCGTTTTGCCGCCGGGGTCGGGGGCCTGCTGCGGAGCCGCTGATGTCACAGCCCCCGAAAGGCGCAGCTACGGGCGAATGCGGCAAGTGCCGCAGGCAGTGACCGGGAACGGACGGTCAATTTCCGTTTGGGCTCGCCCCGTTGGCGGGCGATCAGTAGCCTCAGCTCGAACACCGGATCGCCTACGCCTTGGAGAGATAGATGGAGCGTCCCGCCTGGGCCCCCCGGAGCATCGACATCTCGGTGCCCAGTGTCTCGCGGATCTACGACTACTACCTGGGCGGTTCGCACAACTTCGAGGTCGACCGGGAGGCGGCCCGCAAGGCGATGCAGTTCATGCCGGGACTCCCGAAGATCATGCAGGCGAACCGGGCGTTCATGCGGCGCGCGGTGCGCTTCGCCGTCGCCGAGGGCATCGACCAGTTCCTGGACATCGGCTCCGGCATCCCCACCTTCGGCAACGTCCACGAGGTGGCACAGTCGGCCGACCCCGGCGCGCGCGTGGTCTACGTCGACCATGACCCGGTGGCCGTCGCGCACAGCCAGGCCGTCCTTGCGGGCAACGAGGGCACGGGAGTCGTCGCCGCCGACCTCCGCAAGCCCCAGGAGATCCTCGCGAGCCCCGAAGTGGAGCGCCTGATCGACCTGAACCGGCCAGTGGCGCTGCTTCTCGTTGCCATACTGCACTTCGTGGAAGACGCGGACGACCCTTACGAGGCGGTGGCTCAGTTGCGCGACGCGCTCGCGCCGGGCAGCCTGCTCGTCCTCACGCACGCCTCGTACGAGGGCATCCCGCTGCCGGCGGAGCGGGCCGAGGGCGCGGTGGACGTGTACAAGGACATCCGCAACCCGCTGATCATGCGTTCGCGCGACGAGATCGCGCGGTTCTTCGAGGGGTACGACATGGTGGAACCGGGACTGGTGGCGCCGCCGCTGTGGCGGCCGCAGGAAGCGCCGGAGGACGAGGATCCTTATGCCTTCTCCGGGTTCGCCGGCGTGGGGCGTACGGCGTGATCGCGGAGGCGGACGGGCAGCAGGACAGACTGCGCAGGTTCGCGACGATCTGGAGCCGGGCGGTGTTCCCGGTGACCTCGACGTCGCTGACCAGGCCGGAGTTCGAGGAACAACTCCTGCCGCTGGCCCGTCGCTTGAGCCAGGCACTGCACACCCGCACCCTCGACACGAACGCGGGCCGGGCGGTCGGTGCCGCCCTGGTCGCCGCGCACTGCACCGACCCGGATGCGCTGGCCCGCACCCTGGACTGCGTCGACGCCTACCTGGTGCTCTACTGCGGTGAGGACGGCGACCAGGAGGAACTGCGGGCGCGTTCCTCGCGGTTGCAGCACGCCATGGCCGCCGGGTTCGCCGAGGCGCTGCGTGAGCGGACGCTGGCCGAGCAGGAGGCGATCTCCGCGGCCGCCCTCCAGGCGCAGGGCGTCGTCGCGCAGGCCCTGCACGCCACCGAGGCCCGCTTCCGCGCGGTCTTCGAAGGTGCGGCCATAGGAATCGGCATCGCCGACCTGGAGGGGCAGATCCTCCAGGTCAACGGCGCGCTGCTGCGCATGTTCGGCATCACGGACGCGATGGCCTACGGCCGCAGGGTCCAGGAGTGGACCCACCCCGAGGACGCGCCACAGACCTGGAAGCTCTACGACGAGCTCGTCCGCGGCGAACGCGAGCACTACCACGTCGAAAAGGCCTTCTACCGCCCCGACGGAACCGTCCTGTGGACCAACCTGACGGTCTCCCTGCTGCGCGACGCGGACGGCGAGCCGCAGTACCAGCTCGCCCTCATGGAGGACACCACCGAGCGCCGGCTGCTCAACCTGCGGCTGCGCTACGAGGCCACGCACGACGCGCTCACCGGCCTGCCCAACCGCACCTTCTTCTTCGAACGCCTGGAGAAGGCGCTGGGCGCCGGCCGGGGCCAGCGCTACGGCCTGTGCTACCTCGACCTGGACGGCTTCAAGACCGTCAACGACAGCCTCGGCCACGCGGCCGGCGACCGGCTGCTCGTCGAGGTCGCCGACCGGCTGCAGGCGTGTGCGACCGCGCCCGGCGAGATGGTCGCGCGGCTGGGCGGCGACGAGTTCGTGGCGCTGACCACCGGCACCGACACCGAGCGCGAGGTCGACGAGCTCGCCGCCCGCATCATGAACGCCCTCATCGCCCCCATCAGCATCGACGGCCGTGAACTGACCGTGCGCGGCTCCATCGGCATCGTCGAGGGCCCGGCGGGCGAGCGCAGCCCGGCGGAGGTGCTGCGCAGCGCCGACATCACCATGTACCGGGCCAAGTCGGCGGGCGGCAACCGCTTCGAACTCGCCGACGAGGAGGCCGACGCCCGCGCCATCACCCGGCACGGCCTGACCACCGCGCTGCCGGCGGCTTTGGACCGGGGCGAGTTCTTCATCGAGTACCAGCCGCTGGTCCACCTCGGCGACGGCAGTGTGCGCGGCGCCGAGGCCCTGGTGCGCTGGCTGCACCCGCAGCACGGCATCCTCGGCCCGGACCGCTTCATCCCGCTCGCCGAACACACCGGCCTGATCGTGCCGCTCGGCCGCTGGGTCCTGGAACAGTCGGTCCGCCAGGCCCGCGAATGGCGAGAACGCTACGACGATGCGGGCCCCCTGCGCATCAACGTCAACCTCTCGCCGTGCCAGCTCACCCACTCCGGCCTGGTCCAGGACACCGTCGACATCCTGGAACGCACGGGCGTCGACCCGGACGCGCTCTGCCTGGAGGTCACCGAGTCCGCGCTGATCGGCGCCGACGACGACCTGCTCAAGCCGCTGCGCCGGCTCGCCGAGATGGGCGTCGACATCGCCCTCGACGACTTCGGCACCGGCTACTCGAACCTGGCGAACCTACGCCGCCTCCCGGTGAGCATCCTCAAGCTGGACCGCTCCTTCACCCAGAGCATGCAGCAGTTCCCGGCGGACCCCGTGGACCTCAAGATCGTCGAGGGAATCGTCTCCCTGGCCCACAGCCTCGACCTGGCGGTCACGGTGGAGGGCGTGGAAACCGGGGCCCAGGCCGAGCAGTTGCGGATACTGGGCTGCGACACGGCCCAGGGCTGGTACTACGCCCGCCCGGGCCCACCGGACCGGCTGCACGAACTGGCCCTGGTGGACGCGACGGGCTGAGTCCCGCCCCGGTCCTAGGGCAGCGGCAGCGAGCGCAGGGAACCGTGGGTACGGGCCATGACGACGACGTGGCCCGTGTCCCCGCCCGGCGCGAGGACCACGGGGTGTTCGCCGCCTCTGGTCTGCGAGTACGCCGCGGACATGCGGGCCGCGGCCGTTCCGGTGCCCTGCGGGCCGGCGTGCAGGTCGATCGATATCAGACGGCCCCGCGTGGACCGGTCGTACTCGGGCGTGAAGGTCACGAACCGTCCGCCGGCCAGGGCGCCTTCCCGGGTGCTCGTGGAGTAGCTCCACAACTTGCGCCCGTGGAGGAGGTCGTAGGCGTTCCAGTCGCCGGCGCCCGGATCCTCCGCGCTGGTCTCGAACAGCATCAGGACGCCGTCGTCGGAGATGAGTCCCCGGGCCGGAAGCCGGCCGCTGTCCCGGGCCGTCGGCAGCGGCTCGAGTGTGGCCGGGTCCAGGCGCCGCACCGGGGGAAAGACGTCTCCGGCGGAGAACGGGCTGCCGGTGCACACCAAGTAGCGCCCGGCGGACAGGAGTTCGGGGCACTCGGTGCCCTGGGGGCTGGTCGCGAGAGCGGCTCCGGAAGCGGCGGAGCGAGCCGTGACCCGGGTGCCGTCGGTGACGTAGACCCGGCCGCCGAAGGCCGCGATGCCCGCTGTCGGGTCGGCGTCCACGGCGTGGTGCCACAGGGCCCTGCCGTCGGACGCGCGGAACGCGGTCAGGACGACGTCGCCCCGTGTCCGGGACGACGCGTCGAGGGCATAGACGGTCCCGCTCGCCGCGCGGATGCCGAAATAGGCGCGGTCCGCGACCAGTCGGTGGGTCCAGGCCGCCTTGCCGGTGCGCAGGTTCGCCGTGCGCAGGACACGGCCCACGCCGGTCACGGCCCGTTCGTCGGCCGCGTCGACGACGAGGTTGTCGCTGCGGCCCTTGCCGGGTCCGGGGACCGTCCAGGTGACCGCGCCGCCGGCACGGGACCGGCCCACGATTCCGCCCGAGCCGGTGCCGCACACGACCTGATGGGCCGTCGCGGCACAGGTTCCCGCGACCTCCTGAGCGGAGACGGACGCCGTCCACGTGCGCCACGGACCCGACACCGGCGTGCGCAGGGCCGAGTCCGTGCTGGCCGCCCCCGACGACTCGTCGGACGACGTGTCTCCCCCCTTCGCACACCCCGAGAGCACCAGCCCGAACAGGACCGCACTCACCACGGCCCCCCGCCGCATCCATCGCATCTTCAGTCCCCCCGTCCCTGAAACCCCATGCTAGGCGGACCCACCGACAGTCGGCCGCTCGCTTGCATGAGCTCACCGCTCCCATAGCCACCTGTACCCCGGCGGCCGTGCAACCCGGTTGCACACGCGCCGGGTTCGGGGGCGAGGATGCGTGGGTGAACGATGAAACCGACGCAGTGAACCAGGCGATCGCGGGCGAACTGCGCCTGATGGATCCCGCCGTCCGCTCCTCCGCCGAAGGCGCCCGTCTGATCGACCCCGAGTTCGTGGAGGTGGGCGCCTCGGGCCGGCGCTACACCTACGAGGAGACGGTCGCGGGGCTGCCCGACAAGCCGGGCAGTTCCGCGCACGGCCCGCGCTACGAGCCCTCGGACATCAAGGGGGTCCTGCTCGCCCCGGGCCTGGTGCACCTCACGTTCGAGACCGTCTTCGACGGCCGACGGGCCCGCCGCAGCTCCCTGTGGCGCAAACGGGACGAGGAGACGGGCTGGCGTATGTACTACCACCAGGGCACGCCGGTGCCTGCGGATTCTCCGCGGGGAGAGTGACAGATGGTGAAGGAAGGGCGTATGGAGCCGGTTGCGGTGACCTCTGCGGGGGCCGTCCGGGGGGTGTCCGAGAACGGGATCGTACGGTTTGTGGGTATTCCCTTCGCCGCCGCCCCGGAAGGCGCGTTGAGGTTCCAGCCCCCCGTGCAGGCGCCCGGCTGGGACGGCGTTCGCGACGCGGTCGCCTTCGGCGCGGCCCCTCCGCAACTGGCCCCGGTCCCAGGGGCACCGGCCCAGTGGCAGCCCGGCGACGGGCTCGACTGCCTGACCGTCAACGTATGGACGCCGGACCCGGCCACGACCGGCCTTCCCGTCATGGTGTGGATCTACGGCGGCCTCTGGAAGCACGGCGCTGCCCGCATGCCCCAGTACGACGCCGGCACGCTGGCCGGTTCCGGGGTGGTCGTGGTGACCTTCAACTACCGCGTCGGCTTCGAGGGCTTCGGACATCTGCCCGGCACCGCGGACAACCGCGGGCTGCGCGACCAGATCGCCGCCCTGGAATGGGTGCAGGGCAACATCGCCGCCTTCGGGGGCGACCCCGCCAACGTCACGGTCTTCGGTCAGTCCGCCGGCGCCGCCTCCACCGTCCTGCTCACGGCCGCACCGGCGGCACGGGGCCTGTTCCGGCGCGCGATCGCCCAGAGCATCCCGTCCGGCATCCGCACCGCCTCCGAGGCCGCGGCCGTCACCGCCACGATCGCGGCGGCCGCCGGTATCCCGGCCACCCGGGAAGCCTTCGCCGCGCTGGCGCCCGAGGCCATCCTGGCCGTCCAGGACGAGCCGCTGCGCGGCCGTGAAGGGTTCACCGCGTTCGCCCCCGTCATCGACGGCGACCTCGTCACCGGTCCGCCCTGGACGGCACTGCGGTCGGGCTCCGGCCGGGACGTCGACCTGATCTGCGGGTTCACCCACGAGGAGTACCGGGGCCAGGGCCCGTTGCCCCCGGCAGGAGTCGACCTGGCGGTCGTCGCCGAAGCGGTCGGGCTCGACAGGGACGCGGCCGACGCCTACCGCCGGGTCTGTCTCGGCCTCGGCGACGTCGACCTGTTCACGGTGATGCTGTCCGACGCGCTCATCCGGATGCCGACGACCTGGGTCGCAGAGGCCCATGCCGGTGCGGGCGGCCGGACCTGGCTCTACGACTTCGCCTGGCGTGGTCCCGCACTCGGCGCAGCGCACGGCGTGGACGTGCCCTTCGTCTTCGGAAACGCCACGAGCCGCCCGGCCGCCCGCTTCCTCGGCTCCCCGCCACCCGCCGACTTCACGGACCTGTCCGAGAGCATCCGCACCTCCTGGACGTCCTTCGCCACCACCGGTGACCCGGGCTGGCCCCGCTTCACCCCCGACCACCCCACCACCCGAACCTGGCAGACGCCCCCCAGCGACGGCCCGTACCCTCTGTCGCCCCTCAGGACCATCTGGCAGAACGTCAAACGGTGACACCTCCTGCCCTGCTGCCCGGTGTACGCAGCAGGGCTCTTGGCGTTGGCGTCAAGCCCGGCCACGGGCCATCAGGGCCGCATGAGGCAGCACCAGTGCACCGCCCGGACCGGCAAACTCCGCGCACAACGACTCGAAGTGGCTTTTGATCTCGGCAACGACTGCCGGATCCTGACTCGTCACGATCTGGCCGATCGTCGCCACGCCCGCGGCGGGACCGCTCCACCACTCCTCAAGCGTCGTCCGGTGGTCCCACGTCAAGGTCTCGCAGACCACGTCCGTCAGACCTGCCTCACCGAGCAACGCGGCGAAGCCCTCTTCCGTACGGAGGAAGTCGTCTTCGGGAGCAAGAGCCGGCAGGTGAGCCGGGCGCGTGACTCCTGCCGCTCCGACAGCCCTGCCGAGCAGGGCCTGCCCGGGGGCCGGGGGGACCGGCCAGATGGTGACGGCCATCCGCCCGCCCGGCCGGGTCACCCGTCGCAACTCCGCCAGGGCTTCCCGAGGCCGTCCGACGTGGTTGAGGACGAAGTTGCCCACCACGGCATCGAACTCATGGTCGGCGAAGGGCAAGCCGGGCAGCGCAGCAAGCCGCACGTCGGCGTCCGGAGCCGCCCGAGCGGCCAGGGCGACCATGGCGGGTTCGGCATCCACCGCCGTCACCTTCGCTCCCCACTCACACGCCACGGCGGCAGCGGTGCCCGTGCCCGTCCCCACATCGAGCACCCGTACGCCCTCCCTGACCCCGGCAGCGTCGAGGAGCCAAGGCACCGGATACGCGCAGAGTTTGGCGAAACTCGCGGCATAGGCATCGGCCTGCCCCGCCCACGCCCGCCGCTCGGACTCGTCGAACGCCGTCTGCACCACTCGTCCACTCCCCATTCGACAGTGACATCGCCCTGCGATGCGTCTGCTCACCGCTCCAACAGCATCCGCTGCAATTCCCGAGCCGCCCGTGGCGGAGCCACATCGCTGCGATGGGCCAGCGCGATCGTACGGTGCAGGCCGGGGCGGGCCAGCGGGGTGACCCGTAGGCCCCGCCCGGAGCGTGTGGCGACCATGCGGGGGACGACGGCCACGCCGAGCCCGGCCCGGACGAAGCCCAGCACCGCGTCCATCTCACCGCCCTCCACCGCGAAGTCCGGCTCGAAGCCTTCGGCGCGGCAGGCGGCCACGGTCAGTTCGCGCAGGTCGTAGCCGTGCCGGAACATGACAAGGGGTTCGCTCTCCAGGTCGGCGATGCGGACCGTGCGCCGGCCCGGGCCGGCGGGTGCGGGCGACTCCGGGGACGACACCACCACCAGGTCCTCGCGCAGCAGCTCCACCGTCGTGAGCGCCGGGGACGGTGTCGGCAGCGGCAGCACGACCAGGGCGAGGTCGAGGGCGCCGCGGGCGAGTTCCCGTACGAGATCGTGGGAGCCCCCTTCCTCGATCAGCAGCCGGATGCCGGGGTAGCGGTCGTGGAAGGCGCGCAGGACGTCGGGCAGCAGGCCCGTGCACAGGCTCGGGGTCGCGCCCAGCCGGACCCGGCCGCTGCGCAGCTGCACCAGCTCCTGCACCTCGTGCCGGGCCGTGTCCGCGTCGGCGAGGATACGGCGGGCCAGCGGCAGCAGCGCCTCGCCCGCGTCGGTGAGCGTGATGTTGCCGCGCGCCCGTAGGAACAGATCGGCCCCGAGCTCTCGCTCCAGCGCCTTGATCTGCTGGGACAGGGACGGCTGCGCGACATGGACCAGGTCCGCGGCCCGGGTGAAGTGCCGGGTCTCGGCGACCGCCACGAAGTACTGGAGCTGCTGGAACTGCATCCTCGTACGATAGCCGCTTCCTATGGAATCAAGCCGGACCATGTCTTGGACCGATCGGGACCTTGGGCCCTAGCGTCTTGAGTCATGGCTCTGGCAACGCGGACGGACCGACGGCCGTCGATGGCGCGCACGGTGTGGGACAGCTCCGTCGGCAAGAAGACGGTGATGGCCGTCAGCGGCATCATCATGCTGCTGTACCTGGTCGCCCATGTGATCGGCAATCTGAAGATTTTCTTCGGGGCCGGCGAGTTCAACCACTACGCGCACTGGCTGCGCACCGTGGGCGAGCCGTTCATGCACTACGAGTGGACGCTGTGGCTGGTCCGCGTGGTGCTGATCGTCGCCGTCGTCGCACACGCCGTCTCCGCGTACCAGCTCAGCCGCCGCGACATCAAGGCACGGCCCAGCAAGTACGTGCACAAAAGGGCGAAGGCGAGCTACGCGACGCGCACCATGCGCTGGGGCGGGATCATCCTCGGCCTGTTCATCGTGTGGCACATCCTGGACCTGACCACCGGCACCGTGCACTCGGGCGGCTTCCAGGAGGGCCACCCGTACCAGAACGTCGTGGACACCTTCTCCACCTGGTACGGCAACGTCATCTACATCGTCGCGATGCTCGCGCTCGGCCTGCACATCCGGCACGGCTTCTGGAGCGCCGCCCAGACCCTCGGCGTCGGCAGCCGCAGCCGCGACCGCGCGCTCAAGACCGTCGCCAACGTCCTCGCACTGCTGCTCACGGCCGGTTTCATCGCCGTACCCGTGGGCGTCATGACCGGAGTGGTGAGCTGAACATGACCGCTGAGTACGTGGACTACACGACCGGTGAGCCGGTCGTCGACGCCAAGGCGCCCGCCGGGCCGATCAACGAGCGCTGGGACAAGCGCCGTTTCGAGGCCAAGCTGGTCAACCCGGCCAACCGGCGCAAGCACACGGTGATCGTGGTGGGCACAGGTCTCGCGGGCGGCTCCGCCGGCGCGACGCTCGCCGAACAGGGCTACCACGTCGTCCAGTTCTGCTACCAGGACTCCCCGCGCCGCGCCCACTCCATCGCCGCGCAGGGCGGCATCAACGCCGCCAAGAACTACCGCAACGACGGCGACTCCATCCACCGCCTTTTCTACGACACCGTCAAGGGCGGCGACTTCCGCGCCCGGGAGTCGAACGTGCACCGGCTCGCGCAGATCTCCGTGGAGATCATCGACCAGTGCGTGGCACAGGGCGTGCCCTTCGCCCGGGAGTACGGCGGCCTGCTCGACACCCGCTCCTTCGGCGGCGTACAGGTCTCGCGGACCTTCTACGCCCGCGGACAGACGGGCCAGCAGCTGCTGCTCGGCGCCTACCAGGCCCTGAGCAGGCAGATCGCCGCAGGCAACATCGAGATGCACCCGCGCACCGAGATGCTCGACCTGATCGTCGTCGACGGCAGGGCGCGCGGCATCGTGGCCCGCGACCTGATCACCGGCCGCATCGACACCTACTTCGCGGACGCCGTCGTCCTGGCGAGCGGCGGCTACGGCAACGTCTTCTATCTGTCGACGAACGCCATGAACTCCAACGCCACCGCCATCTGGCGGGCCCACCGGCGGGGCGCCTACTTCGCCAACCCCTGCTTCACCCAGATCCACCCCACCTGCATCCCGCGCACCGGCGACCACCAGTCCAAGCTCACCCTGATGAGCGAGTCGCTGCGCAACGACGGGCGGATCTGGGTGCCCAAGGCCAAGGGTGACGACCGGCCGCCGAACAAGATCCCCGAGGACGAGCGCGACTACTACCTGGAGCGCATCTACCCCTCCTTCGGCAACCTGGTCCCACGCGACATCGCCTCCCGCGCCGCCAAGAACGTCTGCGACGAGGGCAGGGGAGTGGGCCCCGGCGGGCAGGGCGTCTACCTGGACTTCGCCGACGCCATCAAGCGGATGGGCCGCAAGGCGGTGGAGGAGAAGTACGGCAACCTCTTCGACATGTACGCGCGGATCACCGCCGAGGACCCGTACACCGTCCCGATGCGGATCTACCCCGCCGTGCACTACACGATGGGCGGACTGTGGGTCGACTACGACCTGCAGACCACCGTCCCGGGCCTGTTCGCGATCGGCGAGGCCAACTTCTCCGACCACGGCGCGAACCGCCTCGGCGCCTCCGCACTGATGCAGGGCCTGGCCGACGGCTACTTCGTGCTGCCGGCGACCATCAACGACTACCTCGCCCGCAACCCCCACCACGAGCCGGTCACCGTCCGGCACCCGGTCGTCCAGGAGGTGTTGGCGGAGACCCAGGACCGCCTCAACCTCCTGCTGTCGGTCGACGGCGACCGTACCCCCGACTCCTTCCACCGCGAAGTGGGGGAACTCATGTGGGAGTTCTGCGGGATGGCCCGTACGGACTCCGGTCTGCGCAAGGCGCTGGAGCGCATCCCGCAGATCCGCGAGGAGTTCTGGCGGCGCATCAAGGTGCCCGGCACCGGTGAGGAGTTCAACCAGTCGCTGGAGAAGGCCAACCGCATCGTCGACTACCTCGAACTCGCCGAGCTGATGTGCCTGGACGCGCTGCACCGGGCGGAGTCCTGCGGCGGCCACTTCCGCGAGGAGTCCCAGACGCCGGACGGTGAAGCCGCCCGGCGGGACGACGAGTTCGCGTACGCGGCCGCCTGGGAGTTCACCGGCACCGGCGAGGCCCCGATCCTGCACAAGGAAGACCTGGTCTTCGAGTACGTCCACCCCACTCAGCGGAGCTACGCATGAAGCTCACCCTGCGCGTCTGGCGGCAGCAGAACGCCGACGCCGAAGGCGCCATGTCCACGTACGAGGTGGACGGCATCTCCTCCGACATGTCGTTCCTGGAGATGCTCGACACCCTCAACGAGGAGCTCATCCTCAAGGGCGAGGACCCGGTCGCCTTCGACCACGACTGCCGCGAGGGCATCTGCGGTGCGTGCTCGCTCGTCATCAACGGCGACGCGCACGGGCCCGAGCGCACCACCACCTGCCAGCTGCACATGCGGTCCTTCCAGGACGGCGACACGATCGACATCGAGCCCTGGCGGGCCTCCGCCTTCCCGGTGATCAAGGACCTGGTGGTGGACCGGTCGGCGTTCGACCGGATCATCCAGTCCGGCGGCTACATCACCGCCCCGACCGGCTCCGCGCCCGAAGCCCACGCCACCCCCGTGCCCAAGCCGGACGCCGACTTCGCCTTCGAGCACGCCGAGTGCATCGGCTGCGGGGCGTGCGTGGCGGCCTGCCCGAACGGGGCGGCGATGCTGTTCACCTCCGCCAAGATCAACCATCTGAACGTGCTGCCGCAGGGTGCGCCCGAGCGTGAGACGCGGGTGCTGGACATGGTGGCGCAGATGGACGAGGAGGGCTTCGGCGGCTGCACCCTGACCGGGGAGTGTGCGACCGCCTGCCCGAAGGGCATTCCGCTGGTGTCCATCACGAGCATGAACAAGGAGTGGCTGCGGGCGACTCGGAAGGTCGCGCGGTAGCGCCGTAGGGGAGACGGTCGTCGGGCGGCTGCCGGTGGTCCGTGGTTGCTCGCGCCCGCGCGGCGGAGCCGCATATCGATGCAGCCCCGCGCCCCTTGCGGGGCGCTGTAGTGAACGTTCGCCGAAATTGTGCGGACGGGCGGGGCCGGGAGTGGTGCTCCCCGGCCCCGTCTCGCATGAGGCACCCCTTGAGCGAGTCGTTCAACAAGCCCACACCCGCTCTCTCTGCGCCGGACACGCGAAGGTCAGTCGGCATCGGAAGAACAGGGGCGGCAGATCACGCGCCAACGGTCTGCTCCCGCTCCGCCGTCCCCCGGCAGCCGACCTGGAGAGAGCCATGACCGGCGTCACCACTCTGGACCGTCCCCCGAAGCCCGCCGCACCCGCCCGCTACACCGTGTCCCTCGCCCGCGACGAGGCCGACGTGCGCGCCGCGCAGCGGCTGCGGTACGAGGTCTTCGCCGGCGAGATGGGGGCCCTGCTGGCCACCCCGCAGCCCGGCCACGACATCGACGCCTTCGACGCGTACTGCGACCACCTGCTGGTACGGGAGGAGACGACCGGCCAGGTCGTCGGCACCTACCGGCTGCTGCCGCCGGAGCGCGCCGCGGTCGCCGGACGGCTGTACTCCGAGGGCGAGTTCGACCTGACGGCGCTCGACTCGATCCGCCCCGGCCTGGTCGAGGTCGGCCGTTCCTGCGTCCACCCCGACCACCGCGACGGCGCCGTCATCAGCCTCATCTGGGCCGGCATCGCCCGCTACATGGTGGACCGCGGCCACGAGTGGCTGGCCGGCTGCTGCTCCGTCCCGCTCGCCGACGGCGGCGCGCTCGCCTCCGCCACCTGGGAGAAGGTACGGGGCAAGTACCTGGCCCCGGAGGAGTACCGGGTACGGCCGCTGCTGCCCTGGGTCCCGGCCGCCGCGACCCCGGCCGCCGCCTCCGCCGAACTGCCCGCCCTGCTGCGCGGCTACCTGCGCCTCGGCGCCTGGGTGTGCGCACAGCCCGCCCACGACCCGGACTTCGGGGTCGCCGACCTGTATGTGCTGCTGTCCATGCGCCGGGTCAACCCGCGCTATCTGCGGCACTTCCTCTCCCTCGTGCCGGCCTGATGAGCGTCTGGCAACCCAGCGCGCCCTGCACCCCCGAGGCGTGCATCGAGGCGAGGGGGTCCGCCGCGGCCGTACCCCGTGCCGTGCTGCGGATGGCGGCAGTCGTGGCCCTGGTGCTCGCCGGGGTCGTGCTGTCGCCGCTCGGCGGGAGGATCCCCGCCGGGCTGGTGAAGCGGTGGTGCCGGTGGATCGTGCGGGCCGCAGGGGTCCAGGTCCGTGTCACCGGCACCGCCGCGCCCACCGGCGGCCTGCTCGTGGTCGCCAACCACATCTCCTGGCTGGACATCCCGCTTCTCGCCGCCGTCCGCCCGGCCCGCATGCTCGCCAAGTCCGACATCCGGGACTGGCCCGTGGCCGGCCCGCTCGCGGCCCGCGGCGCCCTTTTCATCGACCGCAACCGGCTGCGCGCCCTGCCGGAAACCGTCGCCCGCATCGCGGACGCGCTGCGCGACGGTCAGGCCGTCGGGGTCTTCCCCGAGGGCAGCACCTGGTGCGGACGCGCTCAGGGCACCTTCCGTCGCGCCGTCTTCCAGGCCGCCCTCGACGCGGGCGTTCCCGTACAGCCGGTATGCCTGCGCTACCGGATCGCCGGGGGTACGGCCAGCACGGCGCCCGCCTTCATCGGCGACGACTCGCTGCTCGCGTCGGTCTGGCGGGTGGTGTCGGTGCGGGGCCTGGTGGCCGAGGTCGACGTACGGGACGCCCTCGCGCCCGGCAGCCACCCGGACCGCCGCTCACTGGCCCGCGCCGCCCAGCCGGGGGCAGTGGCGCCCCATCGCCTCCAGGACCGCCTCGGGCGGCACCGGAAGGGTGTTCGTGGCCAGGACGGCCGGACCGAAGCCGAGTCGTGCGTTCATGGACGCGGTGCTGCGGACGAGCTTGGACGCCCGGGCGAGATAGGCGTTGGGGTCGTGCAGCACCAGCTCGATGAACAACTGCGAGGTGGTGCGTACCCGCTGCTCGCGTATCCGCACGGCGGCTATCTCGTCCCAGCCGAACCGGCCGAGCCGCACGTGGTCCACTCCCGCGTCGTCCAGCACCAGCTCCGGCCGGTCGCGCAGCAGGCGCTGGAGGATGAGTACCGAGCACAGTCCGAAGAAGGGCACGGCCAGCGCCCCCGCCACAGTCATCTTCAGGGTGCTGTGGGCGACCAGGAAAACCATGCCCAGAGCGACGAAGACGAGAGAGCCGGCCAGCATGGCCCACGCGCGCCCCTTGGCGAGCGGATAGACCGTCGGTGGCAGCGGAACGCTGTTTCTGATCACGAGCTCAGACGATAGGACCAGAGCCCTCGCCTGCGGAAGCCTCGAAGAGGCTCGCGCCGGCCGCCCGGCCCCTCCTGAAGCGCCCGGAGTCAGGAGGCCGTCCCGGTGATCTCGGTGACCAGGTCCGGGGTGGCGAGGCCGGCCGGCTGCTCGAAGAACTCCGCGGCCGCCTCGCGTGCGGCCGCGGGATCCGTGCCCGGCCACAGGTGGGTGAGCAGGAGCCGGGCGGCGCCCGCCTGTCGGGCGTACTGCCCGGCCAGCCGTGCGGTCAGCAGGTAGGGCGCATCGGCGGCCGGCACCTCGTGGACGTAGGTGGCCTCCGACAGGAACAGGTCGGCGCCTTCGGCGAGGTGCACGATGTCGGCGCTGGGGCCGGTGTCGCCGGTGTAGGCGAGCACGCCCTCCGGGGTGCTGAGCCGGATGCCGGCATTGGGCACGAAGTGCGGCAGCAGCCAGGTGTGGGCGGTGAACGGGCCAAGGGCGAAACGGTCCCCGGGAGCGAACTCGTGCAGGCGGTACGCCGACGCGAGCATGCGCGGCTTGTCGAGGGCCAGCACCGCGTCGAGGGCCCCGTGCGGGGCGTACACCGGCAGGGCCGGCGGAGGATCGTCGCTCAGTCCGCGGGCCCGGAGCAGGGGATTGAGGTCGGCGCAGTGGTCGGGGTGCCCGTGGCTGACCAGCACGGCGTCGACCGCGTCCATGGTGTGGTGGTGCAGCAGGCGGGGCAGAGTGGCGTAGCCGGGATCGACCAGCAGACGGAACCCGTCGTACTCGACGAGATAGCCGCTGCACGCCTGCACCGCCGTGGGCCACGCGCCACACCCCCCGAGAACCGTCAGTCGCATGTCACGAGACCCTAACCACTCGCACGGCACGTGACCCACCGCGGGGCCGGAAACTCGGAAGACGGGCCGTACCGCCCCCTGTTAGCGTTCCTTCCATGAAGGTCAGGACCTGCTGTATCCACACCGCAGCCGCGCGAGCGACCAGCTCCCCGGCTGCCGACGCCTGACCTCTCCACCTTTCCCCGGCGGCCGGAAACGGACCGCCGGGATGTGGTGTCACCCCTCTGCGCAGCCTCGCCGGGCTCACAGGCTGCTCCCGCGGTCCCTTCCGTCCCCCACGACCCGAAGGAACATGCCATGGGCACCACCATGAACACCGACCAGACCGTACGCACGTTCACCGACTTCTACCGTGAACGCGGCCACCACCTCATCACCGGAAGCTCCCTGCTGCCGCCGCCCACGGATCCGGTGCTGTTCACCACCTCCGGCATGCACCCCCTCACGCCCCACCTCCTGGGCCGCCCCCATCCCCAGGGACGGCGCCTGATCAACGTCCAGCGCTGCCTGCGCACCACCGACCTCGACGAGGTCGGCGACCGCACCCATCTGACGGTCTTCGAGATGCTCGGCTCGTGGTCGCTCGGCGACTACGGCCACTCACAGAGCCTGCGCTGGGGGTACGAGCTGCTGCGCGACGGATTCGGCATCCCGCAGGAGCGGCTGTACGTCACGGTCTTCGGTGGCGACGGCCAGGTCGGCCCCGACACCGAATCACTGCGCACCTGGCGGGAGTTGGGACTGCCCGTCGAGCTGACGGACGACGAGAACTGGTGGTCCAACGGCCCGGTCGGCCCCTGCGGCCCGGACTCGGAGATCTTCGTCTGGACCGGCGAGAAAGGCACCCCGCCCCAGGGCACCCCCACCACCGACCCGCGCTGGGTGGAGATCTGGAACCACGTCAACATGCGCTACCGGCGCAACGAGGACGGCACCCTCGAACCCCTGCCCCAGCCCGGCATCGACACCGGCATGGGCCTGGAACGCCTCACGACCGTTCTGCAAGGCCACCGTTCGGTCTACGACACGGACCTGTTCGAACCGTGGATGCGTATGCTCCCGCCGCTGTGGGACCTGGACGAGCCCCCCACCCGTCTCGTCAGCGACCACCTGCGCTCGAGCATCGTCGTACTGGGCGACGGTGTACGCCCGTCCAACACCGGCCGCGGCTATGTACTGCGCCGCCTCGTCCGCCGTCTCCTCACCACACTGCGCCGCGACGACCCCTCGCGCACCCTGACGGACCTGCCCCTGGAACTCGTGGACCACACCCTGAACCACTTCCACCAGCCCTGCCGCACCGACACCGTCCGCACCCTGCTCCTGGACGAGGAGCACCGCTTCACCAAGCTCCTCGAACGAGGCCAACGCATCCTGTCCCGCCCGCAGTTCAAGGTCCCGCTGAGCGAGGAGGACTACCGCTACCTCCACGACACCCACGGCCTGCCGCGCGACCTGGTGGCCGGTCTGCTGACCGACGAATGACGGCGGTGACCCGGTCTGCTGGGTCGGTGCGTGGCCGCCGATGCACTCCGGGTGAGGTCCCGTCGGCCCTCTACAGTGCCCGCATGGAGCGGATCCTGGTGGTGGGTGTCACGGGGGCGGGCAAGTCCACGCTCGCGCGGGCCGTGAGTGCGCGTCTGGACGTGCCCTACCACGAGATGGACGCGCTGTATTTCGTCGGCCCCGACTGGGCCGTCAACGAGAAGCTGGGCGAGGCGGTGTCCCGCGTCCTGGCCGAACCCCGCTGGATCATCGACAGCATCGGCTACCCGGAGGTCCGCGACCTGCTCTGGGAGCAGGCCGACACCGTGCTCTGGCTGGACTACGGCAGGCGCGTCGTGATGCCGCGCGTCCTGCGCCGCTCCCTGCGGCGCACGGTGACCCGTGAGCGGGTCTTCGGCGGCAACCAGGAGACCTGGGCGGGCTGGCTGAGCAGGGAACACCCGGTGTGGTGGGCCTGGTCCCAGCACGCGGGCCGCCGCAGCGAGATCGCACGGCGTACGAGCGATCCCCGCTTCGCGCCCCTCCACACCGTCCGGTTCCCGCATCCCGACGACACCGCCGCCTGGTTGGCATCCCTGTGATGCCGCAAGTGGCTTCGGTGCCTGCGCTCACGCCTGCCGTGGTGGCAGCACCCGTCGCAGATACGGTGCCGTAGCGCTCTCCGCCACGCCCGCCACCCGCGTCGGCGTGCCCGCCGCCACGATCCGCCCGCCCGCGTCCCCGCCGCCCGGTCCCAGGTCGATCACCCAGTCGGCACCGGCGACGACCGACATGTCGTGCTCGACGACGATCACCGTGTGACCGGCGTCGACGAGACCGTGCAGCTGCCGCATCAGGACCTCGACGTCCGCCGGGTGCAGCCCTGTGGTCGGCTCGTCGAGCAGGTAGAGGGTGTGGGCGCGGCGGCCACGCTGCAACTCACCGGCCAGCTTGATGCGCTGGGCCTCGCCGCCGGAGAGCTCGGTGGCGGGCTGGCCCAGGCGCAGATAGCCGAGGCCCACGTCGAGCAGGGTGGTGAGACTGCGCGCCACCGCCGGGGTGTCCGTGAAGAACTCCGCCGCGCTCTCCACCGTCAGATCCAGCACCTGCGCGATGTTCCGGCCCCGGTACGTCACTTGGAGCGTCTCGGGGTTGTAGCGGCCCCCGCCGCAGTCCGGGCACGGCGCATACGTGCTGGGCAGGAACAGCAGCTCGACGCTGACGAACCCCTCGCCCTGGCAGGTCTCGCAGCGCCCGCCGGCGACGTTGAAGGAAAAGCGGCCGACGCCGTAACCACGGGCCTGCGCCTCCTCGGTGGCCGCGAACACCTTGCGTACGACGTCGAAGAGGCCCGTGTAGGTGGCGAGGTTGGAGCGCGGGGTGCGGCCGATGGGCTTCTGATCGACGGAGACCAGGCGTTCCACGCCCGACAGGTCCTCGGTGATCTCGCCGATGAGCGTCGACTTGCCGGACCCGGAGACGCCGGTGATGGCGGTGAACACGCCGAGCGGGAACTCGGCCGTCACCCCGCGCAGGTTGTGCCGGGTGATGGGGCCGACCTTCAACTGGCCGCGGGCGGTGCGCACTTGGCGTTCGGCGGTGGGGGAGCGGTCGAAGAGGAAGCGGGCCGTCGCGGACTGGGGGACCGAGGCGAGGTCCGCCACCGGTCCGCTGTACAGCACCTCGCCGCCGTGCTCGCCGGCGAGCGGGCCGACGTCCACCAGCCAGTCGGCGCCGCGCATGACGTCGAGGTGGTGCTCCACCACGAACACCGAGTTGCCGGACGACTTCAGTCGCTCCAGGACCGTGAGCAGGGCCTCGGTGTCCGCCGGGTGCAGGCCCGCGGACGGCTCGTCGAGGACGTAGACGACACCGAACAGTCCGGAGCGCAGCTGCGTGGCCAGGCGCAGCCGTTGCAACTCGCCCGCCGAGAGGGTGGGCGTGGAGCGGTCCAGGCTGAGGTAGCCGAGGCCGAGTTCGAGGATCGGCGCGATACGGGCGGTGAGGTCCTCGGTGAGGACGCGGGCGGTCTCGTCGCGCGCCACCAGACTGCCCGCGAGGTCGGTCAGCGGCAGCGCGGCCAGCTCGGCGATCGTACGGCCCGCGAAGGTCACCGCCAGCGCCTCCGCACGCAGCCTGCTGCCGCCGCACGCCGGGCACGGCGCGCTGGTCAGGAAGCGTTCGGCCTTGGCCCGCAGGGTGGGGCTCTTGGAGTCGGAGAAGGTCTTCATGACGTAGCGGCGGGCGCTCATGTACGTGCCCTGGTAGGGCCGTTGGATGCGGTCCGCGTCCCGTACCGGGTGCACGGTGACGACCGGCTGCTCGTCGGTGAAGAGGATCCATTCGCGCTGGTCGGCGGGGAGTTCGCGCCAGGGCCGGTCCACGTCGTGGCCGAGCGCGTCGAGGATGTCGCGGAGGTTCTTGCCCTGCCAGGCGCCCGGCCAGGCGGCGATCGCGCCCTCGCGGATCGACAGCGACGGGTCCGGGACCAGCAACTGCTCGGTCGTACGGTGGACCTGGCCCAGCCCGTGGCACTCCGGGCAGGCGCCGGCGGCCGTGTTGGGGGAGAAGGCGTCGGAGTCGAGACGCTCGGCCCCGGGCGGGTAGTCGCCGGCCCTGGAGAACAGCATCCGCAGCGAGTTCGACAGGTTGGTGACCGTGCCGACCGACGAGCGGGACGTCGGGGCCGAGCGGCGCTGCTGGAGGGAGACCGCGGGCGGCAGTCCCGTGATCTCGTCGACCTTCGGCGCGCCGACCTGGTGGATCAGGCGGCGCGCGTACGGGGCGACGGACTCGAAGTAGCGGCGCTGGGCCTCGGCGTAGATGGTGCCGAAGGCGAGTGAGGACTTCCCCGACCCGGAGACCCCTGTGAACACGGTCAACACGTCCCGCGGGATGTCGACGTCCACGCCCTTGAGGTTGTGCTCGCGGGCGCCGCGGACGCGGACGCAGGGGTCGTGTGGGTCGGGCATGAACGGCAACTCCGGACGGGTCTTCGACTGCGGCGGACAAACGCCGCGATTCTAAGCCGTCGGCGTCGCCTGTGCGGCGTCGTCCCAGGTCACGCCGGGTAGGGCGCGGCCTCGCGGGCCGAGCGGAGTGCCCCGGCCCACCAGGCCAGCTGCTCCAGCAGCGTCTTGGCGTACCCGGCGGCGTCGGGGTCGAGGGGACGACCGTCCTGCCAGGCGGTGAAGTAGTTCGGGAAGGCGAGACCGTCGCGGATCGTCACCGCGTGCAGCTCGGTCAGCACGTTCTCCAGGTGCAGCACTGCATGCCGGCCGCCCGCCGCGCCGCCGTAGCTGACGAAGGCGACGGGCTTGGCCGTCCACTGGGTGAAATGCCAGTCGATGGCCGCCTTCAGGGAGGCGGGATAGCTGTGGTTGTACTCGGGTGTGACCACGACGAACGCGTCGGCGCCCTCCAGAGCCGAGGTCAGCGCCGCCATCCCGGCCGGGCGGGGGTAGGCGTCACCCGCGTACTTCGGCGACTCCGCCGGGAGCGCCAACGGGATGTCGATCTCGGCCAGGTCGACGACCTGCACCTCGAAACTTCCGTGAGCGCCCGCCTGTTCGGCCACCCAGGAGGCCACTGCCGGGCCGAACCGTCCGTCCCGGACGCTTCCGACGATGATCACCAGCTTGTGCTTGCTCTGCTCCTTGTTGTCCATGCCCACCACGATCACGCTGCGCCGCGACGTCAGCCAGACCGTGCTCAGGCTGGCCCCCGCAGGGCCAGGCTGAGCCCTCCGCGAGCAGCGGGCAGCGGCCTATGCTCGCCCCATGGGGACACCGTTGGGGGACTTCATCCGGGCCAAGCGCGACAGCATCCAGCCCGAATCGCTGGGACTGCCCAATCACGGCCGCCGCCGCTCACCGGGCCTGCGGCGACTGGATCTCGCCGCGCGGGCTGGCATCAGCGTCGAATACCTCACCCGCCTGGAGCAGGGCCGTGACCGCAACCCGTCCGTTGCGGTGGTCAACGCGCTCGCCGACGCGCTCAGCCTCGATGCGGCCGAGCGCAACCATCTGCGCTACCTCGCGAAGATCACCGGCGGCGCGTGTGTCGCGCACACCCAGCCCGCGCCGCCGCGCCGCGAGGTCCGTTCCACGGTCCTGGACACGCTCCGCCTCCTCGAACCGGGCATCGCCATGGTCACCAACCGGCTGGGCGACGTCCTCGCCCACACCAGCGGCTACGAGACGGTGATGAGCGGCACCGGACTGCTCGACGCGGACACCCCGAACCTCACCCGCTACGTCTTCACCGACCCGCGCGCCCGGACGTTCTTCGCCGACTGGGACGACATCGCCGACCAGCAGGCCTTCGACCTGTGGCTGGCACCGTCCGTCGAGAGTTCCGAGTGGTTCAGCACGGAACTCGCCCCCGTCGCCGGCCCCGACTTCACGCGCCGCCTGCACCGTCACGTGGTGCCGCAGCGCGGGGACCTCCGCCTCGACCACCCGTCCGGATACGAGCTTCGGCTGACCCGCGAGCTGCTCGAACTCCCGTCGGACGCCCAGCAGTTGGTCGTCTTCCTGCCGGCGGACGAACAGACGGCCCAGGCCGTCGACCAACTCCGCCGCCGGTCCCGCGGCGGGCTGAGGGCCATTTCGTAGAGCCGGGCCATCGTTCCCGGACGGTCGAGGCCGGCCCCGTTCCTGCGCCCACCGGGTGATCGCTACTGGGAGGTGATCCGGGCGAGGCGCCGGTACGAGTCGACCAGCGCCGCACGATCGTACGTACTCGTGGTGACCAGCACCTCCTGTGCGCCGGTCTGCTTGAGCACCGTCTCCAGCTCGTGCGCGACCTGTTCCTCGGTGCCCGCGAGGTGGCCGGCGAGCCCGGACTCGTAGAACCCGCGCTCCTTGTCGGTCATGGCCAGTCCCTCGACGCGCTCGGCCGGCGGCAGCGGCGGGAAGGTGCCGTGAGTGCGGGAGTACGCCATCGACCACGCCTCCGGGACCAGCAGCCGCCGCGCCTCCTCGGGCGTGGCGGCCACCGCGACCGTGCCGGAGATGACGACGTACGGTTCGCTCGCCCACGGGGAGGGCCGGAAGTGGGTGCGGTAGTGGTCGATGCCGTGCTGCATCTTCTCGCGGTTACGCAGGTCGCCGATGACCATCGGCAGGCCCGCGCGGGCCGCGACCGCGGCGCCCTCGCCCATGGCCAGCACGAACGGCGGCACGGTCAGACCCTCCGCCGGGCGCGCATGCACACCCGTCGGGGAGGTCCCGCGGAACCAGCCGAGCAGCTCCTCCAGTTGTGCCCCGAAGTCCTCGGCGTCGCCCTTGTCCCGCCCCAGCGCCTTGCGCACCCCACCCGTGAAGCCGACCGACCGCCCCAGCCCCATGTCGATCCGACCGGGGAACAGCGACTCCAGCACGCCGAACTGCTCGGCCACGACCAGGGGTTGATGGTTGGGCAGCATCACACCGCCCGTGCCGACCCGGATGGTGCGCGTGGCGCCCGCGACGGCGGCGGCCAGCACGGTGGGCGCGGAACCGGCCACTCCCGGTACCCCGTGATGCTCGGACACCCAGAAGCGGTGATAGCCGAGCTCCTCCAGTTCCTGGGCCAGCCGCACGGTGTCGCGCAGCGCCTGTGCGTCCGTGTGGCCCTCGCGGATGCGGGAGCGGTCGAGGACGGAGAAGCGGGTGGCGGCGATCAGGGAACTCACACGAATGGCAACGCGTGACAGACCACGGCATTCCCGCTCCTGCCGCCGCTGCCGGTCACATGAGGTCATGGTGATCCTCCGGTGCGACCTTCGCGCACGCCGGGCGCCAGGGCATCCGGGCCGTTGCGGCCCACTTCACAGACGGGCACGGCACCGTCGACCCACAGGGGCGCTCCTCTTGGAGGGGTAGGCGGCCTGCAGCAGCGCAGCCAGGTCCCACGGCAGACACATGTCGTCCGGGTTGTGCTGTTCCTTCAGTGCTTTGATGCGGCCGCGCCGTGACCGGGATCGTGTCGAGGCGCGGCGGGACGAGGGCCAGGCCTGGCGGTGGTGGCTGCGCATCGTATGGCCGGCCGCCGGCTTGACCTCGCTCATGGCGTTGACGATCACGGCCACCCGCAAGCCCTGCCGATTGGCGAGGACATGGTTGAGGAGCGTGGTCTTGCCCGCCCCCAGGAAGCCGGACACAACGGTGACGGGCAGGCGACCATACGGCACGTCGTACGGCATCGCGAGCTCAGCCTTCGGGGTGCAGCAGCCCGCGCTCGTATGCCTTGACCAGGTGCTGCGGCACCAGGTGGCGCACGCCGTCGAGGGTGAGCGGTACGAGCTGCGGGGTGGCCGCCTTCCACTGGGCGCGGCGGTGGCGGGTGTTGCTGCGGGACATCTTCCGCTTGGGGACAGCCATGGGAAACCTCCTCGGTGGGCAAGCACCGAGGACGCTATATGAAAATGGATCCCATTAACAATTGACTGGGTGGTTCATCGGCGGCTGCGCACGCGTGCGTCCCGCGGCGGCTGGATGAACTGCAGCTCCAGCGTCACTGGCGGCTCGGCGATGCCCGGACCGCCCGCCGCCGCCCAGCCGATGAGCTCCTCGGTGCAGTCGTCGTCCATGGCGAAGCCGACCCAGGTGGCCCGCCCGCCGGCCCGGCGCCCCGCCGCCGACGGCTGCACGACGATGACGTTCGCCTGGTCGCAAGGGCCCAGGCAGTCGGTCGTACGGACTTGGAAGCCGTGCTCGGCAGCCGCGGCGCGCAGCCGGTCCAACTGCCAGACGTGGTCGGTGCCGGGGTGCTTGCGCGGGTCGCCGCAGCAGCAGCCCCGGCAGACGACGAGGGTGCAGGGGCGCTGCTGGGCCGCGCCGATCAACGTGCGGCGGGGGGAGGGAAACGCGGATGGCATGGGAGAAGCATGATCCATCCGCCCTGCGTCCTGCCGCACCGGGGCGCACGGATCAGAACCGGGCGCCGATGTTCGCCCCGTTCCGCAGCACCAGGAAGTGCGGTGCCGACGGCAGCGAACCGTCGGCCGCGCGCGGGCCCGTGAGCGGGGCCGGATCCGTGCGGAGAACCGGAGAGGCGTTCCAAGTGCCGCCAAGACCCCGGGAGTTGCCCTTGGGTAGTTGCTCGCCGTCGACCACGACGTGCTCGTTCTGGTGGGCGCCGAGTGTGAGGGGCCGCGCCGGCGTACCGGGCGCCGAATCGTCCCCGTTCGGGGCCACGACCCGGGGCTCCGGCGCGGCCGACGCCACACCCGCCGTCACTGATCCCGTCATCAGTAATCCCGTCAGCAGTGCCGCGCTCACGACCGCCGCCGTCCAGATCGCCGCATTCCTGCGCATGGGGTTCTCCCGCCTCCGACTGCCTGTGGTGTCGCTCGGCAGTGGCCGCCGGTGGCGGGAAGGTTGCCCACCACCGGCGGCGGGATACGGAGCCGGAGTACTTCGACCGCTCGCGTCAGTCGCCGGCGTGGTCGCGGTTGTTGCAGGCGTCGTCCACCGACTGATCGGTGACGGGTGCGAACACCGGGACGAGCGCGAGTGCCTCCTTGCAGAGCCCGGTGGCGAGAGGGCTTCGGTGGCTGACGTTCATGTGGCCGCGGGGGTTGTCGTCGTTGTCGGCGTGGGCTGGGGTGGCGAGCGCAAGTCCGGTCATGGTGAGCACGGCAAGCACGCTGATCTTCTTCATAGCCCAGTCAACGACCTCGGATCGACCCAGGTCACGCGGCTGGTGGAGGCCAAAGCGCCGACCGCCGGGGGCCGCGTCGCGTTCGCTGCATGGCTCCCTTTCCGGTATTGCCGTCTCTCTGCGGACGCATCTGCTGCCTCGGCCTGCACCCCGCCGTGCTGGACCGGATGTCCAAGGCGACGATCACTCGGCTTACCCGAGGCTGCGCTGTTTGGCCTGGAAGCGCGCCTTCTTCTGGCGATTCCCGCACGTGTTCATGTCGCACCATTTCCGGGTGCGGCTCTGGCTGGTGTCGAAGAAGGCCGCTCGGCAGGTCGGTGATGCACACAGGGCCAGTCTTCCGTCGCGTTCGCCCGCGACGATGCTGATCGCGTCGGCGGCGATCACGCCGAGGGCGTCTTCCACGCGGGAAGCCGAGCTGAGCCGCCACTGCCGCTTGCCCTCGGGTGTCAGGAACGCCGCGGCCCGGCCCTCGGCGCTGCAGTCGTTGATGACCTGGACCGCCGACGGGGGGAGCGGGTCGTGGGTCACGGCCGCTGTCGCGACGGCGTGAATCGACTCCCTCAGTTCCCGGGCGAGATCGAGCTGGGCCGGGGTGCAGGAGTCCACTGCGAGTCCGCTCACGGTCAGCCAGTCGACGAGTCGCTGCGGGGTGGGAATGCGCTCCACGGCGTCGCCATGACGCTCCGACAGAGTGCCCGTGAAGCTGGTCGCCAGGACGCTGCCGAGGCGGAAGTCGGGGAACCCATCACGCATGGAACCACCTTAGCCGGTTGCGGCGTGCCGTGGAGAGCTGTTAGAACCGTCTAAGCCGGTTCCGCGATGGCCAGGAGGTCTCATGTCCCGTCCAGCCAACGACGTACAAGCATGTGAAGCCCACGCGACTGACGCCGACCTCGACGATCTGCGCGCGCGATTGGCCGCGGCGCGGCTGCCGGAGGCCGAGACGGTCCATCCCGCCGCGCCCGGCCCTCGCCGCTGGGAACAGGGCGTTCCTCTCGCCGACCTCGTCGAGCTCGTGAACTACTGGCGCACCGGGTACGACTGGCGGTCGTTCGAAGCGCGCCTCAACGGGATCGGCCAGTTCCGTACGACCATTGATGATCTGGGAATCCACTTCCTGCACCGCCGATCCGCGCGTGCGGACGCCACTCCTCTGCTCCTGACGCACGGCTGGCCGGACAGCGTTGCTCGGTTCATCGATGTGGTGGACGAGCTGGCGGATCCGAAAGACGCAGACGCGCCGGCGTTCCACGTCGTGGCCCCCTCGCTGCCGGGCTTCGGCTACAGCGACAAGCCGGCCACCACCGGGTGGGGAACCGAAAAGATCGCGGCCGCATGGGTGGAGCTGATGGGGAGGCTCGGCTACGCCGAGTTCCTGGCCCATGGCGGCGACTGGGGAGGCAATATCACCACCGTTCTCGGCGGCAGGTTCCCGGCGCACGTTCTCGGTATCCACACCACGTTCGCGGAGGGACCGCCCGGGCTGTCGACGGACGGGCTGACGGCGGTCGAGCGTGGATGGGCCGAGGAAACCCGCCACTTCTGGCGTCACCGGGCGGCCTACGCGAAGCAGCAGGCGACCCGGCCGCAGACCATCGGCTACTCGCTCGTCGACTCACCGGTCGGCCTTCTCGCCTGGATCCTCGACAAGTTCGCCGAGTGGTCGGACACCGAGGACAGCCCGTTCGAGACGATTTCCAGGGACCGAGTTCTCGACGACGTCACCCTGTACTGGCTGACGCGGACGGGTGCGTCGGCGGCCCGCATCTACTACGAGAGCCACAACTCGCTCGACCCCGAACTTCGGGTCGACGTGCCGTCAGCACTCACCATGTATCCCCGCGACATCGAGAAGTGCCCACGCCCCTGGGCACAGGAGAGGTACCGGCAGATCGTCCGATGGAGTTCGCCGGAAACCGGGGGGCATTTCCCGGCGCTGGAAGTTCCCGAGTATTTCGTCAAGGACCTGCAGGAAGGCCTCGCGGCAGTGCTGGCGGCCAGTCGCTGATCGTCGACAGACGTCGCTCGCTCCCACATACGGAGTCACGCCCCGAACCGGGAAAGCGGGACAGATCTAGGGTGGGCGTGTGACCGACAGCAGCAAGCGCCCGATCGCCGTGTTCGACCTGGACAACACCCTCGCCGACACGGCCCATCGCCAGCGGTTCCTGGAACGCAAGCCGCGCGACTGGGACGCGTTCTTCGCCGCCGCACCGGACGACCCGCCAATCCCGGAGGGCATCGCGCTGGTGCTGGAGAGCGCGGAGGAGTGCGAGATCGTCTATCTCACCGGACGGCCCGAGCGCTGCCGGCGCGACACGCTGGACTGGCTCGCCGCGCAGGGGTTGCCCGACGGGCGCGTCCACATGCGCCGCAACGACGACCGCAGGCCCGCCCGCCGCACCAAGCTGGAGATCCTGCGCAGCCTGGCCCGCACCCGGGAGGTCCGCGTGCTGGTGGACGACGACGAATTGGTGTGCGGGGACGCCGAACGGGCCGGCTTCCCGGTCGTACGGGCCCACTGGACGGCCCCGTCGGCGGCCCTGGAGACGGCGCAGGAGGTGGAGGGCCGGACCTGAGAAGTCCGACCGGGTGCCGCCCCGCCCGGCGCAGGGTTCTGCGGTCGGCCGGTCGCCCCCGCGCGTCAGGCACCGTGCGGCGGCCCGCTTGTGTGTCCGGCTGGTCGAGGTCTGGCGTGGTGGCAGCATCCTCTGCCCGGCGTGTGAGGTGCCGTTCGGGCGTTTTTCGCGGGCTGGCCTGCAGCGCTTGACCCGGCCAGGGTCGTGGAGCGGGCCCGGCTGTTCAAGGAGCGGCCCCGCTTCTCGGGCGCCATGTCAGAAGTCGGCCCCCGGGCCGGCTCGTCCGTGGCCTGGCCGGAAGCTACCCCGGCTGCCCGGCCCGTCCGGTGCCGCCGCAAACCTGTTACGTCTGCCCGGCCCGTTCAGCGCAAGCCCGGAACCTGCCCCCTCTGCCCGACCCGTCCGACGTCCGCCCGAAGCCTTCCCCGTCAGGCCGACTCGTCCAGGCGGAAGCCGACTTTCAGGCCGACCTGCCAATGGGCGATCTGGCCCTCCTCGATCTGGCCCCTGACCTGGGTGACTTCGAACCAGTCCAGGTTGTGGAGGGTCTGCGAGGCGCGGGTGATGCCGTTGCGGATGGCCTGGTCGACTCCGTCGGGTGAGGTGCCGACGATCTCAGTGACCCGGTAGGTGTGGTTCGTCATGCGGGTGCTCCTCTCCGTGACACCTGCGTCACGCGTCACTCCACCGTGCCCCAAGGCGGGGCGGAGCGCGACACGTCCGGGCTGCTTTCCTGCTTGGGCGAGCGGCGCGCGCGCCGTCGAGAGCGGGCGCCCTTGGCCCGCGGTGTGCGGGCGTTCTCGTCGCGGTTGGGCGGTGGCGTGTCGGCCGGGCGGTCGTTCCAGGCCTCGTATCCCTGGAACCCGTCGAGTCCGAGCGGCGGTGCCTCCTGCGGGATGAAGGATGCCGTCGAGATGCCGTGTCGCGATGAGGAGGCCTCCGTCACGGCGGCCAGGGCCAGGGTTTCGGTGTCGGGTTCCTCTGCCGCCGTCCGGTAGGTGATCGTGTCCGGCAGCATGACGAGCGACGTCGTGCCGGACTGCTCGCCGCCGGGGCGCAGCTGCACGCGGATGCCGTGCCGGCCGGCCAGTCTGCCGACCACGAACAGTCCCATGTGCTGGGAGATCTCGGCGTCCACGGTCGGCGGATTGGCCAGCTTGCGGTTGATCATCGCGAAGTCCTCCGCCGGCAGGCCGATGCCCTGGTCGTGGATCTCGAGCATGATGCGGCCGTCCGGCAGATGGACGGCGGTCACGCGGACCTCCGAGTGCGGGGAGGAGAACGAGGTGGCGTTCTCCAGCAGCTCGGCCAGCAGATGGACGAGGTCGGTCACGGCCCGGCCGTGGATCTCGGCCTCCGGAATGCCGGAGAAGGTGATGCGCTCGTACTGCTCCACCTCGGAGGAGGCGGCACGGATGACGTCGATCAGCGGCAGGGGCCGGTCCCACTGGTGGGCGGGTTTCTCGCCGCCGAGCACGAGGAGGTTCTCGCCGTTGCGGCGGACCCGGGTGGCGAGGTGGTCCAGCCGGAACAGGTTCTCCAGCTGGTCAGGGTCGGTCTCGTGGTCCTCCAGGTGGGTGATCAGGGCCAGTTGACGCTCGATCAGGGACTGGTTGCGCCGCGACAGGTTGGTGAAGATCGTGTTGATGTTGCCGCGCAGCAGGGCCTGTTCGGCGGCGAGCCGCACGGCCTCGCGGTGGACGTGGTCGAAGGCGCGGGCGACCTCGCCGATCTCGTCGGTGCTGGTGATCGGGATGGGGGCGACCCGGGGGTCGACCTGGACGGGGGCGGCCCGCGACAGCCGGGTGATCAGGGCGGGCAGCCGCTGCCCGGCGATCTCGATGGCGGAGGCACTCAGCCGGCGCATACGGCGGCTCATCGTGCGCGCCACCCAGGCGGCGAGGAGGAAGGCGAGGAGCACGGACGCGATGACGAGCACCGCGTTGATGATCGCGTCACGGCGGGCGTCGTCGGCGATGTCGCGGGCGCCCGCGAGGGCCGTGTCGGTGAGGTGGACCTCGATGCTGCGGTAGGCGTCGAAGCCGAGCGTGGACGCGGCGAAGAACGACTCGGGCGTGATGCCCTCGGCGGTGAGCTGCGCGGTCGTCCGGCCGGCGGCGATCTCGCCGACCATCTTGTCCAGGTCGGGCGGGGCGACATAACTACGGCCTGCCGCCCTGGCGTTGGCCGCAGCGTCGGCCCGCTGTTGCTCACCCTGCGCGGCCGCGGCGGTCAGTGCCTTCCGCAGCCGTGCCATGTCGTCGGCTGTGCCGGCACCCGCGTACTCCTGGAGCGCGACCTTTTCGAGGTAGGCGTACGAGCGGAAGGACGCGAGCTGGGTGTCCAGTTCGCCCGGGGCGAGGGTGCCGCGGTCCTCGGCCAGCAGATGGGTGCCGATGGAGCGGATCAGGGACTCGGCCGCCTGGGTCAGGGAGATGGCGTAGAGGGTGCGGCCGAAGCTGGCCTGGTTGTTGCTGCCGAAGCCCAGCTCGTTCGAGATCTCCATCAGCGGGTGCTGGACGAGGTGGTAGCTCTCCTCCGTCTGCACCCCGGCCAGGCGGGAGGTGAACGCGTTCGCGCGCACCGTCGGCAGCTGCTTCTCGCCGGCGCGGACCAGTCCGACGCGCCGCAGCAGGCCGGAGTTCTGCGGCATGCGGGCGACGGCCCGGTCGAAGGCCTTGGCATCCTCGTCGGTGGTCCTGCGGGCCTGCACCACCGCGGCGGCGGTCCGCTCGCCCTTCAGCAGCGGGATGACCGACACATCGCGCTCGTTGATCGCGTCGCTGGCGTACTTGTTCGCCGCCTGCACCAACTCTGCCACCCGGACCGCATCGTCGGCTGCCTGCCAGGTGTCCACGGAGTGCTTGACCCGGATGCCGCCGAGGACGAGGGCGATGACGACCGGGATCAGCAGCACGGCCCTCAGACGCCTGGCCACGGGCCAGTTGCCGGTCAGGGACCTCCGCGGTCGGTCTTCGGATGTCGGGGAAACCGTGTTCGGCAAGATCGTCCTATCGCTGCGGGATCGCCTGACGTTCGACGCAGGCCCGGCATATCTCTTTACGTCCCGCCTACCGCCCACCGTTCACCCGGCGCCCCGATAACGCCGTTTTTCATGGGGTCGGTTGTGGCTTGTGCGCTGTGGGCGGCCGGCCGAGGAGTCTTTTGAACGCGGCCGTGTAGGCGGCGGGATTGTCGTAGCCGAGCAGGGCCGCGATGCGGGTGACGGGCATGCCCGCGGTGAGGTGTTGCAGGGAGTGCAGGATGCAGGCGCGCCCGCGCCACTGCGAGAAGCTCAGACCGGTGCCGCTGCGGAACAGACGGGCGAGGGTGCGTTCGCTGATGTTGAGGGCCGCGCACCAGCGCGCCGGCGGGTCATGGATGTCCGGCTTCTGCAGGAACGCCTCGCACAGTCGGCGCAGCCGGGGCTCGGGCGGCAACGGCACATCGAGGGGCAGCGGGGTGAGGTTCCTGAGCTCGTGGAGGAGGAGGGCGGCGAGCGCCGCGTCGCGGCTGTGTTCGGCGTAGCACGGTTCCATGTCGACGGCGGCCAGGATCAGCGCCCGCAGCAGGTCGGAGACGTCGACGGCCTGGCAGCGGGCCGGAAACCACGGCACGGCGGTGGGTTCGATGTAGAGACTGCGGGTGCTGACACCGGTCATCGTGACCTGATGCCTGGTCAGAGGCGGGATCAGGACCGCGCGGGCCGTGGGGGATCGTCCAGTTGCCGTCGTCCGTCTCGACCCGCATGACGCCGGTGGCCGCATACAGGACCTGGGCGCGGCGGTGCTCGTGCCAGACGAGCAGATGGTCCTGGGGGTAGTCGGTGCCGATGGCCAGCACGGCACGGCCGAGGTCGTCCACCTCCGCGACCGGGATGTTGCGCATGCCGCGAGATTACGTGCGGCCACATGGCTGTGTCTGCTGCGCGTAGGAAGTTGGCGATCCATCGATTGCCTGCCATGCCGCCTGATCCCTAGCGTCTGACCAGTGCTGATCTCCTTCTCCACCCTCCTCTTCTTCGGCTGCCTGACCGGCCTGACAACGGTCCTCTTCGGCTTCGGCGGCGGCTTCATCACGGTCCCCGTCGTCTACGGCGTCCTGAACGTGACGGCGTGTTCCGGGGCGGACGCCATGCACATCGCGGTGGCGACCTCGGCGGCGGTCATGCTTGTCAACTCCGTGGCGGCGGCGCTGGCCCAGTGGCGTCAGGGCCGCCTGCGCCGTGCGTATGTGTGGCCGCTGGCGGCCTTCATCGCCGTCGGCGCGGGCGCCGGATCCTTCGCGGCCACGCTGATCGGCGGTACGGCACTGCGCCTGCTGTTCGCGGTCTACCTGCTGGTGACGATCGCCGACAGTGTGCTGCGCAAGGGCTTCCTTGCGGTGGCGCACCGGACGGGCCCGAAGCCGCTGGGCCGGGTCACGACCACCCTCGGCGGAACCGGAATCGGTCTCGTGGCCGCCGGTCTCGGCGTGGGCGGCAGCGTCATGACGGTCCCCCTTCTGCGCCGCCGGGGTCTGCCCATGGCCGAGGCGACCGCCATGGCGAACCCGCTCAGCGTCCCCGTCGCCGTGGCCGCGACCCTCGTCTACGCCCTCGCCCCGACCGCACAGGCCTGCACGGGCCAACTCGGTTACGTGGACCTCACCGCGGGCGCCGCACTGCTCCTCGGCTCGCTGCCCGCCATCGCGTTGGCGAGGCGGCTCACCGCCCGGGTCCCGGACCGCGTCCACTCCGTCGCCTACGTCGTGCTGCTCGTGGCCGTACTGGTCGTGATGGTGGCCGTTGAGGGCCGCCACCCCGTCGGATCGTGACCGGGGTGGCGGCCGGTGTTCGTGCGGGTGGTGCCGGTCAGGACGGGGCCACGGCGCGGCCGGTCTGCGGGGAGATCATGCCTGCGCACAGATTGCGGGCGGCCAGGCCCCGCGCGATACGGGGGATCGCGGCGACCGTGTTGGCGGGCCAGTCGTGCATGAGGATGACCTGCCCGTTGGTGAGCCGGCCGGCGGCGGCCACGATCGCATCCGTACTGGCGCCGTTCCAGTCCTGCGAATCGACCTGCCAGAGGACCTCCGTCAGACCGTACTTGGCCTCCACGGCCTTCACGGTGGCGTTGGTCTCGCCGTACGGCGGCCGGAACAGTCTCGGCGTGCCGCCTCCCGAGGCCGCGATGGCCTGCTGGGTGCGGGAGATCTCCGAGTCGATCTGCGCCTGGCCGAGCTGGGTCAGGTGCGGGTGGGTGTAGCTGTGGTTGCCGACCCACATGCCCGCGGCGACCTGGGCCCTCACCTGCGCCGGGTAGGCGGCGGCGTAGCGGCCCTCGTTGAACATCGTGGCCCGCAGCCCGTTCTGCTTCAGGGCGCCCAGCAGGGCCGGTGTGTTGCCGGACGGGCCGTCGTCGAAGGTGAGCCCGACGTAGCCCGCGCAGGTGGCGGCCCGCGCCGGGGCGGCGTGGAGGGTGAGGATGCCCGTGGCGGCCAGGGCGACGGCGGCCAGCGTCGTCGTCCAGGGGCGTGACGGGAGGCCTCGTCCGGTGCTCATCCCGACACCGTGATGTTGGAGCTGCCGCTGCTCTGGTAACCCTCGGTCGCGAGGATCATGTAGTACTTGAAGCTGCCGAGGGGCATCCCGGCGCGGGCCCAGGCGTCGAAGTGGTTGCCGGTGGTGATGGTGCCGCCGGTCCGCCTCGACTGCCGCACGCTCCAGTACTGGTTGAAGGTCCTGTTGCCCTCGACGGACGGCGCGTTGTACCGCGTCGTCTGGTAGATGTCGTACGTGCCGCCGTCGCTGGAGACCGTGCCCTTGTACGCTCCCGTGGGCCGGTAGCTGCCCCAGTTGTCGACGATGTAGTACTCGACGAGCGGGTTCGACGTCCAGCCGTACAGCGACAGATAGCCGTTGCCGGACGGGTTGAAGCTGCCCGAGTAGCTCACGTTCCTGCGCCCGCCGGTGCTCCAGCCCTTGCCGGCGACGAAGTTGCCGGTGTTCCGCCAGCTGGTGCTGTAGTTGCCGCCGGAGTTCAGAGTCATGGAGACCGTGCCCTGCGCGTCGGTCCAGAACGAGTAGTAGAAGCCGTTGTTGGTGCCGGTCTGGTTCGTGGTGACGACCGTGGCGGCGCGGGCGGTGCCGGGCAGGGCCAGCGCCGCGGTGGTGCCCAGCAGCAGCGCGCAGGCGCCCCTGCGGCTCAACGGGTGTGCGGGTGCGATGTCCATGTGCGGGGTTCCTCCTCGTCGTCCGAGGCCGGATTGAGGCCGGGATGTGGTCCAAGAGTGTTGGCCTGTCCCCGTCAAGCGTCAATGGTTTCGGCATTGATCGCGAAACATTCGTTGTGTTGGACAGCGGTTATCTGCCATGGAAGGGAATATCCGGACCATGCCTGATCGCGAGGTCTCGAATGTTTCGAAGGTTTTCCGGACCGCCGAGTCGGTGAATGGGATTAGGTTGCGTCCAGGTCGGCGAAGAGCAGGTGGTGGTCCGAGTACGAGGTGGGTTGCACGCGGTGCGCGAGCGGGGCGATGCCTCGTAGGAAGACATAGTCGAACCTGCTGTGCCAGTCGGTGGTCGGCTCGCAGGTCCCGGCGGGCGAGGGACGGCACCGGGGGTCTGCATCCGCGGCCAGTGCCCACATCGGGGCGAGTTCGGGGGCGTCACGTGCGGCGTTGAAGTCACCGAGGACGACGGCGCGGTCGTGCCGGGCGACCTCGGTGGCGAGTACGGCGGTCTGGTCCGCGCGGACCGCCTCCTGACGCCGTTGGGCGAGGTGGGTGTTGAAGACCCGGACGGGCCGGCCGTCCACCGTGGTGGTGACGGCCAGGTAGCCACGGTCCTCGGAGCCGCCGTCGGGGTATTCCACGGTGACGCGGTCTGTCATCGGCGCCGCCGAGAGGACCGCCTGGCCGAAGCCCCCCGGACGCCACGGCACCCCACCGCAGCGACCCCAACTCCGAAGAACGCCCGCCGATGCCGCCAGGGACGTCGTACCGAACCGGGTCATGACGGAACCTCTGCAACCCCTGCGAGGCGGGCAACGTCGACCGGGCGGCGGAGATCGCCACGTATGCGCCCCGGTCATCGGCCTGCAGGAAGCGTGCATGAGTGACGTCGAGCGGATCCGGGACCACCTGAGGCGCCGTGACCTGGCGAAGAGGGCACCGTCCGGGACACTGGGGCCGACGAGCAGCATGCAGGCCACGACCATGGCGCCGGCAAGCAACCGCGTGCCCCTTTCGAGCACCGTGGCCTCCTCGCGGCGTCCGACGTCTCCCTGCACGAGGTTATGGGGCTCGGTTGCCGGCAAGGGTGTTGTGCCAGATCTCGAACCGGTGGCCGGCCGCCGCCTCACGTGCGGCGGGCCCGCCAGGGGCGCAAATGAGACAGCAGCACCCACAGTGTGCTCGGCGTCGTCGGCGCGTGCCCTCGGCGGCGGTTCCGGCTCGGACGGCAAGGGCGCGACGGCGACCCGATCCGCGTCAGCCCGTCCTGACAGGAGCTGTCCGCAGTCACAACTGACGGGGCCCGACCGCCGTTCCCGGCGGTCGGGCCCAGGGCGCGCAGGTCAGCGCGCCACGCTCAGCGACAGCGCGAAGCGGTCCTCCTCATCCGTCCACCAGTGGGCCAACTCCAGCCCCGCCGCGGATAGTTCGCTCCGTACCCCCTCCTTGCGGAACTTCGCCGACACCTCGGTGCGCAGTTCCTCGCCCGCGTCGAAGTCAACGGCGAGATCGAGAGCGGGGATCTTCACCGACTGCGCGGTGCGTGAGCGCAGACGCATCTCGATCCACTCGTTGGCGGGGTCCCACAGGGCGACGTGGTCGAAGGCACCGGGGTCGAAGTCGGCGCCCAGCTCGCGGTTGACGACGGTGAGGACGTTCTTGTTGAAGGCCGCCGTCACACCGGCCGCGTCGTCGTATGCCCGGACCAGCACCTTCTCGTCCTTGACCAGGTCCGTGCCGAGCAGCAGCGCGTCACCGGGGGTGAGGAGGGAGCGGACCGAGGCGAGGAAGGCGGCCCGTTCGACCGGCAGCAGGTTGCCGATCGTGCCGCCGAGGAACGCGATCAGCCGAGGGCCCGGCGTGTCCGGCAGCGTCACGCTCGCCGTGAAGTCGGCGATCAGCGCATGGACCTGCAGGCCGGGACGCTCGGCGACGAGCGCCTGCCCGGCCTGGGTGAGGGCGCTCTCGCTGACGTCGACGGGTACGTACGTGTGCAGCCCGGTCAGCGCGTCCAGCAGATGGCGCGTCTTCTCCGACGACCCGGAGCCGAGTTCGATCAGCGTGCGGGCGTGCGTCGCCGCGGCGATGTCGGCGGAGCGGGCGATGAGGATCTCCCGCTCGGCGCGTGTCGGGTAGTACTCGGGCAGCTCGGTGATCTGCTCGAACAGCACGCTGCCGTGGGCGTCGTAGAACCACTTCGGCGGCAGCGTCTTGGGTGTGCCGGTCAGGCCGTGCAGGACGTCGGCGCGCAGGGCGGCGTCCGTGGCGTCCTCGGGCAGGGTGCGGGTGAGAAGGAACGGACTCACGTACGGGGCTCCTTCGGCAGTGCGGGGGCCGAGGCGTCGCTCGGCTCCTTGAGGGGGGTGAGCAGCACGTCGGTGCGGCTCGCCGCGAGCAGGGTGCGGTCGGGGACCTCCTGCCAGTGCGGGTCGTCGTCGTAGGGCTCGGAGGCCACGACGGTGCCGCGGCCGGGCCGGGACAGATACCAGAGGGTGTCGCCCCAGGTGGTCGCGGTGATGGTCGCGCCGTTGGTGAGCAGCAGGTTGAGGCGGGAGCCGGGGGCCGCCTCGGCGACCTCCACGACCGTGTCGGCCAGCGCCTGCCCCTCGTCGTCCCCGGCCCGCAGCCGCGCCAGGACCAGTGCCCACACGAGCGCCGAGTCGTTGCGGGCCTCCATCGACAGCACGTCGACCGCGGGCAGGCTCGCCACCAGGGGCGCCAGCGAACCCGGCCACCCCTTCACCGCACCGTTGTGGCTGAACAGCCAGGGCCCGGCCGCATACGGCGCCGCCGCGGCCTCCGCGTCGGCACCCGACAGGGTCGCATCCCGTACGGCGGCCAGGACCGCCCCCGAGCGCACGACGCGGGCCAGGTCGGCGAAGGACAGATCGGCCCAGATGGGCCCGGCCCGGCGGTAGCGGGCCGGCACCGGGTCGCCCTCGGCGTACCAACCCACCCCGAAACCATCCGCGTTGACCGTCCCGTACTGCTGCCGCCGGGGCGCCCACGACTGGCGGTAGAGGCCGTGCGCGGGCTCCACGAGGACCCTGCCGAGCGGCTCCTCGGGCCCCAGATAGGCCAGGTGTCGGCACATCAGACGTCTCCCGCGGAGCGGGCGGTGCGGAACCCCGAGAAGATCTGCCGCCGGATCGGGTAGTCCCAGTTGCGGAACGTCCCCCGGCAGGCCACCGGGTCCACCGCGAACGAACCACCGCGCAGCACCTTGTACTCGGGCCCGAAGAACACCTCCGAGTACTCCTTGTAGGGGAAGGCCTCGAAGCCGGGGTAGGGCGCGAGGTCGCTCGACGTCCACTCCCACACGTCCCCGATCAACTGCCGTACGCCGAGCGGGGACTCGCCCGCGGGGTAGCTGCCGGCCGGGGCCGGGCGCAGATGCCGCTGCCCGAGGTTGGCATGCTCGGGCGCCGGATCGGCGTCGCCCCACGGGTAGCGCATCGAGCGTCCGCTCGCGGGGTCGTGGCGGGCGGCCTTCTCCCACTCGGCCTCGGTGGGCAGCCGCCGTCCGGCCCAGCGGGCGTAGGCGTCCGCCTCGTACCAGCACACGTGCACGACCGGCTCGTCGGGCGGTACGACTTCGGTGATGCCGAACCGGCGCCGCAGCCACTGCCTGCCGTCACGGCGCCAGAACAGCGGGGCGTCGATCGAGTGCTCGCGGATGTGAGCCCAGCCGGCCGCCGTCCACCAGCGCTCGTTGCCGTAGCCGCCGTCGTCGATGAACGCCTGGTAGGCGGCGTTGGTCACCGGCGTGGTGTCGATGTAGAAGGGCGCCACCTCACGCCGGTGCGCCGGGCGTTCGTTGTCCAGCGCCCACGGCTCGGTGGAGGTGCCCATGGTGAACGGGCCGCCCGGGACGAGGACTTCGGCCGGCCCGGTGAACAGTGGTACGGGGTCCGGGTCCGGGGCGGTCAGGGCCTGCGGGCCCTTGCGGAGCTGATGGGTGATCAGCATCGTCTCGTCGTGCTGCTGTTCGTGCTGCGCGATCATCCCGAAGGCGAAGCCCGCCTCCGTGAGCCGGGTGCCGTGGAAGTCGGCGCTCTCCAGCAGGTCCATCACACGCCCGCGCACCTCGGCCGCGTAGGTGCGGGCCTCGGCGGGCGGCAGCAGCGGCAGCGAGGGCCGTTCGGAGCGCGGGTGCTCGAAGGCGTCGTAGAGGCCGTCGATCTCGGGGCGCATCGCCTCCCGGCCGGCGACGGCCCGCAGCAGCCACAGCTCCTCCTGGTTGCCGATGTGCGCCAGGTCCCACACCAGCGGCGACATCAGCGGCGAGTGCTGCGCGGTCAGGTCGGGCTCCTCGACACAGCTGGTCAGGAGCGTGGTGCGGTCGCGAGCGGTGGTCAGGGTGGTCAGGGCCCGCTCGCGCAGGGTCTCTGCGTCGATCGAGGACTCGTCGAGGGCGGGATCGGTCATGATGTGCGGAGATCCTTCCCGTGCGGGCGCCGGTCGGTGCCGCGCACCCGGTCCAGCAGGTCGTCGGCGGGGCTGCGGCCCTGGCTGACATAGCGGTCCAGATACGCCGCCACGGCATCCGTGACCCGGGTGGTGGCGCCGAGCCGGGGCAGGGCCTCGAGCGCCGCCGTGAAGCAGGTGACGGCCGCCTCCTGCAGCTCGGGGTCGGCCAGGCCGTCTCGGGCCGCGTCGATCCACAGCGGATTGTGCGGCGCCGCCAGCGTCAGCGCCCGTTCGGCCAGGGGCTTCACGGTGCGGTACGCGGTCTCGGCGGCCTGAGGGTCGTCGAAGAGCGCCTTCGTCACCGCGAGCGGGACGATCCACCCGTCCTCGCCGGGCTGTGCGTCGATCATGCGCAGTTCGAGGAAGCCACGCGGTCTGACCGGCGGGAACAGCGTCGTGATGTGGTAGTCGAGGTCCTCGCGGGTGGGCGGGCGCGGCGCCCCCGACCTGGTCCACTCCCGGAAGGTCAGCCCCTCCGGAACGTCCCAGGGCCCCTCGTCCCCCCGTATGCACATCACCGGCGCGTCCATGACGTGCCGCGCCCAGGCCCGGCGGGGATCCCCGTCCAGCGGGGGCGCGCCCGCGCGGCCCGGACCGATCTCCAGCCACAGCAGCTGCCGGGTGGAGCGCCAGCCGGTGGGTTCGTGTCGGGCCAGCGGTGAGTTGGCGAATGCGGCCACCAGGACCGCGCCCAGCTGGTGCGCCAGCCACCAGCGGCGGCCGTGGCCGAGGGGGCCGGGCTCCTCGTATCCGGCGTCCAGGCAGACCTGGACGGAGGCCGAGGTGCACATCATGCGGCGCCCGGACGGGCCGGTGCGGTCCAGGCAGGTCTCCATGGCGTCGTAGCGCCGCTCGTGCAGGAACCGGCGGGGCGGATGCCAGGGGTCGTGGCCGATGCCGACGAGGCCCAGATCCTGCCCGGCGAGGACCGAGCGTACGGCGTCGAGGTCGGCGGAGACGGTACCGATGCACTCCATCAGGGAGGTGGCGGGCGGCGAGCTCAGCTCCAGCTGGCCGCCGGGCTCGACGGTGAGCGCCGACCTCAGGGGCACGGTCCGCAGTGCGGCGTAGGCCGCTTCGAGTCGTTCGGGTGTGACGGGGAGTTGCGGTGTGCGCAGCTCGTGGACCAGCCATTCCACTTCGACCCCGACAGTGCGGGGCGGGCCGGTCTTGAAACAGATGCCCCGGACCAGTGCCTCCACCTCGGCTGGGGTGAGGGCGGTGCGGGGCTCCGTACAGTCGCTCGCCGGAGCGGCGCTCGGCATATCTGACATGTCGGGAACCTCCTGAGATTCGACCGTGTCGCCGGCCCGGCCCGGCAGGTGCCCGGACGGCAGCACTCGTCCCACCCAAGACCCTCCCGCCGCATCGCACAAGGGTGCGTATCGGCATGTTCCGGCTCGGTAATCTCCTCGTTCCGGGCGTTTCCTGTGGCTTTCCTGGGCGTTCGCGGACGCGGAAACTCTGTTGCACCGCACGTCCAGGATCGCCCACGATCGGTCCATGAGCACGACGGGGGAGCGCGCACGGCGCGCGAGCATGGCGCACACGGGGGTGGCGCCATGAGCGCGCGCCTGCGCGGCATCGCACAGCAGACGCAACAGATCGTGGCGGCGGGCGCCTATCAGACGTCCGACGGGCGCGAGGTGTCCCTTGCCGCGGCGGTGGAGGCGGCGCGGTCCGCTACGCGGATGTACGGGCCGGAGCCCGTGCAGGTGTCACCGACCGCCACTGCCGACACGTTCTTCGAGGTCACGGGCGAGAGCAGCCTGGAGGCGGCGCGCCGGATCGGCGGGAGGGTCGCGGTGCTGAACTTCGCCTCGGCCCGCAACCCCGGCGGCGGTTTCCTCAACGGCGCCCAGGCCCAGGAAGAGGCCCTGTGCCGCGCCTCCGCGCTGTACACGTGCCTGCTGCGGGCCCCGGAGTTCTACGACCACCACCGCACCCACCGCGACCCGTTCTACACCGACCGGGTCATCCACTCCCCGGCGGTGCCCGTCTTCCGCGACGACCGCGGCCGCCTGCTGGACGAGCCGTACACCGCGGGCTTCCTGACCGCGGCCGCCCCGAACGCGGGAGTGATCAGGCGTACGGCGCCGCAGCGCGCGGCCGAGCTGCCGCAGGCCCTGGCCGTCCGCGCCGAGCGGGTGCTGGAGACGGCCGCCGTCCACGGCTACCGGCGACTGGTGCTGGGCGCATGGGGCTGCGGGGTCTTCCAGAACGACCCGGCGCAGGTGGCGGGCGCCTTCCGGGCGCTGCTCGGCCGGGACGGCCGATTCGCCCGGGCCTTCGAGCGGGTGACGTTCGGGATCCTGGACCGCACGACGGGCCATACCGTCCGAGGCGCGTTCGCACAGGCGTTTCCGGTGGCGCAGCCGCAGTCGAGTCGGTGAGTCCCCCGCAGACGGGGGATGCTGCGGGGGACTCACACAGGAAGACGGACGAAAGTCGGTCCGCGTTCCCCGCTCCAGTACTTTGCTTCTCGTTGCTTTCCCACAGGCCTCATCGGTCCTGTGCGGTGCGGTCTCGGGGAGCCTGGCCGATCTGCAGGCCGGGACGGCGCCGGTGGACCGTGAGATAGGCGAGGCCGTCGTCCCCCGCGGTGATGCTGCGGGTGGAGCCGTGGGGGAGCCAGAGCAAGGTGCCGGTGTTCAGGGACTGCGGTTCGTCCTGCGGACCGGCGCCGAGGACGCCGTCGCCGGCGACGACGAGCACCAGTACGTCCAGGTCGGGCTCCGCGTGCGGGGCGATATGGCGGCCCGGAGTCAAACGGACCACATTGGCGTCGAGTTGGCGTCCGCTCTCGGCGAGCTTCCACAGCACCGCGGTTTCGCTCGAAGCCGTGGCGCTCAAGGCGTCGGTGTTGCCCAGGATGAGCGGCATCGCCGCCTCCGCCTTCCGGCCCACCTGCCTCTCGGCCTTGCTCATCGGCCCGCCTCCATCTGTCCGCACTCGCCGGCCCTGCCGCTTGCCCACCAATTATTACAAGTATTATTTGGAGAAAATGGTCGCAGGTGGGAGGGGAGTGAGGGGTATGCCGGGGGCGCACAGAAGCCCGCGTCGGCGCGAGGTCCTCGACGTGCTGCGCACGGCCGCGGCCCCCCTCGGTGTGGCGGAGACGGCCGAGCGCATCGGCGTCCATCCCAACACCGTCCGCTTCCATCTGGAGGCGCTGGCGGGCGAGGGTCTCGTCGAACGGCGCGTACTGGAGCCCTCCGGGCCCGGGCGGCCGCGCACCGTCTACGCCCCGAGGCCGGGCATGGACCGTGGCGGAACCCGCAGCTATCGGCTGCTCGCGCAGATGCTGCTCGGCCGGATCGCCGCCACGGGGTCCGATGCTCGGTCCACCGCGATGGAGGCCGGCCGGTCCTGGGGCCGTTCCCTGGTCGAGGCGCCGCCCCCGTCCCGGCGGCCCACCTCCGAGGAGTCGGCGGGCCGGCTCGTCGAGCTGCTGGACGGCCTCGGCTTCGCCCCGGACCCGGAAGGCGGCAAGGTCCCCGCACGGATCCGGCTGCGGCACTGCCCTTTCCTCGAACTCGCCGAGGAGTACGGCGAGTTGGTCTGCCCCCTCCATCTGGCCCTGATGCAGGGCGCACTGGCCGAGCTGCGCGCCCCGCTGACCGCGACCGATCTGGAACCCTTCGCCGAACCCGATGCGTGCCTGGCCCATCTGGCGCCCGCACCGCAGCAGACAGCAGAAAGGCATCCTTGATGTACCCCACGTGGGCCGCAGTGGCGGCCGCGATCACCTTCGTCTGGCTCGGCATGGTGCTGGCGATCTCCTTCCTGGAAGCACCGCTGAAGTTCCGCGCGCCCGGCGTGACCATTCCCATCGGACTGGGGATCGGCCGGCTGGTCTTCCGGGCGCTGAACCTCACCGAGGCCGTGCTCGCCGTCGTGGTCGTGGCCGCCGTCGCGGCCGGCGATCCGCCCGGCCGGGTCGCGGGGCCGGCCGCCGCGGCGGTGGTGCTGCTCCTCGCGCAACTGTTCGCGGTACGCCCGCGCCTCAACCGTAGGTCGGACCGGGTACTGGCGGGCGAGGACCTGCCCCGCTCGCGAGACCACCTGTACTACGTCGCCCTCGAAGCCGCCAAGGTCGCGGCCCTGATCGCCCTGGGAATCGGTCTGCTGACTGCCGGGTGAGGGAACCTTCTTCGGGTCGCACGGGTCTTCTCACTCGGTGCGGGCGTCGAGAGATCGTCCGTGGCCAGGGAAACCCACTTGCGCCGCCCCGATAGCATGTTCGAGCCCACGACGATCGCCGCCCTAGTCCGCCCTCTACCGAAAAGCCTTGCCGGCCAGCACGAAAAGCGACCTGACCAACCAACATCTAAAAAATCGGCCAGCCAATTGATACCCAGAGAATCGCGGCGCTTCCCGCGAATGAGATCCAGTTCTTCCTCCGCCACCGGGTGGCGGCCGCGGACGGTGCTGTGGACCGCGGCGGGTGTAGTGGTGCTCGGATTCCTCCTCGCGTTGGAGGTCGCCGCGCGCCACTACGGCCTGCCGGGGCCACTCACGACCCAGGTGCAAGAGGTGGTACTGCCCCCGAAATCGGGCTTCCTGCTGTACGCCAGCATGGGTTTGATGATGGTGGTGCTCACCCGGCGGCAACGGTTCATCGCGGCGGGTACCGCGATCGGCATCGACATCGTCTTCCTGGTGGTGCGCTGGGCGTGCGACGTCAAGGTGACCGAGGGCCACCATCCGTTCGGGAACGGCGCGTTGTGGGTGATACTGGGCTGCGCCGTCATCGCCGTCACGCGCCGCACCGGCCAGGAACGGATCCTGCTGCTGAAGGGCGTCGGGCTCGCCCTGCTGCTGGTGGCCGGCCGTAAGACCGGTGACACCTGGCTGCTCATCACCTCGAAGACGCGCACGATGGTGCTCGACCAGTACGTGGCAACCGCCGATCACGCACTGGGCAATCCGTCCTGGCTGGTGGGCCGGGTCGTCAAGGCCACCGGCCCGGTCGGCTTCCATGTGCTCGACCTCGTCTACGGCCAGCTCGCGGTGGCCGCCGTCGTCGTGACGCTGTACCAACTGCGCAACGTGGCCGCCGAGCGCCGCTTCCCCAGCCACCATCTGGTGCGCACGTTCTTGGTGATCGGCCTCCTGGGACCGGCCATCTACATGATCTTCCCGGTGGTCGGGCCGATCTTCGCCTACGGCACCGGCACGGACCAGTGGCCCTCGCCCGACCTGGGGCCGGACGCACTGCCCACCGTGCACTGGGCGGTGGCCGACCTGTGGCCGGGCACGATGCCGCCGCTCAAGGCCCCGCACCCGATGCCGTTCGACGCGTTCACCCCACGCAACTGCATGCCCAGCCTGCACACGGCGTGGGCCACCGCGATCTTCATCCATTCCCGGAAGGGCCCACGGGCCCTGCGCTTCGCCGGCACGTTCTGGCTGATCGCGACGCTCTGCGCCACCCTGGGCTTCGGCTACCACTACGGCGCGGACCTCATCGCGGGCGCGGTGTTCACGCTCACCATCGAGGCAGCCCTGCGCGCGCAGACCCGCGGCTGGGACCGGTCGGGGATCCGGCTGGTCGCCCACGGCGCAACGGTCTTCGCCGCACTGTTGGTGTCGTACCGCTGTCTGCCGATGGACATGGCCAGGCACCCGTGGCTGTTCGGGCCGCTGCTCCTGCTGGCGATGATCTCGGTGATCTACGACTATGTACGGACCACCAGAGCGTGGGAACCGACGCCAGCTCCGGCACGGCAACTGGAGCCCCAGCCCGAACCGGCATGACATGCGTGAGGCCCCGGCCGGTCAGGCCGGGGCCCGGCGTTCAGCTCCAGCCGTAGCGCTCCGCCAGCCGCTGCCGCACCAGGTTGAACCGCCCCCGGTCCAGGGCGCAGGCCTCGCGGCGCATGCCGTCCTCGTGCAGCCGCAGCACCCGGTCCACGTCGATCCAGGAGTCGCGCCCCGACCGGTCCCAGGGCCCGCTGCCGATCGCCACCCACTCACGGTCGTCGTCGTGCCGCTTGCTGGACAGCTGCACGGCGAGCAGCGTGCCGGCGCTCTCGCGGGCGACGACGAGCACCGGGCGGTCCTTGCCGCGGCCGTCGTTCTCCTCGAAGGGCACCCAGGTCCACACGATCTCGCCGGGGTCCGGGTCCCCGTCGTGCGCGGGGGAGTACTCGGTGCGCACCCTGCCGACCTGGCGGGGGTCGGCCTCGGTGGTGGCGGTGGGGCCGAAGCGGCCCGGGACGTTCTCATCGGTAAACGCAGTCACGCAGGCACCTTAGAGGGGCGGGGCAGCTCAGCAGGCCGGGGGCCCTCGAAACCGAGGGGCCCCCGGGAGCTGTTGTCGTATCCGCGCCGGTGCGGCTATCCCTCCTTCTCCACCGGCACCTTCTGCGACGGCGGTGCCGCTATCCCGTTCAGGGACGGCGCGGTGCCGTGCGGGGTCTGCCCGTTCTGGTTCATCGAGGCCAGCAGCTGGCGGGCCAGACCGAGGCCGGTGCCGCCCATGGTGAGTGCCTTGGCGAGCATGTCGGCCATGCCGTCCGCGCCGTTGAGCACCACCATGTTGTCGACGCTACCGAACGCGGACGCGCCCGCCTTGACGATCTCCGGCCAGTTCTCGGCGAGTTGCTGGGCGACGACCGCCTCCTGGTTCTCGGCGAGGGCCGCGGCCCGCGCCTTGATGGCCTCCGCCTCCGCGAGGCCCTTGGCCTTCGTCGCCTCGGCGTCCGCCAGGCCCTTGGCCTGCGCTGCGGCGGCCTCGGCCTCACCGGTGACCTTGGTCGCCGTAGCAGCCGCGGCACCGCGTGCCTTGGTCGCCTCGGCCTCGGCGCTCGCGGCCGTCTTGACCCGGGTCGCCTCGGCGGCGGCCGCCAGCTCGGTCTCCTTCGCCTTGGCCTGCGCCGCCGAGATCCGCGCGTCGCGCTCGGCCTCGGCCAGCGTGCGCTTCTCGTAGGCCTTGGCGTCCGCGGGCTTGCGGACGTCCGCCTGGAGCTGCTGCTCCCGCCGGTGCGCCTCGAGTTCGGCGACCCGGGTCTCCTGGACGACGACCTCCTGCCGGGCCGCGGCATCGGCGAGCGGACCCGCCTGCCGTGCCTGTGCGGCCGCCTTGTCCCGCTCGGCCTGGTAACCGGCCTGCAGGATCTCGCTGTCCCGGGTGGCCTCCGCCATCCGCGCGAACGACTGCTGCTCGGCCTCGGTGGCCAGCCGGTTCGACTCCGCCTGCGCGATCCGCGCGTCCCGCTGGACGGCGGAGGCGTGCGGTGCGGCCAGGTTCTGGATGTACCCCGTCGGGTCCTCGATCTCGTGGATCTGCAGGGAGTCCACGATGAGCCCCAGCTTCTCCATCTCCGTGCCGCAGGCGGCCCGGGTCTGTGCGGTGAGCTTCTCCCGGTCGCGGATCATGTCCTCGACGGTCAAGCCGCCGACGATGGAGCGCAGATGACCGGCGAACACGTTGTGGACCCGCTCCGCCATCAGCTTCTGCTGGTCGAGGAAGCGGCGGGACGCGTTCGCGATCGACACATAGTCGTCGCCCACCTTGAAGATGACCACGCCCCGCACCTTGAGCGGAATGCCCTGGTGGGTCACGCAGTCCACATGCAGTTCGGTCTCGTTCAGGTCGAGCGAGAGCTTGCGCACCGCCTGCACACCGGGCAGCACGAGAGTGCCGCGCCCGGTGACGATGCGGAATCCCATGCCCTCGCCGAGCCCCTCCGTCTTGTGCTTCGAGCCGGAGATGACGAGCGCCTCGTTGGGCTCGGCGACACGCCACATGAGCTTGAACAGACCGATCAGAACGAGAATGGAGGCAACCACCACTCCCGCAACGACGCCGACAACCATCGGCATACGCCCCCTTTGCATGGTGCCCTTTCGGCACCGAACGAAGGGAGTGTGCTCCTGCGCGAGGCCGGTGAGAAGACGCCCGTGAATCCTTGTCGTTTTCTTGACGCCCGCCCCTTGCCAAGCCTCTCACCTGGGGCGGAGCATGCTCAACTGTCGTATGCGGCAGTGACGTAGACGGTCCTGGGCGGCAGGTACTCGACGACCATCACGACCGTGCCCCGCTCGATCCGGTCGCTCCCTGCGGCCGCGTACGCGAGGAAGTGCTCGGCCCCGCCCCGCACCCGGACGATCACCTCGCCGACGAGCCCGGGCCCGACCGTACCGGTGACCCGCCCCATCAGCCCGACCATCGACGCATCGTCCATGGGCACAGGGTACGGGCCCAGACCGCCTACGCCGCCGGGGAATCCGGGACGGCCCGCTGCGGCGGCCACGCCTCGTGCCAGCGCAGCTCCGCCTCCAGTTGCGCGGCGAGCGAGATCAGCAAGGGCTCGCTGCCGGCCGGCCCGAGCAGCTGTGCCCCGACGGGCAAACCGCCGTTCACGAACCCGGCGGGCACGTTGACCCCGGGCCAGCCCAGCACGTTCCACGGCCAGGCGTACGGGCAGGCGGCGATCATCGCCCGGTCGGTGGCGAAACCGCTCAGCTGCAGCATCGCGCCGATGCGCGGCGGGGGAGCGGCGGTCGTGGGCGCGAGGACGACGTCGTACGACTCGAAGAAGGTGCCGATACGGCGTTGCAGCACCACCTCGGCACGCCGCGCCGCCCGTAGCGGTACCCCGCCGAGCAGCCGGCCGAGCCGGGCGGCCTCGCGGGTGCGCCGGTCCAGGAGGGCGGGGAACGGCGTCTCGGCCACGCGCTCTGCGATGCCGGCGGTGGCGCGGGGGACGAAGGTGAGCCCGATCTGCCCGTAGGGCGGGTCGGCCTCCTCCACGACATGCCCCAACCGGCTGAGCTGCTCGGCCAGTTGGAGCACCCGGGCGCGTACCTCCGGCTGGAGGCGGGCGGGCACGGCGGTGAACGGCGGCTTGAGGGAGAGCGCGATGCGCAGCCGCCCCGGCTCTCGGCCCACCGCTTCCAGGGCGTTGACGGCCGCCGGCCGGTGCGGATCGCGCTCGTGGTTGCCGCTCGCGGCGTCGAGCAGCAGGGCGGCGTCCGCGACCGTGCGGGCGAGGGTGCCGTTCACGGTGATGCCCTGGAAGGACTCGCCGCGCGGCCAGGTGGAGATGCGGCCGCGCTGCGGTTTGATGCCGACGAGGTGGGTCCAGGAGGCGGGGATGCGCACGGATCCGGCTCCGTCCGAGCCGAGCGCGGCGGGCACGAGACCGGCGGCGACGGCGGCGGCCGACCCGCCGGACGAGCCGCCGGGCGTGTGCTCCGGATGCCACGGATTGCGGGTCGCGCCGAAGGCGGGCCCCTCGGTGAAGGGCCACTGCCCGAACTCGCAGGTGTTGGTCTTGCCGACGATCACGGCCCCGGCCGCCCGCAACCGCCGTACCGCCTCGCCGTCCTCCGTGACGGGTGGGAACTCCCCGTCACAGCCGAAAGCGGTCGGCTCACCGGCCACATCCATGTCGTCCTTGACGGCGACGGGCACGCCGAGCAGCGGTGTGCGCATACCGGCGGCCAGTTGCCGGTCCGCCGCGTCGGCCTCGGCGAGGGCGGCCTCGGCGCGCACGATCCGGAAGGCGTTGAGGGAGGGCTGCGTCGCCTCGATCCGCGCGAGGGCCTGCTCGACGAGCGCCCGCGAGGTGGTCTCCCCCTCGGCGAGAGCTCGGGCGGACTCCGCCAGGCCTGCGGCACGGTCGAGCGTCATACGGGACACCTCTCCGGGACGGCGTTGTCTACTGAACGGTAACGTCCTGGGGGCCGAAGTGGTACGGCATCTCGAACATCCCTTCCCTCGGCGGCGATTTGCCGCAAACGCAATCGCCGCACAGGTGCCATCCGGTCCTGCTCCATCCATTGACGCACACTGGCCTCACCTTTACCTTCTGACCGACTCGCCGAACTGTGTTCGATATTCCGGACGGGTTTTCGGTTGGACCAATGAGCCGCACGTGAGCACTCGACCCCCCGCCCCGTCCCGCCGGGCCCTCCTGCGCGCGATGGCCGCCCTGCCCGCCTCGGCGCTGGCCCTGGGAAAACTGCCCGGCCTTGCTCGGCACGGCATCGACCGCGGCACCGGCGAGCGGCTCCGCCACCCGCGAAGGACGCGACCTTCATCGCCAGAACGGGCACGGCCTCGGGCTCGATCCGCTGGGAGTCGTACAACTACCCCGGCTACTACCTGCGGCACTACAACTACCAGCTGCGGGTGGACGCGACGGCGGGGACGGATCTGTTCCGGCAGGACAGTTCATTTGTGGCCGCCCACGGCTGGGCGGACTTGGGGACTGACTGAGCAGTGTGCGGGCGATGGGGGTGCCCCCGCGGCCGTTCAGGCCGTGGGGAGGGTGCGGCATCGCTGCCAGTCGCCGCCGCGCAGGGTGGCGCCGATCGCGTTGACCAGGCCCATGTGGGCGTCGGAGATGACCAGTTGGACGCCGGACAGTTCGCGGACGATCAGTGGGCGCAGAAAGGCGAGCCAGCCGGCGCCGTCCTCGGCGGTGGCCACGTCCAGCCGTGGTCTCCGAGCGATGAGCGGGTCGGGCGACATGCGTAACCACGACCTAACCCCGCATCCCTACTTTGAGCCCCGTCCCAACCGACTCCCTGGGGAGGCACCGTGGCGCTGGTGCGGTCGCGACGGCTGATCCGTGAGCTCTCGGCCGATGCACCGGCTCGGTTGTTCTGCGTTCCGGACGCCGGCGCACCTCGACCGATGCGCCGCGCGGCTGAGTGGCCGGGCATGGCCACCACATACACCGTCACCCGCGGCTGGGGATCCGGGCCACCGTGGTCAGGAGGGATCGAGCGTGCGGAACAACTGCTTCTGGGGTCCGGTGGTCGGCGACGAGCAGATCGCCGCTCTCGTACGCCACTACGCTGGTCGCCCTGCCGCGCTCGGCGGATCGTCGGCCGCGACCGCGCTGTCGCCCCAACAGAGCGACCTGTGGCGGGCGGCGAGCGCGCTCGCCCCCACGCCGGTGCTCCTGGCGACCGTGGTGTTCCGGCTGCGTGGTCCGGTCAAACGCGCGGCGCTGGCCGCGGCGGTCCGGCGACTGTCGCTGCGACACGACGTCCTGCGTACCGTGTTCGAGAACGGCCCGGCGCCGGCCGCACATCTCGGCGAGCCGCCTGAGCTGCGGGTGGTGGAGGCGCCTGAGGCGGCGGCGGACACGGCAGAGGAATTCGTTCGCGGCATCGCCCGTACCCCGTTCCGGTTCGGCGAGGAGCCGCTGTTCCGCGTCACGCTCGTCTGCCGCGCAGAGGACGACCACCTGCTGGTCCTGACCTGCCATCAACTGGTGATCGACGGCTACGGGCAGAACCTCTTGCTGCAGGAGCTCACGAGTCTGTACCGCGCCGAGATGAGCGGGGAGCCGGACGACCTGCCGGAGATCAAGCAGCCGTACCAGGAGACGGCTCGCCTGCTCCGCAACCCGGACCCGGAGGTACGCCGCCGTGACGAGGAGTTCTGGAGGTCACGGCTCCGCGATCTGCCGGTCATGAGCCTGCCCGACGACCGTCCGGGGTTCGAGGGGGCGACGCTGGCGCCCACCGGGGCCGTGGAGACGGTGCTGCCCGACCCGGACGGCGCCGTCGTCGCCGGGTTGCGCCGACTCCGGGTGAACCTGTTCGCGCTGTTCGCCGCGGGGACGATGGCGATGCTGCATGGCTGTACCGGGCAGACCGATCTCTGGATCGCGACCGTGGTGGACAACCGGTTGACACCCGAGTCGCAGGCACACGTCGGCCCACTGGCCGGACCGAGGGTCGTACGGGTCGGGTTCGCCGCCGACGCGACGTTCGGTGTGTTGGCGCGGGCGGTGCAGCGCGAGGTCTGGGCCACCATGGAGCGGCAGCACATGCCGTTCTACGACGTGGTCACCGCCGGGGGCGCAGACGGCGCCGACATGTGCAATCTCGGGTCGGTGGGCGTCACCGTGGCCGTGCCGGTCCAGCTGCCCGACTGGCCGCTCGGCGACGTGGAACTCCTGGAGTTCGACCCGCTGGAGGGCGAGCCGAGCACTGGTTCGCCGCTGGCGCTGCTCGTTGAGGAGCAGGCGGGAAGCTACCGCCTGCGCCTGGAGTTCGACGAGAGCCGGTTCAGTCACGGGCGGGCGCACGACATGGTGACGACGATCGCCGATGCCGTGGTCGCCGCCACCGCGGATCCGCAACGTTCGCTCGCTTCCTGGCGGAGTCCGACATCAGCCGAAGCCTGACCGCTCAGTCCCTGCCTCGCGACCCTGGGAGCGTCTCATGACCGCTGATCATCCGGCTCGGCACCCGAGTCCAGTCGAACAGTGGAACGAGACGCGATACGACTATTCCGCGACCAGTCGCATCATGGATCTCATCGATTCCGCCGCGGCCAAGTACGCCGATGATCCGGCGCTTCGAACGACATCCGGAGTGGCGCTCACGCATGGCGAACTCGCGGCCGAGAGCTCACTGCTCGCCGAGCATCTCGCGGCGCACGGCGTCCTTCCGCGCACCCCGGTCGGCCTGCTGGTCGATCACGTCCCGGAGGCCGTCGTGGCCATCCATGCGATTCTGCGCGCGGACGCCTACTACGTCCCGCTGGACCCACGATGGCCGGCGCGCCGCACGGCGGAGGTACTGAAGGCGAGCGACATCAGTCATGTCCTCGTCACGGAACCGTACTGCGGCAGGGCGGGCGACATCGGCGAGGACATGACGGTCATCGCGGTACGCCACGGCAGTGAACCCGAGATGCTCGCGAGCTCCGTCTCCCGGCCGTCGGCCCGGCAGCAGGAGACCGGACCCGCGGGACCGGACGATTTGGCATACACGATCTTCACGTCGGGCTCCACCGGGCGGCCGAAGGCGGTGGCGGTCCGGCACACCAGCGTCGTCAACCTGATCGAGTGGTTCAACCGGCGCAACTTCGTCGACCCGAGCGACATCCTGCTGCAGACAGCGGCGTTCAGCTTCGATCTGTCGGTGTACGACGTCTTCGGGGTCCTGGCTGCCGGTGCGAGTGTGCTCCTGCTTCCCGACGCGGATCTGGAAGAGCTCGAGGAGATCGCGATCGCCCTCGTCGAGCACCCGGTGACGCTGTGGAACTCCGCACCGGCCATGTTCACCGCCGTGACGCTGCTGCTCGACGAGTCGTCCCGCCGGCACCGGGATCGACTTCGTCGGGTCTTCCTCAGCGGTGACTGGATCCCGCTGAACACGCTCGACGTTCTCCGCCGTGAGTTCCCGCGCGCGACTCTGGTGGCGCTCGGCGGTGCCACCGAGGCCTGCGTATGGTCCAACGACTTCGTCGTGGACGAGGTGGACCCGTCGTGGCGGAGCATCCCGTACGGGCATCCGATGCAGAACAGCCGGTACTACGTCCTTCATGACGATCTCACGCCCTGCGACGTCGACGAACCGGGGGAGCTGTACATCACCGGTGTCTGCGTGGCCGCGGGATACCTCGGCGATCCGGCCCTGACGGCGGACCGATTCCTGCCGGATCCGTGGGACCGGGGCGAGGGTTACACGATGTACCGCACCGGCGATCGTGCTCGCTGGACGTCGAACGGATGGGTCGAATTCCTCGGCCGCATGGACTCGCAGGTGAAAATCCACGGTTTCCGGATCGAACTCGGCGAGATCGAGCAGGTGGCCATGCGGGTCCTCGACGTCGACGAGGCGATCGCCCTGAAGCTGGGCGACGGAGACTCGCCCTACCTGGCCCTCGCGCTCAGGGCCTCGGGAGAGCTGGACGCCAGGACCGTCAGGGAAAAGCTGGGTGAATGGCTGCCCAGGTACATGGAACCCCGTCGCGTGGTCGTATGCCGGACCTTTCCGGTGGGCCAGACGGGAAAGGTCGATCGCGCGGCGCTGCGGGAGCTCTTTCAGCCCGCCGGGTAGCGACCGTCTCGGACTTGTCGATGGGAGTCTCGATGTACGACGATCTCTATGACGTCATTGTGATCGGTGCGGGAGCGGCGGGCCTGACCGCGGCCACCATGCTCGGCCGCTCGATGCGAAGTACGCTCGTCATCTCCAAGCCCCTGCGACGCAATTCACCGGCGAGCTCGGTCAACAACGTCCCGTACGCCGACGGGGCCGCCCCGGCGGACATCTACCGGAAGATGGAACAGGACGCCGGTCGATACGGCGTGACCATGCTGTGGGACGAGGTCACATCCGTTCGCGCGTACGAGGACCATGTTGTCGTCGAGGGCGGTGCGCATCCCGGTCTGCGCTGCAGAAGGCTGCTCCTCGCCACCGGCCGCGTCGACGTCCTGCCGGACTGGCTGCCGGAGGGAGTCTGGGGCAGATCGGCCTTCGACTGCCCCTACTGCCACACGTACGAGCGTAGTGGCAGCACGTTCGTCTGTGTGGGCACCGGGGACGAGACGCTCAAGATGGCAGCGCTGTCGCGGCAGTTCGCCAAGCGGATGACGGTTCTGGTCGGGGACCCGCCGGCGAGCCGGGGACGACTCGCCCGTCTGCTCTTGCGCCATGACGTCGAAGTGCTGTGCGACGAGGTGGTCCGTGCCTCCGCGGACCCGGCGGGCGGCGTCACCCTGCGGACGGCTCACGGGCGGACCCTCAGCTGCGACACCCTGCTGCTCGGCGATGTGGCCCGGCCCTACCGTAAGTTCGCCGAGGACCTCGGCCTCGAGCTGTCGGCGGAGGGATTTCCCGAGACGAGCCTGTACGGGATGACGTCGAATCCGCTTGTCTACAGCGCCGGGAACGTCGAAGGATCCTCGTACTTCATGTGGACCGGCGCGGCGAGCAGCGGGATCAACGCCGCCCGCGCGATCTGCGAGGATCTCGCCTTCGCCAGCGAACTGCTGGACGACTGGGAGTGAAGCTCACGCGGCCGGTGCGACCGCCACCGGCCGCGAGGCGTAGTGGACGAGCCCTCCTGCCACGGCCACCCACCTGACGAAGTGCGCGTGATGCGTGAACGCCTCGGCGCTCAGCGTGGCGTCGACGCGCATCCGTGCGGGAGACCCCGGCCGGATGGCGATCCGCTGCGCGTCCGGGAACGACATGCCGAAGTTCGCAGCCCCCGACGTATGGACGGCGCCGGCCGCGACGATTTTCCGTGAGACGCTCGCGGCGGGCGTCATCAGCACGTCGACGGTGACGGTGCCCGGCCGCTTCCAGACACTCGGGCATTCGATGCGCACCTCGTCGATGACCGGGTCGAGCGGGAAGTCGACTATCGGCCCGCACACGTTGCAGATCAGCGCGCGACGCCCGACCTGCTCGTACAGGGGGTGCCGCGCGACAAGCTCCGCCAGTCGGCCCGCGCAGTACGGGCAGGCATCGTCGATCGGGCGGACCCTCGTGTCGAGAATGCCCTCCCACATCTCGTTGAGGGCGGAGTGGCTCATCTTGCCGAACTCGTGGAAGTCGGCGACCGCGGTCAGTTCGGCGTCGGCGATCAGGCTGCCCAGCCGGCGCAGCGGGCCGAGGACCTTCTCGGCGGGATCCGCGCCGAGGACCGTCCTCTTCAGCGTCCGGGCCAGTTCCAGGATCTCGGTTTCCATGGCGACGATTCCGTCCGGCGGCATGAATCCGGTCGGCCCGAACTCGCGCAGCGCCCGCACGGTCCGGCCGAGTTGCAGCAGTTGCGGCTTCACGTCGCGGACGCCGTCGTGCGCGTCGGCGCCGGGCCCGGCGTCGGGGGTGGACGGGGACTCGCATCCACCGCCCGCGGTCACCCAGGGCAGTCCGAGGACCGCGAAGTAGGGCAGCTCGCGACCGGTTTCCCGGAGGTGGTCGTTGATCGCGGCGCAGATCCGCCCGGCGTCCGTGCCCGCCGCCGTCGCGGTGCCGACCAGGTCGTTGACCGTGAGGTTCGGCAGCATCTGATGAACGGCGCCGATGTAGGCCGCAGGAATCCCGTACTGGAACGCGCCCGCCAGTTGGTACTCGGCCGCCACCAGACCGGTGCCGGGGCGCCAGGCCATGCACGAGTTCGCGAACACGATGTCAGCCTGGACGCGGGCCGCCTTGATGACGTCCCGCGACCGGACGCCGTCCCGGAAGCAGCGGTCCGAGAAGGCACAGCTCGGTGCGGCCGAGCCATGGGCAGACGGCCCTCGATGACCGGCATGGTCGCCGCAGACCACGGTGTCGTTGAGGATCAGTGCGTGTTCTCGCCCGGCCGACGCGAAGGACACGAGGCCGGTGTACCTCTCGGAGAGCATGGGCTCGAGCACCGCGCGGCTCGCCCGGTCGCCGATGACCCATTCCGGCGCGGCGTCCGCGCCGTCCGAGGCCGGGATCCGGCTCGCCGCCGCATGCTGACGCAGCCAGGGGACCACGGTCAGCCGGCTCCGCTCCGGAGGTTTGCGGAGGTGACAGCTGAGTCCCTTGGCGAGCAGCCAGCTCAGCTCGGACAGGTCCGGCCCCAGCACGAAGCCGATCGTGGCGTGCCGGCCGCCCTGCCGGTATGCGCTGACGGCCTCCAGTGACTCGGTGACCACGTCGAGATCGATTTCGTCGTGCAGAGCGACGAAGACCACCTGCGTGTCTTCGCGGCGTGCGTCGAGGATCCGGCCCAGTCCGCCGGTGGACAGCGTCACGAACGAGGCATCGAGGCGATCTGCCAGCGCCCGTCCCACGGCCGTGGTCGCCGAGCCGGCCGGCACCACCACCAGCGTGCCCGAGACGTCCGGGTCCTTGCGCCCGGAAGGTGCTCCCATCAGGTTGGCGAGGGCGGCAAGCCGGCTCTCGTCGACGCCGAGCATCGGCACGAGTGCCGGATCGCGCAAGTCACGCGTGTACGCATCGGCTGCCGTGTGGACGACGAACGGGCCCCTGTGCTCCATCACTTCTCCATACCGCCTCGGTTCGGATCGATGGTGAAGCCACCCGGACGCCCCGCATCGGCCGCGATTCTGCGGACTTCCCGGTGGTCGGCGGCGACCTGTGCCGGGTCGCTGTGCGCAAGGACCGCCATGCCCAGCCGTTGCGCGTCAAAGATGTCGGCCGTCTCCGGGACATAGTCTCCGTCCTGGACGTTGACCTGCAGGTTGTAACAGCTGGGCAGGTCCGCGATCGCGTCCAGGCGGGAGAGACCGCTGACGACTCCGGCGGACTGCACGGCGAAGAAGATCGCGAGGGTGGTCAGTTGGAGCGGGTAGCCGTCCGGGATGTTCCGGTCCCCGGCCAGGTACCGCACCATGCGATCGACGCTGTTGTCACCGGTCGCCAGCTCGCAGGTCCACGGGTGCCCACCGCCCGAGAGCCGGGCGTTGACCTCGATGAGCAGCGGCCCGGCCTCGGTGACCATCACCTCGGTGTGCGCCGCACCGAACGTGATCCCCAGCGCGTCCAGGGCTCCTTTGACGTAGCCGATGATCGCGTCGTTGCCGGGTGCGTCCATCGCCAGAATTTCCATGCTCGCGTACAGCGGGATGTGTCGTCGGCTGGAGACCTTGTGGTACCGGACGACGTCGTTCACCGTGTGTCTGCCCTCGTAACTGAAGGTGTCCACGGCGTATTCGACGCCCTTGACATGCTCCTGGACGAGCACCTCGGAAATGCGCGAACCGTACACGCTCGCCGAGCCGAGCAACTCTGAGACGACGGCGCGTGGGTCATATCCGCCGGAAACGAACCGGACGCTGTCCGTGCCGGCGGAGTCGGCTGGTTTGACCACCAGATCACGGCCGGTCAATCGCTCCCGGGTGACCCAGGCGAGCACGTCGTGGGCGTCGGACGTACACAGAGACCTGATCGTCGGCAGGCCCGCTGCCGCGACGGCGGCGATCATGTCGCCCTTGTGGTGCCGCGCAGATCCGAGGTCCGGCACGTTGGCCAGCTTCGGCGTCAACACCGCGGCGAGCTCGTCGGCCAGTTTGATGCCGGTATGGGTACCCGGCACGATCGCGACCGGATCGAGAGCCTGCAACCGGCCGACGAGCGAGCCTAGTTCACCGCCGCCGTACGCGATGTGTTCGTCGAAGTCGGACAGGCGAAGCGTCGCGGGGTTGGGTGCCGAGACCCCGGACAACGTTACGGCGCACGGCGAGAAGCCGCCCTGCCGGAAGGCCGGTGCGAGCATGTTTCCCGACGAGTACGGCTCGACGACAACCACGGTTCCTCGACGCATGTCCTGTCCGCTCCTCGCAGGCACGGCCCTTACCTCTCCTCGTCGATCCGGGCCGACAGAAGCGCGATCGTGCGGCATTCCGTGATGTCCTTGAACCTGACCCGCTTGCCGAGCGCCGCACGAACCTGGGAGATCACGCGAGTGGCGAGCAGCGAGTGCCCGCCGAGGTCGAAGAAGTCGTCCTCGACACCGACCTGCTGATCCCGGAACAGCTGCTGCCAGATCCCCAGCAGTACTGCGGTGGTGTCGACCGTGGACGTCGACTCGTCGCCGCTCATCCGGTCACTCCTCTCTCCTGCGTCGCACGTGCCCGATTCCGGTCATGGTGCGCGGTGAGCTCCGCATTGACGACGGACATGATCGTTGCCAACGGCTCCGGGCCGAAGACCTCGTAGTGGTTGCCGCTCACGGACACGGTCTTCAGGCTGCCGTCGACGAACTTCTGCCACGAGCGCGGATCCATTCCCTGTTCGACACTGTCCGCCGCCGTGAACATGAGGACGTCCCCGCCGAAGCGGCCGGATCGGTGCTGCAACAGGGCGCCGCGGTTGTTCGCGAAGACCTTGGCAAGCGCCGGAAGGTACTCGTCGGGGATGGCCGCCGCCGTGCCGGGCGACGCCTGGAGCACCCGGCGCAGCTCCTCCGTTGTCAGCTGCGGGTCGGCCACCGTGGGCTCGACGTTCGGCACCGGGTCCGTCTGCTCGCCGTCCCAGGGGTAGCTGTCGAGGAGCGCCAGCATGGAGACCTCCTCTCCAGCGGCTTCGAGCATCACGGCCATGGCGTGTGCGACGTTGCCGCCGAATGACCAGCCGAGGAGCTGGTACGGGCCGTTCGGCTGGATGCGACGCACCTCGCCGACGAAGTCCGTCGCGATGTCCGTCAGGGTCCGGCCCACAGGTCCGTCCCCCCGGATTCCGCGTGACTGCAGGCCGTACATCGGAAATCCGTCCGCGAGCCATCGGCTCATCGGCCTGTAACACCAACTCAGCCCGAGGGCGGGGGGCATGACGAACACCGGCGTCCGGTCGCCCTCGGGGCGGATGCGCAGCACCACGTCCAGGCCGTCGGCGGCCGGGCCCGGTGTGCCGGTTCCCGCCTCGGTCCGGTCCAGCCACCGATCGATCCCCGCTGGTGAAGGGTGTTCGAACACCACGCGTACCGGGAGGTCCGTGCCGAGCGTCGAGCGAATGCGGCTCACCAGGCGCACCGCCATCAGGGAGTGTCCGCCGAGCTCGAAGAAGTTGTCGTCGGCCCCGAACTTCTCCGCTCCGAGAATCTGGGCGAACGCGCCGCAGAGGGCGTCCAGCCGCGGTGTGCGGGGACGTGGGGCGGTGTCCGCGGTCACCGGGACCGTCGGGTCGACGGCCGTCCGTCTCACCGGTCGGGCTTCGACCGGCCACGGCAGGGCGAACGCACTGAGCGGCGTGGTTGGACTCGCGGTCATCGCGTCGATGAGGTGTACGGCTTGATCGGCGATGCGCTCGACCGTCGAGCGGTCGAACAGGTCGGGGCTGTACCCGAGCCAGCCCTCGATACCGGCGTCGGCGCCTTCGTGCGCCTCGGGAAGGGCGAAGTTGAAGGACAGGTCGAACGTCGGGAGACCGAGGAGGTCCACCTCCTGTCGCTCGGCTACGCAACCGAAAAGGTCCCGCCCGGCGCCGATCCCTTCGTCGAGGACGACCATGACCTGGAACAGGGGGTTCCTCGCCGGGAGCCGGGCCGGCTTCAGCAGTTCGACGATCCGGTCGAACGGCATGTCCTGGTTGGCGTACGCCCCGATTTCGGCCTGGCGGACGTGGGCGAGCACCGTCTCGAAGGTCGGGTCTCCCTCCCAGGTGCACCGCAGCACCTGGGTGTTGACGAAGAAGCCGATGGCGTCCTCGAGCCCTGGACCGGTCCGACCCGAAACCAAGCCGCCGATCGGGATGTCGCTGCCGCCGCCGAGTTTGGCGAGCAGGACCGCGACGGCCGCGCGAAGAGTCGTCAGCGGGGTGGCCTGCGCGGCCGTCGCCTGTGCGAGAAGCCGGTGACGCGCATCCGGCGAGACGGTGAACCGCACGCCGTCCGCGCGTGCGGTCAACCGCGCCGGACGCGGCCGGTCCACCGGGAGCGGCAGCTCTTCCGGGAGACCGGCGAGGGTCTGTGCCCAGTACCGCGCCTGGCGGGCGATGACGCTGCGGCTGTCGGACTCGTGGCCCAGCAGGCCCCGCTTCCAGATGCTGTAGTCCGCGTACTGCACGGCGAGCGGCTGCGGCTGCCATGGCAGTCCGTCACGTCTCGCGAGGTACGCGGCGGACAGGTCACGCCAGAGCGGGGCCGTCGACCAGCCGTCGCCGGCGATGTGGTGCAGGGAGACCAGCAGGACGTGTTCGTCGGGGCTGATCGCCAGAAGCCAGGCACGCAACGGAGGCTCGGTGGTGAGGTCGAACGGCAGCGCGGCGCGCCACGACAGCTCCGCGCAGACCCGGTCGCCTGCGACGTCCGCGACGCGAAGTCCCGGCCGGACGGCCGCCGGGTCGAGCACGACCTGGTGGGGCTCGCCCTGGTCGGAGGGAAACACCGTGCGCAGGATCTCGTGCTTGTCCACCAGCCGGTCGAACGCCCAGGCGAGTGCGTCCCGATCCAGCGGCCCGGTCAGCTTCAGCGACAGCAGGATGGTGTGATCCGCGCTGGGGCCACGCAGCTGTTCGTAGAACCAGAACGTCGACTGCCCGGGGGACAGCGGGATCCTCGCCGGCCGGACGGCCGGCCGGAGGCGCGGGCTCGCCGCTGCCGCCTGGTCGAGCACCTCCGCCAGACCCCTGGGGGTGGGCTTCTCGAAGACGTCACCGAACGTGATGTCCCCCGGGAAGACTGTTCGGATCTGGCCGACCAGTCGGGTGGCCAGAGCCGAAGTGCCGCCCAGATCGAAGAAGTCCGCATCGGCGTCGACGCCGTCCAGCCCGAACAGGCCGGCGAACATCTCACACAGCACCTGTTCGCTGGAGGATCGCAGCGAATGGACCGGGGCATCCGGTACGGACATCGACCACTCTCCGGGCATCATGGGCCCCCTCATCGGTCCCTCACAGCTACGACGGCTGGGCACAGTTGCGACCACTCGGTTCGAGCGCAGCCGTCGCACCCGACCGGACATGTGAAGTGGAGCCCTTGCCGCGCGATCTCCTCGGTCAGCAGCGCGATCTCCGTGCGTGCCGCCCCCATGCCGAACCACCCGCGTCCGGATCGGAGTGGGCCGATGAATTCCACAGGGTTACGGCGTCGTCGGCCCGCACGGCGCAACCGCCCCCAAGACATGTTCTTCATCTCCCATGACGTCGCCGGACGGACACGAGTCTCGGGCGCCCGATACCGACGCACACTAGGGCGGCCGAGTTAGCGGTCGGTTATGCGGCGGGGCCGGGTGTACCGGTACTTCGGCCGGCCACCGCTCCCGCGGCGTGGGTCGACGGAATCCGCGGCGCACTGCGTGTGCGTACGGCGGCCGGCGACGGAGAGCGTTCTGCGCGGCGCCGAGCTGCCGTCTGCTTGTTCGTGCCGCTCGAAAGAATCCGATTCGGCGCTATGGACTGTGGCGATGTCGTTCGGTCAGGCAGCCCACACAATTCCGTAGCCGGTGCGTGCCGACCGCGCACACCGCGCACATAACCGTCCGGAAACCACGAGTGCATAGCGTTGCCGCGCCGCACACGGAATGCGACCGGGGAATGTGCCGAGGGAGAGCCTACGTGCCAGTCAGCGATGTGAGCGGCGGGCAGAAAGCCGCCGGGGAGTCCGCCGGGCCCGAGGAAGGCGGCATACGCCGACGCACACCGCCGATCGCCGTCCTCGCCGGTGAGATGCTGGCCATGGACCGCCTCGGCACCCTTTGCCTGTCGGGCCTGGTCACCCTTGCGGCGGTGCTGCCCGCCTCCCTCGCCGTCACCTCCGGCGCACTCGCTGGCAGGCTCGCCACCTCCCACGGGAAGGACCTGTTCGACGGCGGGGGCGGTGCGGCCGCGCTCGCTCTCGGCGGCGTGTTCCTGCTGATGCAGGTGGTGCCTCCGCTGGCCCAGGCGGTCGCCGAGTCCCTTGGCAGGCGGCTGCACCGCGGGCTGGCCGAGCGTGTGCTCACCGCGCTGGAACGCCCCGCCGACCTCGGCCGCCTGGAAGAGGCGCGAACCAGGGAACTCGTCTCCGCCGCGGACCGCGGACTGAACGGCACCTGTGTCCGGGACGCCGTGGTGGGAGCTGTCAACGTCGGCATCGCGCGCGGCGGCGCGGCGTCAGGTGTGCTCATCCTGCTCGCTTACCGCTGGTGGCTCGCCGTGCTGCTGGCACTGGCCTACGGCTACGCCATGGTCATCGTGTCGCGCATGTACCAGCGGGCCCTGGAGTCCGCCGAAGGCACCCCCGCCCTCATGCGCCGTGCAATGTACCTGAAGAACACCCTGTGCGGCGTCTCGGCGGGCAAGGAGGTGCGGACCTTCGGACTGACCGACTGGCTGCTCGACCGCTACACCACGGAGTGGCGCAAGGCCATCGCCACGACCCGAGGTGACCGCGCGGGTGCCGCACGGGTCAGTCTGGTGAGCGGCGTGGTGGTCCTGGCCGCGCAGGGGCTCGCGTTCGCGCTGCTGGTGGCGGACGCGGTCGACGGGCGGGTGGGGGTCGGCAGTTTCGTCATGTTCGCCGTGGCAGGCGTCGGGCTGTTGGGGCTCGGCGTCGTCACCCCCGATCTACTGAACATCGAAGTCGGTGGCACGGTACTCGCAGCCGTGCGGCAACTGGAGGCGCACACGGCACCACCGGACGCGGCCCGACTGACGCCCCGTCCGCCCGAGTCCGGCGTCGGTGACGCCCTGATCACCCCGTCCCCCGCCGCTCCGCCTTCCACCGCCGTGCCGCAGCGGTCCATCGTCTTCGAAGACGTCGGATTCCGTTACCCCGGGTCCGACAGCTGGGTACTTCGCCACCTCGACCTCACCGTTCCGGCGGGCACGTCCCTCGCTGTCGTCGGTGTCAACGGCGCGGGGAAGACCACCCTGGCCAAACTGCTGTGCGGTCTGTACGAGCCGACCGAGGGCCGCGTTCTCGTCGACGGCACCGACATACGGGACCTGCCGCCCGGCACATGGTGGAACTGCTGCGCCGCCCTCTTCCAGGACTGGGTCAGATGGCGGCTGCCGCTGCGGGACAATGTCGCCCTTGGCGCCCCGCAGCGCCCCGCGAGCGAACAGGAGTTGGCGGCAGTCGCCCGCACCGTGGGACTCGACGAGGTGTTAGGCGCCCTGCCCGACGGCTGGTCCACGGTTCTCAGCCGCGAGTACGGCGGCGTGGACCTCTCCGGCGGCCAGTGGCAGCGCGTCGGACTCGCCCGTGCACTGTGGGCGCTGTCCGCGGGCGGCACGACCCTGGTGCTCGACGAGCCCAGCTCCGCTCTCGACGTACGCGGCGAGACCGAGCTGTACGACCTGCTGCTGGCCGCGGCCGAGGGCAGGACCATCGTGCTCGTCTCCCACCGGTTCTCCACCGTCCGGCACGCCGACACGATCGTGGTCCTCGCCGACGGAGCGGTGGCCGAGAGCGGAAGCCACAAGGAGCTCATGGACAGGGGCGGTCGGTACGCACGCATGTTCACGGTCCAGGCGGACCGTTACGTCGAGCGGGGTGAGGACCGATGACGCGTCCCGGCCGACCGCGCCGCGGCCCGCTGCGTGCCGCGCTGGCGCTCTCCCTCGAAGCCGATCGCCGCGCCACTCTTATCACCTTCGTCAGCTTCGGCCTGCGGCCCACCATCCCCGTGGTCATCCTCTACCTGGTGAGAGTCGTCGTCGACGCCATCGTCGCGCACGACCAAACCACCCTGTGGACCGCTGTCGGTGCCGCCGCTCTCGCCACCGGTCTGTCCATGGGCAGTATCAGCTACGCCATCGAACTCAACGTCCGCATGATCGAGGCCACCGCCGCGGTGGTCGACCGGCGGCTGATGCGAACGATCGGTGGTCTTCCGGGGGTGGCCCACCTGGACAATCCCGAGGTGCTCGACCGCGTCGAGATGCTGCGGCAGGAACGCGTCCATCTCTCCGAGGGCGGTGACGTGTTCTCCCTCGTCATCGGCGCCGTGGTGCGAGCACTGGTCACCGGTCTGGTGCTCGCCATGGTGCAGCCACTCCTGCTGTTCCTGCCGCTGCTGGCCCTGCCTTCCCTGCTCGCCTCCCGCCGCGGACAGCGCAAGCGGTCCGACGCCATCGCCCGGTCGGCGACGACCTCCCGGCTGGCCGGCCATCTGTACGCCACGGGCACCTCCCTGCCCGCGGGCAAGGAGATCCGGCTCTTCGGCCTGGGACCCGCGCTGCGCGAGCGCTACCGCACCGCCGCCGCGGACGCCGACGCCACCGTCACCCGCGCTGTGTGGGGCGGCCTGGCCCTGAACTGCGCGGGCGGCGCGCTGTTCGCCGTTGGCTATTGCGGCGCCCTGTTCTTCGTACTGCACGACTTCGCCCGCGGCACGACCTCGCTCGGGGACGTCGTCCTCGTCCTCGGGCTCGTCACGTCCATCAGCACCCAACTCGGCCAAGCCGTCGTCTTCGCGGGCTTCCTCCAGCAGGTCCTCTCCGCGTCCCGGCGGCTGCTGTGGCTGGAGCGGTATGCGGCAGACGTGGCCCGGCCGGCCCCCACCGCACCCGCCCCCGGCCCCCGTCTGTCCACGGGGATCCGCTTCGAGGGCGTCCACTTCCAGTACCCGGACACCGGTACCTCCGTCCTGAGGGACATCGACCTGGAGCTGCCCGCCGGAACCGTTGTCGCCGTCGTCGGGGCCAACGGCGCGGGCAAGTCCACGTTGATCAAACTGCTCACCGGTCTCTACGAACCCACGCGGGGCCGGATCACCGTCGACGGCGTGGATCTCAGGGAGGCGCCCCTCGAGGCCTGGTACGCGCGCACCAGCGGCTGCTTCCAGGACTTCAGTCGACTGGAGTTCACCGTCCAGCACAGCGTGGGCGTCGGATCGGTTGCGCACGCCGACGAAGCCGCGCGGGTCTTGGAAGCGGTGAAGCGTGCCGCCGCCGCAGACCTCGTCGAGCGCCTCCCGAACGGCCTTGCCACCGAACTCGGCGCCTCCTTCGACGCCGGTACCGAGCTGTCCGGCGGGCAGTGGCAGCGCATCGCTCTCGCCCGCGCCTGCATGCGGCGCGCCCCGTGCCTCCTGGTGCTCGACGAACCGACCGCTGCCATCGACCCCCTGGCCGAGGATGCCCTGCTGAGCGCCTACGTCGACGCCGCCCGGCGGAGTGCGGCAGCAGCGGGCGGCATTACGCTGTTCGCCTCACACCGCCTCTCCACAGCGCGCAACGCCGATCTCATCGTCGTCGTCGAGGGAGGGCGCATCGTCCAACTGGGCCGGCACGGCGACCTGATGACACAGCAGGACAGCATCTACCGCGACCTGTACGAGAGACAGGCCCGCGCGTACGCCTGACGTCGGCCGCATGCCGGGACGCGGACCAGGACGTGTCCGTGGGGCCATGCCGATGGCTCATGTCCGGCCGGTTCGCCCTTCGGCACGGCTCGTCGCACAGCCCGTAACTGGAGGCTAACTGGGGGGCGTTACCGTTCCCGGCACCGTCTTCGTTCCGCCCCGTTACCGGATCGATCACCCTGGGAGAGCTCATGGCCGACGGCGTCGCCACAAGGGTGGGAGCAGTGTTCTGCGACCTCCTGAACGTGCCCGCCTGCGCAGAGCACGAGTCCTTCTTCCAACTCGGTGGAGACTCGGCGCTCGCCACCAGGGCCCTGACACTGCTGGGCAAGGAGTACGGCGTCCGTGTCCCCTTCGCCGAGCTGTACCGCGACGCCTCACCGGCGGCCGTCGCCCGGGTGATACACGAGCTGCGCGCAGCGCCCGCAGCACCGCGGCGTTCCCTCACCGATGTGGCCCGGCGCCGGCGCCGCACCTGGTTCCCGCTGGCACTCAGCCAACGCGCGCTGCACAAGATGAACGCCGCCACCGGTGGCGCGGGGCTCTTCAACAACGTGGGCGTCCTGCGCTTCACCGGCGATGTCGACGTCCCGGTGCTGCGGGGCGCTCTGGAGGACACCGTCTCGCGGCAGTCCGCATTGCGGCTGGTGTTCGGTGTGCACGACGGCCGACCGGCCCAGCGCTTCGCCGACATCGGCCCTGACGTCACCGAGGTCGATCTGCGCGACGGTGGTGAGCCGGCGCTGCGCGCGCGGGTGCGCCGCGAGCGGCTCCGCGGCTTCGATCTGACCGACGGGGGCGGGGCCGCGCGTTTCGTTCTCGCCCGGACCGGCGAGCGCGCGTGGGTGCTCGTGTCCGTCTTTCACCACATCGTGTTCGACGGCATGTCCCAGGGGCTGTTCGTCGACGATCTCGCCCACGCCTACGCCTGCCGCCTGGGCGAGACCAGCGCGCGGCCCCCGTTGGCCATGGACTACGCCGACTTCGCGGAATGGCAGCACGCCACCCTGTGCGGTGACCGTCTTGAAGCTCACCTGGACGCCATGCGTGCCTCGCTGTGTCGCTCGCCGACGCCCTCGCTCTACCCGGCGGCTGCTTCGGGACGGGCCCGCAGCTTCATCAGCAGGGCACGGCCGTTCACCGTGGACACGCGTCTCACCCGCGGCCTGCGCGCGCTGGCGGCACGCTGCGACACCACTCTCTTCGTCGTCCTGCTGAGCGCTGTCCTCGACTTCACGGCACGGCGTACCGGCGACGGTTCCCCGGTCGTGGCCATCCAGACCTCGAACCGGGGCCTGCCCGGAACGGAGGGCACCGTGGGCTGTTTCGCCAACTCCGTCCACGTCACCGTCGACCGCCCCGCAGGGACAACGGCCGAGGACCTCGTCAAGCTGACGAACGAGGCGATGGCCGAGGCTCTTGCGCACCAGGAGATGCCGACGGAGGAAAGCCTGAGCATCCTGGCAGAACGTGGCGAACTGCCCAGCGGACCGAACACCCTGCCGCAGGTCGCCTTCGCCCTCCAGCCCCCGCGCGACGAGCGCCGCGACCTGCCGGGAGTGCGGCTCGACGCTGCCTACGTCACCCAGGAGGGTGACGCGGTTGACCCCACTTCGCTGGCCCTGGTGCTCGAACTGTTCACCGAGAACGGACAACTCAACGGGGTGACACACCACCGGCTCGCCGACTGGTCGGGCACCACGTTCGCCGCGGCGGAACAAGACCTGCTGGCTGCCTTCGCCCGCTGCGGCGGGGCCGGTCCGGACCTCGAACACCTGTCGCAACAGAAAGGCTGATCTGGTGCCCACGTCATTTTCCCGCATCCTCAACGAGGACGATCTCACCGAAGTTCGAAACCAGTACCTGGCGGCACTGGAGGCGCTGGAGGCGGAGGAGAACGCCGAACAGAAGGCCGAAGAGCACGACGAACGGCCCGCCAAGGAAGAGGAGTGATCAGTGGACTTCGTGACCATCGACGACCCGTCCATCAAGTCCCGTCTGGAACGCGACGGTGTGGTGCTCATCGACAGCCTCCTCAGCAAGGACGAGGTCGCCGAGACCCGGGCGCAGCTCGAGCGCTATGAGAAGGAGGTGCTCCCGGACGTCCCTCGTGTGCACTACGAATTCCATCAGGACGGCGTACTGCGCAACATGACGGAGATACAGCGCTACGACGAGTGGTTCAACCGCTTCGGCAACCAGGACCGCTTCTTCGACCTGTTCCGTGGGGTCGTCGACTGGGATCCGGCGCTGTTCTACCTGGAGACCTTCCCCAAGCGCCCGGGCTGCAAGCCGCTGCGCATGCACCAGGAGCTGTTCGCGGGGCCCGTCGACCCGCCGCACTACCTGCACCTGTGGATCGCCCTCGACGACGTCACCAACGACAACTCGGGCATGGTCTTCTACCGGGGCAGCCACCGCTTCGGCCTCGCGCCCCACATCTTCCACCCGGACGGTCTGCCGGAGGTCCAGCCCGAACTGCTCGAGCGAATCGCACACCTGCGTGTGGAACCCGACATCCCGGCCGGGTCGGCGGCTCTGTTCGACGGCGGCACCATTCACGGCAGCAAGGCGAACATCACCGACCGCAGGCGCCTGTCCCTCGTGGTCGCGGTCCGGGGCAAGGACACCGTCGTCCACGGTGACCTGGACATTTTCGCGAGCATCATCACGCGGTTCTACCGCGAGGAGATCGGCGTCGCCAAGTGTTCGGCAGAAGACGACTTCTACTCCCTCGGAGGGGACGAGCCTGCCAGGGACCGCGTGCTCAAACGCATCGTGGACTACTACGGCGTCGAGCTCACCGCCGATCAGCTGGACCGGCGGCGCACCCCCAGGGCACTCGCCGAGGAACTGATCGAACTGACCGGCTGGCACGAGCTCAACACCTGAGGCCGGGACTCCGATGCACATCCGTGCGCACCCCGCAGGGGCACGAGCGGCCGGCGCCTCCCGGGCGCCGGCCGTCCCATCCGGCCCGCCGACGGTTATCCACCAGGTCGGCCCTGACGGTGGATGACTTCCGCTGCACCTACCGTGACATCCACGCCTACAACGTCGAGCACTGGGGGCTGCGCCTCGGACAGCGGCTCGTGGGGGAGTGAGACGATGCGCCATCGTACCCTCGGGGCCGGCGGCCCGGTCGTCAGCGAGGTCGGCCTCGGCACCTGGCGCCCCCTGTCACGGGACGGGCGGCGTGGCGCCGCCCGTCTCGTGGGCGCCGCCCGCGACCTCGGCATCACGTTGTTCGACACTGCCGGCTCGTACGGTGACGCGGAGGAGGCACTGGGCATCGCCCTGCGGGGTGCTCCGAGAGAGTCCTATGTGCTGTCCACCAAGGTCTACTACGAGCCCGGGGGCACGGTGGCGGGGCTGTCGCGCGCAGCCATCAGAGCAGGTGTCGAGCGCAGCCTGCGGGCTCTTCGTACCGAACACATCGACCTGCTCAGCGCCCATCGCTTCGACGACCGGACACCCCTGGGGGAGACCATCGCGGCCTTCGGGGAACTCATCGAGGAAGGCAAGATCGCCCACTACGGATTCAGTGAGTGGACGGCCCGGCAGATCGATGCGGCCTGTGCGGCGGCAACCGAAACGGGTGTCCGGCCCCCGGTCGCCAGTCAGCCGCAGTACAGCGTCCTGTGGCGGGTCCCGGAGAAGGCCGTTGTGCCGCTGTGCCAGGACCTCGGCATCGGCACGGTGGCTTTCTGGCCTCTCGCACAGGGCCTGTTGACCGGCAAGTACGCGCCCGGCGAACCGCCCCCGGCGGATTCGAGGGCCGCGGACCCCACCGGCAGGCTCCTGATGGACCACTTCATGGCGGAGCCGATCCTGGAGCGGGTGCAACTCTTCGCCCGGCTCGCCCGGCACCAAGGCATGACGCCGGCCCGGCTCGCGGTGTCATGGGTGCTCAACCGGCCCGGTGTCACTTCAGCACTAGTCGGTGCCTCCACCCCCGAACAGCTTGCCCAGACGGCGTCTGCAGCCGGGGTGCTCCTCTCGGAACCCACCATGGAACTCATCGACAAGATCTTCGCCGGGTGTGTGTATGACGATGTCGCCGGCACAGGGTAACGACGCCTCGACTCGGCGGAACCCTCCGTGAGTACCGGACGCCGCGTGCGTAACTGCTCCCGAACCAGTGGTGGGTAGGTTCCGACGCGAGCTGGAGGACCTTGTGATTCGGCTGTTCCGCTGCCTCGGCGCCCGGCCCGCACATCGTGTCGACGCGGACCTCACGGCCCGCATGTTCAGCGCCGACGGCTGTACCTGCCTCGCCGTCAACACGCACACCATCGCCACCATGACCCGCGGCGACGACCTGCCGGTCGGCTACGCGAGCGCCATGCGGGGGCTTACTCCGGTGCTGAACGTCAACCCAGTGAAGGGATCACCGTGGAGCTGAACGACTCGAACCGGACGGCCGTCAAGCCGGGCGGCACCTACGTGCATGCTGTCGGAAACACCCCGCCCAACTGGAACCTGCTCTCATCGGTCGGCAACGTCGTCGACACGGGCATGGTGCTGCAACTGATCACGCCGAGTCCGTTCGTCGCGTTCCCGGACCTGCAGAACCACTGGAACGAGGATCTGTTGGCCGGCGAGCCGGAGCTGGTCGCAACGGACCCGCAGACCATCGTGTACCGGCTGCGGCCAGAAGCCTGCTGGAACGACGGGACCCCGGTCGGAGTCGAGGACTTCCGCTACACCTGGCGCGTGTCCAGCGGGCTCCACAGCCCCGCCTGCGAGCCGTCGACCCATGCCGGGTACGAGCTGGTCGAGTCCGTGGAGGGCGCGGACGACGGCCGCACCGTCGTGGTCACGCTCGCGTCGGGCAAGGCGTTTCCCGACTGGGACGCGATGTTCTCGTACCTGTATCCGGCGCACATCGCGGCGCGTGCCGGTGACCTCCGGACGGCCGACGGTCTCGCGGCGGCGTTCGCCTCGTTCGACCAGGTGGTACCCACCTGGTCGGCGGGACCGTACCAGGTGGAGCACGTCGAGCCCGGTGTCGAGGTGGTGCTGGTTCCGAACCCGAGGTGGTACGGCCGAGTCGCGCCGAGCCTCGACCGCGTCGTGTTCCGGGTGGTGACCGACCCGGAGGCGCTCGTCGACGCGGTGCGTCACCGGGTGGTGCACGGCATGTCCACCCCGCAGCCCACCAAGGCGCTCGTGGACGCGTTCCGTGACATGCCCGGTGTCCGGTACGAGCTGCGCCAGGGGCTGGTCTGGGAGCATCTGGACCTGAACACTCGCAATCCGTTCCTCGCCGACGCCGACCTGCGTCGGGCGATCTTCACGGCTGTCGACCGTGGGGAGATCCTGGCCGAGACCGTCGGCACCTTCCATCCGGACGTCGAACCGTCGAACAGCCACAACTTCTATCTGGGGCAGCCCGCCTACCGCGACGTGATCACCGGCACCGGACAGGGCAGTGGCGACATCGCGGCGGCCGAGCGGCTGCTGCATGCCGCCGGATACTCGATCCGCGACGGCCGCCTGCGCACCCCGGACGGCTCGACCGTCGCCGTGCTGCGATTCAGGCACGCGCCCGGTGACGGCATGCGCCGACGCACCGGCGAGCTGGTGCGCGATCAATTGCGCCTCATCGGGCTGGAGGTCAGCATCGAACCGACCGACCGGCCCGGCACGTTGGTGGCCGGCGACTACGACATCGTGGCTTTCAATTGGATCGGCAGCCCGTTGCGGGTCGGGCCGGCCCGTGACATGTGGACCACGGGCGGCGGTATGAACTTCGGCCATTTCTCCCACCCAGAGGTCGACCGCCTGGTCGGCGAGGCGACCGAGACGCTCGACCTGGTCAAGGCCCACGAACTGCTCAACCATGCGGACGAAGTCCTCTCGCACGAGGCGTACTCGCTGCCCCTGTGCCAGAAACCGAGCCTGCTCGTCGTGGATGACCGCTTCGCCAACGTGCGGGCGAACCCGACCAACGGGCTGGTCATCTACAACGCCCAGGAGTGGGGCCTGCGCGCGTGACTGCACGCGCCCGCCGTGTCGTCACTCCTGTTCGGTCAGTGCCCGTTCCGACGACGCCCCCGTGACGGTGGCGTCGGGCGGTCCCCAACTGGCTCCCGCATGTGCCACCGTTCCGGGCGCGCGAACCTGCGCGCCCGGACGCGCGTTTCCACAGGCCGCCTAGTGCCGTAAGCGCTGGGGCAAGGGAAGGATCATGCCGCCGGGGTGGCAGACGCCGCAGCGTCGCTGATGAGCTCCGCCAGGTTCTGTGCGAGGGACTCTATTTCGTTCACGTCCCAGTTCTGCACGGGGTGCAGGAGTTGGGCGCTCGTCCCGTGGCGTGCGACGCTCAGTGCGAGGTCATGCCGTAGCCGGACATGGCCGCGTGGCATCGGAGTGACCACCACATCGCCCACGCGCACCGGATCCTGCGGGGCGTTGAACTCCTCGACACCGACATTGGTGACCGGGTCGTCCGACGCGGTCAGTGGCCCCAGGGCCCGGGCCACGTCACGATAGGGCACGTCCGCGTACCGGAGGGCCGTCAGGACGGCATCCCGTCCCGCGGCCAGTGCAGTTGTGAGGTCGGCCGTGGGGCGGGGCACGAGCACAAGGGGCACCACATTGATCAGACAACCCATCAGATGCTCGCTGCCCGGGACGTCCCGGACCGCGACCGGTGCGGCGAGGACTGCGCGCTCGGCTCTCGAGGTCCGGGAAAGGAAGTGGCCGAACAGGCCCGTCAGCCCCATGTAGCGAGTGGCCCCCGCCCTCCTGCACGCCCGGTCGAATGAGGCCCATGTCGCGCCCGTCACGGGGAGTTCCACAGCGGCCGCCAACCGATCGGTCGGTGTCCCCTTGAGTCCCGGCAGCGCTGCCCGGTACGGGGCCTCGGCAAGGAGGGTGGCCACTTCGCGGGCCCTGCCGCTGTCCACCGCGGCCTGTTCCTGCGCGGCCCGGGAGAGCAGCCATCTGCGGTAGCCGGTTGTATCCGGAGCGGGGGGCAGGGCTGTGTTCTGCGCTCGTGCCGCGTAGTGCGACAGGAGCGTACGCAGCAATACACCATGGGACCAGCCATCACTGATCAGATGATGGAGGACGAGAATCAGCACATGCTCGTCGGACTGGACCCGGATCAGTCGGGCACGCCAGAGTGGGCCCGTCTCCAAGTCGAAGGGTTCGGTGGCGGTCAGCACCGTCAGGCGTTCGATCCGGGCCGCCCGGGTCTGCGCATGGACGGCGCCCAGGTCGGTGTACGCCAACTCCGGTGCAGGGGCGTCGAAGGAATGCCGGGGCTCTTCACCGACCTCGATGACACGGCACCGCATCGCCTCGTGGACCGCACGGGCGTCACCGAAGGCCAACCGCAGGGCCTCGGCGTCCAAGGGGCCGTCGATGCGCAGGACCCCCGTGTCGTGGTACCCCGAGACACCCGGGCTCAACTGCTCGGCCAGCCACATCCCCTGCTGGGTCGCGGGCATCGGGAGCGTCTGGGGGGTCTGCGATCGCCGCCGGGCGCGTAACGCCTCGACCAGCCTGGCCCGTTGGGGATCGACACCTTGCTTCAACGGCGGTTCCGTCCTTTCCGCGGGCACGACGGGTTGGTCCTCGTGGTGCGCGGCGAGCGACGTCACGATAGCAACGAGAGACCCTCTTGAGGAGAGGGCCTCGCGGCTCGGCCCCCGCGCACGGGCATCACCGGTCGCTGACGTCCGTCGGGGCGTCGTTGGACCAACTGGCCGGCGTAACCGCGGGAAAACCGTGGCGTCCTAGCCTCGGCCCGGCTCATTGTCCGCAGTGAACGTTGGACGGCGGAGGGGAAGTCGCAGGGGTGGAGCACGGTACGGGGGCCCGGGCAACAGGCGCCCGGCGGATCCGGTGGAAGGCGCTCAAGGGGCCCATCGCCCGACTCGGCGTCCACGAGCATCCGATGGCCGAGCACGACGGCATGCATCGAGACCACTACGAGAGGCAGTCCCGTGCCTACGCGTGACGACACCCAGCATGGCTCGGCCACCGGGACGGGACTGTGGTTCCCCGCTCCTCCCGCCCCGGGCGACAGCGCCGTACGCCTGCTGTGCCTGCCCTACGCGGGGGGCTCACCCGTCATGTACCGCACCTGGGACAAGGCACTCGCGGGCACTGCGGACGTGCTCCCGCTGTGCCTGCCGGGCAGGGCCCATCGGTGGGGCGAGCCGCTCGAGCACGACCTGCACCGGATCGCCGACGAAGTGGTCGAGGCCACCGCCCCGCTGCAGAAGGACCTGCCGCTGGCACTGTTCGGGTACAGCCTGGGCGCACTGCTGGCCTTCGAGGTCGCCCGCGGCCTGGCCCGACGAGGCCGCCCTCCGCTCCTCCTCGCTGTCGCGGCCTGCGCACCGCCGCGTGAGTGCGGGGCGCTGTCCCCCAAACACACCCTGCCGGACGAGGAGTTCATCGCTCTGCTGCGGGAGATGGGGGCGACTCCCCAGGCCATCCTCGACAACGAGGAGATGCTTTCCCTGCTGCTTCCGATGCTGCGTTCCGACTTCGCGCTGGCCGACCGCTATCGCCACACGCCGGGCCCTGTCCTGTCCACGCCCATCGTCGCCTTGGCGGGGCGGGAGGACCCCGAGGCCGGACCCGAGGTGATGGCCGGCTGGGCCCGCGAAACGCAGCAGCCTCTGCGCCGACACGACTTGGACGGCGGCCATCTGTTCATCGAGGAGAACCAGCCGATGGTCATCGCTCTGGTGCGGGCCGCGCTGCGCACCGCACTGGCACACAAAGAGCGCTGAACCCATGGGAAACGATGAGGGAGAGACGCTGATGGACACAGCCCCCGTGCCGCACGGTCGACGCGACACCCGTACTGTGGCCGACTCCGCCCGCCGATGCTGGCAGGACCTCCTGCACGTCCCCGAGATCGACGACGGCGCACACTTCTTCGCGCTCGGTGGCCACTCGATGCTCGCCACCCGTCTGATGTCCCGCATGCGCAAGGCACTCGACGCCGATCTTCCGACCGGACTCATCTTCGATCATCCGGTCTTCGCCGACTTCGTCACTCGAACGATCGCCGCGCTCGGCGAGGACTCGGTCACCGCCGACGAACGGCCGCGCCCCTCGGGCCGCGTCACGGGTCCGGTGTCGCCCCAGCAGGAGCGGCTGCTGCGCATCGAGGATGCGCTCGGGCCCTCACCGGTCCACAGCATCGTCGTGCCCGTCGCCCTGGATGCGCCCGTCGACGGCGCTGTCCTGCGGCTCGCGCTGCACGCGCTGCTGACTCGGCACGGTGCGCTGCGCCTGGCCTTCCCCACGCCGGACGGAGGCGGCGCACGCCAGCAGGTGCTCGTTCCACCCTGGGCGCCCGGTGACGTCGAACTGGTGGAGCGGGACATGCCTGTGAGCGCCGGAGGGCAGGCCGAGGAGGCGGCCATCCTCAAGGAGGTACGCCTTGCGCACCTCAAGCCGTTCGACCTCATGCGGGGCAACCTTCTGCGCGCCCAGCTGTTCCGTCGGCGTCATGCGGCCGACCTGCTCGTGCTGCATCTCCACCACCTGGCCGTCGACGGCGTGTCACAAACGGTCCTCCTCGACGACCTCGCCGAGGCCTACACGCAGTTGGTCACCGAAGGCCATGTCCACATGGCCGACAGCGACGCCCTCACCCACATCGACTACGCCCTCCACCGCGGAGGCCGACAGGGCGACGTGGCGGCCGACTCCCGCCGCCACTGGACGCGCGTGGCTCGTGATCTCGCAGCAGACCTGGCCGCCACCGCGGAACTTGCTCCGCGCGGCATCCGGTACGTGCGCCGCGGCGCCGAACTGGACGCCTCCGTGCTGCACGGGCTGCACGCATGGGCCGGCACCGAGGGCGCCACCGACTTCGTCGTGGCGACCGCCGCCGTCGCCGCCGCACTCGCCGGTCACCTGGGCCGCCGGCACGTTGGCATCGGCACCCTGCTCGACAACCGAGCGCACGCCGCCCACGAGCGCACCGTCGGGCCCTTCGCGAACAGCACACTCCTCGCAGTACCGGTCCCCGCCGGTGCGACACCGCGCGACATCGTGCGGGCCACGCGGGCTCAGCTCGCCGAGGCCCGGCGGTGCGCCGACAGCCCGCTGGACGACCTGCTCGGACCACCCTGTGACATCTTGGGGCTGCGTCCCGACGACCTGGTGGACGTGGTGGTCGCCTTCGACCGCCCATACCGGGCCCCCGCCGGGTCCGCCCTGCGCATGTCACCGCTGTACGACCACGGAGGCCTCCTGGTGCCTTCCGCGCTCGGCCCGCGGTTGAGCGTCACCCTGTTCGCCCACGAAACCGGCACACTGCGGATCACCGTAGAACACACGGAAGACCCCGAGGACCCCCAGAGGCCGGACGCTGTCCTGAGCGCCGTCGTGGGAGCCCTGCGGCTGTTCGCCGAGGCGCCTGACGCGATCGTCGTACCGTCCCCCGCGGCGGTGCCGCGATGAAAGCCGTCGCACCCGTTCGGCTGCGTTCCGCGGACGGCACCGTCGAAGTCGTCTTCGACGCACTCGAGCGGCCGGTCGTGACCGCGCCCAGCTGGACGGCGGCCGCGTTCGGCCTCGGCTGGGCGGTCGCCCGGCATCGCCGCGAGCAGATGGACTTCCTGCGACGCCGCACGCACGGACGGCTCGCCGAAGTCCTCGGTCCTCAAGCCGTGCAGGCCGACGTGCGACAGCGAGTCCTGGGACTCTCGCACGTCGCTCGTGCGTGCTGGGAGATGCTGCCCGTGTCGCAGCGGCGCACTCTGCGGGCGTACGCGGACGGCGTCAACGCCGCCGCACCGGACGGCCCGGGCGGTGCGTGGACACCGGTGGACTGCATCGCGGTCACGCAGGGGTTGCTCCAAGCGCTCTCATCGGACGGACAGGACGTCCGCATGGTCGAGGTGATGCGACGGACACTGCCCGCGGCCGTCGTGGACTTCCTGCTCGACCCGCAGGACGATTTCGCCGTCGGCATCGACGGCACGGTGCCGGATGTGTGCCGATCCGATCTGCCGGTCGCCGAGGTGCGGGCACTCATGGCCGAACCGCCCGGCCCTGCTGGGCCCTTGGTGGTCGCGGAAGGCCGCCCCGTCGGCAGCAACGCCTGGGCCGTCACCGACGGAGACACCGCCGTCCTCGCCAACGACATGCACCTGGAGCTGACCAGCCCGTCGCTGCTGTACGCCGCCCGGCTCGTCGTCGGGGACACCGGCGTCACCGGCGTGACCGTACCCGGCCTGCCAGTGATCGTCGCCGGTACCAACGGTCGCATCGCCTGGGGATTCACCCGCCTCCCGGCCGACACCTGCGAGCTGTGGGAGCTGACTCCGGGCAGCACCCCCGGCACATATCGGCACGAGGGCCGCGACCGGACTTTCAGCATCCGGCGGGAACGCGTCGGCGTCATGGGCGGCGAGGACGTCGAGGTGGAGGTGCGCGAGACTCGGTGGGGCCCGGTCGTCGACCAACTACGCGGCCGCCACCTGGCGTTGGGCGGAAACCTCACCGACCCCACGGCACTCGACTTCGCCCTCGTGGGACTGTACGAGAGCGCGAACGTCACTGCGGCGGCCGACCTGCTGAACGACTGCGGCATGCCTCCCCTGAACGTCATCCTCGCCGACACGGCGGCCGACGTCGCCTGGACCGTGACGGGCCGTCACCCGAGGCGCGCGGGCGGACCGCGCGGCTTCTCCGACCCGGTACGGGACCCGTGGCCGACGCCACGCCTCGCCCCCCACGAGCTGCCTCGGTTGGTGACACCACCGACCGGCCACGTGATCAGCTGCAACAACGGGGACGCGGCCGGTCGAACCGCGGGCCTCGGCTGGAACTTCTTCCCCGGCACCCGGGCCCGCCGCGCCGCCGGGGCGCTCGCCGCAGACGGGCCCCACGACGAGGCTCGCTGCGTCGCGCTGCAACTCGATGTGGACGCCGGGCTGTACGCGTACTACCGCGACCTGGCGCTTCGATACGTGCCCGAGCGCGCTCCCGTGCCGCTGCGCGCCCTGCGCGACGAGGTCCTGGCCTGGCGCGGCACCTCGCACCACGACGAGTACGGTCTGGCCCTGCTCGTGTTGTTCCGGGAACTGCTGCGCGAGGAGCTGTTCGCCGCAGTGACCCGTCCCTGCCGGCGGTACGACGAGGCCTTCACTTACTGCTACAACGGCCACGAACGGCCCCTGCGGCGACTGCTCGACGCCTTGGCCGCGGACATTGTCCCCAAGCCCTGGCCCGGGCCGGCCGCGTTTGTGGCGGGCATGCTCGGCATTGCCAGGGCACTGCTGACCAAGCGCACCGGCAGCGCCGAGCCCGCCCGCTGGGGGAGCGTGAACGCCCTCGCGCCGACGCCCCTGAGCGGTGCCCCGGTCCACGGCGGTCCGCCTGGAGGCCGCGCAGGTGAACCCGGCGTCGGACTGTCCGGTTGCCCGGAGAGCCTGCGGGTCACCCAGCCCGACTTCGGCGCGGCCATGCGCCTGGTCGTCGCACCTGTCCGTGCCGAGGACGGTCTGCTGGCCATCCCCGGAAGCCCCGCCGGCGCCGGCCCCGTAGACCTCGACCACATGGCCCGTTGGACACAGGGCAAGACCCACCCGCTGCCGACGCGCGAGGACAGGCCGTACGGCGACGGCACACGCGGGCCTGAGTCGCTCCGCACCCCGACAGGGAGGACCCTGTGAACACCGCACCGCCCGGACCGACCTTGCGCACACTGAGCGATGTCCTGCGCCACTCGGCCCGACAGTTCGCAGAACGACCGGCGTTGTCCGCAGCCCCCGTGCGACTGACCTACGCCGAGCTCGACCGATGTGTCGACGCCCTGGCCACCAGGGTGCGTGCGGTGGGGATCCGGCCCGGTGACCGGGTCGGCATGAGCGTGGCCCGCGGGCCTTTGGCCCTGGTGGCCTCCGCGGCCCTGATGCGGGCGGGCTGCGCCTACGTCCCCCTCGACGCCGCGCATCCGTCCCGCCGGCTGCGCCACATCGTCGACAACGCCGGCCTGCAGGTGGTCGTCTGCGACGAGTCCGGTCGTGCCGCACCCGAGATCGCGGCCCTGACCAGGCTGCAGGTCGACGGCGACGACCTGGTGCCCGGGCCGTTCGCCGGTGCTGCCGAGGACGACACCGTGCCCGGACCGGGGTCCGTCGCGTACGTGATGTACACCTCGGGCTCCACCGGCGTGCCCAAGGGCGTGGAGGTGACCCACGCCAACGTCCTCGCGATGCTCACCGACGCCCTGCCGCTGTTCGGGTTCGCCGACTGCGAGGTGTGGCCCCTGCAACACGCCCACGGATTCGACGTCAGCGTGTGGGAGATGTGGGCGGCGGTGGCCGTCGGCGCCACCTTGGTCGCGGTTCCACGCGCCGCCCAGCAGGACCCCGAGTCCCTGGCCGAACTGTTGCTGCGCCACCGTGTGACACGACTCCACATCGTCCCCAGCGTCTTCCACCACCTCGCCGAGGTCGTGGAGGAGGAGGCGGTGCACCTGCCGCTGCGCAATGTCACCTTCTGCGGCGAGGCACTCAACTACCGGGCCATCCAGTCCTGGACGCGATCCCAGCCCGGACCGCAGCCCGCATGGTGCAACGTCTACGGCATCACCGAGACCACGGTCTACAACACGTTCAAGCGGTTGACGGCCGAAGAAGTGACCCGGGCCGTATCGGCCACTCCCATCGGCACGGCCTACGACCACAGCCCGGCCGTCGTCCTGGACGAGGAACTGAGGCCGGTCGCCCCTGGATGCACCGGGGAGATCCTCATCGGCGGCCGCCAGGTGACACCCGGCTATGTCGACATGCCCGAACTGACCGCCGAGCGCTTCCTCCAGCTGCCCGGCAGGCCGGGCCGCTGGTATCGCACCGGAGATCTCGCCCACAGGGACGAGGCCGGCCAACTGCACTACGTCGGGCGCCGGGACGACCAGGTCAAGATCCGAGGCTTCCGCATCGAGTTGGGCGAGATCGACCATGCCCTGCGGGCCGTGCCCTGGATCGGCGACGCGGCCGCGGTCGTCGAGAGCACCGCGCGAGGGGAACCGGCCCTGGCCGCGTGCGTCGTCACCGAGCACGCCGCCGGCCCCCGGCACGCCGCGGACGACAAGCAGAACGAGGCGCTCTTGGACCGGCTGCGCAAGGAGCTGGCCGCCGTACTTCCGGATCACATGCTCCCCGGACGCGTCGTGTGCCTGGACCGGCTGCCACTGAACACCAACGGCAAGACGGACCGGCGCGCCCTGGCGGAAGACCTTTCGCGAAGGAGCTGACGATGGAAGACAAGGCACCGCTGTCGTTCGGTCAGGAAGCGCTCTGGCTCGCCGAGGAACTCGTTCCCGGTCTTTCGGCGTACATGATGCTCGCCGGCTGGGAGCTGACCGGCCCACTCGACCCACAAGCCCTGCGGCGGGCGTTGACCGCGCTCGTCGAACGGCACGAGGTGCTGCGATCCGCACTGGTCCCGGTGGACGGGCGACCCGAGCAGGTGGTCCGTGGCTGCGCGCCCTTCGAGCTGAGGTGCGTCGACATGGGCGACGGGGACGGACAGGAGCAGGACGATGTCATTGCCGGCCACCTGGCCGGAGAGTTGGAGAAGCCGTTCGACCTGTCGTCCCCGCCCTTGCTGCACGGCGTGCTGTTCCGGATGGCAGCGAACCGGCACACCTTGGTGCTGGTGACGCACCATATCGTCTGGGACGGCGGCTCGGACGTCCTGCTGAGGCGAGAACTGTCCGAACTGTACGCCGCCGAGGTTCGCGGAAGGCGACCTGAACTACCTGAACTCGCCGTGCAGTACGCCGACTTCGCCCGGTGGCAGCGTGAGGAGGAGGCCCCCGCACTGGAAGCCTCCGTCGAGCACTGGGCGCAACGGCTGCGGGACGTGCGCGCGCCGGAGCTGCCCACCGACCGGCCAAGGCCCGCTCTGCGCCGCTTCACGGCGGCCTACAGCCAGATCCCGATCCCGGCTGCCGCGGTCCGCGGTGTGACGGAGCTGGCCCGCACCGCCTCCGTCCCCCCTTTCGTGGTCTACCTGGCGATCTTCGACGTCCTGCTGGCACGGTGGGCGGACGAGCCGCGGGCTGTGGTCGGCACGCCGCTGTCGGGGCGGAGCGAGCCGGAGCTCGAGAACCTGCTGGGCTACTTCGTCAATTCCGTGGTCCTGGTCGCCGACTGCGACCCGGGGTCGACCCTGTCCGAACTGCTCGTCGCGGTCCGCTCGGACCTTTCGAGCGCCTTCGAGCACGGGGACGCTCCCTTCCACCACGTCGTGGACCGGATCAACCCGCCGCGCGACAGCAGTCGCCACCCGCTCTACCAAGTGGCCTTCCAGTACGTGCCCGAAAGCGAACCCCTGCGTCTGATCGGCGTGGACGCGACGGAGGTGAGCGAGCGGTTGCTGCATCGCATCGAGGTCACCACGGAGTTCGACCTCCTGGCCGAGGTGCGGGAGGAAGCGGACACGCAACGTGTCCTGAACCTGCGCTATGCCACGGACATGTTCGACGTCACCAGCATGGACGGTGTCGCCCGGGCTTATGTCGAGATACTCGAAGCCGCCGTCGCGACTCCCGACTCGACTCTCGCCCAGCTCGCCGAGGCGGCGGTGTCGCTGCCCGCCGCGGGGACGAAGCCCTTGAGGGGCCCGGAAAACGTGCCGCACCGCGTGGCGCCGAGCGATGCCGCGCCTACGGTCGTGTCGCGGACGGAGCTGCACGGGCGCATCGCGGCAGTGTGGGCGGAGGTCCTGGGTCTGCCGGAGGTCGACTGCTCGGCCAACTTCTTCGCCATGGGCGGCAGTTCACTTCGCGGTGCGCAGCTCGTACGCCGGCTCGGTGCGGAACTGGGTCTGAACCTTGAGCTGATCGATCTCTTCGACAGCGAGTCGGTGGACGGCCTCGTGGAATTTCTCGGCCGCGCGTCCGCCGCCGCCGGACCGGGGGGTTTCGACCGGCCCGATTCCCGGGCTGCACCCGCCTGAACGGCGCCGCACCACCCGGTTCGCTCGACGCGGCGGGGATGACCACGACACATGGAGGACTGTGATGAGCAACCCGTTCGACGACACCGACGGCGCCTACCTCGTCCTGTGCAACGAGGAGGGGCAGCACTCGCTGTGGCCCGCGGACCTCGACGTGCCGGGGGGCTGGAGCACGGTGCACGGGCCGGCGGGGCACGCGTCGTGTGTGGAGTACGTCGAGGAACACTGGGTGGACATGCGTCCGCGCAGTCTCGCCGCGGCCATGGACCAACCGACGCGGTGACTGAGCGGCGTGACGTGCGGGCCGCCCAGGTGACCACCGCCGCGGTCAGAAGGCGGAGATCGTGCGAGGCGCCCGCTCGCTCCGGCTGAGCGCCCGGACCACGGCAATCGGCCCGTGCCGTCGCATCGCGAGCCGCGACAGGAGAGCGATCGTCTCCTCGTAGTGCTCGGTCGGCAGTTCGGGGGTGGGCAGGCCGACGCTCACCGCCACGTCGTCGCAGTGGACCACCACCTCGACCAGGCGGGTCAGCAGGAAGTCGTCGAGCGTCAGGCTCCACATGCCGGGCAGGTCGACGACCCGGTCCGCGGGCTGCGCGGGGATGGCCCGATCCAGCCGGCTCAGGGCGCCGGACACCTGCTCTGCCAGACTCTCCGGTCCCTCGGCCGCAGCCTTCTTGCCCCGCTCGCGGATCGCGAGATGCTGCTCACTCTGAGGGTCCGCGTCCAGCCAGTCGTCGCCGGTGTAGTGATCGAGGACAGGGATGGGGTGCGCGCCGCGGGCAGGGGCGGCGAGCAGCGGCTCGACGAGCACGATGTTGCGTGCGAGATGGCCGCACAGGCCGGCTACGTCATACCCGGGAAGGACGCTTGGCTCGTTCCATGCGGCGGCCACGGATGGACGGCCGATGAGATCGGCGGCGGCCGTGGCCACCTGCAGATACGCCTCTCTGATCATGCAGAGAGTGTAAGGCGATTCAGTGGCGGCCAGGCTTTGGTCGGCCGATTTCAGTGGGCTGCCGTGGGGCTGGGGCAGTCGATGGATTCCCAGCTGTGTGCGTTGAGTTGGCCGTGCATGGCGCGGGAATAGGTGAGCCTGGTCGCTGGTTCCGGGGCGGCTTGCAGGTCTTCGCGTAAACGTGTTGTGCATAGGTCGTACCAGCGGCGAACCTGATTGAGCTGCCCGAGCTGAGCATGCGTGTACATCAGTATGCGATAGCTCTGCTCGCGATATGGCTCGATTTCAAGGATCCGACGGCAATAGCGCATCACCGAGAGCGGATCGTCTTCCACAAGACTGGTTTCGGCCAACCGCTGGAGAACATAGAGGAATCGGCCACGGAGCCATTCCCTGTGGACATTGGCCCATTCCATGGGGGCTCCTGCCAGGAAGTCCCCTCCGTACAGTTCGGCGGCCGCCCGGTAGTGTTGGCTCGCTTCGCGATGGGCCCCGGCCGACTCGGCACGGTGCCCTTGGTCGACCAGGTCGTCGAAGACCTCGGAGTCCACCCATACTCCCCTGGCCTGCAGGGTGTAGCCGGTTTCGCGAGTGACCAGGCGCAGTGACGGCGAGCTCGTCTCCTCCGACGATGCTTGGCAGTTGGCCAGAACTCTGCGCAACGTGTGCACCGCCACTTTGAGCGAACTGGAATTCGCCGACCAGTAGGATCCCGGCCACAGTGACTCGTGAAGTGTTTCCCGCGGAACCACTCGCCCTTGGCGTAGTAACAGAAACTGAAAGAGGTCACGGGCCTTGCCCGCCTTCCATCGTTGGACCGGTTTCCCGTGAATGGCCAGTTCGAAACTTCCGAGGGTGTGAACCGAGATCGCGTGATTCATCGAGCGCAGGACTCCTCATCAGGGGGCGAGCGTGGGGGCTGATGGTCTCGGATGAAAACGGACGTGGACATTCGGTGAATATGTCCGTGTAGCGACCAGGTGTGGAATCGCGAAGCTCATACGAGTCTGCGACCGAAATGAGGTTACGCACCTGTCCATGCAAGTGCAAGGTTCTTTGGCGGGGCTTGATCAATTCCTGTGGGTGTCTCGGTTGTGGGTGATGCCCAGGACCCGGAGAGTTCATTCAGGTCCGTCGCGGACGGCCTGGGTGGTCTCGGCGAGGTTGCGGAAGGCGGCAGCGCCCGCGGGTGGCTGAGATCACCGGACGTGGATACCCAATGATCACGAACCGTGCCTGCACTGCCACCCGCCCAACGTCCATGGCGATCCGGTCAAATGGCGAAATCCCGCAGGGCGTCGGGCACGTAACTCCCCTACAACCGGCCGCGCGTACGGTCCATCTGTTCCCGGCACCGCGCCCGGGAAGACGACGGATTCGTCCGTGGGCTCCGACCGAACTGCGGGGGTGTTCATCGCATGGCCGGCCTCGACTGCGTGGTCATCGGCTACAACGAGGGAAACTTCGACGACTATCGGGTCATGAGTGAACGGGCGGGCCCCGGTTCACCGGAATACCAGGTCTTCCGCAAGGAGCATCTGGTCGTCGACGGGCGGCCGATGCCATGGATGGACGCCTTCAGCACCCTGCGCAATCGCGTCACCGGACGGCACGACCGCTATCACGTCGGAGAGGTCTTCAACCTCGCGGCGCTGTATCTGACCAGCTTCCTTCGCCGGCGCGGCCTGAGCGCCGAACCGGTGTCGCTCTACAGCGGCGAGCGCGATCGACTCGCGGACCTGCTGGCGGAGCGGCCCACGGTGGTGGCGGTCACCACCACGTTCTACGTCAACATCCTTCCGGTCGTGCCCATCGTGGAGTTCGTCCGGGAGTACTCGCCCGACAGCCACATCGTGATCGGGGGCCCGCTTGTCGACAACCTGTGCATGAACGGCATCACGGACACCGTCCAAGACCTGTTCGACGCGATGGGTGCCGACTCGTACGTGCGGGAATCACAGGGAGAGACCGCCCTCGCGAGGCTCGCCGCGACCCTCAAGGAAGGGCGGGACATCTCCGCCGTCGACAACGTCATCCACTGCACGGACGGCATGTGGCAACTGACCCGGCGGCGTCCGGAGAGCAACGATCTCGACGACAGCTCCATCGACTGGTCGGGCTTCTCCCCGGAACTGATAGGGGCCACCGCTCAGCTGCGCACCGCCCGCAGCTGCGCCTTCAAGTGCAGCTTCTGCGACTACCCCTCACGGGCCGGCGCATTGACGACGGCGTCCGTGGAGACCGTGCGCAAGGAGCTGCGCGCCATGGCGGAACTCGGTGTCAGGAACGTCGTGTTCGTCGACGACACCTTCAACGTACCGCCCAAGCGGTTCAAGGAGATCTGCCGCATGATGATCGAGGAGGACCTCGGGCTGCGGTGGTACTCCTACTTCCGATGTTCCAACGCCCGGGACGAGGAAGCGTTCGACCTGGCCGCCGAGAGCGGCTGCTCCGGGGTGTTCCTGGGAATCGAATCCGGCGACACCGAGATCCTCGCCAACATGCACAAGCTCGCTCAGGACAGCCAGTACCGTGTCGGGCTCGAACGGCTCAACGAGCGTGACATCACCACCTTCGCCTCCATCATCGTCGGGTTTCCCGGTGAGAACGCCCGCACGGTGAGCAACACCGTCGACTTCCTCAACGAGACGAAGCCGACCTTCTGGAGGGCGCAGGCATGGTGGGCCAACCCCCGCTCGCCCGTCTACCGCAACAAAGAGGCGCTCGGCATCGAGGGCGAGGGCTACAGCTGGAGCCACGCCACGATGACGTCGAGCGAGGCGGCCGACCTGACCGATTCCATGTTCGACAGGGTCACCGGCTCCACCTGGCTCCCGCTGTACGACTTCGACTTCTGGTCGTTGCCCTACCTCAGCGGCAAAGGCGTCGGCGTCGACGAGCTGACCCCGATCCTGCAGCTCTCCGAGCAGATCATGCGCGTCCGCGACACCGGTGGAGCCGACGGCGCCCCCCAACTGCGTTCGCTCGAGCAGCAATTCGAAGCCGCCGTCGGTGCGCTCGACTCGGCACCGGCTCGCTTTCGCTTCTGAACCATCCACGCCGACCTGGGCCACCTTCGGAAAGGAGTGCGACCATCATGACTGATTCGGCGTCCGTTGCCGCGACGGTCGATCAGGTCTCCTCCCCGCACTCCCCTCCGCCTGGAACGCAGCCCCGGACACAGCCGGACAACCGGGTTTCCCTGCAGGAGCGGTTCGAGGCATGCGTGGGCCGCTTCCCGGACCGCACCGCCGTCGTGGCGGAGGACGGACGCCTCTCCTTCGCCGAACTCGACCGCCGATCCGATGCCGTCGCCGCAGCCCTCGCCGCCCGCGGCGCCGGCCCCGAGACCTTGGTCGGACTGTGTCTGGGCCGCAGCACGGGACTCGTCATCGGGCTGCTCGGCATCCTGAAGTCGGGCGCCGCCTATCTTCCGCTCGACCCCGCTCACCCGGGTGAACGGCTCTCCTACATGCTCAGGGACAGCGGGGCGCGCCTCGTCCTGGTGGACGCCACCACGGTGGGATGCCTGCCCGCCGGGTCGGATGCACGGGCGCTGCGCGTGGAGCGGCTCTCCGCGCCCGCCACGACCTCCGGGGATCTGCGGGCACTCCCGCTGCATCCCGCCGCTCTCGCGTACACGCTCTACACCTCGGGCTCAACGGGGCGCCCCAAGGGCGTGGCCGTCCAACACGGATCTCTGCCCCGGCTGTTGGACGCTCTGGAGCGAGGCATGCTCACGGGAACGCCCCCAGGCCGCGTGGGCTGGAACGCGAGCATCTCCTTCGACGCGTCCGTCCAGCAGTGGCTGCGACTGTTCCGCGGTGACACCCTCGTCCTGCTCGGCGAGAAGACCCGATCGGACCCGGCGGAACTCGCCGCCGCCATCGACGCCCACTCCCTGACCGACCTGGACATCACTCCCTCCCACCTCGCGCCACTCCTCGACCACTTCAGCCCCGCCCCGGGCCGCGCTCCCCTGCGGCTGCTCGTCGGAGGCGAGGCCGTCGCTCCCTCCCTGTGGACCAGGCTGCGCGACCTGGCCGCCGCCGGCGGGGTGGTCCCCGTGAACCTGTACGGCCCCACGGAGTGCACGGTCGACGCGACGGCCACGTCCATGGCCGACGCGCCGCAGCCACACATCGGAGTTCCGCTCCCCGGCGTACGGGTGTACGTCCTCGATGCCCAACTGTGCCCGGTGCGTCAGGGCGAGACCGGCGAGATATACGTGGCCGGCACGGGAGTCGCCCGTGGCTACCACGCCCGGGCCGGCCTGACCGCCCGGCGTTTCGTCGCCGACCCGTTCGCCGCGGACGGCTCGCGCATGTACCGCACAGGCGATCTGGCCCGGCCGGGGCCAGGGGGGCTGGAGTACCTCGGGCGCACCGACGGACAGGTCAAACTGCGGGGCTACCGCATCGAACTCGGCGAGATCGAGGGCGTGTTGTCCCGGGAGGCGGATGTCCACCAGGTGGTCGCCTCGGTGCGGGACGACTGTCCGGGCGGGCGCGGTATCGCCGTCCACTACGTCCCCGACCACGGGGAGCCCGGCGCGGCCGAACTGCACCGTGTCGCCCGCACACATCTGCCGCCCTACATGATCCCGTCCGCGATCGTGCCCGTGGATCGCATCCCCACCACCGCCGCGGGCAAGGCCGACCGAGCGGCCCTGCCACCGCCCGCGGGCCACGGCCCCGACCCTGGACGAGAGCGTCCGGACCATGTCCCGCCGCAGAGCGCCACCGAGATCATGCTCGCCGAAGTGTTCTCGGACGTCCTCGGTGTCCGGCCCGTCGGCGCGACGGACGACTTCTTCCAACTCGGCGGCCAGTCGCTGTTGGCCATCCGTCTGGCCGGACGGCTGCGTCGCGCACGGGGCCGTGGAGTCCCCCTGGTCGCTGTGTTCGAGAACCCGCGCCTGCGTGACCTGGCCGCGTACCTGGACCGATCCGGGGGCGAAGGGCCGACGGGGCCCGACGAGCGACCCGACCCCCATGCCCGAGCAGGTGAACGATGAGGGAGACCCGGTTGGCACGCACATCGACCCCGCTCGACCTCGTCGGAGCGATACGGGCGCGCGCCGAGCGAGAGGGCACAGCCGTCGCGCTGTCCTGGCTCACCGACCTCAAGGACCGCACCGACACACGCACGTGTGCCGAACTCGACGACGCGGCAGCCGCGGTGGCCGCCGCGCTGCTCGCCGAAGTCGCCCCGGGCGACCGCGTCCTGCTGATCCAGCCGCCCGGACTCGACTTCGTCACTTCATTCGTCGGCTGCCTGTACGCCGGATGCGTCCCGGTCCCGGTGTACCCCCTGCTCGACACCGCGGAGGACCGCGCCAAGGTACGGCGCATCCAGCAGGACAGCGGCTCCCGGGTGGCCTGGACCTCCGACGCGGGCATGGCGGAGTACGTGGCGGAAGCACTCGCCACCCCGGTGTTGTGGCGCACCGGCGAGGACCGACACGTCCCGAGCGATTCCCCGGCCCCTGACACGCTGGCCTTCTTGCAGTACACCTCGGGCTCCACCGCCCAACCGCGCGGCGTCATGGTGACGCACGGCAATCTCACGGCGAACCTGACCGCCATCCGCGACGCGTTCCGGCACACCGCGGACAGCGTCGTGCTGAGCTGGCTGCCCGCGTATCACGACATGGGCCTGATCGGAAACATCCTGCACCCCCTGCACACCGGGTGCAGCGCCTACCTGGCCTCGCCGATCGACTTCATCCGCAACCCCACGGCATGGCCCGCCGCGGTGCACACGTACGGAGTGACCACCAGCGGCGCCCCCAACTTCGCGTACGATCTCGTGGCCCGCACCGTGAACCGCGACGGACTGCCCGCCGGTCTCGATCTGAGCGGCTGGCGGACCGCCTACAGTGGTGCCGAACCCGTATCGACCACCACGCTCCGCCGCTTCGCCGAGGCGCTCGCTCCGGCAGGATTCAGGGACGACTCCTTCGTTCCCTGCTACGGGCTGGCGGAATCCACGCTGTTGGTGACCTCAGTGCCCGTGGGCACGGGCGCGAGCACCCGCATCTCCCGTGAGGGAGAGGAAGTCGTCAGCTGTGGAGTACCGCGCGACTGCGAGGTCGCCGTCGGCGGGCCGGACGGCACGCCGCTGCCCGTGGGGGAAGTGGGCGAGATCCTGGTGCACGGGCCGGCCGTCGCCGCCGGGTACTGGAATCGGCCCGACCTCACCTCCGAGGTGTTCGCAGCGAACGTCAGCGGCAGCGACAAGAAGTGGCTGCGCAGCGGTGACCTCGGCTTCCTGCAGGACGGCGAACTCCACGTCACGGGTCGCATCAAGGATGTCATCATCGTTCGGGGCCGCAATCACCACCCCCAGGACATCGAACGACTCGTCGTCGACCTCTGTCCCGCGGTGCGCCCCGGTTGCGTCGCCGCGTTCGCCGCGCCGGACGACCAGGGCGTGGTGATCGTCGCGGAAGTGCGCCCGGGACAGAGCCTGACCGACGACGACCGGGCACGGATCGCCGGTGCCATCGCCACGTCCTTCGGTCTGGCCCCACACGAGATCGTCGCGGTGCCGCGAGGCACGGTGCCCAAGACCACCAGCGGCAAGCTCAGACGCGGCGAGTGCCGCACCCGGTACCTTGCGGGCGACTACGCCGGGCACCGCTTCGACCACGGCCGGGCCCCCGCTCCGGGCGACACGGCCCCCACAGCCGCTGTACGCCGGGCCGTGCGGGAGGTGCTCGGCACGGGTGTCGGCGACGATCGACCGCTCACCCTGCACGGCCTCGACTCGCTGGGCGCCGTACGGCTGACGGAACTGATCGCGCGCCACGCCGGCGTGGACATCCCCGTCCGCGACCTTTTGGCAGGCGCCACCCTCGCGGACCTGATGGAGCAGGTCGGCACTGCCGAACCGGCGCCGGTCCGGGCAGGCGACGATGCCTCCGGCGCACTGTCCAAGGCTCAGGAATCCCTGCTGTTCCTGCACATGCTCGACCCCGACAGCGACGCCTACACCATCTCCTTCGCCTGCGAGCCAGGACCGGGCACCGACCACGATCTGTTCGAACGGGCCCTGCGCACCGCCCTGGAGCACCAGCCGGAGCTGCACGTCCGCTTCACGTCGTCCGGGGCCGACGGACGCCGAGAACCTGTGTCCACCCGCCGCATGCGCGACGCCCTCGCCCTGACACCGGTGCCCGTCACCGAGGACAGGTTGGCACAGCAGCTGTCCGAGGCGGCCGCCCTGCCCTTCGACCCCGAACAAGGACCGCTGCTGCGCCTGTATCGGTGGCAGACCCCGACACGGCGTGTCTACCAGGTCGTGGTGCACCACCTGGTCACCGATCTGTGGTCGCTGTCCTTGGCGCTGCGTGACCTCGGATCCGCCTACTCCGCCCTGGTCGCCGGACGCCCGGTGCGTCTGCCCGAACCGGGGTCGTACGACGCGTACGTGCGAGAACAGCAGGCCTACCTCGACTCCGGAAAAGCCGGCGAACGTGACGCCTTCCTGCGCGGGATACTGCCACGCCGCGCCGCGTCGCTCGGCGTGCGCACGGACTTCCCCCGCACCGCCGTTCGCAGCCGGCGGGGCGCCCGGGTCGAGGCGAGGGTGGCCGCCCCTGTCGTCCCCGGGCCGGCGGGTCAGGACCCGGTCGGCCTCATGGCCGTGTTGTGGGCCGCCACCTTGCGGCGCTACGGCACGCCGACGCCCGTCGTGGTGGGGGTACCGGTGACCGGCCGCACCGGCGGACGCCACGGGGCCATCGGCGGCTTGTGCACGAACACGGTCCCCCTGGCCCTCGACGTCGAGCCCGACCAGCTCCTGGAAGCGTTGGTCGCCAAGGCCCGTGCCCAGCTCACCGCCGGCCTGGACGCCGGTCTGTATCCGCTGGCCCGCGCCGTTGAGGCCGTCCGTCCCGACCGCGAACCCGGCCGCACCCCGCTGGTCGAGACGCTCATCACCTACCAGGAGAACCCACTGCCGGACGTGGCCGGCCTGCTGGAGGCACTGTCCGGCGGTGATACCGAACTCACCCTTGGTCAGCTCGTGCTGCGGTCCGTCCCCATCGAGCGGCCAAGCTGTCGATACGACCTGGACCTGGTGGTCACGCCCGGTCCCGAAGGTCTTCACCTCACGCTGGACTACGCCGCCGATCTGTTCACCGAACAGACCGCCCGTGGGGTGCTCGACACGTTCTGCGCGGCACTCGCCGCCTCGGAGCGGGCCTGCGGTGCGCGGCTGGCCGACCTCACCGTCCTGTCCGACCACGACGCCGTACTTCTCGAACGCATCGGACGCTGCGCGACCCCGCCCTTGGAGCCTTCGCTGCTTCAGCGGATCAGGGCCACGGCCGAGCACACACCCGGTGCGCCCGCGATCCAGGGACCTCACCAGGTGTGGAGCCGCGGCGAGTTCATCCGGCGGGTCGAACGGGTCGCCGACGCGCTGCGCCTCGTGCACGAGGGAAGGAGCTGACCGCATGACCGCCTTCGCCGGCACATCCGCCCGCGCCGAGCAGGACGCGACCGCCGAGGTCCTGGCGCGGCAGCAGGCCGGTTTGCTGATCACGTCTCCGGCCGACTTCGTCGTCGCCCTGTACGGGGCTTGGGAGGCGGGACTCGGCGTTCTGCCCTTGCCTGTCGACTTCCCCGACGAGCGACTGCGGCACATGCTGGGGGACTGCCGACCGGCGGCCCTGATCGCCTCCGCCGATCAGGCCGACCGTGCCGCCCGCCTCGCGGCAGTCGCACAACCCGCCATCGAGGTCGTCGTCCTGGACGCCGTAGCGGATGGCGACGAGCACGCTCCACGGCCTACGCGCCCGCACGTACCGGAGATCCCCGACGCCGCGGCCTTCACCGTCTACACCAGCGGATCGACCGGTCACCCGAAGGGCGTCCTCATTCGGCACGAGCAGATCGGCCGGCTCATCGCCTGGTGCGCCGACACCTGGCGCCTGGGCCCGTGGGCGCGGGTGGCACAGACGCTCTCCCTCGGCTTCGACTTCGGGCTTCAGGAACTCTTCACCTTCCTGCCGTTCGGCGGCTGCGTCGTGGTGCCCGGTCAGGAGGACCGGCTCAGCGCCCTGGCCTATGCCCGCTTCCTGCGCCGTGAACGCGTCTCGGTGTTGTTCACCACCCCGTCGTTCGCCGACGAACTCATTGCCGCGGGCGAGCGGTTGCCCGACCTGCGGCTCGTCCTTCTGGGGGGTGAAGTGCTCAAGGGAGTGACCGCGGAGGGCATGCGCGCTCTGGCGGCCCCCGACTGCCGGCTGTTCAACGGGTACGGGCCCACCGAAGCCACGGTGAACTGCCTGATGTACGAGATACCCCGCCCGCCCGAAGGGGCGGAGCCGCCGCGCTTGGTTCCCGTCGGCAGCGCCACCGCGGCGGCCCGGATCGACCTGGTCGATGAACAGGGCCGTCCGGTACCGGTCGGCGCTCTGGGCGAGATCCGTATCGGCGGCCCCGGTGTCGCCGACGGCTACCTGAGGCGACCGGAATTGAGCGCCGAACGCTTCGTCAGGTGCCCTGAGACAAACGAGGTCCTCTATCGCACCGGGGACCTCGCGTACGCACGGCACGACGGTGTCTTCGTGGTCGTCGGACGCGCGGACCGCCAGGTGAAGATCCGCGGGCACCGGGCCGAACTCGGTGAGGTGGAGCGAACGCTGCGGAGCGCACCGGGTGTCGTGTCCGCGGAAGTACGCGTCATCGGCATCCCTGCTCGGCTGGTCGCCTACCTGGTCGGCACCGGCATCGACATCCGGACCGTCCGGGATCACGTCGCCGCACGGCTGCCCCCGGCCATGCTTCCCGAGCAGGAAGTTCTCCTGGAGCGGCTGCCCACCACCGCCAACGGCAAGCTCGACGAGGCCGCCCTCGAACGGCTGGCCGAGGAGTGCCATGCGCAGCGCCTCCCCGATGCCGCTTCCCCGGCCGAGATCGAGGCCGCCGTCTGTGCCGTCTGGGCAGCCGCCCTGGCCACCCCCGACGTGGCGCCGGACGTCAACGTTTTCGACGTGGGCGCCCACTCCCTGGTGGTGACCCGGGTGCACGGCCGTATCTCCGCCGCGCTCGGCGTCGACTTTCCCGTCCACGAAGTTTTCGAGTACCCGCGTCCCCGCGACCTGGCCCGGCGGCTGGCCGCCTTGCGGCACGTCGACCGCGACGGCCCCGCCGACACCCTGGCAGCTGCGACAGTGAAGGACGATCAGTGACTCGGATTCCCGCTCACGAGCACCCCGACTCCATCGCGATCACCGGCATGGCGGCTCGGCTGCCCGGTGCCCACAACGTCACCGAGTACTGGCGCAACCTGCGCGAGGGCGTGGAGAGCATCGTGCGGCACAGCCGCGAGGAGATGCTCGCCAACGGAGCCCGGCGAGACCTGGTGGACGACCCCTATTACGTCAACGCCTCCGCACCGCTGGAGGACGCCGACCGCTTCGACGCGGCGTTCTTCGGCTACGCCGCGCGAGAGGCGTCGATCATGGAGCCACAGCACCGGGTGTTCCTCGAATGTGCCTACCACGCGTTGGAGGACGCCGCCTTCGACAGCAGGCGCGACGACCTCCTTGTCGGCGTGTTCGGCGGCTCCACCATGAACACGTACATCCTGCACAACGTGATGCCGCACGCCGAGGACGTGGTCGGCCTGGTCGGTGACCTGCAGACCATGGTCGGCAACGACAAGGACTACCTGACCACCCGCGTCTCCCACAAACTCGACCTGCGTGGACCCAGTCTCGCCGTGCAGACCGCCTGCTCCACCTCGCTCGTGGCCGTGCACATGGCCTGTCGGGCCCTCGTCGACGAGGAGTGTGACGTCGCGCTGGCGGGCGGCGCGTCGGTGCGCATGCCGCATGCCGCGGGGTATCTCGCCAACCCGGGCGGCACCTCCTCCCCGGACGGGCACTGCCGCGCTTTCGACGCCGACGCCGGTGGCAGCGTCGTGGGCAGCGGCGTGGGAGTGGTGGTGCTCAAGCGGCTCGCCGACGCTCTGCGGGACGGCGATCAGATCCACGCCGTCATTCGCGGCTCGGCCATCAACAACGACGGTCAGGCCAAGGCGAGTTTCACCGCGCCGAGCGTGGACGGGCAAAGCCGCGCCGTGGCGCGTGCGCTGCGCCGAGCGGGAGTTGACGCGCGGGACATCCAGATGGTGGAGGCGCACGGCACGGGCACCCCGCTGGGCGACCCGATCGAAGTGGCGGCGCTCACCCGCGCGTTCCGCAACTGGACCGAGGACACCTCGTACTGCTGGTTGGGATCGGCCAAGCCGAACATCGGCCACCTCGACGCCGCCGCGGGCATCGCCGGTCTCATCAAGACCGTCCTCTCCCTGAAGAACCGCAAGGTTCCTCCCGTGGTCAATTTCCGCCGGCCCAACCCCAAACTGGAGCTGGACTCCTCGCCGTTCCGGGTGGCGACCGAACTGGCCCGTCTGGAGGGGGACGGACCACTGCTCGCATCGGTGAACTCGCTCGCCATGGGCGGCACCAACGCCCACGTCGTACTGGAGGAGGCCCCGCCGGTGCGCTCCGTCGGAGCCTCGCCCCGGCGCCGTCACCCCGTCCTGCTGTCCGCGAAGTCCGGTGAGGCCCTGGAGGATCTGAGCCAGTCGCTGGGGCAGTGGGCTCGGGAGAACCCGCACGCCGACGTGGCCGACGTGGCCCACACCCTGGCCACCGGCCGGCGTGAACTCCCGCTGCGCCGCGCCCTGACCGCCCACGACCTGGACGACGTGGCCTATGGACTGTCCGCACGCGGCAGCCGCAGCCAACGCGAGGCGCAGGCACGCGGATCGGTGCGCACCGCCTTCCTCATCCCCGGGCAGGGAACCCAGGTTCCGGCCATGGGGGCCCGACTGGCGCAGGGCGACCCTGTGTTCGCCGCCCACCTGAACCGCGTGATCGGTCTGTTCCGGGAGCGCGCCGGGGTCGACCTGCTGCCGGTACTGCGTCCGGACGCGTCCGCCCTGGAGGAGGCGCGAAGCACCCTCACCGCCACCGAGTACACCCAACCCGCGCTGTTCGCGGTGGAGTGGGCTCTTGGCCGCACCCTCATGGACTACGGCGTCCGGCCCTACGCCATGCTCGGGCACAGCGTCGGCGAACTCGTGGCCGCCGCGCTCAATGGCGTACTGGATCTCGAGCCGGCCGTCGAACTGGTCGCCCGGCGCGGACGGCTGATGAGCGAGACTCCCGAGGGCGCCATGCTCTACGTGAACCTCGCGGAGGAAGAGGCCGTCAAATTGCTGGACGAGGTGCCAGGCGACCTCGCCCTGGCCGCGGTCAACGCCGATCAGCTCGTGGTGGTGTCCGGTGAGCCGCAGGAGATCGAGGAACTGGCCTCCCGCCTGCGCGCCGACGGCGTCTCCTGCGGGCGACTCGAGGTCTCCCGGGCCTTCCACTCGCCCCTGATGGACACGGCCGCGGACGCGTTCGGGCAGACTGCCGGCTCCCACGAGCTGCACGCGCCGCAGGGACTCGTCGTCTCCAACGTCACAGGCGAGTACCTCACCGCGCAGGAGGCCACCGACGGCGACTACTGGGGACGACAGCTGCGCCACACCGTACGGTTCGACGAAGGCCTCAACACCCTCGTCCGCGACGGGGTCTCCGTGTTCATCGAGCTGGGACCCGGCCGCACCCTGACCCGCCTGGCCGCCGGTACGGGAACGCAGGCGGCCTTCCTGACCGCGCTCGCGGGAGAGGACGGCGAAGAGCCGCAGGACCTGCTCGAGCTGCTCACCGGGTTCTGGCTGGAGGGCGGGGAAGTCGACTGGAGCGAGTTCTACGCCCAGGAGGACCGCCTTCGACTGTCGCTTCCGCTCTATCCGTTCGCCCGGACCCGGCACTGGCTCGACCCGCTGCCCGTGAAGACCGTACGCACCGAGCAGGCCGAGGCCGCCCCCCGCGCCCAGGCCGCACCGCAAACGCCCGTGCCCCGCAAGGAGATCGGCACCACGCCCGCGCAGCGCTACGTCGCCGCGCTGTGGACAGAGTTGCTCGGCACGGACGAATTCGGGCTGAACGACAGCTTCTTCGAGATCGGTGGGCACTCCCTCATGGCCATGCAAATGGTCACGCGCCTGCGCAAGGAAGGTGCCGAAGGCCTGGAGATGACCACCCTGTTCGAACTGCCCACGGTCGTGGGTCTGGCCGAGCAGTTGGAACGGCTCGGAGTGCCCGTGACGGACAGCGCGAGGGCGCAGACCTCGGAGGACGACGAAGAGACGGCGGCCCTGCTCGCCGAGGTCGCCGCCCTCTCCGACGAGGAGGTCGAAGCCCGGCTGGCCGAGCTGGAAGGAGACACCGGCGCATGACGACGGACATCCCGCGATCCTCCCTCGACGAACTCGGTCCCGAGCGCCGCCGTCTGGTCGAACGGCTCCTGCGCGAGCGCATCCGCGCCAACGGGACGGCGACACCCGAGACGACCACACCGCGGACGGTTTCCAGCCCCGACCGCGCGGTGCCGGTCACCGGCCCGGTACCCGGGGCCGGCGCCCCCGCGGCGGGCATTCCGTCGCACGGTGCGCAGTCCACGCCCGGGGTCAGCCTGTTCTTCTTCTCCGCCGACACCGACGACCACGCCTGGGACAAACACTCACTCGTGCTGGAGTGCGCCGAACTCGCCGACTCCCTCGGCCTGGACGCGATCTGGGTGCCCGAGCGGCACTTCGACCCCTTCGGCGCCCCCTACCCCAGCCCCGGCCTCCTGCTGGCTGCCATCGCGGCGCGTACCAGCCGAATCGCCCTGCGTTCCGGCAGCGTCGTGCTGCCCCTGCGCGACCCGTTGCTGGTGGCGGAAGAGTGGGGCGTTCTGGACTCGCTCAGCCGGGGGCGGATGGGCATCTCCCTCGCCTCCGGCTGGCATGCGGACGACTTCGTCCTCAACCCCGAGGGCTACGAACGCCGCAAGGAGGTACTGGAAGAGAGGCTCGCGGACCTTCGCACCTTGTGGCACGGCGGGAGCATCACCCGCGAAGGGCCGGGCGGACGTCCTGTCGAGGTACGCACCTACCCGCGCCCGGAACGCACCCCTGAGGTGTGGCTGACGAGTTCTCGCAACCCTGACACCTGGCGCACGGCGGGCCGGCTCGACCTGCATGTCCTGACCGCGCTCCTGGAGCAGACGATCGACGAGATCACCGAGAGGGTCGGTCTCTACCACCAGGCGCTCACCGAGGCAGGGCACCCCACCACCGGCCGTCAGGTCACCTGCATGCTCCACACCCACCTGGCATCCGATCCGGCAAGCGTCGAACAGCGCGTCCGCGGCCCGCTGGTCAGGTATCTCTCCGCCCACATGGACCTGTTCAGCAAGTATGCCGCGGGCGGGGGCGCCGGCATCGACCCGGACGAGGTGACCGAAGCGGACCGTCAAGCGCTCCTGGAGCACGGGGTGCGCCGCTACATGGGGACCTCGGGGCTGTTCGGCAGTGCGGAAAGCTGCCTGCCGAAGGTCGAACGGCTCGGTGCCGCGGGCATCACCGAACTCGGCTGCCTGGTGGACTTCGGGCTGCCGCGCGAACAAGTTCTGGAGAGCGTCGAGGAGCTGGGCCGGCTGCGCGTCGCGCTGCGCGAAACGGCGGGTGCGCCCAAGTGACCGAGAGTTGGTTTGCTCTGTACCCGCCCGTGGGCGGCGGTCGCGGCGCGTACTCCCGGATGGTGGTGGAACTGCGCGAGCACGGGCACTGTCATCTGCCCGCCCTGGCGGGGCGCGACAGCCGTTTCGCAGAGACCGCCGCTGCGCGCTTCAAGGATCTCTCCGACGACCTGTGGAACCAATTGGAGACGGAGTTCGGGCCGGGCCGTTCCCCCGACGGACTGGTGCTGTTCGGATTCAGCATGGGCGCCCTGCTCGCCACGGAGATGGCGGCGCGGCTGCAGCAACGCGGCACCGGCGCGCGCGGGCTGGTCGTCGCCGGCTGCCCACCGCCTCACCTGCTGGCCGGACGTGCCGTGCACACCCTGCCCGACGAGGAACTGACAGCGGCGCTGGCCGCGCAGGGCACGGTGCCCAGCATGGTCCTGGACGACCCGGAGCTGCTCTCCGTGATGGTGCCGGTGTGGCGGGCGGACTGTGCCGCCGTGGCGAGCCACCCACGCCGTCCGGTGGTCCTGGAGTGCCCGGTACACGCCCTGGGGGGTACCGAGGACCCCCTGGTCCGGGAGGCCGATGTGATGGCGTGGCCGCGCCTGGGCGGGGCCGGCTCCTCGGTACGCCTGCTCCCCGGCGACCACGCGGCCGTCCTTGACCGTCAGGACCTCATGGCGGCAGCCGTGCTCGAGGCGGCCGACCGACCCTCGGAGGTGGGGGCCCGATGGTGACCACGCGAGCTTCCCACACCACGGTCATGGACGGCGTACGGCAGGAGCGGGAGCTGCCGTTCGGGAGCAACAGTGTCCAGCACGGCACGGCCGTCTTCGAAGGCATCCGCATGTACGCGACGCCGGCGGGCCCGATGTTGTTCCGGCTCGACGCGCATCTGGAGCGGCTGCTGGACTCGGCGGCCCTGCTGGGCATCCCGCACGCCTACGACCTGACCGCCCTGCGCCGCCATGTGCGGGACGCGGCCGCCGAAAGCGGACTGGACAACGCCTACGTGCGGCCCGTTCTCCACACCCGAGAGCCGCGCCTCGGCGTGAATCTCCGTGACTTCCACTTCACTCTGGGCACGGAGATCTGGGCCCTTCCCCCCGACGACACCCCGTCCAGCCCCGTGCGGGTCACGGTGTCACCCTGGCACCGTCCGTCACAGCTCACCTTTCCGGTGCGCGCCAAGGCGACCGGCACGTACGTGGTGTCCGCGCTGGCCCGCACACGCGCCGCCGAGGACGGCTTCGACGACGCCATCCAGTTGGACCCCAACTCCGGCAGGGTCGCCGAGTCCACGATCGCCAACGTCTTCCTGGTTCGCGACGGCCGTCTGGTGACGCCCTGGCTCGAGGACAGCGTCCTGGCGGGCATCACCCGCGACACCGTCCTGACCCTCGCCCGGGACCTGGGCATCGAGACGGCCGAGGCACCAGTGCAGCCCGGCGAACTGCTCGCCGCCGACGAGGTGTTCCTGACCGGGACGGCCAGCGGCCTGGTGTCCGTGGCGGGTCTCGACACCCACACGTACGCGGCCGGCCGTCCCGTGACGGACGCGCTGAGCCGCGCCTATCGGGAGGCCGTCCTGGGCGAAGGACGCCACCGTCCCTCCTGGCTCACCCCCCTCTCTCACCCCACCCCATCCACTTCGCGCCTCCGGGGAGTATCGTGATCGACCTTTTCCACTGCTTCGGTGCCAAGCCCGCCCACCGTGTCGACACCTCTTTGGCTGCCGAGATGCTACGCGCCAGCGGCTGCCGACATCTCGCCGTGAACACCCACACCATCGACCAGGTCACCGCGGGCGACGATCTGCCCGTGGGCTACGACACGGCGACGCTGGGTTCCGTGATGGCGCTCGTCGGTGAGGAACTGGGCTTGAGCCCCGTTCTCAACATCAACCACCCCACCAGCGCCGCGGAGGCGGTCAAGCGGACCCGCCAGGCCGCCCAGTTGACCGGTATCCGGGTCATCAAGCTGGAAGTCCTCGACCCCGGCTTCAAGCTCAGCGTGAACGCCGAAGTGGTGGAGGCGGCCCGCGAACTGACCGCCGACGGGTTCGAGGTGTGGCCGCTGATCACACCCGACGAACGAACCTTCGCGCAGTGCGTGGAACTGGGGAGCACGATGGTGCGCGTGATGGGATCCCCCATCGGGGCTCGACGGGGCATCGAGCCCCAGTACCTCGCACCGATGGGGGAGATGCTCGTCGACAGTCCGGTCCCGGTCATGCTCGACGGTGGCATCGGCTCCACCGCCGATGTCGAGCAGGCCTTCGCCATCGGCTTCCAGTCGGTCTTGGTCAACTCGTGCCTCTTCGCCGACGGTACGGACCCGGTCACGGCCTTGGCCGGCTTCCGCGCGACAGTGGACCGGGTCGCGTCCGGCACGCCCGCCCACTGACGTACAGCTCCGCCGGGCCGCGGCACGGAACGCCCGGCCGGAGCGGATTGCCGGGGCGGCCCGTGCCGCCCGCCCGCACCCGGCGCGCCCGTGTCTCTGTCAGCACTGTTGGAGGACAGCAATGCAATCGACCGGACGGTGGCTGCTGAAGCCGCCCTCGCCGGAGGCCGAGGCTCGGCTCTTCTGCCTGCCCTATTCGGGCACGGGCGCTTCCTCGTACCGCCGTTGGCCGACCCGGATCGGGCCCCTGGAGGTCTGCCCCGTGCAACTGCCCGGCCGTGAGAACCGCATCCGTCACCCCCCCTATCGCAGCGTGCCGGATTTCGCCGCGGACGCGGCCGAAGCCCTGGCCCCCCACCTGGACCGGCCCTACGTGCTGTTCGGACACTGCATGGGTGCCCTGCTGGCCCATGCGCTGGCCGCCCGCATCGAGGACCTGGGGCTGAACCGGGCCACCCTGCTCGTGGTGTCCTCCGCAGCCGTGCCGCACGTGCCCGCCGAGCAGCGCTACCGCGCTCCCGAGGCCGGGGTCGGCGGCATCTACCACCCCTCCATGACGGACGAGCAGTTCGCCGACGAACTGCACCACGTCTCGGCGGCCCTCGGGGGTGAGGAGATCCTCCCGGAGCTCCTTCCGCTGGCCCTGCGCGTCCTGAGGGCCGATGTGGAGCTGTGCTACGGCTACCGGCTCCCCGCTCCGCGGCCGGTGCGCAGCCCCCTGACGGCGATCGGCTGGACCGCGGACCCCGAAGTGGCGCCCGAGGCGATGCTCCGGTGGAGCGCTTACGGGAACGCGCGGCACCGTGTCCTTGAGGGCGACAAGCTCAGCTGTCTCGCCGCGCCGACAGCCCTGACCCGTCTGCTGGAGGAGGAATACGCCTGCGCGGCCTCCGCAACGGACAAGACGACCACGAGAGGGGCACGATGACGGCGGACCGGCCCAGCACTCTGACCGAGCTCTTCGAACGGACCGCCGGGCGGCATCCGACGGCCATCGCCGTCAGTGACGCCGGCAGCCGGCTCACCTACCGGGAACTCGACGAGGTGACCCGGTCGTCGGCCCGCGCACTCGCCGCCCGCGGCGTGTCCCCCGGAGACACCGTCGCCCTCCACCTGCCGCGCGGGGTGCCCGTGGTCGTGGCCGTGCTGGCCGTCCTGCGGGCGGGCGCCGCTTACCTCCCCATCGACGAGGTGTACCCGGCACCGCGACGCGACCAGATGCTCCGCGACGGCGCGGTGAACCACGTCCTGGTCGCCCCCGGCTGGCAGGAACGCCTGGTGGGCACGGGCGTGCCGGTACTGGAGTGGCCACTGTCGGCTGACGGGCCGCCCGTGTCCGGCGGACCGGGCTCTGTCGCACCGGCCGCTGAGCCGCACCCCGCCGCGGCGGCCTGCGTGCTGTACACCTCCGGCTCCACCGGCACACCCCGTGGCGTGGTGCTGGAGCACCGGCAGATGGTCGACTTCGCCCTGTCCGACACGCTGCCCGCCCTCGGCCCCGGCGACCGTACGGCCCAGTCGTCCAGCATCTCCTTCGACACCTTCACCTTCGAGGTGTGGCGCTCCTTCGCCGGAGGTGCGGAGGTCGTCGTCGTGCCGGGCATCCCGGAGCTGATGGAGACCGACCTGGGCAAAGAGCTGCGCCGGCGACGGATCACCGCCATGCTCGCGCCCGCCATCGCGCTCAACCACCTTGCCCGGCACGACCGTGAGGCGCTCTCCGGACTCCGGTTGCTGTGCTCCGGCGGTGACGTGCTGCTCCCGGCTACCTGCCGCGCGCTGCGCGAGGGAGGCTTCGCCGGGGAACTGTTCAACCTCTACGGGCCGACGGAGGCCACGGTCGCGTGCAGCGGCTTCCCGGTGACCGACCTGGCGCCCCTGGGGGAGCAGGTGCCGATCGGGCACGCCTTCGGCAACGCCCGGCTGTATGTGCTGGACGAGCGGTTGCGGCCCGTGCCGGCGGAGGTGCCGGGCGACCTGTACGTGGGCGGGCCGGGCGTCGGGCGCGGGTACCTCGGGCGCCCCGGGCTCACCGCGCGGAGGTTCGTCCCCGATCCCTTCGCCGGTGACGGGTCGCGGATGTACGCGACGGGGGACCGGGTACGGGCCGGATCGGACGGCGAACTGGAGTACCTGGGGCGTACGGACAGCCAGGTGAAGATCCGCGGTCACCGTGTGGAGCCGCAGGAGGTCGAGCGGTCCCTGTGCCGCTACGACAGGGTCTCGGAGGCCGCCGTCCTCACGGACGGCGAGCCGGGGGAGAAGCGCCTGGTGGCCTTTGTCGTCGCCCAGGAGCCCTTCGTCCTGCGGGAGTTGCGGGCCCACCTGCGAGCGACGGTGCCCGCCCACCTCGTACCGGCGGAGATCATCGTCCTGGAGGCGATGCCCACGGACGCCCACGGCAAGAGGGACCGGCACCGCCTGGCGGACATGCTTGGGGATCACGCCTCGCGCCGCAACCGGTACGTGGCCCCGCGCACCGACACCGAACGTTTTCTCGCCGCGATCTGGGAGGACCTGCTCAACGTCGAGTCGGTCGGTGTCCTGGACGACTTCTTCACGCTCGGCGGACATTCACTCCTGGCGGTTCGGGTGCGTCTGTTGCTGCGGCGGCAGCTGGACGTACCGGTCACCCCGGAAGCGCTCTTCGAGCACAGCGTGCTGGAGGAACAGGCCCGCCTGATCGACGGGCTGCGGAAGGAGGCGCTCACACCATGACGGCCATGGTGATCGACCTTGCCGACCTCGACCTGTTCACCGACGGCGACCCACACGAGGCATGGCGCGTCCTGCGCCGCGATCACCCCGTCCACTGGAATGCCACCGGCGGCGACACCACCAGTGGCCTGGGGTCGTCCGGGTTCTGGGCACTGACGCGTTATCAGGACGTCCACGACGCCTACGTCGACGCGGGCCTGTTCTCGTCCCGGTGGGGGACGGTGATGGGCGGCTCGCACAGGAGGGACGCGGACTCCGCGTCCGGCCGCATGCTGATCGCCTCGGACGACCCGCAGCACCGGCTGATGCGCCAGCAGGTGCACCGGGCCTTTCTGCCCGCTCTCATGGACCGCGCCCGTCGCGTGGTACGCGACTACGTCAACGCCGCGCTCGACAGGATGCTGAAGGACGGCGGCGGTGATTTCGCCACCGACGTCGCACCCGAACTGCCGGCCGGGCTTTTGGCGGCGATGTTCGGTCTCAAGCGCAGGGACGCCCTGCACCTCCTCGCACTGACCCGCTCCATGATCGGATTCCAGGATCCTCGCTATCACAGCGACTCGACTCCGTCGGCGGTGCTGGTCTCCTCCCAGGTCGAGATCTTCGACGTGATGATGGACCTGATGGAGACGAGGCGACGCGCCCCCTCGGACGACCTGGTCAGCATTCTGCTGGGAGCCTCGATCAACGGCCGTCGCTTCACCGAGGACGAGGTCCTGTACAACTGCCTGAATGTGGCGGTGGGCGGCAACGAGACGACCCCCTTCACCGCGTCCGCCGCCGTCCAGGCCTTCATGGACTTTCCCGACCAGGCCCAACTGCTGCTCGACGATGGCGGACTCCTGCCGACCGCAGTGGAGGAGATCTTCCGCTGGACGTCGACCAATGCCTACGTGCAGCGCGTCGCCACACGTGACGTCGAGTTGCACGGTCAGCTGATCCGCGCGGGTGATCCGGTGACGCTGTGGAACGCATCCGCCAACCGCGACGAGGAGAAGTTCCCAGACCCTGACCGATTCGACGTACGCCGCACACCGAACCGGCACATCGCCTTCGGGGTCGGCGTGCACCGGTGCATCGGGATGGGCGCAGCGCAGATGGAGGTCGCGTTGCTGCTGGAGGAGATCGTCCGGCGGGGCGTCACCTTCGAGGCCGCGGGCAGCCCGAGCCGTCTGCGCTCCAACTTCATGCTGGGCCTCACTCGTCTCCCGGTCCACGCCAAGGTGACACGGGGCCCGGCGTGATGCCGGCGCGCCGACACGCGGACAGCCTTGCGGTCCCCCCGGTACCCGGGACGCTGGACGCCCCGGTGTTCCGGGAGGCGATGTCACGGCTCGCGGCAGGCGTGACGATCGTCGCCGCCCGCGACGATGCGGGCCGTTGTCGGGGCTTCACCGCGACCTCGGTGACATCGGCGTCCCTGGAACCGCCGCTGCTGCTGGTGGGCATCGCCCGTACGTCGAGCTGCTACCCCGTGTTCCGCACGGCCCGTGAGTTCACTGTCAACATCCTCAAGGAAGGGCACCAACACCTCGCCCGGCGCTTCGCCGTGTCCGGGATCGACCGCTTCGCGGAGGGCGGCTTCACCGAGTGGCGCGATGGCGGACCGCCCTGCCTGGACGATGCACACGTGTCCCTGTACTGCGCCGCGTTGGACATGATCCCGTTGGGTGACCACGAGCTGCTGGTGGGCAGGGTCATCGAGGCACGGCTTCCAAGCCCCGAGGATGCACCGCTGGTCTGGTACCGGAGGGCCTTCGGCTCCGTGACGGCCGGCTCTCGACCTCCGTCTCTGACCGACTGAAGCCGGGTTACTGCCCCGTGGCCCGCCGCAGGGCGATGGCGGTGAGCAGTATGCCCTGGCGGGAGAGCCACCGGCCGTTGAACCCCTCGATGCGCTCCCCATCGGCTGTGGGGCCCTGGACGAGCAGTCGCGCGGAGAAGGCGCCGGAGTCGGGGTCGATGCGGATGTCCGCCTCGTTGAAGCCGAGTTCGCGCTTGGCAAGCGGGAACCAGACCTTGAACACCGTCTCCTTGGCGCTGAACAACAGCCGGTCCCAGCAGACTTCAGGAGAGGACTGCGTCAACGCCTGCACCCGCGCACGCTCCTGGGGCAGCGAGATGAACTCCAGCAGGTCCGCTGCCAGGGGAAGGTTGGGTTCGGCGTCGATCCCGAGCCCCACGAACGCGGAGGAGCGAGCCATGGCGGCGGCCCGGAACCCAGGACAGTGGGTCAAGCTGCCGACGATGCCATCGGGCCACAGCGGTTCGCCACGCGCGCCCGACAACACGGGCGCCGGCGGCACGCCCAGTTCGCTCATGGCACGGCGCGCACACATGCGAACATTTGCATATTCCATTCGACGCTTCGGCCGGGCGCTCGCGACGGCGGCTGCCTCCTGTGGGTACAGGGCGGTCAGCGCCGCGTCGTAGTCGACGAACGTGCTGCCCGTGCCGACGGGCGAGGGCAGTAACTCATCGATCACAACAACACCTCACGTTCACGCCCTCGTTCCCGAGCCTTCTCCCACGTGCCGCGCTCACAGCGATCGGGCGAGCCTGAACCCGAGGTCGTCGATGGCAAGGGTCGGGTGGCTCTTGCGGCGGCACGACGCCCGGCAGCCCCGGGGCTCGTCGAAGAAACCGCCGCCGCGGAAGACGCGGTACGGGCCGTAGACCCTGGGGTCGTAGACGTCCCAGCACCACTCCCAGACATTGCCGATCATGTCGTGGAGGCCCCACGCGTTCGGCTCCAGCATCGCGATGTCGTGCAGCTCGCCCCCGGAGTTCCCGCGGTACCACGCGATCTCGTCCAGCTCTCCGTAGCGGACGCCTGAACTCCCGGCCCGGCAGGCGTACTCCCATTCCGCCTCGGTGGGAAGGCGGTAGCCGTCGGCTGCCCAGTCGCAGACCACGTCCTCCGCATCGCTGCTGTCGCCCATCGTGTAGCAGGGATCGAGCCCCGCCACCTGCGAGAGCAGGTTGCAGAACCGGACAGCGTCCTTCCATGAGACCTCGGTCATCGGCTTTCGAGGCCCCGCAGAGCTCTGCGGCGCTCCGCCCAGCACAGCGGCGTACAGCTCGCGGGTGACCGGACTCGGCGCCAGCTGGAAGGCGGCAACCTCAACCTTCCAGTCCGTCATCGTGCCTTCGTCCCGCAGCACGATTTCTCCTGCGGGCAGGTCGATCATGGGATCGGCGGCCAGCCGACGCAGCGTCGATGCATGGCTCATCGCAGTCCAACTCCTACACATTCGGTTCGTGTCCTCAACGTGCGATTACCGTCGAGGCACCCGCAGATGCACAAGTACATCACCAAGGACGTTCGGACATCGCTCACCAAGGGGTTGGAGCGTGACCGCGACGCTTGCGGTCGCGGTCACGCTCCCGTACGGCAACGGCCACCGGCCGAGGGCATCAACGCCGGGGGACCGAGCCGGTCAACGGTCAGACACCCAGCCGACCAGTCCGCTTGGCGTCCTGTTGCAGGATTTGGACGGCCGGCTCACAGGCGGCGGGCGACCGGGCAGCGCTGCCGGGCTCCCTCACCTGGGAAGCCCGCACCGGGGAGTCAGCGCTGCTCGGCACCGAGCGAGACCGGCAGAGACCTCAGCCCGCGCAGCGCCGTGCCCGGCTGCCAACGGAGGTCGGCCGGGTCGGCCGCCAGCCGGATGTTCGGGAACCGGTCGATGAGCCGGTCGAAGGCTATCTGTCCCTCCAGCCGGGCCAACTGCGCTCCGACGCAGTAGTGGATGCCGTGTCCGAAGGACAGGCTGGCGCCCGCCTGACGATGGATGTCCAGGCTGCCTGCGTCCGGGAACTGGGACTCGTCCCGGTTGGCCGACGTGAGAGCGACCACCACCAACTCGCCCTCCGGTATCACCACTCCGCCGACCTCTATGGGCTCGGTCGTGAAGCGCAGCGACGACGTGTTGACGGGACTCTCGTAGCGGAGCAGCTCGTCGACCGCGCCGGGCATCAAGGAGCGGTCCGCACGCAGAGCGGCGAGCTGGTCGGGGTGGCGGAGCAGCGCGTACACACCATTGCCGATGAGGTTGACCGTCGTCTCGTTGCCCGCTACCAGCAGCAGGAACGCCATCGACACCAGTTCCTGGGTGTTCAGCTTGCCGTCGTCACTGGAGCGCACCAGGCCGGTGAGCAGGTCGTCCGCCGGTTCCGACCGCTTGCTCTCGATCAACTCGTACAGGTACCCGAGCAGAGCCGTCGTAGCCTGCGCCATGCTCTCCGGATCCCCGCCGGAGAGCTGGGTGGGGACCCAGCCCTTGAAGCGCTCCTGGTCGTCGGACGGAACGCCGAGGAGTTCGCAGATCACCGCCATGGGCAGCGGGTAGGCGAGGGTGCGCATCAGGTCCACCTCGTCGTGGCCCTCCATCGCATCGAGCAGTTCGGTGGTGATCTCCTCGATCCGGGGACCTAGTTTCTCCACCGCTCGCTGCGTGAACACCTTGTTGACCTGCTTGCGCAGCCGGGTGTGGTCCGGCGGGTCGGCGTTCATCATGTGTGCGGCCAATTCGCTGGCGAACACCATGCCGGTCTCACCGTCGGTGTGCCGCTGGATGACCTTCTGGCCGGCCTCGATGTTCTTGGACAGACGGTTGTCGGTCAACACGGACTTCGCGTCGTCGTACCGCGTGACGAGCCAGACCTTGGTCCCACCCGGCGCGATGATCTCGCGGACCGGTGCCTCGGAGCGGAGCACGTCGTATAACGCGTGCGGATCGTGCTCGAACTCCTTCTCGTCGATCTGGAGCGGAGCCGCGCCGTCTTGGCCGCTGGACATGTTTCCTCCCGTTTGTCAATCAAAATTTCAACGACGAATTCGGTGCTCACTCATGAACGGGTCGTACGGGGGTGCGGTGCGGGCAGTCGATCACTAAATGCCGTGTCCCGCAAGGCTGGTTCGGTGAGCGGAACCGTCCTCGGCCTTTCGATCGAGATGTCGCCTGGAGAGCGGCCGGGGAAGCGTGAAACGCCGGGGGTCCGCATCGGCGGGCGCTGCCGAGGATACTGTGTTTGGGAACGTTAGGTGCATGTTTCAGGTATGGGCAAGGTTTGCGGCCGCCAGTGCGGACGGCTTTTGTGGACGCACTGCCGCGTTCCGGGCGGATCCGAATCAGAAACCGCTGTCCGTCGATTTCCGGCCACCCGCGCGGACCAGGCGGAACCGCTCCGCACTCATGATGTCCGCTCTCCTTCCGACGCAGCGTCACGGGCTCGTCTGTCACCGGGCCCGACCAGCGAGAAGGCGTCGCGGGAACCGACAGCCCGAGGAGGATCCGCGACTGCGTCGCAGGGGTCGGCCGGCCATTAAACCTGTGCGCCGCATATTGGCTGGATAGTTCACTGAGGCCCTGATACCTCGTTTGACTCGTGATCAGGTGCGTGTTAGCTTCCTCCGGCAATATGAGCTCGTGAGTTTTTCACATGGGGGACTGGGAAATGACGGACTTACTACAGGAGCGGCACGGGGTGCAGGTATTGATGTGCGATCCTGCGGGGCCCACCGTGGTCACCGAGCAGGATGCACTGGACTTGATTGGTTCGGCATTGTTCAATGCCGAGATTGTGGCCGTTCCTGTGAGTCGCCTTGACGAGAAGTTCTTCTCGCTCGGCACCCGTATCGCCGGTGAAATCATGCAGAAGTTCGTCAACTACCGGATGCGGCTGGCCATCGTCGGCGACATCTCCCGTCATATTGAGGCGAGTGCCGCACTGCGTGCTCTGGTGCATGAATCCAATGCGGCAAGTCATATCTGGTTCCTTCCCGACGTCGAAGCCCTCGACGCGCGCCTGGAGACCACAGGTACGAAAGGGCGGGGCCAGCGCCCGTCCTGAAGGCGAAGTGAGTCGACCGTGTGTCCTGGGGTGCGTCTGGCGGCCCGGCCTCGATCTCTGTCGAACGGGCGCCCGGAAAGCTCCTCGAACGCCGAACACACAGCTGCTGATCGGGGCGTGACGACACGCGTGCCCCCTCTTGCGTGACACCACCGCAATGAGGTCGACCTGCCTTCGAGTCGGCACAGTTGCCGACCTCGGACCCATGGGACGACGTGGTCCCGGCGTGGGCGCACCTCCTGGCCTGCTTGTCCGCCATCGGGATGCGCGCCGCAGTCAGTGACCGCGCGCTCTCAGGGAAGGCGGCGGTCGGCACGGCCACGCGGAGCTCGTGACGGCACACCGGCTGCGCAGACCAGCAGTCGGCTGTGAAACGTCCAGGCAGCATCCACCGTTGGAGCCGTTCGCCAGGAAAGGTTCCTGACTGTTCGGCATGCCCAGGCTCGGTAGTGGGCGGCCCTGGTGGTGTGCCACAACATCGCGAACGATAAGGGGAGTCTCCACTGATGTCGCAGTATGTCCCCATAGCTGTCATCGGCATGGCGTGCCGATTTCCCGGGGCGGACGACCACCGCCAATTCTGGGACGTCATCAGGAACGACCGGTCGCACATCGGTGAAGTCCCACAGGCCCGGTGGGACATGGGGAGAGGCGAGTCGGCGGAGGCCTGCGGCGAAGCTGCGGGGCGCCCTCCCGGCAGATGGGCCGGGCTGATCGACGATGTGGATGCCTTCGACGCACAGTTCTTCCGGCTCTCCCCGCTGGAGGCGGAGAGCACCGACCCGCAGCAGCGGATCATGATGGAACTCGCCTGGTCCTGTCTCGAGGACGCCGCCGTCGTGCCCAGCACGCTCTCCGGGCGCGATGTGGGTGTGTTCATCGGCTCGTTCAACCTGGACTACAAGGAGCTTCAGGAGAGGCAGCTGCGCGAGGTCGCGGCGCACCACTCCACGGGAACGATCGGCGCCGTCATCGCCAACCGGGTCTCCCACTTCTTCGACTTCCACGGCCCCAGCGTCGTCGTCGACACGGCGTCGTCCGCCTCCCTTCACGCCCTCCACCTGGCGGTCCAGTCCCTGCAGCAAGGCGAGTGCTCACTCGCGCTCGCCGGCGGGATCAACCTCGTACTGACCCCGGCTCGGCACACCTCCTTCGCCAAGACCGGCATGCTGTCGCCCACCGGCTCGTGCCATCCCTTCGACGAACGAGCCGACGGCTATGTGCGGGGCGAGGGCGGCGGCACCGTCCTGCTCAAGCCCCTCGCGGACGCCGTGCGCGACGGTGACCGCATCCACGGCGTCATCAAGGGCAGCGCCGTGAACCACAGCGGCAGGACACGCACCCTGACCTATCCCAGCGACGACGCGCAGGCGCAGGTCGTCGCGGACGCCGTCATCCGGGCAGGCGTCTCCCCCGGGACCATCGGATACGTCGAGGCGCACGGCACAGGGACGCCGACCGGCGATCCGGTGGAGATCGAGGGGCTGGTGGAGGGCTTCCGCAGAGCGCGCGGTGAGACAGCGGACCCGGGTGAGCACAACTACTGCGGGCTGGGCTCGGTCAAGCCCAACATCGGCCACCTCGAAGCCGCCGCCGGGATCGCCGGCCTGATCAAGGTGCTGCTCGCGCTGGAGCACCGGCAGCTGCCCGCTCTGCGGGACTTCCAGCGGCTGAACCCGCGCATCGACCTGGACGGCACACCCTTCCACATCGTCGACCGGCTGTGTGAGTGGAAATCGCCGCGGTCGCGGGCCGGTGAACCGCTGCCTCGTCGCGCCAGCGTCAGCTCCTTCGGCATCGGCGGCACCAACGCCCACGTCGTGCTCGAAGAGGCGCCGAGCACCGCACCGGCCGATCCACAGGACCGCCACGCGTACCTCGTCTGCCTGTCCGCCAGAACCGGCACCGCGCTCCGGCGGCGGATCAGCGATATACGGGAATGGCTCGACGGCGACGGTGCCCGGGCCCACCTGAACGACCTCAGTGCCACGCTGCTCCTGGGCCGGGAACACCTCGACCGCCGGACCGCGTTGGTCGTGCGCGACCGTGACGATCTCCGGGCGAAACTGACACTGCTGCTCGACACCGGGCGAGCCGACGACTGCTTCCACGAGCCGGCAGGCACGCACTCGGACAGCGAGCCGGCCGGAGCACCGCGGTCCGCCGACGAGATCGAGTTCGACCTCGGCACCGATCTTCCTGCCGCCGAGTACCGGGAGCGGCTGCTGGGCCTGGCCGAGTCCTTCGCCGAAGGACACGACCACCGGTGGGAGGCCCTGTTCGCGTCGTTCCCGGGACGGCGACTCGGGCTGCCGACCTACGCGTTCGACCGGCACCGTTTCTGGATCACACCGGACGCCGCAGAGGAGAACGCGCCCACCGGGACGCCGGCGTCCGCGACGGGCGAGGAGCCGGAGGGCGCGATCAAGCAGGAGGGGCTCGTGTCGGACAAGACCGCGCGAACACACCGAGGGGAGCGGACGGACACCGACGTCCGGGAGCGTGTCGAGGCGGATCTCCGGAGCCTCGTCAGCGGCGTACTGAAGCTCGCGGCCGACGAGATCCATCCGCGGGACCGGCTGTCCGACCTCGGGTGCGACTCGGTCGGCAACACGCAGCTCGCCCTTCGGCTGAGCGAGCACTACGGCATCGACGTCGCGCCGTCGCTCTTCTACGGATACTTCACCCTGGAGATGCTCAGGGACCGTCTCCTCGAGGCGCAGTACGCCGACGTCGTGGTGGGGAAGTACGCGGCCGCCGGCGAGAACACCGTCGACGAGACGGCCGCCGTCGAGGGAGAGGCGTCCACCCTGCCACGGGACGGGTCAGCCCCTGCGTCCCGCCCCGCGACGCCTCCCGGAGCGGATGCCGGGGATGACGGCGACCACCGAATAGCCGTCATCGGTATGAGCGGCCGCTTTCCACAGGCCCGAACGGTTGACGAGTTCTGGCAGTTGCTCTCCGAGGGCCGGGAGGCCGTGACGCCGATCCCCGCGCACCGGCTGGGCAACTGGGCCGGTGTCGCCGGCGCGCCGGAGGTCAGGGGCGGATGGTTACCCGGCGAAGCCGAGTTCGATCCGCTCTTCTTCGAGATCTCCCCCAAGGAAGCAGAGCAGATGGATCCGCGGCAGCGTCTGCTGCTGCAGGAGTCCTGGCGGGCCCTGGAGGACGCCGGATACGGGCCGAAGCACCTCCGCGACAACACCATGGGCATGTTCGTCGGCGCCGAACAGAGCGACTACCCGGGTCTGGCCGGGGACGAACAGACGTTGACCTCCGGCCACGACGGGATCCTGGCCGCGCGACTCAGCTACTTCCTCGACTTCTCCGGGCCGGTGCTGACCGTCAACACGGCTTGCTCGGCCGGCCTGGCAGCCGTGCACCAGGCGTGCCTGAGCCTGCGCAGCGGTGAGTGCGACACCGCCGTCGCCGCGGGCGTCAGCCTGTTGGCCGGGCCTCAGTTCTACGAGCACGCCACCCAGGCCGGGATGCTGTCACCCGACGGGGTCTGCTACGCCTTCGACAAGCGTGCCAACGGCATGGTGATGGGCGAGGCGATCGCCGCTGTCGTGCTGAAGCCGCTGGCTAAGGCCCTCGCCGAGGGTGACCGGATACACGCGGTCATCACGGCCAGCGGCCTCAACCACGACGGCCGGACCAACGGCATCACCGCGCCCAGCCAGACCGCACAGGTCGCTCTGCTCGACTCCGTGTACCAGCGGTTCGACATCGAACCGGCCGACATCGAGCACGTGATCGCCCACGGCACGGGCACCCGGCTGGGTGACCCCATCGAGGTGAACGCGCTGACCGAGGCGTTCGGCCGGCGCACCGACAAGACCGAGTACTGCGCCCTGACCTCGGTCAAGACGAACGTCGGGCACACCCTGGCCGCCTCGGGCGTGGTCAGCCTGATCGCCCTGGTGCAGGCCATGCGGCATCGGACGGTGCCCGCGAGTCTGCACTCCGAGCAGGAGAGCGAGTACATCGACTGGACGCGCAGCCCGTTCCGTGTCAACAAGGAGGCCCGGCCCTGGCCGGCCCGGCCGGGCCGGGAACGGATGGGTGCCGTCAGCTCCTTCGGCATCAGCGGGACGAACGTCCACGTCGTGGTGGAGAGCCACGGCGACGGATCTGCCGAGCCTCCGGCCGTCTCCCGGCCGTCGTACCTGCTCGCGCTGTCGGCGAAGACGAAGGAGGCGCTCCGGACGCGGGTGGCGGATCTGCTCGCCTTCCTCCGGGCCGGTGGAGCCGATGACGTCGGGCTCGGGCGGATCAGCAGCACCCTGCTCGCTGGGCGGCACCACTTCGCGCACCGCTGTGCGCTGGTCGCGGAAACCTCCCAGGACGCCGAGCGGCTGCTGCAGCAGGTTCTCGACGGCAAGAAGGACCCTCAGGTGTTCCGCGGGCTGCCCGGGAGGGACTTCCGCCCGCAGAACGCGCTCACCGAGTACGGGAACGAGCTGATAGGACGGGTCCGCGCGGGAGACCGGGACGCCCGGTACCGGGACGCGGTCCGGGCCCTGGCCGACCTCTACTGTCAGGGTTATGAGCTGGCCTGGGAGAACCTTTTCGGCGACCGGCCGCTCCCGTGCGTGTCGCTGCCCGGCTACCCCTTCGCCCGCGAGACCTACTGGGCCGACTCGGCGAGGCCCGGCCGCGCTGAGCTGCCGAACACCCTTCTCGCGTCCGCCGCGCTGCACCCGCTGCTGGACAGCAATGTCTCCACACTCCGGTCGCAGCGTTTCGCCAAACGTCTGTCGGCGAGCGAGTTCTTCCTGCGCGACCACGTCGTGGACGGCAAGACCCTGCTGCCCGGAGTGGCCCACATGGAGATGGCGTACACGGCTTCACGGCTGGCCACCGGGTCCGACAGCGTCACCCTGCGCGGCATCATCTGGGGCCGTCCGATCGTCATGGACGATGCGACCCGCACCGTGCACATCGAGTTGACTCCGCTCGGACAGGACGCGCTGGAGTTCGTCATCCACGACGGGACCGAGGGAGAACGTACGGTCTTCTCCCAGGGCCGGGCCGACTACGCCGCCGACCGGCCCACGCTGCCGCGTGGCGCGATCGACATCCCCGCGATCAAGGCACGGTGCACGACCCGCCGTGAGAACGCCGAGATCTTCGCGAGCCTTCGGGAACTGGGGTTCGGGTACGGCGAGACCTTCCAGGCCATGGAGACGCTGTACTGCGGCGAGACCGAGGCGTTGGCCCGGATCGTGCTGGGCGACGGCCTCGAAGAGGACTATCCCGGCTTCACCCTGCATCCGTCGCTGTTCGATGCCGCGCTCAACGCGCTGCGCGGCATCGGGGAGCAGGACGGCGTGTTGCGCATTCCGTTCAGCCTGGAAGAGCTCGTCGTCTTCGCGCCGATTCCGCGGCAGTCCTACTGCCATGCCACCGTCCACCGGATCGCTCGTGACGGCACGATGAGTGTCGACCTCGCGATCTGCGACGACAGCGGCATCGAGTGCGTCCGTCTCACCGGCCTGGTGTTCAAGGAGTTCATGGCCGACAAGGGCGAGCGACTGCACTACTACGTGCCGTGCTGGACCGATGCCGACACCGACGCGGGCTCTGCCCGCGAGCCTGAGTCCCCGGTCGCCGGGCCCACCCTGCTCATCCTCGACGACGAGGACACCCGCGCCAGCCGACTCGGGTCGACGTACCCGGGCCGCGTCGTGCGCGTGCGGAACGGAAGCGCGTTCCAGGAGTCGGGACCGGACCTGTTCACCGTGGACCGCCGCAGTGCCGAGGATTTCAACCGGCTTCTGCGGACCCTGGGCGAACGTGACCTGTCACCGCGGGCGATCGTCAACTTCTGGCCGCTGACCCCGGACCCGTCCGACCTCACGATCGAGCTGGAGGGCCTGCTGCACCTGTTCCGGTCCGTGCACCGGGCCGGAACCGGGCAGGAGGTCCAGTACCTTTCCGTGCTGCCGGACCGGGCCGGGCCGCAGCGGGCGGCAGCGGAGTCGCTTCTGGGCTTCGGCCGGGCCATGACGGCGGTCGACCACCTCTTCCGGGTGGGAAGCCTCCAGGTCGCCGACGCGGGGGACGCGGACGCCGTCGTCGGCAGCGTGCTGCGTGAGCTCGGCCGGGCGGAGGGCGCCACCGCGCGAGGCTGGCACGAGGTCCGGCATGCCGACGGCGTCCGCTCGGAGCGGGTGCTGCGGCCGTGGACCGCCCAAGCGCGCAGCGGTGCCTCCGAGCTGCCTCTCAAGGAGGCCGGCGTCTACCTGCTCAGCGGTGGCGCCGGGGCCCTGGGGCTGCACCTGGGCAGGTACCTCGCCCGGGAGTGCCGGGCGCGGCTCGTCCTGCTCGGCCGCCGGGAGCCGGACGCCTCGCTGCAGGAGGAGTTCGCCGCACTGGAGGCCGCCGGCGCCGAGGTCCTCTACCTCGCCTGTGACGTGGCCGACCGCGACGGTGTGAGCACGGCCCTCGACGCGGCGCGGGAACGATTCGGCCGTCTGGACGGCGTCTTCCACGGCGCGGGCGTCATGGGCGGTACGGGCGTCCTGGATGCGGACTGGGCCGAATTCGAGGGGGTCCTGGCGCCGAAGACGCACGGGACCGTCCATCTGGACGAACTGACCGCCGAGGACCCCCTCGACTTCTTCCTCGTGTTCTCGTCCATCGCCGCCTACGTCGGCGACTTCGGACAGGGAAGCTACGCCGCCGCCAACCGGTTCCTCGACGGCTATGTCCGGCACCGGGAGGAGTTGCGGGCGCAGGGCCTGCGGCACGGCAGGAGCGTGTCGGTCAACTGGCCGTACTGGGACGAGGGCGGCATGCTCGGCGAGCTCGCCGAGGACGGCCCGGCGAAGACCCTGTACCACGACCACTCGGGTATGCGAGGGCTGCGGACCGAGGAGGGTATCGGGGCGCTGCTGGAGATCCTGATGTCCGACGAGACCCAGGTCGTCGTGACGAAGGGCGAGCGTCGGAAGATCGAAAAGGTCCTGCGGGTCGCGGGGGCCGAGCCGGCCGGTTTCGAACGGGCCGGGGCCGGACGGCCCGGTACCGAGCCGGAGCCGGTGAGCGTGAACGAGCCCACGGCCGTCGCGAAGGGCGTGGAACAGGCGCTGGTGGCGGACACAGGTGAGATGTTCACCCGGACGGTCGAGTATCTGAGGGACCGGTTGGCGCAGGTCTTCCACATTCCGAAGGGGCGGATCGACGCCGCCGCGGAGCTGGGGGAGTACGGCATCGAGTCCATCCAGATCATGGAGCTGATGCGGCTTCTGACGAAGGACTTCGACTCGCTTCCGGGAACGCTGTTCTTCGAGTACCGCACGATCCAGGAACTGGCGGAGTACTTCACCGAGTACCAGGCGGCACGCCTGACCGAGCTTCTGGGACCGGCGCGATCCACCGCGGCGGCTCCGGAGGCGCCGGCGAGCGCGCCCGCGGCCGCCGTGCCCTCCCGGCCGGTCACGCCGCAGAGCCGGTTCGCGGAGGTGAGGACCGGCGCCGCGGACCCCGGCGAGGCACCGTCGGCGACGAAGGCGAACGGCCGGGCCGCGGGACGCCCGCGTGACGTGGCGATCATCGGCATGAGCGGCCGGTACCCGAAGTCGCGGAATCTGGACGAGTTCTGGAAGGTGCTGGAGCGCGGCCAGGACTGCATCGAGGAGATCCCGCCGCACCGGTGGGACAAGGACCTGTACTACGCGGCCGAGAAGACCCCCGGCAAGAGTTCCAGCAAGTGGGGCGGCTTCATCGACGGCGCCGAGAACTTCGACGCGCTGTTCTTCAACATGTCGGCGAACCAGGCCGCGCTGACCGATCCCCAGACCCGGCTGTTCCTCCAGTCCGCCTGGGAAGCGATGGAGGACGCCGGGTACACACGCAAGTCCCTCAGCCCCGACAAGGCCCGCAAGGTCGGTGTCTATCTCGGCATGATGTGGAACGAGTACCAGCTGTACAGCGGCGAGGACGTCGTCCTGTCCGACCGCGCCGCCGCATCCAACGCCGTCTCCTACTTCTTCGACCTGCACGGGCAGAGCCTGACCGTCGACACCGCCTGCTCCTCGTCGCTCTACGCGATCGCCATGGCGGTCGAGAGCATCCGGAACGGCTCCTCGTCGCTCGCGTTCGCCGGCGGCGCGAACCTGTCGCTGCACCCCAACAAGTACGTCTCGCTCAGCCAGATGAACTTCTTCTCCGAGGACGGACGCTGCCGCTCGTTCGGCGAGGGCGGCACCGGCTACGTACCCGGCGAGGGCGTCGGCTGCGTCCTGCTCAAGCCGTTCGACCAGGCGGTGCAGGACGGGGACCACATCCACGGTGTGATCCGCGGCGTCGCCACGGTGCACGGCGGCAAGACGAACGGCATGACCGTGCCCAACCCGCTGGCGCAGGCGGACATGGTCGCCGCCGCGCTGGCGGACGCCGGGCTCTCGGCCGAGGACATCAGCTACGTGGAGGGTCACGGCACGGGCACCGCCCTCGGCGACCCGATCGAGATCACCGGTCTGACCCGGGCGTTCCGCAAGCACACCGACAGGAAGCAGTACTGTCCGATCGGTTCGGTGAAATCCAACATCGGCCACCTCGAGGGCGCGGCCGGCGTCGTCGCCGTCACCAAGGTCCTGCTCCAGATGCGGCACGGGATGCTCGTGCCCTCCCTCCATTCCGAGCAGTTGAACTCGTACATCGACTTTCCGAACTCGCCCTTCTACGTACAGCGCGAGCTGAAACCGTGGGAGCGGCCCACCCGGACGGTCGACGGGGTGCAGCGGACCCTGCCCCGGATCGCCGGCGTCTCGTCGTTCGGCGCGCACGGTGCCATCGCGCACGTGATCATCGAGGAGTACCAGCCCGGTCCCGAGCGGCCCGCACGTCCGGCCCGGGTCCCGCGTCCGGAGCTGCTGGTGCTGTCGGCGAAGGACGACGAGCGGCTGCGGGAGAAGGCCCAGGCACTGCTGACGTGGCTGGCCGAGGCCGGCCAGGACGCCGATCCGGCGGACATCGCCTACACCCTCCAGGTGGGCCGCGAGGCCATGGAGGAACGCCTGGCCCTGATCGCCGACGGGCGGGACGCGCTGCGCGAGCGACTGCGCGCGTTCCTCGACGGCGAGCAGGAGACCGCGAACGTCTTCCGCGGGAGCGTGCGGCAGAACAAGGACGCCGTCGCTCTCCTCGAAGCCGACGAGGAGATGCGGGGCCTGGTGCAGCAGTGGCTCGCCCAGGGCCGGCACGACAAGCTGGCCAACGTCTGGGTGAAGGGCCTGGCCCTCGACTGGACGTCCCTCGGCCGCGACACCGAGCCGCTCCGCATCTCCCTGCCGACGTACCCGTTCGTCCAGGAACGCCACTGGCTCGACGCGCCTCCCGCGCTCACGCTCCAGCCGCCGCGGACGGGGGCCCCGGCCGAGCCCGCGGCGACCGGCGCCGCGGCGCCCCCGGACCGGTCCGCCGAGGAACGGACCCGGCCTCTGGCCTTCGTGGAGGACTGGGAGCCCGCGCCCCTGGCCGCGGGCACCGAGCGTGCGCCGCGGGGCATCGTCTTCCTGTGCACCGGAGAGGAGCGGCAGGAGGCGATCGCGCGGGCCGCACGGGAACTCGACCCCGGCCTCCACACGGTCTTCGTCGGGCACGCAGACACCTGTCGGAAGACACACCCTGACCGCTACGAGGTCCGTCGCGGTTCGGCCGAGGACTACCTGGAAGCCTTCCGGGACATCGCGGCCGGCCCCGCTCCGGTGGACGCGGTCGTCAGCATGGAGGCGCTCGAACCCGGCGGCGCCGACGGCGACTTCGGTGACGTCGTCCTCACGGTCCAGGCCATCGCCGGCTCCGGGCTCGACGTACGCCGCTGCATGGTGGCCGGGCTCTACAGCGACGGCCGGGAGCGCGCTCTGCTGGAGGCGCACCTGGGCTTCGAGCGCTCGCTGGGCATGGTGATGCCGAAGCTGTCCGTGGTGGCCGTGCTCCAGGACGCCGCCGACCCGTCGCGGCCGGCGGACACCGCCGCCTGGCTGACGAGGCTGGTCGCAGAGCTGCGTCAGGAGCGGGTGGTCAGCGCGCTGTACCACTCGGGCGGGCGCTTCGTGAGCCGCGTCCGTGAGGCAACGCTGGACGAGAACCGCTCCGGCGCCCTCCGGCACGGTGGCACCTACCTGATCACCGGCGGCTGCGGCGGGCTGGGGATGATCGTGGCCCGGCACCTCGCGGAGCACTACGCGGCGAATCTCGTCCTGACCGGCCGCTCCCCGTTGGACGAGACACGCCGGGAGGCCCTGCGCAGCCTCGCCGCCGGGCAGCGGGTGCTGTACGTCCAGGCGGACAGCTGTGACGCGGACGCCATGAAGCAGGCCGTGACACAGGCGCGCGAGCGCTTCGGTGCACTGCACGGCGTCATCCACGCGGCCGGTGTCCAGGGGCAGGGCAGCGTCCTGGAGAAGGATCCGCGTTCCTTCGAGGACGTCCTCGGCCCCAAGATCCGGGGAACGCTGACACTGGACGAGGTGCTGGTCGGCGAAGAGCTGGACCTGGTCTGCTATTTCTCCTCCACCGCCGCCGTCATCGGCGACTTCGGCACCTGCGACTACGCGGTCGGCAACCGCTTCCAGATGTCCTATGCCCGGCACCGTGACGCCCAGGTGCGGGCGGGCCGCTTGTCCGGACGGACCGTGGTCGTCAACTGGCCGCTGTGGCGCGAGGGTGGCATGGGCTTCGACCACGACACCACCACGATGCTGCTGAAGTCGAGCGGTCAGGACTTCCTGGAGACGGCGGACGGCATCGCCCTGTTCGAGCTCCTGCTGTCCCAGCAGGCCGCCCAGCACATGATTCTGGTCGGCAGACCGAGCCGGGTGTCCCGCTTTCTGGGACTGACATCCCCCGCCGACGTCCCCGCACCACCGGGCACCGGCGCGGCCGCGGTCCCCCCGGTCCGCCCCACCGGCGCGGGCTGGTCGGCCCCGGAGCCGGCCCCTGACGTCGAGGAACGCCTGGCACACGACCTGCGGCGGATCGTCAGCCACGCGGTCGGCCTGTCCCCGGACAGGCTCTACGAGGACGACAACCTCGCCGACTACGGCTTCGATTCGGTGAGTCTGGCCGGACTGGCCACTGCTCTGGGCGACCATTGGAGCGTCGAGGTCACGCCGGCCCTCTTCTACAGCCGTTCCACGCTGCGGAAACTGCGGGAGTACTTCGCCACCGAGCACAAGGAGCTCCTGGCGGCGTTCTACCTCGACCAGGGCGTCGGCGGCGCCACGGCAGCAGAGCCCGCACCCCCGCGGGACGAGGTGACCGCCGTCGGCCGGCCGCGTGCCGGCGCCGAGCCCGTCCGGGGCGCCGCCGGAACCCCGGACGCGGACCTCGGCACCGGGAAGCCGCGTACGGAGGACCAGGACGACGACGCCATCGCGGTCATCGGCATGAGCGGGCGGTTCCCCGGCGCAGACAACCCCTCCGAGTTGTGGTCGGTCCTCGCGGAGGGACGCGAGGCCGTCAGCCCTGTCTCCCACGAGCGCCTCGACCTGTGGGGCGAGCCGCACGACAGCCCCTTCGGCGCGTTCCGCGTCGGCCAGGTGTCCGGCCCGGACGAGTTCGACCCGCTGTTCTTCGAGATATCCCCGAACGAGGCGCGCAGTCTGGACCCGCGCCAGCGCCTGCTCCTCCAGGAATCGTGGCGCGCCCTCGAGGACGCGGGCTGGACGCCCGCGTCGACCCGCAGGATCGGCATGTTCGTGGGAGTCGAGCAGGGGGACTACGACACCCCGGACCCCGAGGCGGGCAGCGTCACCGCCAACCACGACGGCATCCTTGCCGCACGCCTGTCCTACCTGCTCGACCTGAGCGGTCCCGTGATGGCCATCAACACGGCCTGCTCGTCGGGGCTGGTCGCCGCTCACCAGGCATGCGCGAGCATCCGCGGCGGCGAATCCGACGTCGCCCTGGCCGCGGGCGTCAGCCTGATCACCACCTCACAGCTGCTGACCCGGACCCGGCAGGCGGGCATGCTGTCCGAGGACGGCGTCACCTACGCCTTCGACAGGCGCGCGAACGGGATGGTGCTCAGCGAAGCCGTCGCCGTCGTGGTGCTGAAGCGGCTCTCGGCGGCGGTGGCCGACGGCGACCGGATCCACGGCGTCATCCGCGCCAGCGGCATCAACTACGACGGCAGGTCCAACGGCATCACCGCCCCGAACGGCGACGCCCAGGTCGCGCTGCTCCGCGACACCTACCGGCGGCATGGCATCGACCCGGCCGACATCGAGTACGTGGTCGCCCACGGCACCGGCACGCGGCTCGGCGACCCCGTCGAGGTAAACGCGCTCAACGACGTCTTCCGGGGCTTCACCGACAAGAGGCGGTACTGCGCTCTGACGTCCGTGAAGCCCAACGTCGGCCACACGCTCGCTGCCTCCGGGCTCGTCAGCCTCATCGGGGTCCTGCAGGCCATGCGCCACGAGACGATCCCCGGATCCCTGAACTGCGTGCAGGAGAACGAGTACATCGACTGGAAGGACAGCCCGTTCTTCGTCAACAAGACGAGCCGGGCGTGGCCTCGGGCCGCCGGGCGCCGGAGGATCGCCGCGATCAGCTCCTTCGGCATGAGCGGCACCAACGCGCACATGGTGGTCGAGAGTCCCCCGGCGGACGGAGAGAGCGAGGTCACGCAGATGCCCGCCCACCTGCTGGCCCTGTCGGCCAAGTCCGAGGAGTCGCTGCGACAGCGTGTCGCCGATCTGATCGACTTCCTGGAGGACCCCGGGCAGCCGCACGCTCTGCCGGACATCGCCGCGACACTGCTGGACGGGAGGCCTCACTTCCGGCACCGCTGCGCCGTCGTGGCCCGCGACGCCGCCGAGGCGGTGCGCCTGCTGCGCTCGTGGGCCTCGGACGAGGACGACCCCGACGTCCTCACCGGCGAAGTGCCCAAGGACTTCACGCCGAACGACGCAGCCCGGCGGGCCGGGGACCGGCTGCTGGAGGAGGCGGCCGGACCGCACCACGACGGCGCCGGTCTCCGGGACGCGCTGCGCGCCCTGGCGAGGGCCTACTGCCAGGGGTTCGACCTGGCGTGGAACCGGCTGTTCGGCGGCCGGCGCACCGCGCCGGTCACGCTGCCCGGCTACCCCTTCGCCAAGAAGCGCCTGTGGCGGCAGGACACCAAGCGGCCGGCGCCGGGCGGGGTGTTCACGGCCGTAGCCGGCCGAGCCGCCGGCACGGGAGGCCGGTTCGTCACGACGCTCACCGGGTCGGAGTCCTTCCTGCGCGACCATGTCGTGGCCGGGGAGAAGATCCTGCCGGGCGTCGCCCATCTGGAGCTGGTCCGGGCCGCCCACGCCACGCAGCACAACGTACCGACGGTCGCCGTCACCTTCCGCGACGTCGTGTGGCTGCGGCCCGTCAGGGGCGAGGACACCCCGCTCGATCTCCACGTCGAGCTGGAACCGGACGGCGTCGCGGGGACCCGCTACCGCGTCCTGGCGCCGGGAGCCGACGGCCCCGTCGTGCACAGCCAGGGGCGCATCGAGCCCGGTGACGGGTCCGCGGCGCGGCCACGGCTCGACCTCGCGGCCCTGCGGACCGAATGCGGCCGCTACGAGACGACCGCCGGCGAGATGTACCTCGCCTACCGGCGTCAGGGCATCGCGTACGGGCCCTCCTTCCAGGGAGTCAGGCGACTGCTCGTGGGAGACGCCCAGGTCCTCGCCGAACTCGCGCTGCCCGAGGCGCCCGAGTACCGCCCGGGCGGACAGGTGCTGCCTCCGGGGCTGCTGGACGCGGCACTGCAGTCCTCCGCGAGCCTGAGGCGCGGCGGCGGCCTCCATCTTCCGTACGCCGTCGCAGCGGTGGAGATCCTCGGCCCCTGCGAACCGGTCATGTGGGCGTGGCTCAGGAGCACCACGGAGAGCGGCGACGCCTTCGACGTCGACCTGTGCGACGCGCACGGCGAGGTCCGCGTGCGGTTCAGGAGCTTCCGCACCCGGCCCCTGCCCACCGGGGCCGAGGCGCCGCCGGCGGCGGAACGGCCCGCCGTCGGGAGCCCGGTGCTCCTCGAGCCGCGCTGGGAGCCCGCCCCCCTTCCGCAGGCGGACGGCGACGGCCCGCTGGGACGGATGCTGCTGGTCGGCACGGACCCGGACGAGCTGGGCTCCCTCCTCACCGGGCGCGGGGAGGACGTGGACGCCCTGCTGCTGCGCGCCGACGACACCGTCGACGGCCTGCGGGAGCGACTCGCGCGCGGCGGACACTACGACGGCGTCGTCTGGGTCGCGAGCGGCGGTGCGACGGTGCTCCCGGAGAGCGAGGACCTGATCACCCGTCAGGAGGAGGGCGTGTACGCCGGGTTCCGTCTGGCCAAGGCGCTGCTGGCACTCGGCTACGACAAGCGGGACCTGGAGTGGACCGCCCTCACCGTACGCAGCCAGGGCGTCGTCGACACCGACCGCGTCGACCCGACGCACGCCGGCGTGCACGGCCTGCTGGGGTCGCTGGCGAAGGAGAACCCGCGGTGGCGGATGCGCCTCGCCGATGTGGAGGCGGTGCGGGACGACGTGCTGAGGCAGGCGCTGCGCCTGCCGGTGGAGCCGTCCGGCGACAGCTGGGCCAACCGCGGTGGAAACTGGTTCAGGCAGACCCTGGTACCGGTGGCGTTCGACGCGCTCCCCGCCGAGGCGGTGCCGTACCGGCGCGACCGGGTCTACGTGGTCATCGGCGGCGCCGGCGGACTCGGCGCGGTCTGGACCGAGCACGTCGTACGCACCTACGGGGCGCAGGTGGTCTGGATCGGCCGCCGCGCCGAGGACGAGGCCATCCGGGCCAGGATCGACGCACTGTCCCAGCTGGGACCCGCCCCCTGGTACCTGCAGGCCGACGCCACGGACAGGGAGGCGCTGGCGGACGCCGCAGCGCGGATCAGGGCTCGCTTCCCCGAGATCAACGGCGTCGTCCACTCGGCGCTCGTGCTGCTCGACCAGAGCGTGGCCAGGATGCCGGAGGAGCGTTTCCGGGCCGCCGTGCGCGCGAAGGTGGACATCAGTGTCCGCATCGCACAGGTCTTCGCCGACGAGCCGCTGGATTTCGTGCTGTTCTTCTCCTCGACCAACTCGTTCCAGCGCTCCGCGGGACAGAGCAACTACGTGTGCGGCTGCGTCTTCAAGGACGCGTTCGCACGGCTGTGGCGGCAGAGCCGTCCCACCACCGTCAAGGTGATGAACTGGGGCTACTGGGGCACCGTCGGCGTCGTCGCCTCATCCGGGTATCAGCGGCGGATGGAGCGCAGCGGCATCGGCTCCATCGAACCCGCCGAAGGCATGGCCGCGCTGGACCTCCTGCTCTGCGGGCCGTACCACCAACTCGCCGTGGAGAAGACCACCGCCCCGCGGCCGGCCGGTGACGGCACCCGCCCCACCGATTCCGAAGGCCCGGACGACCGGCTGCTGCAGCGCGTGCTCGCGGACTCCGGCAGCGCTCGGGGCTTCGACGACGCTCTGCTGTGCGAACTGCTCCTGCTGCAGTTGCAGACGCTGGGGATGAACCGCGCCGCCGGCTCCGTCGCCGACCTGCGAGCCGCCTTGGCACCGGGTGGCGGCTACGACCGCTGGCTCGGGGAAAGCCTGCGCATCCTGGCCGAGCACGGCTACCTGGAGGCGGGCACCGAGCGCTACACGCCTACGGACAGGGCACGTCTCGACGGCGCCGACGTGTGGCGGCGCTGGGAGGCGGTGTGCCGGGAGAGCGACGGCACCAACCCCTACGTCAACCTGCTGGAGCCGGTGATCCGCGAGCTGCCCGAGGTCCTCTCGGGCCGACGGCGCGCGACCGACGTGATCTTCCCCCGATCGTCGATGAGTCTGGTACGAGGTGTGTACCGGGACTGCGAGAGCGCCACGGCGCTGAACGAGCTCGTGGCGGAGGCGGTGGCCGCCCGCGTCGAGGTCCTGCTCGCCCGCGACCCCGCCCACCGCGTCCGCGTCTTCGAGATCGGTTCCGGCACCGGAGGCACCAGCGAGAAGGTGCTGCGCCGGTTGGCGCAGTACCGCGACAACATGGCGGAGTACTGCTACACCGACGTCTCCCAGTACTTCCTGCGCAACGGACGGCAGGAGTTCGGCGCCGACCATCCGTATCTGCGGTTCGAGCTGTTCGACGCGGAGCGCGCCCCCGCGGAGCAGGGGTTGGACGAGGGCGGTTACGACATCGTCATCGCCACCAACGTCCTGCACGCGACCCGCGACGTCCGGGCGGCGGCGAGGCACACGCGGGCGCTGCTGGGCGCGGACGGCACGCTCGTCCTCAACGAACTGGCGACGCGCACCCCGTTCCTGCACCTGACCTTCGGGCTGCTCGACGGCTGGTGGCGCTACGAGGACACCGAACTGCGCATACCGGGCTGCCCCGGGCTGGCTCCCGAAACCTGGCAGCAGGTGCTGCTGGAGTCGGGCTTCGCCGCTGTGTCCTTCCCCCTCGACGCCATGCACGAGGCAGGCCACCAGATCGTCGTGGCCCACGCCGGCGAGCGGACCGGCGCGCACGCCCCCGCACCGATGGGTGCGGACGACGCGCGGGAGCGGGTGCGGTCCGTGATCGTCGAGCGGCTCCAGACGTCTCTGGGGCTGGATCGCCGGGAGATATCCGAGGAGGACTCCTTCGCCGACTACGGTGTGGACTCCATTCTCGGCGTCGAGCTCACGCAGCTGCTCAGCACCGATCTGGGCATCTCACTCTCGGTCACGGATCTCTTCGATCACAGCTCGGTGCGCGCGCTCGCCGGCTATGTGGTGGAGCACCACCTCGACGCGTCGTCAGCACTCCTGGCCGCCCCGACACCAGTAGCGGCCCCGATACCCGCGGCCCCGGTGCCCGTTCCCGAAACGCCGGTCCTGCCCGCCCCGGTGACCGTGCCCGCCGCGACCGGCACGCCGAGGCCGGCCATGACCGCCACCGTCCCCGACCCCGACCCCGCCGAGCCCGTCGCCGTCATCGGCATGAGCGGAAGGTTCGGCACGGCCAAGGACACCGATCAGCTGTGGCAGCATCTCGCCGAGGGCCGCAGCCTGGTCGGCGAGATCTCCCGCTGGGACATGTCGGCTCTGGTTGCGCCCGGCGCGCCCCATCCCCGGTACGCCTCGCTGATGGACGACATCGACCGGTTCGACCCGCTGTTCTTCCAGATATCCGGCCTCGAAGCCACCTACATGGACCCCCAGCAGCGGATCGTGCTGGAGGAGGCGTGGAAGGCGCTGGAGGACGCCGGCTACGCGGGCGACGCCATCCGCGGCCGGTCCTGCGGCGTCTACATCGGCACCCAGGTCAGCGACTACCTGCCCGGCTCCAGCGCGGACGCCCCCGCCCAGGCCATGTGGGGCAACGCCGAGGCGATCATCCCGGCACGCCTCTCCTATCTCCTCGACCTGCAGGGTCCCGCCATCGCCGTCGAGACCGCCTGCTCCGGATCGCTCGTCGCCCTCCACCTCGCGTGCCAGGCTCTGCGCACGGGGGAGGTCGAGACGGCCCTGGTCGGCGGGGTGTCCGTGCAGTGCGCACCCGACTACTACCTGAACGCCCACAAGGCCGGGATGCTCTCGGAGACCGGTCAGTGCCATTCCTTCGCCGCGGGCGCGGACGGCTTCGTCCCCGGCGAGGGCGTCGGCGTCGTCATGCTCAAGCGGCTGCGAGACGCCCTCGCCGACGGTGACCACATCCACGGCGTGATCCGCGGTTCGGGCATCAACCAGGACGGGACGTCCAACGGCATCACGGCGCCGAGCGCCAAGTCGCAGGAGCGGCTGGAGCGCCAGGTGTACGACACCTTCGGCATCGACCCCGCCGGCATCCAGCTGGTCGAGGCACACGGCACCGGTACCCAGCTCGGCGACCCGATCGAGTTCCAGGCGCTGACCCGCGCGTTCCGTCACTACACCGACCGACGCGAGTACTGCGCCATCGGCTCGGTCAAGACCAACATCGGGCATGCCGCGCCGGCCTCGGGGATGGCAGGGCTCATCAAGATCCTGCTCGCCCTGCGCCACCGCGAGCTGCCGCGCAGCCTCCACTTCGACAGGGGGAACCCCCACATCGACTTCGAGGGCAGCCCGTTCTACGTCAACACGGTGCATCGCCCCTGGACGGCGGAGCCGGGCCGGCCGCGGCGCGCGGCGCTCAGCTCCTTCGGGTTCAGTGGTACCAACGCCCATGTGGTGGTCGAGGAAGCTCCCGACCTGCCGCCCCGCGACACCGTGCCCGTCCAGGACCACCTCGTGGTGCTGTCAGCCCTGTCCTCGGAGCAGTTGCGGACGCAGGCGGAACGGCTGGTGGAGCACCTGCGTCGCCACCCGGACACCGACCTGGGCGACATCGGCTCGACCCTGGTGCGGGGCCGGCGGCACTGCCCCGTCCGGCTGGCGTGCGTGGCCCGCGACACCGCCCACCTGGTGACGCTTCTGGGCCGGTGGCTCGTGGACGGAGGGGAAGCGGAGGTGCGCACCGCCGACCTCACGGAGAACGCGGTGAGTCCGCAGCCCGCTCTGGAGCAGTACGGCGACAGCTGCCTGCGGAAGTGCGCCGAGGGCGCCACAGGAACGGCTCGCCGGGAGCACCTGGAAGCCGTATCCGCCCTCTACCTGCAGGGTTACCAGCTGCGCTACGAGCGGCTCTTCGAGGGCGGAACCTACCGTCGTGTCCCCCTGCCGACCTACCCCTTCCAGCGGCAGCGCCACTGGCTGCCCTCGGAAGACGGGTCACGTCCCACAACCCCCGCACGGTCGGCCGACCGCACTCTCGCGCAGGGTCCTCGGGCCGACGCGGCCCACCTGGCGCTGGCGCCGGTCTGGATCGAGGAACAGGCACCCGAGCCCGGCCCCGGCACATCCGTCCCGAGCGGCATCGTCGTCGTGGGCGGCAGCGCCGCGGAGCGGGCCGCCCTGGCCGCCGAGTGCCCCGACGCCCACTTCCTCGCCGACGGCTCGGCGAGCACGGCATCACTCACCGAGCAGTTGCGGGGTGTGGGCAGGGTCCGCGACCTCGTATGGATCTCCCCGGCGGACGCGGCCGCCGAGCCCGGAGAGCTGCTGGGGCGCACCGCCGTCGGAGTGGAAGCGTTCTTCCGGCTGGTCAAGGCGCTGTTCGAGCTGGGCTACGGCGCCGAGGAGCTGACGTGGACGGTGGTGACACGCCAGACCCAGCCCGTGCGGCCGGGCGAGTCGGTGCTGCCCGCCGACGCGGCGGTGCTCGGCCTGGCCGAGGTCATGGCCAAGGAACTGCCCAACTGGAGCGTGGGCTCCTTCGACCTGGGCCGGTCCGACGAGCTCCCCGCCGGCACTCTGCTCGCGGCCGGGGCCACGACCGTGCGGGCCCTGCGTGACGGCCAGTGGTTCCGTCGCGGCCTGTACCGGGTGGAGCTGCCGGCACCGGCCCGTTCCCCGTACAAGGAGGGCGGGGTGTACGTCGTCCTGGGCGGAGCGGGCGGCATCGGCCGCCTGTGGAGCGAGGACATGATCCGGCGCTACCGGGCGCAGGTCGTGTGGATCGGCCGCCGGGAGAAGGACGCCGTCATCCAGGCGGAGATCGACCGACTGGCCGCTCTCGGGCGGGCGCCGTGGTACGTCCGGGCGGACGCCGCCGACAGGGAATCCCTGCGGGGCGCCTACGCCCGGATCCAGGAGCGGTTCGGCACCGTCCACGGCGTGGTGCAGTCCGTCTTCGGCCTGGTGGACCAGAGCCTGCCCAACACCACCGAGCAGCAGTTCCGGCAGGGGCTGAGCGCGAAGATCGACGCCAGTGTGTCCATGGCGGAGGTCTTCGACGCCGAGGGACTCGACTTCATGCTCTTCTTCTCCTCGATCGCGTCGGTCAACCCGGCCATGGGCTACTGCAGTTACGTGGCCGGCAACGCCTTCGAGGACGCCCTGGCCCGTCGGCTCTCCGGAGCACGCCGGTACGCCGTGAAGGTGGTCAACTGGGGCTACTGGGGCGCCGTCGGCAGCGCACTCGACGTTCCGGAGCACGTCCGTGAGCGCATCTACCGGCGCGAGGGCCTCGGCGACATCGACCCCGCGCTGGCGATGGACGCGGTCGAGCGGCTGCTGGCCGCCCCCCTCGAGCAGATCGCCTACCTCAACACCAGCCGGCCCGAGCGGTTCGACGGCTACACCGACCGCGAGGCGATCCGCGTGCTGGACCCGGCGGAGCTCCGCAGCGATCCGCTCGCCCCGCTGCTGCCCTCGCGCCAGGACCAGCTGCGGACCGTGGAGGCCCGGGCCAAGTCCAAGCTGCGGACGCTGGACGAGCTGCTTCTGCGGCTGCTGTGGTGCACGCTGCACGGGCGTGGCTGGCTCGGGACGGGCACCGTCGACGCGGACTCCTTCCGGCAGGCCGGCGGCATCCTCGGGAAGTACGACCGCTGGGCGTCGGAGACCCTGACGCTGTTCGCCCGACAGGGCTGGCTCGTGGCGGCGGGATCAGAGGGCTCCTACCGTGCCGTCCCCGACGCCGTCGATCCGGACGCCACCGCCGCCGAGTGGGAACGCAACCGGCGCGCGTGGCTCGCGGACCCCGAACTGCGCGCGTCCGTCGACCTGGTCTGCACGACGCTGCGCGCGCTGCCGGACATCCTCACCGGCGCCGTCCCCGCCGTCGACGTGATCTTCCCCGGCTCCTCACTGGACCTGGTCGAGGGGATCTACAAGCGGAACATGATCGCGGACTACTTCAACGACGTCGTCGGTGACTGTGTCGTGGCGCTCATCGAGAGCAGGCTCGCGCACGATCCCGAAGCCCGGATACGCATCCTGGAGATCGGTGCCGGAACGGGTGGCACCACCGCCACGGTCATGCGCCGGCTCGAGCCGTACCGGCAGCACGTCGGCGAGTACTGCTACACCGATCTCTCCAAGGCGTTCCTCATCCACGGCCGACGGGAGTTCGGCGCGCACCGTCCGTTCCTGCGCTGCGAGATCTTCGACGCCGGCCGGCCCGTCACCGAGCAGGGATTCGACGAGGGCGGGTACGACCTGGTCATCGCGACCAACGTGCTGCACGCCACCGAGGAGATCCGTGCGTCCCTGCGCAACAGCAAGGCGCTGCTGAGGTCCGGCGGCGCCCTGGTCGTCAACGAGATCGACGGCTACACCGTCTTCGGCACGCTGACGTTCGCGCTGTTGGACGGCTGGTGGCCACAGGACACGGATCTGCGTGAACCCGGGGGGCCGGGCCTGCGGCCCGAGACGTGGCAGTCGGTGCTGGAGCGGGAGGGCTTCAAGGGCGTCGAGTTCCCCGCGCGGGACGCACACCCGCTCGGCCAGCAGGTGGTCGTCGGCTTCAGCGACGGGGTGATCCGCCGGACCGGCGGCGAACCGTTGCGTTCCGTGACCGAGCCCCTCGCCGGGCAGCTCTCCGAGCCGGTCCCCGTGCCGGTCCCGGAACCGGTCCCCGGACCGTCCTCGGCCGGCTCCCGGTCGGTGGGGCCGGCCGGTGCGCCCCGGGTGGACGGTGCAGTACTCGGCGACGCCGTGCGCACCTATCTCAAGGAGCTGGTCGCTCGGACCCTCCTGATCCCGGCCGAATCCATCGACGCCCGTGAGCAGTTGTCCGCCTACGGCATCGACTCCATCCTCATCCTCCAGCTGCTGACCGCCCTCAAGAAGGATCTGGGGGAGACGAGCAGCACCCTGTTCTTCGAGTACCGCACCATCGAGGCGCTGACGGAGTACTTCGTCACCGAGCGCGGCGAGTCCGTGGCCCGCGCCCTCGGAGTGAGCCCCGACCCGGCCGCCGAACAGAAAACGGCGTCGGCCGTCCCGCGGGCCGTCGTCCCGGACACGCAGGCCCCGGCAGGGCCCGCTCCGACGCCGGGCCCCGGCCGCACACAGGCTCGTCCGGCACCGCGGTCAGGGCGCACCGGTGGCGTCGCGATCGTGGGCATGAGCGCGCGCTTCCCCCAGGCCGAGACGCTCGACGCGTTCTGGTCGGTGCTGCGCGAGGGCCGGAACACCGTCACGGAGATCCCCGCCGACCGGTGGGCACTCGACGGCTTCTACGAGCCCGACAAGGAGGAAGCCGTCGCGAAGGGCAGGAGCTACAGCAAGTGGGGCGCCTTCCTCGACGGGTTCGCCGACTTCGACCCGCTGTTCTTCGAGATGACTCCGAACGACGCCCTGGAGATCGACCCGCAGGAGCGGCTGTTCCTCCAGGAGGCGTGGCGGGCGTTCGAGAACGCCGGCTACACGCGAAGCCGCCTCGAGCGGGAACACCGGTCCAGCGTCGGTGTCTTCGTGGGGATCACCCGTGCCGGACACAACCTCTACGGCCCCGAGCGCTGGCGCCGCGGCGACACCGCCCGGCCCTACACCTCCTTCGGGTCGGCAGCCAACCGCGTCTCGTTCAAGCTGAACCTCAACGGTCCGAGCATGCCCATCGACACGATGTGCTCCTCCTCGATGACGGCGCTCCACGAGGCGTGCGAGCACCTCTTCCGCGGCGACTGCGAACTGGCGGTGGCAGGAGGCGTGAACCTCTATCTGCATCCGTCGAGCTACATCAGCCTGTGCGGTCTGCAGATGCTCGCCGACGGGGACGAGTGCCGCAGCTTCGGCGCCGGCGGCAACGGCTTCGTGCCGGGAGAGGGCGTCGGCGCGCTTGTCCTCAAGCGGCTGGAGGACGCCGAGCGGGACGGCGACCACATCCACGCCGTCATCCGCGGCACCAGCATCAACCACGGCGGCACGACGAACGGTTACACCGTGCCGAATCCGGTCGCACAGGGCCGGGTCGTGCGGGACGCGCTCGACCGTGCGGGCGTCGACGCGCGCACGATCAGCTACGTCGAGGCGCACGGCACCGGAACCGTGCTGGGCGACCCGATCGAGATCAACGGCCTGACCCGGGCGTTCTCCCAGGACACCCAGGATGTGCAGTACTGCGCGATCGGCTCCGTCAAGAGCAACATCGGGCACGCCGAGGCGGCCGCCGGGATCGCGGGCGTGTTCAAGGCCGTTCTGCAGATGCAGCACGGTGAGCTCGTCCCCAGCCTGCACGCCGACGAGGTCAACCCGCACATCGAGTTCGACGAAACGCCGTTCGTCGTCCAGCGCGAGGGCGCGGAGTGGAAGCGGCCGGTCGTCACCGTCGACGGCGTCAGCACAGAGGTGCCGCGCAGGGCGGGCGTCTCGTCCTTCGGCGCGGGCGGCTCCAACGCCCACGTGGTGATCGAGGAGTACGTCCCCGACCAGCCGGCTCCCGGGGCCGACCGGGCCTGCGAGCCGGCCGTGGTCGTCCTGTCCGCCAAGGACGAGGAGCGGCTGCGGGAGCAGGCGAGCGCTCTGCTGGACTGGCTCCCGGAAGCCGAGCGGAGGGGGGCGACGCCGGCCGATGTCGCCTATACCCTCCAGGTCGGACGCGAGGCCATGAGCGAGCGTCTGGGCACGGTCGTCAGCTCGTTCGACGAACTGCGGGACCGACTGCGGGCCTTCCTGGACCAGCCCGACGGCGGCGCCGCCGGTCTGCACCGCGGTCGTGCGGCACGCTCCGACCGCGCGCTGACCGCGCTGACCGCCGACGCCGACATGAGCGCGGTCGTCGGGACGTGGCTGGCCAAGGCCGCGTACGCCAAGGTGCTCGACCTGTGGGTGAACGGCTTCGAGCTGGACTGGGGCAGCCTCCATCCGGCCGGGGCGGCGCGCATAGTCCCGCTGCCCACATATCCCTTCGCCCGGGAGCGGTATTGGATCGCGGAGCGGCCGCTCGACGTCCGGCTCCCCGAGAGCCACACCGACGCCGTGGACGGGGAGCCGGAGAACTGCCCGCCGGATCCGCTGATCGACGATCTCCTCGACGAGGTGGTGAACGGCTCTCTCGGCGTCGAAGCCGCCGCCGAGAACATCCGACGGTCCGTCCTCGACGGCACCGGCGTGAACACCGACAACGAGGGGCGCTGATCATGGACAGCCGGCTGGAACGGCTTCTGCTGGATCTCAAGGCCGATCGCGTCTCCAAGGAGTACGTCAAGCGGTACCTGAGGAACCTTCAGGGGCAGCCGGGTTCACCCGCGGGCGCCCCGGAAGCGGCGCCGTCGACCGAGCTGCTGCGGTGCCATCCGGTCTGGCGGGCCGCCGACGGACCCGCGACAGGCCGGAAGCCGGGACACGTGGTGCTCCTCGCCGGGCCGCCGGAACTGGAACACGCGCTGCGTCGGCAGGACGCGACGATCGACGTGCGCCTCCTGAGGTCCGCGGCCACCGGACTCGCGGACCGCTATGCCGACCTCGCGGGCCAGGTGCTCACCGCGCTCCGCTCGCTGGTCGGCGACCCGCACCTGCCCTCCACGCTGGTTCAGCTCGTCTGCTCCCTTCGAGGAGAGGACACCCTGCTGTCCGGCCTGATCGGCATGATCAGGAGTGCGGGTCTGGAGCACCCCGGGATCGTTCCCCAGTTGCTTCTCGTCGACCCGGCCGCCGGTCCGGAGCCCACCGCGCTCCAGATCCTGGCGAGTCGCGAACGCGGCGACGACCGTGTCGTGCGCTTCCGTGACGGCGTCCGTGAGGTACTGACCTGGCAGGAGCTGCCGAGTCCCGAGCACACGGCCCTGCCCTGGCGGGAAGGCGGCACGTACGTCGTCACCGGCGGTCTCGGCGGGCTCGGACTGATCTTCGCCCGTGACCTGCTGCGGTCCGTACGGAACACGTCCGTCCTGCTGAGCGGCCGCTCCGCACTCGACGGCGACCGGCGAGACCTGCTGGAGGGACTGCACCGTCCGCATGCGCGGGTCGAGTACACCCGGCTCGACGTGGCCGACCCGGACGCCGTCGAGGCGTATCTGGCCGACGTGCGGCGTGAGCACGGTGCCATCCACGGCATCATCCACTCCGCCGGGGTGCTCCGGGACGCCTTCGTGTCGCACAAGAGCGCCGAGGAACTGCGTGAGGTCCTCGCCCCGAAAACGGCCGGCACCCTCAACCTGGACGCCGCCAGCAAGGACGACGCACTCGATTTCTTCGCCCTGTTCTCCTCCACGGCGGCCGTCACGGGCAACGTCGGCCAGTCCGACTACGCCGCCGCCAACGCGTTCCTCGACGCGTTCGCGCACCACCGGGGCGGTCTGGTCGCGCAGGGCCTGCGTGCGGGGCGCAGCATCTCGCTCAACTGGCCGCTGTGGGCCGAGGGCGGGATGCGGGTCGACGCGGAGACGGAGCAGGCGCTGCGAGAACAGACGGGCATGCACGCCTTACACACCGAGTCGGGCATCAGGGTCTTCCACGAGTCAGTGGGGTCGGACCACTGCCAGGTGATGGCGGTCGAGGGCGACGGCCCGCGCATCCGCCGGACGCTGCTTGGGCAGCAGACGACCACCACCCGATCCGCCCCGGCCCCCACTCCCGTCCCCGCCGTCGCGGAGGACATCGACGACGAGGCGCTGCGCGACAGGATCGTCCGCAGGCTCGGGCAGATGCTCAGCACCGTCATCGGCCTCCCGGTCGCGAAGATCGACGCCCAGGTGCCGCTGGCGACCTACGGCATCGACTCCATCGTCGTCACCCGGCTCAACCGCAAACTCGCCGACGTCTTCCCGGATCTGCCCAAGACGCTGCTGTACGAGTTCAATTCCCTGGACGCACTCGCACGCCATCTCCTTGGGGCACACCGGCAGGGATGTCTGGACTGGACGGGGACCGAGAAGCCCCAGCAGGCCACCGCGGCACCGCGGCCGACGACCGCCTCCGCCACCGAGGCGCAGGCACCCGCCCCCGCCACCGTGCGGAAGGCGCCCGCGGCGGCCTCGACCACCGAGGACGCGGTCGCCGTCATCGGCATGAGCGGACGCTTCCCGATGGCCCGGAACCTGCGGGAGTTCTGGGAGAACCTGGCCACCGGACGGGACTGCGTCACGGAGATCCCCGAGGGCCGCTGGCCGCTGGAGGGCTTCTACCACCCCGACCGCGACGAGGCGGTGGCGGCAGGCCTGAGCTACGGCAAATGGGGCGGATTCCTGGACGGGTTCGACGAGTTCGACCCCCTCTTCTTCGCCATCTCGCCGCAGGAAGCCATGAGCATGGACCCGCAGGAGCGCCTGTTCCTGCAGGAGTCCTGGAACGCGCTGGAGGACGCCGGCTACACCCGGCAGCGCCTGGCCGACGCGCATCGCCGGAAGGTGGGCGTCTTCGCCGGCGTCTCGAAGACCGGGTTCGACCTGTACGGGCCCGAGCTGTGGAAACGGAACGAGAAGCTGCACCCCCTGACCTCGTTCGCCTCGGTGGCGAACCGGGTGTCGTACCTCCTCGACCTCACGGGGCCGAGTCTGCCGGTCGACACGCTCTGCTCGTCATCCCTGAGCGCCGTCCACGAGGCGATCCAGCACCTCCGCCGTGGCGAGTGCGACCTGGCCGTCGCGGGCGGGGTCAACCTCTACCTGCACCCGTCGAACTACACCCTGATGTCCAGCAAGCGGATGCTGTCGGACGACGGCAAGTGCCGCAGCTTCGGAGCCGGTGGCAACGGATTCGTGCCGGGCGAGGGTGTGGCCGTCGTCCTGCTCAAGCGGCTGTCCGACGCCGAGCGGGACAACGACAACATCCGGGCCGTCCTGCGGGGCAGCAGCGTCAACCACGGCGGCCGCACCAACGGCTACACGGTGCCCAGCCCGGTCGCGCAGGCCGAGGTCGTGCGCGAGGCGCTCACCCGCGCCGGCGTCTCCGCCGGCGAGGTGAGCTTCGTGGAAGCACATGGCACCGGCACCGAGCTGGGCGATCCGATCGAGATCGACGGGCTGACCCAGGCGTTCGCGTCGGACACCGGCTCCCGCCAGCACTGCGCCATCGGCTCCCTGAAGAGCAACATAGGTCACCTCGAAGCCGCCGCCGGCATCGCCGGGCTGCTCAAGGTCGTCCTCCAGATGGAACACGGGTCCATCGCGGCCGGTCTGCACGCGCAGGAGGCCAACCCCAACATCGACTTCACCCGGACGCCGTTCCGCCTCCAGCGGGAGACGACCGAATGGACGCGGCCTGCGATCGTGGGCCGCGACGGGCAGACGACGCAGGGCGACCGGATCGCCGGAGTGTCCTCGTTCGGCGCCGGCGGTTCCAACGCCCATGTCGTCGTGGCGGAGTACCGCCCAGCCGACCCGGCGCCCGCCTCCGCGCCTGAGGACGCCCCGCGACTGATCGTCCTCTCGGCGAAGGACACCGAGCGTCTGCGGGAGCGGGCCCGGGACCTGCTCGACTGGCTGCACTCACAGGCCCCGGCCACTCTCGACCTCGGCGCCGTCGCCCACACCCTTCAGCTCGGCCGTGAGGCGATGGACGCGCGGCTCGCGCTGTCCGTCGGCTCACCCGCCGAACTCACCCGGAAACTCGCCGCCTTCGTCGCCGGCGAGGAGGACATCGAGGACCTGCACCTCGGTAACGTCAAGGAGCACCGGGAGGCGCTCTCCGCTCTCGGCGACGACGGCGACATGGCCACGACCGTCGACCTGTGGATCGAGAAGGGCAAGTTCGACCGGCTGCTCGGTCTCTGGGTCAGGGGCCTGAGCGTCGACTGGGGCAAGCTGTACGGCCCCCGGCGCCCCCGGATGCTCCCGCTGCCCGGCTACCCCTTCGCCCGCGAGCGCTACTGGGTGGGCGACCTGACCGCGGAACCCGGCCCCGTCGACTCCGGCGCCGGCCGGCTCCACCCGCTCGTGCACACCAACACCTCCACCCTCGACGCCCAGCGCTTCGGCTCGTTCTTCTCGGGCGAGGAGCCCTTCCTCACCGACCATGTCGTCAACGGCCGCAAGGTGCTGCCTGCCGCCGCGTACCTGGAGATGGCCCGGGCCGCGCTGGATTCCTCGCTCGACGGACACACGGGTCGGACCGTGCTCCGCAACGTGGTGTGGGCCCAGCCCCTGACGGTCGCCGAGAATCCCGCACACCTCGTCACGACGCTGTACGCCGCGCAGGACGGGACGGACGGCGAGGTGGCCTTCGAGATCTCCGGCATTCCGGGAGGTGATCCCGGCGCGGAGGCCGTCGTCCACAGCCAGGGGACGGCACGGGCCCTCGCCGGCGCCGACGAGCAGGCGGCGGTGGACGTGGCCGCGTTGCGGGCGGCGTGCCGTGCCGCGCGGCTGGACGCCGAGGAGTGCTATCGCGTCTACCGGGCCATGGGTCTCGACTACGGTCCCGCGCACCGCGGCATCGAGAGCGTGGCGATCGGCGACGGGCAGGCGCTGGCACGGCTGCGACTGCCGTCCGGGACCACGGCGGACGCCGACGGGTACGTACTGCATCCGAGTCTGCTGGACGCCGCCCTGCAGTCCACCGTCGGACTGTTCGGCCGGGACGGCGACGACGGGCACTCCGCCCCCGCCACGCTCCACCTCCCCTTCGCCCTCGACGAGCTGGACGTCCTGGGACCGTGCACCCCGCAGATGTGGGCGTGGGTCCGGTACGGCGACGACGACCGGCCCGACCTCGGCGTCCGCAAGCTGGACATCGACCTCCTCGACGGCGACGGCGTGCCGCGCTGCCGCCTCCGGGGGCTCACCTCCAGGGCATACGCCGCGAACGAGTCCGTCGAGCGGGCCGGCGACACCCTCCCGCACCACGAGAAGGAGGCCCCGGCCATTGCGGCCGCCGAGGACGGCGGCTCTGTCCCGGCGGGCACGCTGGAGGAGCGGGCCCGCCGCTACCTGGTCGACTTCCTCGCCTCCGAGCTGCGCGTACCCGCCGAACGGATCGACCCCGACGACGCCCTCGAGCAGTACGGCATCGACTCGATCATGGCGATGAACCTGACCAACCGTCTGGAGGGGGTCTTCGGCTCGCTGTCCAAGACGCTCTTCTACGAGTACCAGAGCATCAGCGCCCTGTCCGGGTACTTCCTCGGTGCTCATCGGCCTCGCCTGGCCCAACTGCTCGCGGCGCAGGACCAGCAGAAGTCCGGCACCCCGGCGGACGCCGTCGCCCCCCGTGGCGCGCGCGGATCGGAGAACGTCCGCCGGACGACCACGCGGCGCGGCCGCCGGGAGCCGGTGGCCCTGGACACGGAGATCGCCGTCATCGGACTGGCCGGCCGCTACCCCCAGGCACGCAACACCCGGGAGTTCTGGCGGAACTTGGCCGAGGGCCGCGACAGCGTCACCGAAATCCCCGCCGACCGCTGGGACCACGGTCCCTACTTCGACCCGGACAGGAACGCGCCCGGAAAGACGTACACCAAGTGGGGCGGCTTCCTGGACGGTGTCGACCGCTTCGATTCGCTCTTCTTCAACATCTCCCCACGCGAGGCGGCGTTCATGGACCCGCAGGAGCGGCTGTTCCTGGAATGCGTGCACGAGACGCTCGAGGACGCGGGGTACACACGCCAGACGCTGAGCCACTGCGACGACCGCGGCCTGCCCGGCAACGTCGGCGTCTTCGTGGGGGTCATGTACGAGGAGTACCAGCTCTACGGTGCCCAGGAGCAGGCGCGCGGCCGTAACGTCACGCTGTCCGGCAGCGCGTCGACCATCGCCAACCGGGTCTCGTACGTCTTCGACCTGCACGGCCCGAGCCTGGCCGTCGACACCATGTGCTCGTCGTCACTCACCGCCCTGCACCTCGCCTGCCAGAGCCTGCGGGCCGGAGGCTGCGAACTGGCCGTCGCGGGCGGCGTGAACTTGTCGTTGCACCCCAACAAGTTCCTGATGCTCGGCAGCGGCAAATACGCGTCGAGCAAGGGCCGGTGCGAGAGTTTCGGACAGGGCGGCGACGGCTACGTCCCGGGCGAGGGTGTCGGTGCGGTCCTGCTCAAGCCGCTCGTCCGCGCCCGCGAGGACAACGACACCGTCTACGGGGTCATCAGGGCCACCTCGGTCAACCACGGCGGCAAGACCAACGGGTACTCCGTCCCCAACCCCCGCGCGCAGTACAACGTCATCGGCCACGCGCTCCGCGAGTCCGGCGTCGACGCGGCAGAAGTGAGCTACGTCGAGGCGCACGGAACCGGCACCTCGCTCGGAGACCCCATCGAGATCTCCGCACTGACCAGCGCCTTCCGCGAGTACACCGACCGGACGCAGTTCTGTGCGATCGGCTCGGTCAAGAGCAACATCGGGCACGCCGAGAGCGCGGCCGGCATCGCCGCGCTGACGAAGGTGCTGCTGCAGATGAAACACGGCCACATCGCGCCCTCCCTCCACTCCGAGGTGCTCAATCCCCACATCGACTTCGACGGCAGCCCCTTCCGCGTGGCACGGGAGCTGACACCGTGGAACCGGCCCACGGGCGTCGACGGCACCGTGATCCCGCGGATCGCCGGCATCTCGTCCTTCGGTGCGGGAGGCTCCAACGCCCACGTCATCGTCGAGGAGTACCTGCCGTCTCCCAGGCCCACCGACGGTCCCCCTCCGGGGAGCGGCCCCGCCGCCGTCGTCCTGTCCGCGCGGACGGACGCGGGCCTGCGCGCCCAGGCCGATCAGCTGCTGCGCTGGACGACCGAGGAAGAGGGCGCCACGGCCGAGCTCGCGGACATCGCCCACACCCTCCAGTCAGGCCGGGAGGCGTACGAGGAACGCCTCGGACTGGTCGCGGCGACGACCGGTGAACTCGCCGCGAAACTGAGGGCGTTCCTGGACGGCGAGACCGGGATCACCGACGTGTACCGGGACCGGGCGGAACGCCGGCAGGGCACCTCGGCCGCCCTCATGGCCGACGCGGACCGGACACGGACACTGGACGCGGCGCTCGCGCGGCGCGCGTATGGCGAGGTCGTGAGGCTGTGGACGACCGGTCTCGCGGTGGACTGGATGAAGCTCCACGACGCGTCCGCGTCGGCACCGCGCCGCATATCGCTGCCGACCTACCCCTTCCAGGGGGAGCGCCACTGGCTGGCCGACGGCACCGCGGCCGACCAGGACCGGGCGGCGGGCCCGGCGCGGCTCCATCCGCTCCTGCACGCCAACACCTCCACTCTCCAGGGGCAGCGCTACACATCGGTCTACACCGGCGAGGAGTTCTTTCTGCGGGACCACCGGGTCGGGGGCAGGCCCGTGCTGTCGGGTGCCGCCTGTCTGGAGCTGGCGCGCGCCGCCGTGGAGGCCTCGCTCGACGAGCCGTACCCCGTCACGAAGATCCGCAACGTCGTCTGGGCACGGCCGCTGACCCTGCACGAGCCGGGGCTGACCGTCCACGTCCGCCTGCGGCCCCAGGAACCCGGCGAGGTCGGATTCGAGATCCTCGTGCCCGGCGACCCGGCGGCCGGAACCGCCGATGTGGTCCACTGCGAGGGCGTGGTCCACGTGACCCCGCAACCCGCGACCCCGAACGCCGACCTCCGCGTCGACCTGTCACGACTGCGTGAGGAGTGCCGGACCCCCGGACCCGATGCCGACGCGCTGTACGCGACCGCCGAGGCGCGCGGTATCGGTTACGGCCCGGGACATCGAGGCGTCCAGCGTCTGTGGACGGGCGCGGGACAGGTCCTGGCCCGGATCGCGCTGCCGCCGGCCGTGCGGGACACCCAGGACGCCTACGGCCTCCATCCGTCGACGGTGGACGCCGGGCTGCAGGCATGCGCGGGCCTGCTGTCCGAGGTTTCCGGGGAGGAACCGCTGCTGCTGCCGTTCGCCGTGGACGAGGTCGAGATCCTCGGTCCCTGCCCACCCGAGGCGTGGGCCTGGGTGCGGGACGGCGCGGGCCGGGAGGGCGACCGCTCGCGTCACGTCGACATCGACCTGTGCGACGACGACGGGCGGGTCGGTCTCCGGCTCAAGGGCGTGGCCCTGCGCGCCCACACGGCGGCGACGACACCCCGGGAGCTGTTCGCCGTACCCCACTGGGTGACCGCGGACCCGGCGCCGGCCACCGCTCCGGTGCCCGAGGGCCTGGTACTGGTCGTGGACCTCCCCGACGTCGCCGCGGCCCTCGAGGCGCGGGACACCGCGCGCGTGGTCCGGCTGGCATCGAGCGCCACGGACGTCGGCCGCCGCTACACCGACCACGCGCTGCGGGTCTTCGACGAGGTCAAGCGGCTGCTCGGTGAGCCTGCCCACCAGCCGGTCAGGGTCCAACTCGTCGCCCCGGCCGTCGAGGCGTCGCTGTGGACGGGGCTGGCCGCCATCCTGAGGTCGGCCGGGCTGGAGAATCCGCGGCTGCTCGGCCAGATGGTGCTGGTGGACCCGCAGGACGCTCCGGAGCGTGCCGCGTCCCGCGTGACGGCGGACCGCGCGGCGCTCGCGGACTTCGGTGTGCGGTACCTCGGCGGCCTCCGCCAGGTCCTGAAGTGGCGCGAGGAGGACGTCGACCGCCGTACGGCCGTCAGGCCCTGGAAGGACGGGGGCGTCTATCTGATCACCGGGGGAGCCGGCGGCCTCGGCACGGTCTTCGCCCACGACATCGCCCAGCGGGCCCACGGCGTCCGGATCGTGATCGCCGGCCGCGCGCCCCGCGACGCGAGGAAGGACACCCTGCTGGAACGGCTGCGGGAGCACGGCGCGGAGACGGTCTACGTCCAGGCCGACGTGGCGGTCAGGGACGACGTCGTGAGGCTCGTGCGGGAGACCCGGGAGCGGTACGGCCGGATCGACGGGATCCTGCACGCCGCCGGGCTCACCAGCGACGCGTTCGTCATCAAGAAGGACGCGGACGAGTTCTCCCGGGTGCTGGCACCGAAGGTCTTTGGATTGGTGCACCTGGACGAGGCCACGCAGGATGCAGACCTCGACTTCCTGGTCGCCTTCTCCTCGGTCGCAGGGGCCCTGGGCAACGTCGGGCAGGCCGACTACGCGGCCGCGAACGCGTTCATGGACGCCTTCGCGGCGCACCGCAACGCGCTGGTGGCCCGGGGCGAGCGGTGGGGGAGGACCCTGTCGGTCGGCTGGCCCCTGTGGGCCGACGGCGGGATGGGTGTCGACGCGACGACCGAGCGGTCGCTGCGCGAACGCTTCGGGCTCGTGCCGCTGCCGGACAAGGACGGGCTGCGGTCCCTGTACCTGGCCCTGGCGTCGCCGTACGACCAGGTGATGGTGGTCTCGGGCGATCGCCCGAGGATCGCGCGGACCCTGCTCGCCGGACATCTCGTGGACGGTCCCGCGCCCCGGTCCCTGCCCTCGCCGGATGCCGCAGGGGCGGAAATCCCCGACGCGAACGGTGAGGCAGCGCCCGCGGAGGCCGGCGACGCGGACACGGTGGCTGTGTCCGCGGACGTCCCGGACCGGAACAGGACGGCTGGGCTCGCGGAAGGACCGGACGAGACCACCGCACAGCAGGCCGTGGCCTACTTCAAGCGGCTCCTGGCATCGGTCATCGACCTGCCCGCCGACAGGATCGACTCCGAGGCACCGCTGGAGGACTACGGCGTCGACTCCGTCATGACCATGGAGATGACCCGCGCCCTCGAGGAAGTCTTCGGCCCGCTCCCGAAGACCCTGTTCTTCGAGCACCGGACCATCACCGCTCTGACCGGCCACCTTCTCCAGACCCGTCCTCGGCAGGTCGTGGAGCTTCTCCCCCCGGGAGGCGGGGTCCGGAAGGTTCCAGCCGCCGCTCCCGGCGCCCCTGAGCGGCCCGTCCTGGGGGCGGGACGCGCCTGGCCCGTGCCCTCCGCGGCACCGGCCGGACGTACGGACGACCCCGCCCCGGTCGCGGCGACCGGCGACACGGCGATCATCGGCCTGGCAGGCCGCTACCCGCAGGCGCGTGACGTGCGGGAATTCTGGCAGAACCTCGCCGCGGGCAAGGACTGCGTCACCGAGATCCCGGGTGAGCGCTGGGACCACAGGCGCTTCTTCGATCCGCGCAAGGGGGCACCGGGCAAGTCCTACAGCAAGTGGGGCGGCTTCCTGGACGGCGTCTACGATTTCGACCCGCAGTTCTTCAACATCTCGCCGCGCGAGGCGGAGATCATGGACCCGCAGGAGCGGCTGTTCCTGCAGTGCGTGCACGAGACGCTCGAGGACGCCGGGTACGTCCGGGACACCGGCAAGGACCGCACGGGCAACCTGCTCGATGGCCGCGTGGGTGTGTTCGTCGGAGTGATGTACCAGGAGTACCAGCTCCACAGCGCCCTGGCGCACGATGCCGGTGCGGTGCCGATCGTTTCTGGCAGCTCCGCCTCCGTCGCGAACCGGGTGTCCCATGTGTTCAACTTCCGCGGCCCCAGCATGAGCGTCGACACGATGTGCTCGTCGTCGCTGATGGCCGTTCATCTGGCCTGCCGGAGCCTGGAGTCGGGCGACTGCGACACGGCGGTCGCCGGCGGAGTCAATCTCTCGCTGCACCCGAACAAGTACCTGCTCCTGAGCCAGGGCCGTCTTGCGTCGAGCGACGGTCGCTGCGCCGGCTTCGGCGCCGGAGGCGACGGCTACGCGCCGGGAGAGGGCGTCGGCGCGATCCTGCTCAAGCCGCTGGCCAGAGCCATCGCGGACGGCGACCGGATCTACGGAGTCATCAAGGGCACCGCCGCCAACCACCGTGGCAGGACCAGCGGTTACTCGGTACCGGAACCGGTGGGGCAGGCCGAGGTCATCGGCGAGGCCTTGCGGCGGGCGGGCGTGAGCGCAAGGGACGTGAGCTACATCGAGGCGAACAGCGTCGGCACCTCCCTGGGCGACCCGATCGAGATCGCCGGCCTGTGCAAGGCGTTCGAGCCCTACACCGACGAGCGGGGGTTCTGCGCCATCGGATCGGTGAAGAGCAACATCGGGCACGCAGAGAGCGCGGCCGGCATCGCCGCCATCACCAAGGTTCTGCTCCAGCTCCAGCACGGTCGTCTGGCCCCGTCCCTGCACGCCTCCACGCTCAACCCGCACATCGACTTCGAGCGGACCCCCTTCGTGGTGCAGCGAGACCCCGCCGAGTGGCCGGCCCCCGTGTCGGAGGACGGCACGCGCGGCGCGCTGCCGCGCGTCGCGGGCGTGTCCGCGTTCGGGGCGGGCGGCTCCAACGTCCACGTCGTGATGGCGGAGTACGTCCCCGACAGCCCCCCGCAGCCTTCGCCGGCCGGCACCGACCCGCGTGCCGTGATACCGCTGTCCGCCCGCACGACCGTGCAGCTGAAGGCGCGGGCCGAGCAACTGGTGGAGTGGCTGGGCCGCCCCGAGAACGCAGACCTCGCGCTCGCGGACGTCGCCTACACCCTGCAGGTCGGCCGCGAGGCACGGGAGGAACGCCTCGGTGTCGTCGCCTCCTCCGTGCCCGACCTGGTCGAGAGGCTCGGTCGGTTCCTGGCGGACGACTTCGCGGGCGGTGAGATCGTCCGCGGTTCGATCACCGGTGCCGCCCGGACGCTGACGTTGTTCGCGTCGGACTCCGACCTCGACGTGATGATCGCGGCGTGGGCCGAGAAGGGGAAGTACGAGAAGCTGCTCGAACTGTGGGTCAACGGTGTGCCCGTGAGCTGGCGGTCCCTCCACGGCACCGCGACTCCGCGGCGGGTCGCGCTGCCGGCCTACCCCTTCGCGGCCGAGCGGTACTCCGCCTTCGACGGCCTGTCCGCCGCCGAGCGGTCCGTGCCCGTCGGACCGACGCCGCTGCATCCGCTGGCGCAGGTCAACACGTCCGACTTCACCGAACAGCGCTTCACCTCCGTCGTGACCGGAGAGGAACGCTTCCTCGGCGAACGCACCGCTCGCCTCGTGCCCGGCGTGGCCTTCCTGGAGATGGCCGTGGCCGCGAGCTGCCTCAGCAACCGGGCCGTCGTCGACCCCTCGGCGCCGGTCGTGCTGCGCGACATCGTGTTCACGCAGCCGCTCGATCCTGGTGAGGGCCTGCGCGAGGTGCACGTCGGACTGCGCCCGGAGGACGACGGCGACATCAGGTTCCGGATCACGAGCACACCACCGGACGGGGACGGCGACTCCGACGCCGTCGAGCACGGCAACGGGGTCCTCTTCTTCGCGGACGGTTCCGAGGAGACCGTGCTCGACCTGCCCGCACTGCGCAGGGCCTGCCAGGCCTCCGGCCCGACCGACGAACAGTACGACGAGCGCCACCACGCCGGCGGAGCGCAGGAGCCCGCGTACCGCGCCCTCCGCAGCGTCCGGACGGGACCCGGGCAAGCCCTCGTCCAACTCGCGCTGCCGGATCCGGTGCGTGACACCGAGGACGGTCTCGTGCTGCACCCGGGCCTGCTCGACGCCGCGGTGCAGGCGTGCTCCGACGCCCTCGGCGGGTCCGGGCGGGAGCGTGCGCACGACGGGGGTGGACCGGCGGTGGTCCGCGCCATCGAGGAAGTCCTCGTTCTCGATGCCTGCACGCCCTCGATGTGGGCCTGGGTCCGGCCCGGCGCACAGCGGGCCGGCCACGCGCAGGTCCCCGGATTCGACCTCGACCTGGCCGACGAGCAGGGCCGGGTCCGCGTCCGGATCGGCGGACTCTCGATCGATCGGGCCGCGTCCGACCGCGACGCCCCTGGGGCGGCCGAGCTCGGTCCCGCCGCCGAAACCCGGGACACGACCTCTGCCGAAGGGACGGAAGCCCGCGCCGGACAGCCGGTCCTGCTGCGCCGACAGTGGCGATCCCGCCCCGTACCGGCACGACCGTCCGGCCTCTCCGGCGCGCGCCCGGCCGTGCTCCTCGCCGGACTGCCCGAACTGGAGCCCCTCCTGCGGGGCGACGACGCCGATGTGTTCCTCCTGACCAGCGCGGACGATGCCCCGGACAGCCGGTACACCGCTTACGGCCGGCAGGTTCTGGGGCACCTGCGCTCCCTCGCACGCGAAGCCACCGGGCGGCACCATGTCCAGCTGGTGGTTCCCGGCACGCCCGACGCGATGCTGCTCTCCGGACTCGCGGCCGTTCTCAGGACGGCCGGCCTGGAGAACCCGGCCGTCACCGGACAGCTCGTCGTGCTGGACCGCACGGACTCCCCTGAACGCGCCGTGTCGCGGATCCGCGAGAACCTCGGCTGCCCCGAGGAGACGCTCGTGCGGTACGTGGAAGGCCGCCGCGAGATACCTGTCTGGGCCGAGTACGAGGCCCCGACCGGTCCTCACACGCTGCCCTGGAAGGAGAACGGGGTCTATCTCGTCGCAGGCGAATCAGGTGTGCTCGAACGTGCCGTCGCGCGGGAGATCGCCACGCAGACCAGGAACGCGACCGTCATCCTCGTCGGCCGTTCCCTTCTGGACCCCGAGTCCCGCGAGGCGTCGGGGAAGCGGGCGGCCGGCGGCGCGGTGTGCTACGAGCGAGCCGACATCTCCAGCCCTTCCGAGGCCGACGCGCTCGTCGCGCGGATCCTGGAGCGCCACCGGGGGATCGATGGAGTCGTCCTCGCTGCCCAAAGCGCCGGCGGGGCGCTCATCGCCGACACGCCGGACCGCGCCTTCCTGGACGGCCTGACCGCAAGGGCGGCGGGTGTGGTGAACGTGGACGCGGCGACCCGGTCGCTCCCGCTGGACTTCTTCGTGACGTTCTCCTCTCCTTCCGGGGTGGACGGCGGCGTCGGCCAGGTCGACGGCGCCGCGGCCCATGCCTTCCTGGACGCCTACGCGGGGTACCGGCAGCACCTCGTCGCCGGCGGCGAGCGGTCCGGGCACAGCCAGTCCGTCATCTGGCGGTCGCGGGGCGACGGCCTGCCGGAGGCCTCGGACATGGGGGACTTCCACCGGATCCTGCGCTCCGAGCACAGCCAGGTGAGGGTCTCGGCTCCTCCTGCCGGCCGCACCCGGGGTGACACCCCGGCCCCGACGCAGCGGCACTTCCCCGCTTTCTCCACCGATGGGACGGACTCGTGACGCACTACGACAGCGATCTGCTCGAGGAGAAGGCGAGCGCGTACCTCGAGCGCCTGCTCTCCGAGATCGCCAAGCTCCCCCTCGCCCGGGTCGACGCCCGGGCGGCCTTCGAGAGCTTCGGTATCGACTCGGTCATGGCGATGACCATGACGGCGCGGATGGAAGCAGTCTTCGGGTCGCTGCCCAGCACCCTGTTCTTCGAGTTCGGTACGCCCCGCGAGCTGGCCCGCCACCTGGTCGCCACCCGGAGGTCCGACGTGGCGGCTCTCCTCGGGGAGAACACGACGAACACGACGGACGCGACGGACACGGCGGCCCTGCCCGCCGGTGCGGCCGCGCCCCGTACCGGTGCCCGGCCCACGGGTTCCCTGCGACGCAAACCCCTGTCGTCGACGAGGTGGTCCGTGCGGCAGACCGAGACGCCCCAGCCGCGGGCGTCCCTGCCCGCGCCCGCTCTCCCCGAGCGGCAGGGGCTGGACGTCGCGATCATCGGACTGGCCGGGCGCTACCCCCAGGCCCGCACCCTCGACGAGTTCTGGGCGAACCTGGCCGCCGGACGCGACTGCGTCACCGAGATACCGGCCGACCGGTGGGACCATCGGACGTACTTCGACCCGGACCCCGATGCGCCCGGCAAGACGTACAGCAGGTGGGGCGGATTCGTGGACGGCGTCGACGAGTTCGACCCGCTGTTCTTCAACATCTCGCCCGTCGAAGCGGAGCGGATGGACCCTCAGGAGCGCCTTTTCCTGCAGTGCGTCCACGAGACGGTGGAGGACGCCGGGTACACCCCGGACCGGCTGAAAGCGCCGACGGACTCCGGCCGCAGCCCCGCGATCGGCGTCTACGTCGGCGTCATGTACTCGGAATACCAGCTGTACGGAGCCCAGGAGCAGGTCCTCGGCAACCCGGTGACCGTGTCCGGGAACATCTCGGCCGTCGCCAACCGGGTCTCGTACTTCTTCGACTTCCAGGGTCCGAGCCTGAGCGTCGACACCATGTGCTCCTCGTCGCTGACCGCCATCCAGCTGGCGTGTCAGAGCATCCGGGCCGGTGTCTGCGACATGGCGATCGCCGGCGGGGTCAATGTGTCGGTGCATCCCAACAAGTACCTGCTCCTCGGCCGGAGCCGCTTCGTCTCCAGCACCGGCCGGTGCGAGAGCTTCGGCGAGGGGGGCGACGGATATGTACCGGGCGAAGGCGTGGGCGCCGTCCTGCTGAAGCCCCTGGAGCGGGCCGTACGGGACGGGGACCACATCCACGGGGTCATCCGGGGCGTCGCCGTCAACCACGGGGGAAGGACGAACGGCTACTCCGTCCCCAGCCCCGCCACCCAGGCCCGGGTGATCACCGACGCGTGGCGACAGGCCGGCATCGACCCGAACGCGGTCGGCTACATCGAGGCGCACGGCACCGGCACCGCGCTCGGGGACCCCATCGAGGTCGCCGGACTCACCCGTGCCTTCCGCGAGCACGTCCGCGACGAGCGGGTCTGCGCGATCGGTTCGGTCAAGAGCAACATCGGCCATGCCGAGAGCGCCGCCGGCATCTCCGGGCTCACCAAGGTGCTGCTCCAGATGAAGCACGGGAAGATCGCCCCTTCGATCCACTCCACCGAAACGAACCCGAACATCGATTTCGACAGCACCCCCTTCACGGTCCAGCAGACCCTCGCCGACTGGACGCGGCCGGTCGTCAGCGTCGACGGCGAGGAACGCGAGCTCCCTCGGACCGCCGGCATCTCCTCCTTCGGGGCGGGCGGTACCAATGCGCACCTGGTCCTCGAGGAGTACCGGCCGGACCCGGACGACACGCCGGACCTCCCCGCCTCCGGCCCCGTCCCGGTCGTCCTGTCGGCCCGCACCACCGAGCAGCTGAAGCAGAGAGCGGCGCAGCTCGCGGACTGGATCGAGCGGAAGAACCTCTCGACCGGTGACCTGCCCGCGCTCGCCCACACCCTCCAGGTGGGGCGTGAGGCCATGCGGGAGCGGCTCGGTCTCGTCGTGGCCGCCATGCCGGACCTGATCGTCCGGCTCCGGGACTTCGCCGAAGGACGCCAGGACGCAGAGGGGCTGGTCCGCGGCAGGTCGCGCCCGTCGGCAGCCGGCACGGGCGTGTCCGAAGCACTCGCCCGGCGGGACCTCGCGGCACTGCTGGCGCTGTGGGCCGAGGGCGGCACCGTCGACTGGCACGCCCTGCACGGGAGCCGGTGCCCGGCCCGCATCGCCCTGCCCTCCTACCCCTTCGCCAGGAACCGGTACTGGATCGACACCACGCGCTCGGCAGCGGCCCTCGCCGGGCGCGGGACGACGGCGCCGTACGACGCCGTGGCGACCGGTGACGAACGGACTTCGGCCCCCCTCCTCTTCACGGAGTCCTGGGAGCCGGAGCCGCTGCCCGCAGGCCGCCGGGCCGATGCGCCGCGCACCCTGGTCTGTCTCTGCCCCGACCCGGCGGACCGGGCCGAGGCGGCACGTATCGCCGGCGAGCTGGACGCCGACGTCACCCTGCTGTTCGTCACGCGGGGAGAGGGGTTCGCCCGGACGTCCGACCACTCCTACGAAGCCGATCACCGGAACCCGGACGACTACGTCCGGGTGTTCGAGGACATCCGGTCGCGGTACGGCGCGGTCGACGGCGTCCTGAACCTGTGGTCCCTGGACGACGCGGCGGAGCCCGGCTCATACACCGTCACGGTGCATCTTCTGGGGGCGATCGCCGCATCGGGGCTGCCGGTGGGGCATGTCCTGCAGGCCGGAGAGTTCCGCGACGGCGTCGAGCGGGCGTACGCGGAGTCGTGGCTCGGCTTCGACCGCTCCCTCGAGCGGGCGCTTCCCGGCGTGCGGTTCTCCGCGATCCTGGAGGAGGTCCAGGACATCCCGGGCAGGGCGCCCCGCGGCGTCTGGTTCGAACGCCTGTGGAACGAGTGGACGGCCGGGACGTCCGGCAGCGCGCTGTACCGCGCCGGTGTGCGCCATGTCAGCCGGGTTCTGCCGAGTCCGGCCGGGACCGGCCGGCACCGCCTCAGGCCGCACGGCACCTACCTCGTCACGGGGGGCACCGGCGGCCTGGGCCTCCTGCTCGCCGAGCACCTGGCCAGGAACTGGTCGGCGCGCCTGGTGCTGACCGGGCGCTCACCCCTCGACGACCGCAAGCGGCGCAGCATCGCGCGGATCGAGTCACTGGGCGGCGAAGTCCTGTACCGACAGGCCGATGTTGCCGACCGGCAGGCCATGCGGGAGACGGTGGCCGCGGCGCGCGAGCGGTTCGGCCCGGTCCACGGCGTCGTCCACGCCGCCGGCGTCGCAGAGAGCGGCTCGCTCACCACCGGTGACGACCGATCCTTCCGGGACGTTCTCTGCGCCAAGGTGGACGGCACGCGCGTGCTCGACGACGTCCTGGCCGCGGAACCCCTCGACTTCGTCTGCTACTTCTCGTCCACCTCGGCCGTCCTCGGCGACTTCGGCGGCTGTGCCTACGCGGTGGCCAACCGCTTCCAGACGTCCTACGCGCGCCATCGCGACGAGCGGGTGCGCCAAGGAGCGTCGTCCGGTGCCTCGGTCGCCATCAACTGGCCTCTGTGGAGCGGTGGCGGCATGGGGTTCGATGACGCGGCGGGCATCGACCTGTACCTCTCCACCAGCGGGCTGCGTCTGCTGGGGGAGGCCGAGGGCCTCGCGCTCTTCGAACGCCTCCTGGGCCTGGACGAGCCACAGCAGATCGTCATGGTCGGCGATCCGGTACGCATACGGCGCATGCTCGACGCGGACCCCACGCCGGCGGCCCCCCGACCCGAGGTCCGCCCCGCCGCACCAGCCCCCCGCGCGGGCGTCACCCGCTCCGCGGACATCTCGAACACGGAGGGACGGCAGGTCATGTCGGCCAGGGAGAAGACGGAGGGCAGGCAGGACACGGACGTCGAGGCGCTGGTGCTCTCGACCCTCAGGACGGCGATCGTCGACGTACTGCGGGTGCCCCGCGAGCAGATCCACGCCGACGAGAACTTCTCCGAGCTCGGGTTCGACTCGGTGAGCCTGGTCAAGCTGGCCAGGGCCCTGGGCGAGAGCCTCGCTGTCGAGGTGCTGCCCTCCGTCTTCTTCTCGCACTCCACCCCGGAGAAGCTGGTCGCCCACCTGGCCGCGGAACACGGGGAGGCACTGATCCGGCACCGCGCCGAGCCGGCAGCGGCCCCGGCCACCGGCGCCGCGCCTTCCGTGACCCCGGAGGCGGAGGCCCCCGTCACCGCGGCCGAGGCCAGGGCCGCGTCCGCTCCGGCACTGCGCTCCACCGCGGACACGAAGCCTGAACCGATCGCCGTCATCGGCATGAGCGGCCGTTTCCCCGCAGCCCGGACCGTCGACGAGTTCTGGGAGAACCTCCTGCAGGGCAAGGACGCGCTGTCACCCGTCCCGGCGGACCGGCAGGCCGACTGGCAGGGCCCCGAGACCGGGTGTCGGGAGGCCGTCCGCTGCGGCTTCGTCCCGGGAGTCGCGGAGTTCGATGCCGCGTTCTTCGAGATATCGCCGCGCGAGGCACGCACCATGGACCCGCGTCAGCGGCTGCTGCTCCAGGAGACCTGGAGTGCCCTGGAGGACGCGGGCTACGGAGAACGGCGGCTGCGCGCCGGGACGATCGGCATGTTCGTCGGTGCCGAACAGGGCGACTACGCCGAGCTGACCGGGGGAGAGGGCGGCATCACCGCCCAGCACGAGGCGATCATGGCCGCGCGCCTGGCCTACCTCCTCGACTTCTCCGGCCCGGTGCTGACTGTCAACACCGCCTGTTCCTCGGGACTGACGGCCGCTCACCAGGCATGCGCGAGCCTGCGCGGCGGCGAGTGCGACACCGCGGTGGTCGCCGCCGTCAACCTGGCGACCACCGGACGCGGCCTCACCGAGATGGGCAAGTCGGGGATGCTCTCCGAGAGCGGAGTCTGCCGCGCCTTCGACAAGCGGGCCGACGGCATGGTCCTCGGTGAGGCGGTCCCTGCCCTCGTCCTCAAGCGCCTGTCCCGGGCGGAGGCCGACGGCGACCGCGTCCTGGCCGTCATCCGCGGCAGCGGCATGAACTACGACGGCCGGACCAACGGCATCACCGCTCCGAACGGGGCGGCCCAGACGCGGCTCTACCGGCAGGTCTACGAGCGGCACGGGATCGACCCCGAGCGCATCGAGCACATCGTGGCCCATGGCACAGGAACACAGCTCGGCGACCCGGTCGAGGTGAACGCCCTGAACGAGGCGTACCGGGAACGAACGGACAAGAGGAACTTCTGCGCACTGACCTCCACCAAGACCGGTGTCGGTCACACTCTGGCCGCGTCCGGGCTGGTCAGTCTGATCGCCCTCGTCCAGTCGGTACGGCACGGCATCGTCCCGGCGAGCCTGAACTGCGACCAGGACAGCGACTACATCGCGTGGAAGGACAGCCCCTTCTACGTCAACAAGGTGACCAGGCCCTGGCCGGCCGGCTCCACGGGAACGAGACTCGGCGCGGTCAGCTCCTTCGGCATGAGCGGAACCAACGTCCACATGGTGGTGGAGAGCTATCCCGAGCCTGTCCGCCCGGCCCCGGCGACCGAGGCCCCGGCTCTGCTGCTGCTCCTGTCCGCCAAGACCGCGGAGGGACTGCACAGGCGCATCCAGGAGCTGCGGTCAGCCCTCGCGCAAGGAGAACTCGACCACCAGCGGCTGCGGGACACGGCCTACACGCTCCTGGAGGGCAGGCAGCACTTCGCCCACCGCTGCTCACTGGTCGTCAGCGGTGCCGACGACGTCCTCTCCGTGCTGGCTGCGGCCGAGAGCGGGCGGGACCATCCCATGGTCGGACGCGGCGAAGCACCACGCGACCAGGACCGCTCGCTGTTGGACGTCCAGGCGGGAGCGCTGCTGGACGTGCTCCGGACACCCGGCGTACCGGCGGAGCGGTACCAGGAGGTGTGTTCCGCCCTGGGCGAGCTCTACTGCCGGGGCGCCTTCCCGGACTGGTCGTCGGTGTTCACGCCCGACAGGCCGCGGATCATCTCGCTGCCCGGCTATTCCTTCGCGCGCTCGCCGCACTGGGCCACCGACGGGCGTGATGCTCCGGCACGGCCGGCCGCGCGGAAGTTCGCCCCGGCACCCTCGGCACCCTCGACGCCCTCGGCTCTCCCGGCACAGGACCCGAGGAAGCCCGCCGCACCGAGGGCCGTTCCCGGGAAGCGCCGGATCCGGCTCCAGGACCCGGGCGCAGCGGCAGTCCCGACGACGGCTCCGCTGGGCAAGCCCCGGAACGTCGTACTGACCGACACAGGTGAGAAGACGAGGCGGACGGTTCCTCCGGCATCTCCGGTTCCGCCGGCTCTTCCGGTTCCCCCGGCCCCGACGCTGCCTGCTCCGGCGGCCGCGTCAGGTCGGGGCGGTGCGTCGGGACGTTCTTCGCGTGTGTTGCGGGAGGAGTTGCGGGCGGGGCTCGCTGCGGTGTTGTTCCTGTCGGAGAGCGAGGTCGATCCGCGGCGCAATTTCGTGGAATTGGGTCTGGACTCCATCATCGGGGTGGAGTGGGTGAAGTCGATCAACAAGGCGTATGGCACGTCGTTGACGGCGACGCGGTTGTACGACTACCCGTCGGTGATGGAGTTGGCTGCTTATGTCGAGCAGTTGATGCCGGCGGGGGAGGCTGTTTCCTCGGAGCCGGAGCCGGAGCCGGAGCCGGAGCCGGAGCCGGAGCCGGAGCCGGAGCCTGTTGCCGCGCCCCGGTTCGAGGGGCTCCCGGCCGCGGCCGAGCCCGCGTCGCCGGGACGTTCTTCGCGTGTGTTGCGGGAGGAGTTGCGGGCGGGGCTCGCTGCGGTGTTGTTCCTGTCGGAGAGCGAG
>NZ_BAAASG010000007.1:843659-1249439 GCF_039532765.1 Streptomyces longisporus
GGTTGTACGACTACCCGTCGGTGATGGAGTTGGCTGCTTATGTCGAGCAGTTGATGCCGGCGGGGGAGGCTGTTTCCCCGGAGCCGGACCCGGACCCGGACCCGGAGCCGGAGCCGGAGCCTGTTGCTGCGGCCCGGTTCGAGGGGCTCCCGGCCGCGGCCGAGCCCGCGTCGCCGGGACGTTCTTCGCGTGTGTTGCGGGAGGAGTTGCGGGCGGGGCTCGCTGCGGTGTTGTTCCTGTCGGAGAGCGAGGTTGATCCGCGGCGCAATTTCGTGGAATTGGGTCTGGACTCCATCATCGGGGTGGAGTGGGTGAAGTCGATCAACAAGGCGTATGGCACGTCGTTGACGGCGACGCGGTTGTACGACTACCCGTCGGTGATGGAGTTGGCTGCTTATATCGAGCAGTTGATGCCGGCCGGGGAGGCTGTTTCCCCGGAGCCGGAGCCGGAGCCAGTGGTCGTGCCGGAACCCGTTTCCTTACCGGTGGCGTTACAGACTGCGGAACCACCGTCGGAACCGATACAGCAACCGGAACCGGAACCGGAACCGGAGCCAGAACCGGTGTCGTTGCTGCCGGCGCCCGGGGACACCCCGCACGCCGCCGTTCGCGGTGACCGCGTCGCCGTGGTCGGAATGTCAGGGCGTTATCCGGGCGCGGAGAACCTCCGCCAGTACTGGGCCAACCTCCGGGACGGCCGTGACTCCGTGCGGGAAGTGCCCGCCGACCGCTGGGACATGTCCCGCTACTACGACCCCCGCCCCGGCCAGAAGGGCAAGACCTATTGCAATGCGATGGGCTACCTGGAGGACGCGGACTGCTTTGACCCGCTCTTCTTCAACATCTCGCCGGCCGAAGCGGAAGGCATCGACCCGCAGCACCGCCTGTTCCTGCAGGAGGCCTACCGGGCGTTCGAGGACGCGGGCTACGACCCCGGGTCGATGAGCAGGATGAAGTGCGGTGTCTATCTGGGCATCAGCGGCAACGAGTACAGCTTTCTGCTGTCCGGCAACGACAGCGAGGAAGACACCGTCGCGACGAGCAGCAGCAACGCCATCGCCGCCGCGCGCATCGCCTACTTCCTCAACCTCAAGGGCCCGGCGATCGCCCTCGACACCGCCTGCTCGTCCTCACTCGTCGCGTTGCACCTCGCCCAGCAGGCGCTGTCCAGTGGTGAGATCGACATCGCCCTGGTCGGAGGTGTCTCGCTGTACCTGCTTGCGGGCACCTACGTCAGGATGTCGGGAGCGCGGATGCTGTCGGCACGGGGGCAGTGCCGCTCGTTCGACCAGGGAGCCGACGGCTTCGTGCCGGGCGAGGGTGTGGGAGCCCTGGTGCTCAAGCGGCTGAGCGACGCCGAAGCCGATCACGACCACATCCACGGCGTGGTACTGGCGTCGGGTACGAACCAGGACGGCAAGACCAACGGCATCACGGCTCCCAGCGCCAACAGCCAGATGGAACTGTTCCGTACGGTCTACGACCGGTACGGCATCGACGCGGCGTCCATCGGTTACGTCGAGACGCACGGCACGGGGACGACGCTCGGGGACGCGATCGAGCTGGACGCCCTGAGCACGGTCTACCGTGAGCGGGGAGTCGCCCCTAGGTCGTGCGCGATCGGCTCGGTGAAGAGCAACATCGGGCACACCTCCGCCGCCGCCGGCGTCGCCGGTGTGCACAAGGTGCTGCTCGGCCTGCGCCACGGCCTGCTCGTCCCGTCCCTCCACGTCGAGACGCCCAACGAGCTCCTCGACTCCGACGACTGCCCGTTGACCATCAGCAGGGACCTCCAGTTCTGGGGAGCACGGAACGGCCACGAGCTGAGGCGGGCCGCCGTCAGCTCCTTCGGATTCAGCGGAACCAACGCCCACGTGGTGCTGGAGGAATATCGCCATGCGTGACACGACCGAACACGCCGGATCATCGGCTGTCGTGATCGTCCTGTCGGCAGTGTCGGAAGGGCAGTTGGACACCAGGGCACGCGATCTGCTCGCCTTCGTTGAGGAGCAGCCGCGGCTCGATCTGGTCGACCTGGCCTTCTCGCTCCAGGTGGGGCGGGCGGCGCTGGACTGCCGGCTGGCCTTCACCGCCGACTCCCTCGACGCGGTGGCCCGGGGATTGCGGACCCATCTCGGACAGGACGGCACAGTCGAGGTCTACCGGGGCAGGGCGCCGGAGTCGCCCGACTGGGACGAGCAGAGCGAGGAGGACCGCGACCTGGTCCGCTCGCTGGTCTCCGCCCGCGCGTGGCGCCGTGTCGCGGAGGCCTGGGCCGGCGGCCGTGCCATCGACTGGGCCCAGCTGTACGCCCCGCGCAGGCCCTTCCGCATCCCGCTTCCCACATACCCCTTCGCCAAGGAGCGGTACTGGGTGGCGGCGAGCCCCTCGGCGCCGGCCGGTTCCGTACCGCCTCCGGCCGCAGTGCTCCACCCTCTGCTGCACCGGGACGCATCCGAGCCCGGAGGCCGGCGCTACCACTCGACCTTCCTCGGCGAAGAGCCGGTCCTGCGGGACCATCTGGTGCACGGGGTGCGGACGCTGCCCGGCGCCGCGTACCTGGAGATGGCCCTGGCGGCGGCCGACTTCGGGGGCGGGACGGGGACGCTCAGTGCCGGCGTCGCCCTCACGGACGTGGTCTGGATCCGGCCGTTCCACATCAGTGATCAGCCGCGCGACCTGCACGTGGTGATCCAGCCCGACTCCCCGGACGCGGTCCGCTTCCGGATGTCCGCCGCCGACGAGGACGCCGGGACCGCTGTGCTGTGCACGGGATCGGTGGTGACGTGCCAGACGACACCGGCCCCGGTGGACCTCGTACGGCTGCGGGCCGCATGTGGCGAACGGCGGTGGGATGCGACGGAGATCTACCCCGCGTTCCGGTCCGCCGGGATCGAGTACGGCGATTCGTATCGCGCCATCGATCACCTGCTCCTCGGGGAGTCCCAGGTGCTCGCACGCCTGGCACTGCCCGAAGCGGCGCGCGCCGACGCGGACGGCTGCCGTCTGCCTCCGAGTCTGATGGACGCGGCTTTCCAGACCTGCGCGGGATTGATGGCCGGGGAGCCGGACGCCGGTCGGGCGGCGTTCGTGCCGTTCGGGGTGGAGCGGGTCGAGGTGCTCGCCCCACTGGGCGAAGCCCCCTGGGTCTGGGGCCGGCGTGCCGCTCGGGACACGGTGGGCGGGGCCACCCGTACCTTCGATCTCGATCTGTGTGACGACGCCGGACGAGTCCGGGTACGCGTCCGGGGCCTTTCGGTCCGGGCGCAGTCGAGGACGACGGCCGATGCAGCCCTCCCGCACGCCGCCGAGGCAGCCCTCGCGCACGCGGACGGCGAGGTCTTCGCCACTCCGCGCTGGCAGCACAGGCCGTTGCCCGAGGCGGCCCTCCCTGCCGTCGGCGGGCGGGCCGTGGTGTTCGCCGAGAGCGGTGCTCTGGCCGGTGCCGCCCCGGATCGGGACTGCGAGGTGGTGACGCTCAGCTCCCCGGCCACCACCCTCGACGCCCGCTACACGGATTACGCGTTACAGGTGTTCGAAAGGACGCGGCAACTGCTGCGGGACGGCACGCAGACGAAGTACGTCCTCCAGATCCTGTTGACCGACGGACCGGAGTCGCGGGTGCTGACCGGTCTTGGCGCGCTGCTGAGGACCGCGGCTTCGGAGAACCCCCGGATCACCGGACAGGTCGTCGTCGTGGACGCCGGGACACCGGTCGCGGCACGGCTCGATCTCCTTGCCAAGGAGCGGCGCAACCTCACCGACGCCACCGTGCGGCTGCGCGGGGACAGGCGTGAGGTGCTCACCTGGGCCGAGGAGTTCCCGGCGGATTCCCCCGGCGCGCCGTGGCGGTCCGCAGGCGTCTACCTCATCACCGGCGGCATGGGCGGCCTCGGCCGCATCTTCGCGGAGGAGATCGTCCGGCAGGTGAAGGACGCCAGGCTCGTCCTCGTCGGCCGTTCCCCGGCGACGGAGCAGTCGCGTTCGATCCTCGAACGGCTCCGGGCCTCGGGCGCGGAGGTGTCCTACGAACCCGTCGATGTCGCCGACCGGGCCGCGGTCAGAGCGCTGGTCGACGGGATCCGCCGCACGGCGGGGACGATCCACGGGGTCGTCCACAGCGCCGGCGTGATCGAGGACGACTTCATCCTGAGGAAGTCCGAGCGCGCGTTCCGCGAGGTTCTCGCGCCGAAGGTCAGCGGCCTGGTGAGCCTCGACGAGGCGACCGAGGATCTCGATCTGGACTTCTTCGTGACCTTCTCCTCCGGCGCCGCCGTCACGGGGAACGTCGGTCAGGCCGACTACGCCGCGGCGAACGCGTTCATGGACGCGTTCGCTGAGTACCGCCAGGGTCTCGTGGCCGACGGACGCCGGTCCGGCCGCACCCTCTCGATCAACTGGCCGCTGTGGGCCGAGGGCGGTATGGGCGCCGATGCCGACACCAGGACGGTGCTGCGCGACCGCTTCGGGATCTCCCCGCTGGAGCGCGCCGCCGGTATCGGGGCATTCACCCGGTGCCTGCACACCCACCACCACCAGGTACTCGTCGCCGCTGGGCACATGGACCGGATCAGGAAGGCGCTGACGATGCAGCAGGCCGGAGAACACACGGCACCCGCGACCACCGGGACCCCCGTCGTCCCGTCGGAGGCGGGCCGGGACGACGGACTGGCGGAGTGGACCATCGCGTACATCACCTCGCTGCTGGCGGAGGTGCTGAAGGTGCCCGCACGGCGCATCGATCCTGGCAGCCGCCTGGAGCGCTACGGCATCGACTCGATCCAGGCCGTCAACCTCACCGCCCGGCTGGAGACGTCCTTCGGGAACCTGCCGAAGACGCTGTTCTTCGAGTACGGGAACATCAAGGCGCTGAGCCAGTACTTCGTCGAGGTCCACGGGGACCGGCTGCGGGAGCTGAGAGGCGCCGTCCCGGCCGCCGCGTTTCCCTCGCCTCAGACACAGGCACAGGCGCCGGCACCGGCTCGGACGGAGCGGTCCGCCCCGTCCGCCGCCACCGGACAGGCGGCGGGGATGCCCGCGGCCTGGCCGGCTTCACGCGCGGTGGAGCGCGGATCCGGGCCGCGCGGCACGGAGATTGCCGTCATCGGGATGGGCGGGCGCTACCCGCAGGCACCCGACCTGCGGACGTTCTGGCGCAACCTCGCCGAGGGCCGGGACTGCGTCACCGAGGTCCCCCGGGATCGTTGGGACGCCGGTGCCCACTATGACGCGGACCGTTCCCAGCCGGGGACGACGAACTCCAAGTGGGGCGGCTTCCTCGACGACGTCGACCGGTTCGACCCGCTGTTCTTCAACATGTCGCCGCGAGAGGCCGAGTTCACCGACCCACAGGAGCGCCTGTTCCTGGAGTGCGTCTACGAGACGCTCCAGGACGCCGGATACACGCGCCGGGACCTGACGGAGCCCTCCCCGAACGGAGCCGGAGGCAACGTCGGCGTGTTCGTGGGCTCCATGTACGACGAGTACCAGCTCTACGGCGCGACCGAGCAGGCGCTGGCCGACGGAAGGGTGGTTCCGGGCAACGCCGCGAACATCGCCAACCGCGTCTCCTACTTCTGCGACTGGCATGGGCCGAGCCTCACCGTCAAGACGATGTGCTCCTCGTCCCTGACAGCTCTTCACCTCGCCTGCCAGAGCCTGCAGACGGGCGACTGCGAGGTCGCCATCGCCGGTGGGGTCAACCTGTCCCTGCACCCCGCGAAGTACCTCCTGCTGGGACAGGCCGGCTTCGCGTCCAGCACGGGCCGCTGCGAGAGCTTCGGCCAGGGCGGCGACGGCTATGTGCCCGCGGAGGCGGTAGGGGCGGTGATGCTCAAGCCGCTGGACCGGGCCATCGCCGACAACGACCGCATCCACGGAGTCATCAAGGCGACAGCGGTGAACCACGGTGGCCGCACGAACGGCTACACCGTCCCCAACCCCAACGCCCAGGCCGACGTGGTCGCCCGCGCCCTGGACAGGGCGGGGGTCGACGCGCGCACCATCAGCTATGTCGAGGCGCACGGCACGGGCACCTCGCTCGGGGACCCGATCGAGATCGCCGGCCTCGCCAAGGCGTTCTCCCGCCACACCGACGACCGCCAGTTCTGCGCGATCGGATCGGTCAAGAGCAACATCGGACACGCCGAGAGCGCCGCGGGCATCTCGGCCTTCACCAAGGTGCTGCTGCAGCTCGCGCACGGCCGCCTGGTGCCCTCGCTCCACTCGGAGACGCTGAACCCGCACATCGACTTCGGCGACACGCCCTTCCGGGTGCAGCGGGAACCGGCGGAGTGGCGGCGGCCGGTGATCGACACCCCGGACGGACCTCGGGAGTACCCGCGTCTCGCCGGCATCTCGTCCTTCGGCGCGGGCGGATCGAACGCCCACGTGATCGTGGGCGAGTACGTACCGGCCGGGCCCGCGCCGGCCGACGACCCGGCGCAGTGGCCGCTGGGGTCGGTCATCGTGCTCTCGGCGAGAACCGAGGAGCAACTGCGCGAGCAGGCCCGGCGCCTGCTCGACTGGGTGCGCGAGGAGCGGATCGAGGATGCCGACGTGCCCGCAGTCGCGGCCACCCTCCAGGTGGCCCGGGAGCACATGGCCGAGCGGCTGGCGTTCCTGGCCGGCTCGGCGGCCGAGCTGACGGCCCGGCTGGGCGACTACGTCGAGGGCAAGGACGACGCCGGGGCGTACCGGGGTCGCGGCAGGCGCTCCCAGGACGTCGTCTCCGCCCTGGTCGAGGACGAGGACATGGAACGCACCATCGCGGCCTGGGTGGACAAGAGGAAGTACGGCAAGCTGCTCGAACTGTGGACCAACGGGCTGGACCTGCCGTGGCGCAGCTACTACCCGAACGCGGTGCCGCGCCGGCTCTCACTGCCGACCTACCCGTTCGCCCGCAAGCGGTTCTGGGTGGCCGACGGTGCCCGGCCCGGGGCCGGGACGGCCGGCCGCGACGTGGTCACGGCAGCCGGTCCCGCCGAGCCGGCGGTACCCGCGAAGGTGGAGATCGAGGCGGTACCGGCCCCCGCTCCGGCCCCTGCCGGCACCCGGAGCGTCGCGAAGCCCCGCGGCATCGGCCTGGCCCCCCTGGACGCCGCGTTCGGGCAGGGCGGCGGTTCGGTGCCCGCGCCATCCATGTCGCCGGGCTCCGTCACGGTGCCGGAGGGTCCGCCCCAAGAGACCGATGCGACCGCGACGGCCGGTGCGGACAGCACTCGGCGCCCCGCCCCGGCGGACCCGCTCGGCCCGACGCCCGGCCGGCTCATCCCTCCGGCGCCCGCCCTCCAGGACCAGCAGACTCTCGTCCGCGAGCTGGCGGCGAGCCTCGCCGAGGCTCTGTACCTGCTCGACGAGGAGATCGACCCGGACACCAAGTTCATCGACATCGGCCTGGACTCCATCGTCGGCGTCGAGTGGATGAACGCGATCAACAAGCGGTACGGACTGGATCTGACGGTGACCCGGCTCTACGACCACCCCACCGTCGTGGAGCTGTCGGCCTACATCGTCCGGGAGCTGGCCAAAGGAGGCGCCCCTCAAGGGCGACCCTTTCGTGAGGTGACCGAGCCTGTCGCCGAGCCGGAGCCGGAGCCGGAGCCGGAGCCGGTCGAGGCCGTCGAGCCGGAGCCGGAGCCAAAGCCGGTCGAGGCCGTCGAGCCCGAGCCGGTCGAGCCGGTCGAGCCGGTCGAGCCGGTCGCGCCGGAGCCGGTCGAGCCGGTCGCGCCGGAGCCGGTCGACGCTGCCGTACCGGAGCCCGCGGGCGAGCGGGAAGCGGCGCGGGCCGCGTCCGTCGCGGTGCCGCCGTCAGCGGATTCCCGGCCGGCCGGAGCGATCGCCGTGGTGGGCATGGCCGGCAGGTACCCGGGGTCCACCACCCTGGACGAGTACTGGGACAACCTGGCGCACGGCCGTGACTGCGTGGGCGAGGTCCCCGGTTCCCGGTGGAGCGTCGCCGATCACTACGACCCGCGTCCCCACCAGGAGGGCAAGGTCGCCTGCAAGTGGATGGGGCACCTCGACGACATCGAGAGCTTCGACCCGCTGTTCTTCAACATTCCGCCCGCGGAGGCGGAGTCGATGGATCCGCAGCAGCGGTTGTTCCTTCAGGAGGCGTACCACGCGTTCGAGGACGCGGGCTACGACCCCCGTTCGCTGAGCGGTCGCAAGTGCGGTGTCTATCTCGGGATCATGAGCAATGAGTACGGCGTGCTCATGCAGCGGCAGGGCGGCGAGACGAGTGCGGCGGCCACGAGCGGCAGCAATGCCATCACCGCCGCGCGCATCGCCTACTTCCTCAATCTCAAGGGTCCCGCCATCGCCCTGGACACGGCCTGTTCGTCCTCTCTGGTGGCCACGCATCTGGCGACGCAGGCCCTGCGGAACGGTGAGATCGACATGGCCCTCGTGGGGGGCGTCACCCTCTATCTGAGCCTGGACGCGTACCTCGGCATGTCCAGTGCGGGAATGCTGTCCCCGGACGGGCGCTGCAAGGCCTTCGACAACGGCGCCAACGGGTTCGTACCGGGCGAGGGCGTGGGCGCGCTGGTCCTCAAGCGTCTCGATGACGCCGTCCGCGACGGTGACCACATCCACGGCGTGGTCATCGGCTCGGGCATCAACCAGGACGGCAGGACCAACGGCATCACCGCGCCGAGCGGCGCGAGCCAGATGGAGCTGGAGCGCGACGTCTACGACCGGTACGGCATCGACCCGGCCGGAATCGGCTACGCCGAGCTGCACGGTACGGGAACCAAGCTGGGCGACCCGATCGAGCTGGAAGCCCTGGCGACGGTCTACCGGGAACACACGGACAGAATCGGGTACTGCGCCATCGGCTCGGTGAAGAGCAACCTCGGCCACACCTCGGCCGCGGCCGGCATCGCCTCGATCCAGAAGGTGCTGCTGTGCATGCGGAACGAGCAGCTGGTGCCGACGCTGCACTTCGACCGGCCCAACGAGCACTTCGACTTCGAAAGCTCCCCGTTCCGCGTCAACACCGAGCTCTCCCCGTGGAAGACCGAGACGGGCTCCCCGCGGCGCGCGGCCGTCAGCGGCTTCGGCTTCAGCGGTACCAACGCCCACCTGGTGGTGGAGGAGTATCCGCTGGATGCCGCGGAGCGGCCGGACGGGGGCCCGCAGGTCTTCGTGCTGTCGGCCAGGAGCGAGGAACAACTGAGGACGTCGGCCGCCCGCCTCGTCGAGCACCTGCGCGCCCACCCGTCGCTGGCCCTGCCGGACGTCGCCCACACCCTGCAGCAGGGCAGGGAAGCCATGGCACGGCGGCTCGCCGTCGTGGCCACCACGCCGGGAGAGCTGCTGGAGAAACTGACGCGGTACGCCGAGAACGGCGTGGCGGACGGCGTCCTCACCGGCCTGGCGGGTAAGGGCCGGGCGGTCCGCACCGAACTGGTGCGGCCCGCCGGCGGCGACGGCACGGTGTCGGTGGCGGAGGCCGAGCAGCTGGCCGCGGCGTGGGTCGGCGGAACGCCCGTCGAGTGGGCGGGGCTGACCGAAGGGACGCGGCCCCGCCGGGTCCCGCTGCCCACGTACCCCTTCGCGCGTGAGCGCTACTGGTTCGACGACTCCCCGGCGTCCGGGCGGACCGAGGTGTCCCTCCCGTCACCGAACCCCGTCGCCACCGAGCAGGAGCACGCACCGGCCGCGAGCGACGGCGAGGTCCCGGACGGTACGAGCATCCTGTTGGCACCGGTCTGGGACGCGGTCCCCCTGCGCGTACAGCAGGACGTCGCCCTCCCGTCCGGCCGCGTCGTCGTGATCGGCGGCACAGCGCAGCAGTGGGAGCTGATCCGTGCCGTCCATCCCCGTGCCGAACACCTGCCGCTGGACCCCGGGGACACGACCGCGACCATCGCCGCGAAGCTCGACGCCCACGGTGAAGCCCTCGGGCACCTGATCTGGCTGTCCCCCCGGGAGACGGCCGCCGACGCAGCGGACGACGCGCTGGTGGACGCGCAGGAGGCCGGTCTGTATGCCTGCTTCCGCACGCTGAAGGCGCTGCTGAGGCTGGGGTACGGCCGCCGCCGGCTCGACGTCACGGTCGTGACCGAGCGGACTCTGCGGGTCCGGCGCACGGACGTGGTCGACCCCGCCCACGCCGGACTGCACGGCCTGCTCGGCTCGGTGGCGAAGGAGTACCCCGGCTGGACGGTGCGCCTCGCCGACCTCGACCCGGACCGCGACTGGCCGGTGGCGCAGCTGTTCGCGCTGCCCGCCGAGGAGAGCGGCAGCGTGTGGGCGTACCGCCGTTCCCGCTGGTACCGCCAGACCCTGGTGCCCGTGCGGGACACGACCGCGCAGCGCACCCGCCGGACGGTGTACCGGCAGGGTGGCGTCTACGTCGTGATCGGCGGTGCGGGAGGCATCGGCGAGGCATGGACCGAGCACATGATCCGCGCCTACGGGGCGCAGGTCGTGTGGATCGGGCGGCGGGAGGAGGACGAGTCGATCCGCGCGAAGCTGACGCGTCTGGGCGAGCTCGGCCCCCGACCGCGCTACGTGCGGGCCGATGCCACCGACCGGGCGGCGCTGGAAAAGGCGTACGAGGACATCAAGAGAACCCATCCGGTCGTCCACGGTGTGATCCAGTCGGCGATCGTGCTGCTGGACCAGAGCCTGGAGCGCATGGACGAACAGCGCTTCCGCGCCGCGGTCACGGCCAAGGTCGACGTGAGCGTCCGACTCGCCCAGGTCTTCCGGGGGGAACCCCTGGACTTCCTCCTTTTCTTCTCCTCGATGAACTCCTTCCTGATGGCGTCGGGACAGTGCAACTACGTGGCGGGATCGGTCTTCGAGGACGCCTACGCCCACCGTCTCGCCACCGAGCTGGACATTCCCGTCAAGACCATGAACTGGGGCTACTGGGGCACCGTCGGCGTCGTCGCCGCACCGGAATACCGGGAGCGCATGCACAGAGCCGGTGCGGGCTCGATCGAGCCCGCGGACGGCATGGCGGCTCTCGACGTCCTTCTTTCCGGCACGTTCGATCAACTCGGGCTGATCAAGGCCCCCGGGGGTAATTCCTGACATGCTGAACGACATTCGCCGCGAAGCCATCACGATGGTGCCGGAAGGCACGCGGGTTCCCCTGCGCCACCTGTGCCAGGAGCAGGACGGTACGGCGGGCCCGGCAGCGGGCGCTTCGCCCGGCGTCGAAGCCGACCTGGACGAGGACCTGCTGAGCCGACTGCTGCTCGTCCAGCTCACGAGCGCGGGGCAGCTGTCCGCAGCGGCCCCGCCCCCGCTCCCCAGCGGCGGGCTGCGGCGCTGGCTGGACGAATCCGTGCGGCGGCTGCGCGTCGGCGGGCTCCTGAGCGGCTCCCTCTCGCGGCCGGTCCCGGTGGTGGCGGTGGACAGCTCCGCCGAGTGGTCGAAATGGGAGGAGCACCGCGCCGACGCGCAGGGGGACGCCGCCCGGCGCGCGCGGTTCACGCTGCTCGACGCCACACTGCGGGCGCTGCCCGGCATCCTGCGCGGCGAGGTCCTCGCCACCGACGTGCTGTTCCCCGACTCGTCGATGCAGCTGGTCGAGCGCATCTACCGGGACAACCCCCTCTCCGACCGCTTCAACGGGATCCTGGCGGACGCCGCGGTCGCCGTGGTGCGGGAGATCGTCCGCGCCGACCCGGCCGCCCGCGTCCGCATCCTGGAGATCGGCGCGGGAACCGGCGGCGGGAGCGTCACCGTCCTCCAACGGCTGGAGCCCTTCGCGGCGCACGTGGAGACGTACTCCTACACGGATCTGTCGAAGTCCTTCCTGATGTACGCGGAGGAGGAGTACGGGCCGCGGTACCCCTACCTGGACTACCGATTGTTCGATGTCGAGGAGCCGCTGACGGCGCAGGGCATCGCCCCCGGTTCCTACGACCTCGTCCTCGCCACCAACGTGCTGCACGCGACGAAGGACATCCGCCGGACGCTGCGCAACGCCAAGGGCGCGCTCAAGCGGCACGGTGTCCTGCTCGCCAATGAGCTCTCCACCCACTCGATCTTCACCCACCTGACATTCGGTCTCCTCGACGGCTGGTGGCTCTACGAGGACGACGAGCTGCGCATGCCGGGCGGTCCCGGTCTCTCCCCGGAGACCTGGGAGGAGGTGCTCGACGACGAGGGCTTCGGCTCCGTGTCCTTCCCGGCGCGGCGGCTGCACGGGCTGGGCTACCAGGTGATCGCCGCGGAGAGCGACGGCCTCGTCCGACAGGAGCTCCAAGAGGTCCGGGAGGCTGCGGCCCCGACGCAGGAGACGGCCGGCGAGGGACTCGTCCGGCCCGAGGTCCAGGAGGCCGCGGCCTCCGGCGAGGCGCTGGAACAGCGTGTCAGGGACGCGATCTACGCGCAGCTGAAACGGTCGCTGAAGCTCGACCGGACGCAGATCGCCGCGGACGACGCCTTCATGGACTACGGCGTCGATTCGATCATCGGCGTGCGGCTGATCCAGGAGATCAACCGCACGCTCGGCACCGACCTCGCCACGACCGACCTCTTCGACCACGGTTCCGTCAGCCGGCTGGCCCAGCACATCGTCGACCACGCTCTCCCGGCCGCACCGGCCGCACCGGCCGCACCGGCCGCACCGCTGCCGGCCCGGCAGCGGGTCGCCCCCGAGGAGCTCGCATCGCCTTCGGCCGCCTCCCGACGGGCGGCTGCCGGGCCCGAGGCGGGGCCGGACGCGGGGCGGACCGCCGTGGGCGCCCCCTCCAGGGAGCCCATCGCCGTCGTCGGCATGAGCGGCAGGTTCGCCGGCTCGGCCGACGTCGAGCAGCTCTGGGAGCACCTCGCACAGGGCCACGACCTCACCGGGCCCGTCTCGCGGTGGGACCTGTCCCGCTACCACCCGGCCGATGCGCAGAGCTGCGAGCGCGGCAGCTTCATCGACGGGATCGACCGCTTCGACCCGGCCTTCTTCAACATCTCGGGCGTCGAGGCCACCTACATGGATCCGCAGCAGCGGCTCTTCCTGGAGGAGTCGTGGAAAGCCCTGGAGGACGCCGGCTACGCGGGCTCCGGTACCCGGGGGCGGCGCGTCGGCGTGTACGTCGGCTGCCAGGAGAGCGGTTACGCGCAGCTGTTCGGCGCCGAGGCGCCCCCGCAGTCGATGTGGGGCAACGCGCTGTCGGCGATGCCGGCGCGCATCTCGTACCATCTCGACCTCCAGGGCCCCGCGATCGCGGTCGACACGGCCTGCTCCAGTTCGCTCGTCGCCCTCCACCTCGCCTGCCAGGGGCTGTGGGGTGGTGAGACCGAGATGGCCCTGGCGGGCGGTGTCTCCCTGCAGTGCACGCCGCAGTTCTACGCGCTGGCGGGCCGTGCCGGCATGCTCTCGGCGAGCGGCCGCTGCCACACCTTCGACGACCGGGCCGATGGCTTCGTGCCCGGCGAGGGCGTCGGAGTCCTCGTCCTCAAGCGGCTCGGCGACGCGCTCGCCGACGGCGACCACATCCGTGGCGTCATCAGCGGCTCCGGGATCAACCAGGACGGCGCGTCGAACGGGATCACCGCGCCGAGCGCCGCCTCCCAGGAGCGGTTGGAGACCTCGGTCTACGACACCTTCCGGATCAGCCCCGACGACATCCAGATGATGGAGGCGCACGGCACCGGCACCAAGCTCGGCGACCCGATCGAGTACCGCGCGCTGAAGAAGGCCTTCCGCCGGTACACCGACCGGAGGGACTACTGCGCGCTGGGCTCGGTCAAGTCCAACCTCGGCCACACCATCACCGCCGCCGGCGTCGCCGGAGCCATCAAGGTCCTGCTCTCGCTCGGACACCGGACCATCCCGCCCACCATCAACTTCGAGCGGGCGAACGCGCACATCGACATGTCCGACAGCCCCTTCTACGTGAACACGGTGAACCGCCCCTGGGCTGCCGGGAACGACGGCACACGGCGTGCCGCGGTCAGCTCTTTCGGGGTCAGCGGGACCAACGCCCACATCGTGTTCGAGGAGGCCCCGGACCGGGTCCGCCCCTCCACCACGTCCACCGCGCACCTCGTCACCCTGTCCGCGGCCACCGCCGGGCAACTGGTCGAGCAGGCCCAGCGACTGATCGAGCACTGTGAGCAGCGGCCCGGCCTGGACCCGGGCGACATCGCCTTCACCCTCCTCCTCGGCCGCAGGCACCTGGCACACCGGCTGGCCTGGGTCGTACAGGACGGCGGGGAACTGGTCCGGACCCTGCGCACCTGGCTCGACGGGGGGCAGAGCCCCCACCTGAGCGCCGGCGAGGTCCCCGCGCAGGGGATCGACGAGCGTGCCGCGCTGCGCAACCTCGGCAACGACTGCCTCCGGCAGGCCGCCACCGACCCGGCATCTCGCACCGAGTTGCTGTCGACCGTCGCGGACCTCTACGTACAGGGCTACGACCTGGACTACGCCGCCCTCTTCGCCGCGGACCACCACACCCGCGTACCGCTTCCGACCTACCCGTTCGCCCGTGACCGCTACTGGGTGCCCGAGGAGCAGCCGCTCACCCCGGCCCGTCCCGGGACGGCCGAGCCGCACTCGCTGCTGAACGAGGACCTCTCGGACTTCGGCGCCCGGCGCTACCGCACGCGGTTCACCGGCGAGGAGCACTTCCTCACCGACCACGTGGTCAAGGGACAAAAGGTGCTGCCGGGCGTCGTCTGTCTGGAGATGGCACGCGCCGCCGCCGCCCTGACCCTGGGGACGCCAGAGCCCGGTGGCGGCGGCAACGGCATCGTCCTGCGCAACGTGGTGTGGGCGCGGCCCGTGGCCGTGGGCGACGAGCCCGTCACCCTCGTCACGTCTCTCGCGCCCAAGGGCCCCGACGAGGCCGACTACGAGATCTCCGGCACGCCCGCTCCGGCGCCCGGCAGCGCCCCGGTGGTGCACAGCCAGGGGCAGGTGGTGCGCAGGGAGGTGATGCCGGCGCTGCTCGACGTCCCGGCCCTCCGCGCCGCGTGCGACCAGGGGGAGCTGACCGCAGCCGAGCTGTACGGGGCGTACGAGGCCATCGGGTTCCGCTACGGCCCTTCGCACCGGGGGCTGGAGCGGCTGCACGTCGGCCGCAGCCAGATCCTGGCCCGCCTCGTCCTGCCGGACTCGGTCCGCGCGGCTCGCGACGCGTTCGTCCTGCATCCGAGCCTGCTCGACGCGACCCTGCAGGCATCACTCGGCATCGGTCTCGCGACGGGGAGGGCCGAAGCACTCGACGTGTCCGGCATGAAGCCCTCCCTCCCGTTTGCCCTGGACGAGCTCGAAGTGCTCGGCGGGAGCCCGGAGTCGATGTGGGCCTGGATCCGCTTCAGCGCGGGCTCCCGGACGGACGGGACGGTTTTCAAGCTCGACATCGACCTCTGCGACGACCGGGGAGAGGTCTGCGTCCGGATCCGGGGCATCTCCTACCGCGTCCTGGAGGGCGAGGTCGGCGGGAGCGGGCCGGACGCGGTGTCCTGCGTCAGCTTCCTGCCGGTCTGGCGGGAAGCCGCACCCAGCGGCCACCCGGACATCGAACCGCGGGAACGCGTCGTGCTGCTGCCTGACCTGCCCGGACTCGGCGAACTCCTCGCCCGGCGGGATCCGGCGGCGCGGCTGCTGCGGCTGACCTCGGCTGCGTCCGGGATAGCGGAGCGGTTCACCGAGTACACCGTCCAGGCGCTGGAACACCTGCGCCGTCTGATGGCCGAGGGCGTGCGGGACGGGGTCCGCCTCCAGCTCCTCGTCCCCGACGAGACCGGACTCGCCACCACCCGCGGCCTGCTCGGGCTGCTCAGGTCGGCGCAGGCGGAGGAGCCGGGGCTGCTGCCGCAGGTCGTGCTCGTCGACCCCGCCGAGACCGCCGAGCAGATGATGTCCCGGCTCGCCACCGCCCGTCGGCATCCTGACGCGTCCTGCCTGCGATTCCGGGCCGGCCGAGTCGAGGCGCTCGACTGGCGTGAGGGCGACACGCCTGCGGAGCCCCGGGTGCCCTGGCGAAGTGGCGGGGTCTACCTCGTCACGGGCGGACTGGGCGGAATCGGCATGCTCGTCGCACGGGACATGGCCGCCGGGGCGTCCGACGTCAAGATCGTTCTCGCGGGCCGCTCACCGCTCGGACCCGCACAGGAGCCCGTCCTGGAGGCACTGCGCAACCAGGGAGCCGATGTCCGCTACGCGCAGGTCGACGTCACCCGGGCCGCCGCCGTGCGCTCCCTGGTGGACGGCATCCTGCGGGAGCACGGCACCCTGCACGGCATCATCCACGCGGCCGGGGTGCTCCGTGACGGCCTCCTACGGAGCAAGACCGCCGAGGAGTGCCGCGCGGTCCTCGCGCCGAAGGTCGCCGGCTTGGTGAACCTGGACGAGGCCAGCAAGGACGTACCGCTGGACTTCCTGCTGTCGTTCGCGGGCGCGGCAGGGGTGTTCGGCAACGTGGGTCAGGGCGACTACGCGGCTGCCAACGCGTTCCTGGACGCCTACACGGACCACCGGCGGCAACTGGCCGAGCGCGGTGAGCGCTCGGGGGCCTCCGTGTCGGTCGACTGGCCGCTGTGGGCCGAGGGCGGAATGCGGGTGGATCCCGGCACCGAGGCGATGATGAACGAGCGGCTGGGCATGGCGCCGATGCCGACCACCGAGGGCATGGCCGCGCTGTACGCCGCTCTGGCGGCGCCGCACAGCCAGGTCCTGGTCGTCGCGGGTGACGCGGACCGGATCAGGCGTGCCGTGCTGGGCCGGCCGGTGGCGCCCGAGGTGTCCCGGCCCGCACCGCCGCGGTCGGCCGCCCCGGTCGAGGACCTGGCTGCCGCCCGGCCCCGGCAGGTGACGGGCGACGCAGCCGACCCGGTGCGTACCGCCCTGGTCGCGCGGCTTCGGCAGACGCTGAGCGAGGTGATCCAGGTGCCCGGTCACCGGATCGACGCGGCGGCGCCCTTCGAGCAGTTCGGCATCGACTCGGTGCTGGCGCTCTCCGTCACCAACCGGCTGGAGGCCGATTTCGGCTCGCTGTCGAAGACGCTCTTCTTCGAGTACCGCAACCTCCATGAGCTGAGCGCCTACTTCCTCCAGGCACACGCGGACGCGGTCCGGGCCGTCGTCGGCATCCACGGCGAGCCCGACCCCGCCGCCGCGCCCGAGAGAACGGCCCCGGTCACCGTCGTACGGCCCCCGGCGCCGGTCGAGGTGCCGTCACCGGCTGAGCCGGTACGGCCCGCGACCCGCGAGGACGCGATCGCCGTGATCGGACTCGCCGGCCGCTACCCCGGCGCGGAGGACCTGGCCGGGTTCTGGGAGAACCTGGTCGCGGGGCGGGACTGCGTCACGGAGGTGCCCCGGGACCGCTGGGAGCACGGCCCCTCCGACGACTCCGACCCGAACCGGTTGGGCGGCAGCCCCGCCCAGTGGGGCGGATTCCTCGACGGCGCGGCCGACTTCGACGCACCGTTCTTCCATGTCTCACCGCGCGAGGCCGCGATCATGGATCCGCAGACGCGCCTGTTCCTGGAGTGCGTCTGGACCCTGCTGGAGAGCTCCGGCTACACCCGGGACCGACTGCGCGACGCGCACGGCAGCAGGGTCGGCGTCTACGTCGGCGCGATGTACCAGCACTACCAGCTGCTGTCGTCCGACCTCGTGCACGAGTCCATCACGTCGGTGATGAGCTACAGCGCCATCGCCAACCGGGTCTCGCACTTCTTCGACCTGCAGGGGCCGAGCCTCGCGATCGACACCACCTGCTCCTCGTCGCTGGTCGCGATCCACATGGCCTGCGAGGAACTGCGCCGGGGCGGCAGCGACATGATGATCGCCGGAGGCGTCAATCTCTCCCTTCACCCCAAGAAGTACCTGGGGCTGAGCCTGACCGGCCTCACCGGCAAAGATCCCGACAGCCGGGCTCTCCTCGACGGGGACGGCTTCATCCCCGCGGAGGGCGTCGGCGCGGTGCTGCTGAAGCCGCTTGCCGATGCCGTTCGCGACGGGGACGAGATCCTCGCCGTCATCCGGTCGAGCGCGACCAACCACAAGGGCCGGACCAGTGGCCCCATGGTGCCCAGCCCGGCCCGCCAGGAGCGGCTGATCGCGGAGAACCTGGAGCGGGCGGGCATCCACCCACGCACGATCAGCTATGCCGAGGTATCGGCCAACGGTTCCCAGATGGGCGACGCCATCGAATTCGCGGCACTGCGGGACGCCTTCGGCGGGCAAACCCGGGACGAGCGGTTCTGCGCCGTCGGCACGGTCAAGTCCACGCTGGGCAACATGGAGGCGGCTTCGGGCATAGCCCAGCTGAGCAAGGTCGTCCTGCAGCTCGCGCACCGCAGACTCGTCCCCTTCGTCGGGAAGGGCCGACTCAACCCGGGGGTCGAGTTCGCGGGCACAGCGTTCTATCTGCCGGAGGAGGCGGAGCCGTGGCACCGGCCCGTCGTGAACCTCGACGGCCAGGAGCGGGAGTACCCGCTGCGGGCGACCATCAACTCCTTCGGAGCGGGCGGCTCCAACGCCCATCTGGTCGTGGAGGAGTACGTCGGGGAGCTCGGAGCCGATGACGCTGCCGCGCCGGCGTGCCAGGACGCCGACCCGATGCCGCAGATCGTGGTCCTCTCCGCCCGCACCGAGGACCGGCTGAGGGCCGTTGTGAGCCGGCTGCTGGACTTTCTGCCCATGCAGGCGGACCTGTCCCTGGAGGACCTTGCCCACACACTCCAGTGCGGGCGCGAGGCCATGCCCACCCGGCTGGCGCTGGTGGCGGGGAACCTCAAGGAGCTCGTCGCGGGCCTCGCCCACTACCTCGACGGTTCTGGGGGAATCGCTCCCGTACCGCTGTTCACCGGCACCGCCGGGCGGGACGACCCGGCCCTCGACCTGCTGCTCGACGGACGGGCCGGGGAGGCGCTGGTCCGCGAGCTGCTGGCCGAGAACCACCTCGAGAAGCTCGCGCTCTTGTGGGCGCGAGGCGGCAAGGTGCCCTGGGGGTCTGTGCGGCGCGGCGACCGGATGCCGCGGATCCTCCGGTCGCTGCCGACCTATCCCTTCGACCGGAAGCGGTACTGGGTGCCCGTGCCCCCCGCAGAGGGCGCCAGGACCCCGGTTCCGGCTCCTTCGGCCGCTCCCGCGGCGGCGGCTTCGGCGGTGGCGCATCCGGCCGGCGGAGCCGCGGACCGGATCACGGCCGTCGTCGCCGAGGTGCTGGGGATGCGCACGGACGAACTCGACCTCGCCACGCCGCTGGAGGACCTGGGCTTCAGCTCGATACACGCCACCCAGCTGCTCCAGGTGCTGCAGGCCGAGGTCGACCCCATGGCCGATCTCCGTGCGCTGAGCGAGTGCCGGTCGGTCCGGGACCTGCTGCGGCGTTTCGGGTCCGGGGCGGGCGCGTCCGCCGGGGCCGGGACGGCGTCCGTCGCTCCGGTGCGCATCCCGGAGGTCGTTCAGCTCAACGGCGCTCGCGAGGGCCGACCGGTCTTCTGGTTCCACGGCGGGCTCGGCGGGGTGGAGGTCTACGCGTCGATCGCCGACAGCATCGAGCGGCCCCTGTACGGGATCCAGGCCCGCGGCTGGATGACGAACAGCGAGCCGCTGCACGGGATTCCGGCGCTGGCGGCGCACTACGCGCAGATCATCCGCACGGTCCAGCCGGAGGGGCCCTACGACCTCGGCGGCTACTCGTTCGGCGGCCTGCTGGCCTACGAGGTGACGCGCCGGCTCCAGGAGCAGGGCGGGACGGTCGAGAGCATCGTCATGGTGGACACCTACGACGACAGCGTGGGGGATGTGACCATGTCGCGCACCGACATGCTGTTGCAGCAGGTCAACGCCCTGCTCTTCGCCGCCTCCAAGCCCGCTCCGCAGGACTTCGCCACAACGCTGGTGTCCGGCCGCGAGGTCGACTGGGACCAGGACGAGGATGCCCTGCTCGACCAGATGCTCACCCTCGCGCGACAGCGCGGCCTCAAGGGGGACGCGCAGCAGCTGCGTGCCCGGGTGCTGCGCAATCTGGAGGTCCAGGAGGCCTATGGACTGCTGGACTACGACATCGCACCGCTTCCCCGGCCGGAGTCGGTCACCTGCTTCTACTTCCGTAACCAAAGCGGCCTGTTCTACGGGGAGATGGAGCCGCTGTTCTCCACGCAGAAGGACGGCCCGGTCCTGGACAACACCGTCTACTGGTCGGAGTGGCAGCGGCAGCTGCCGAACTTCCATCAGGTCGACGTGGACTCGGCGAACCACTTCGTGATGCTCGGCGACCCTGCGGCGCTCACCACGGTGCGGTCCTTCTGCAAGCTGTTCTACTCCGGCAAGAGGGACAGGCGCCTCCCGGTGGCGAAGGCGTGGGCCACCCGCCACCAGAAGGCGCGGGACACCGAGTGAACGCGAGGGAAGTACGTGGTGAGGACGCGGCGGCGCAGCTCGGCTGCGCCTCCTTCCGCCGGGACTTCGGCGTCGACTACGCCTACCTGGCGGGGTCGATGTACCGGGGTATCGCCTCGAAAGAACTGGTGATCGCCATGGGGCGGGCGGGCTTCATGGGATTCCTGGGCGCCGCCGGCCTGAGCCCCGAGCGGGTGACGAGCGACATCGCCCACATCCAGCGGCATCTGGAGCCTCACCAGCCCTTCGGAGTCAATCTGCTGTGCGACCTCCAGCACCCGTCACGGGAGACGGCCAACGTCGAGATGCTGCTCGCCCACGGTGTGCGCGTCATCGAGGCGTCGGCGTTCATCAAGGTCACCCCGGCCCTGGTCCTGTTCCATCTGGCGGGGCTGCGGGCAGGGCCGGGAGGCGGGGTCGACCGTGACACGCGGATCGTCGCCAAGGTCTCGCGGCCCGAGGTGGCGCGCGAGTTCATGCGACCCGCGCCGGAGAGCATCGTCGAACGGCTGGTGGCCGAGGGCCGGGTCACTCGCGAGCAGGCCGCGCTGGCCCGGAGGGTGCCAGTGGCGCAGGACCTCACCGTCGAAGCAGATTCGGGGGGCCACACCGACCGCGGGGTGTCCACCGTGCTGCTGCCGTCGATGCAGAGCGCGCGGCTGCACATGACACGGGAGTTCGGGTACGCCGAGAAGATCCGTCTGGGACTCGCCGGCGGGATCGGGACGCCGCACGCGGTCGCCGCCGCCTTCGCCATGGGCGCCGACTTCGTCATGACCGGCTCCATCAACCAGTGCACGGTCGAGGCCCGCATCAGCGATGCGGTGAAGGACTGGCTGCAGACCATCGACGTACAGGACACCGACTACTGCCCGGCGGGCGACATGTTCGAGATCGGTGCCCTGGTCCAGGTTCTGAAGAAGGGCGTGCTGTTTCCCGCCAGGGCGAGACGGTTGTACGCGTTGTACAAGAGCCACGACTCGTGGGAGGAGATACCGCAGGAGACCCGCAGACAGATCCAGGACGCCTACTTCAAGAAGAGCGCCGACGAGGTCTGGCGGGAAACGTGCGAGCACCTTCGGAACACGGGCCGCGAGTCGGAGATCGAGAGGGCGGAGCGCAGCCCGAAGCGGCGCATGGCTCTCATGTTCCGCTGGTACTACGGGTACAGCAGCCGGCTCTCGTTCATGGACACCGATTTTGACCGGACCAACGTGCAGATCCACACGGGACCCGCGCTGGGGGCCTTCAATCAATGGGCGCGGGGAACGCCGTGGGAAAACTGGCGGAACCGCCATCCGGACCGGATGGCGAGGGATTTGATGCGTGAGGCGTCCTCGATTCTCTCGGGATACAGGTAGCCGCGGGCGCATATTTTCTGGCAGGGTGAGGGCGGAACATGATCGCGGTCGTCGCGGCCAGTCGATAAGAATGATGAGAAAGGACGTCCCATGAGGACCTATGTCTTCCCCGGGCAGGGGGCGCAGCAGAAGGGTATGGGTTCATCCCTTTTCGATGAATTCAAGGATCTGACCCGTGCGGCCGACTCGATTCTGGGCTACTCCATCAGGGAACTCTGTCTGGAAAATCCCGACGGACTGCTTGACCAGACGCAGTACACACAGCCCGCCATGTATGTCGTCAACGCCCTGTCGTACTACCAGAAGCTCCGCGAGACCGGCCTGGTTCCGGACTTCGTAGCAGGTCACAGCCTTGGTGAGTACAACGCGTTACTGGCGGCCGAGGCATTCGACTTCGAGACCGGTCTGCGGTTGGTGCGCAAGCGCGGAGAGTTGATGGGCCGGGCTTCGGGCGGCGGGATGGCGGCCGTGCTGAACGCCTCGGAGCGGGAGATCCGCACCATCCTCGCCGAGAACGGGCTCGACTCCGTCGATCTGGCGAACTTCAACACGCCCTCGCAGATAGTGATTTCCGGACGTGCCGAGGACATCGAGGCCGCGAAGCCGCTGTTCCAGACCGGAAACCACCTGTTCGTGCCACTGAGGACGAGCGGGGCCTTCCACTCCCGGTACATGGAGCCGGCCCGGGTGGAGTTCGAGGAGTTCCTGGCCGGGACAAGTTTGTCGAAGCCGCGCATACCGGTGGTCTCCAATGTGACGGCGAGGGTTTATGAGGATCACCTCGTCAAGGAGAACCTGACGAAGCAGATGGTGCACGCCGTGCGCTGGTCCGACTCGGTTGAGTACCTTCTCGGATATCCCGGGATGGAGTTCGAGGAGATCGGTCACGGGAATGTGATGACCAAATTGGTGGATAAGATCCGCCGCGAACTCAAGAGTGCGAAGAAAGCGCTGCCCAGCGTCGCGGAGAAGCCCACCGAGAGTGCCGGGGAGATGGTACGGAAGTGGAATGAGAGGTATGCGGTCGGTACTCGTTGCCGGTCTACCGCCGGAAATTATGGGGATCTGGAGACCGCCACGGCGGCAACCGTCCTCTTCGGGCACCGGGCGGCCGTCTATATGCACGGATACCGCGGATACTTCGATCTCCAGGAACTGCAGCCGGTCCCGGCGGCGCAGTGAACCGGACCGAAACCGAACAGCAAGCCCCAGGGGGAGAAGTCATGACGACCGTTGGAATCGAAGCACTGAACGTCTTCGCCGGCTCCTGTTTTCTCGATGTGGAGAAGCTGGCGAACCACCGCGGTCTCGACACCGCGAGGTTCGACAACCTCCTCATGAAGGAGAAGACCGTCGCGCTGCCGTACGAGGATCCGGTGACGTTCGGCGTCAACGCGGCCAAGCCCCTCATCGACGCCTTGTCGTCCGAGGAGCGGGACTCCATCGAGCTGGTCATCACCGCGACCGAGTCGGCGTTCGACTTCGGCAAGTCCATGAGCACGTACTTCCACGATCTGCTGGGGCTGAACCGGAACTGCCGCCTCTTCGAGATCAAGAACGCGTGCTACTCGGGGGTCGCGGCGCTGCAGACAGCGGCGAACTTCATCCTGTCGGGCACCTCGCCCGGCGCGAAGGCTCTGGTCATCGCCACCGACATCACCCGTTTCATGGTCGCGGAGAGCGGCGACGCACTCTCCGAGGACTGGTCCTTCGCCGAGCCGAGCGGCGGTGCCGGCGCCGTGGCGATGATCGTCAGCGACACCCCGCACATCTTCCAGATAGACGTCGGCGCGAGCGGCTACTACGGCTACGAGGTGATGGACACCTGCCGTCCCCTGCCCGACAGCGAAGCGGGCAATGCGGACCTGTCCCTGCTCTCGTACCTGGACTGCTGCGAGAACTCCTTTCTCGAGTACCAACGCCGGGTCGGTGACGTGGACTTCGTCTCCACCTTCGGTTACCTCGCCTTCCACACCCCCTTCGGCGGAATGATCAAGGGCGCGCACCGCAATCTGATGCGCAAGGTCGCCAAGGCGCGTCCTGCGGTCATCGAGGAGGACTTCCGGCGGCGCATGCATCCGGGTCTGACGTACTGCCAGCGCGTCGGAAACATCATGGGTGCGACCACGATGCTGTCGCTGGCCAGCACCATCGACAACGCGGACCTTTCCAGCCCCCAGCGCATAGGCGTCTTCTCGTACGGCTCCGGCTGCTGCTCCGAGTTCTTCAGCGGCGTGTCCCGCCAGGAGAGCCAGGACCGCACGCGCGGTCTCGGCATGGAGAAGCACCTCAGCGCTCGGTACGAGTTGACGATGCCGGAGTACGACTCACTGCTCCAGGCCAATCACGCGGTGAAATTCGGCACCCGGAACGCCCTCCTGAGCACCGACATCGTTCCACAGGCGCGGACCGGGAACGGCCGGGAGCTCCTCTTCCTGAAGCGGATCGACGAGTTCCACCGGGAGTACGAGTGGGTGTCCTGAACACGGCGGGATACGACACCGTCAAGGTCCGCTTCGACAACGGGATCTGCTTCCTCCAGATGCACCGGCCCGAGGCGGGCAACACCATCAACACCCGTCTGGTCGAGGAGTGCGCCGACGTGGTGCGCTTCGCCGAGGAGCACGCCACCGTCCTGGTCCTGGAAGGGCTGCCCGAGGTGTTCTGCTGGGGCGCCGACTTCGGGGAGCTCGCCGCAGGGGGCGGCGAAGCCGGGAACGGAGAATCGCCTGCGGCGGCCCTGTACGACCTGTGGCTCTCCCTGGCCTTCGGATCGTTCGTCTCCGTGGCGCATGTGCGCGGCAAGACCAACGCCGGAGGACTGGGATTCGTGGCCGCGTGCGACATCGTGGTGTGCGCGGACACGGTGATGTTCAGCCTGTCCGAGCTGCTCTTCGGCCTGATGCCGGCCTGTGTCCTGCCCTTCCTGACCAGGAAGGTCGGCCCGGCCAGGTCCAACTACATCACGCTGATGACCCAGCCGTTCACCGCCGAACAAGCGGTGAGCTGGGGGCTCGTCGACGTCAGCGCGGACAACAGCGGCAACCCGCTGCGTCGGCACCTCCTGCGGCTGCGCTATCTGCCCAAGACGGGAGTGACCCGCTACAAGCAGTACCTCCGCAACCTCGACGACATCCTGCTCCCCTCCCGGGACAAGGCCGTCGCGGCCAACCACGAGGTGTTCTCCGACGAGGAGAACCTGCGCAAGATCGAGCGCTACGTGAAGACAGGGCAGTTCCCCTGGGAAGGAGAGTAGGGATGCAGAGCCCACCCGTCGAGTACCGGGAGATCACCCCCTCCGTCGTCCAGATCACCATGCAGGACCGGGTACACAAGAACACCTTCTCCGATCAGCTCATCACGGGTCTGCAGGACGCCTTCGCGAAGGTCTCGGCCGACGAACGGTGCAAAGCCGTCGTTCTCACCGGCTACGGCAACTACTTCGCGAGCGGCGGCACCAAGGAGAGCCTGCTGCTGATTCAGGAACGGCGCATCAGTTTCACCGATGCCGACATCTACGGTCTCGCGCTGGACTGTCCCGTGCCCGTCATCGCGGCGATGCAGGGCCACGGCATCGGCGGCGGCTTCGCCATGGGGATGTTCGCCGACTTCGTGATCCTCAGCCAGGAGAGCATCTACACCACGAACTTCATGAAGTACGGGTTCACTCCCGGCATGGGGGCGACCCTGATCCTGCCCAGGAAACTCGGCACGAGCCTGGCTGGGGAGATGCTGCTCTCGGCGCAGACCTACTACGGCCACGAGCTGAAGGAACGGGGCGTCCCCTTCCCGGTCCTGCCGCGCGCCGACGTGCTGCAGCACGCCCTCGAACTGGCCGAGACCCTGGCCGAGAAACCCAGGATCTCCCTGGTCACGCTCAAGAGCCATCTGGTGGCCGAGCTACGCGCCGAACTCCCGCACTACATCGAGCGCGAAGTAGCCATGCACGCGAAGACCTTCCACCAGCCCGAGGTCCGGGCTCTCATCGCATCCCACTACACAGGAGGCTGACCACATGCCGGACACACGCGTCTTCGATCTGATCGTGGAACACACCCGCGAGGTGATCCCCGAGCTCGAAGAGCACCGATTCGAACCCTCCGACTCGCTGCGCGACCTGGGAGCCAACTCCATCGACCGCGCGGAGATCATCATGATGACGCTGGAGTCGCTCTCGCTGCGCATCCCCCTGGTCGAGCTGGCGGACGCGAAGAACATCAGCGAGCTGGCGGATCTCATCCATGACAAGTCGGCGAGCTGACGGCCGCGACGTCGTCGTCACCGGCCTGGGTGTCACCACCGCGGTGGGCCAGGGCAAGGACGACTTCGTCGCAGCGCTTCTCGAAGGCCGCCACGCCTTCGGGTTCATGCAGCGTCCGGGCCGGCTGCCTCCGGCCCCTTCCACCGACGAGACCACGGCCTTCCTGGGCGCCGAGATGGAGGAGCCGAGCCTGCCCGGGAGCATCGCCGCGCGCACCGTACGCACGGCGTCGCTCTCGGCCAGGGCAGCCCTGGCCACCCTCGATGAGGCATGGCACGAAGCCGGGCTGGACGAGGCCGACCCGTCCCGCATCGGCCTCGTGATCGGCGGATCCAACGTCCAGCAGCGGGAGTTGACCCTGCTGCACGCCCGCCACGCGGACCGTCCCGAGTTCCTGCGCCCCACGTACGGCCTGGGCTTCATGGACTCCGACCTGTGTGGATTCTGCACCGAGCGGTTCCCGATCCGGGGCTTCGCCCATACGCTCGGTGGCGCTTCGGCCAGCGGCCTGCTCGCGGTGCTCCAGGCGGTGCGGGCGGTGCAGTCCGGCGAGGTCGACGTCTGCATCGCCCTGGGCGCGCTCATGGACCTGTCGTACTGGGAGTGCCTCGCGTTCCAGTCCATGGGCGCCATGGGCTCCGCCCGCTGGGCCGACGACCCGGCCGCGGCCTGCCGCCCCTTCGACCGGAGCCATGACGGCTTCATCTTCGGCGAGGCCTGCGGCGCGGTGGTCGTCGAACGGGCGGACGGGCGCCCGCATCCGGCGCCGTACGCCCGATTCCGCGGTGGCGGCAGGGCATTGGACGGCACCCGTAACCCCCACCCCTCGGTGGAGGGAGAGGCGGCCGTCATCCAGACGGCGTTACGGGAAGCCGGCCTGTCCGCGTCAGCCATCGACTACGTCAACCCGCACGGCACCGGATCGCCCACCGGCGACGCGGTCGAACTGCAGGCGCTCGCGCGCTGCGGACTCGGTCATGCCCGTATCAACGCGACGAAGTCGATCACCGGGCACGGGCTCACGGCTGCGGGGACGGTGGAGATCGTGGCCACACTCCTGCAGATGAGGGAGGGGAAGCTGCATCCCACCCGCAACCTGGTCGATCCGCTGGACGAGACGTTCCCCTGGGTGCGCGAGAAGGCGGAGGACTGCGCGGTCCGGACGGCTGTGAGTCTCAGCATGGGCTTCGGCGGAGTCAGCGCGGCCATCTGCCTCGAAAAATGCTGACGCCGACGGCATCCCCGTCCACGACCGAGGCCTCGCGAAAGGAGCGGCGATGACGAGACCGACCGTCTTCATGTACTCGGGGCAGGGCTCCCAGTACTTCCACATGACCCGCGAACTGTACGAACAGCACCCGCGCTACCGGCTCTGGCTTGAGCACTGCGACGACATCGCCTTCCCCGTTCTCGGCAAGTCGGTGGTGGACACGATCTTCGACCAGGACCGCACGAAGAGCGATCCGTTCGACTCGCTGGCGGACTCCAACGCGGCGCTGCTGTGCGTGGAGTACAGCCTCACGCGGGTCGTGCAGGAGATGGGATACCGGCCCGACGTCCTGGTGGGCTACAGCCTGGGCGAGATCACCGCGGCCGTGGTCGCGGAGGTGCTTTCGCTGGAGCTCGGAATCGCCTTCGCCGTGGAATTCGCCCGGACGCTGGCGGATCGGACACCGCTGTCCGGGATGCTGGCGGTCCTCGGCACGGAAGAACTCCTGCGCAGCCACGCCGGGTTGTTCGCCGACTGCTGGGTCACCGGACGCAACTTCGACGGCAACTTCGTGGTCAGCGGTCGGGTCGAGGCGGTGGATCGGCTCGAACGCTCCCTTGAGCACGAGGGAATCGTCTGCCAGCGACTCCCGGTCAACCACGGCGTGCACACCGAACTCATCGACCCCGTGGAGGAACACGTGCGTGGCCTCCTCGGCACCGTGACCTTGGCTCCACCGAAGATCCCGATCGTCTCGTCCGCCTCGGCGGACCGGGTCGCCGACGTGACGGCCGACGGCGTCTGGGCCGCCATGAGAAATCCCGTGGATTTCGCGCGGACCATCGAGAAGCTGTCCGCCGCCGGCGACGCGACCTTCATCGACCTCGGGCCCAGCGCGACACTCGCGACGTTCGTGAAATACATCCTGCCGCCGCGCAGCGGCTCGGTGCCGGTGCACACCATCAATCGTTTCGGACAGGACCTGAAATCGCTCCGCGAATTTCAGGAGCAGACGGCCTCCATACGTGGCTGAGCACGAGTACGGGATCCAGGAAGGACATCCGGGCATGTCGACATCGAGCGAGATCAGAATCTATCGTGACGCCACGGCGATCATCACGGGCGCCGCGTCGGGCATCGGCCGTGCGCTGGCCGAGGAACTCGTGGCCCGAGGCTGTGAGGTCGTGCTGGCCGACCTCCAGATCGAGCAGGCCGAGGAGGTGGCCGCCGCCCTTCGGGAGGCCGGCGGGAAGGCGACCGCCGCCTGGCTCGACGTCACCGACCATGCGAAGTTCGAACAGCTCGTCAAGGACACCGTCGCGCGGACCGGACGTCTGGACTATCTGTTCAACAACGCCGGCATCACCCACGGCATGGGTGCCGGCGCCCGGCACTATCGCATCGAGGACTGGCGCCGCATGATCGACGTCAACGTCGTCGGTGTCGTCAACGGCGTTCAGGCCGCGTACAACCTCATGATCGACCAGGGCTTCGGCCACATCGTGAACACGGCCTCCCTGGCGGGCCTGGTCCCGAGCGCGGGGACGACCTCGTACGTCACCACCAAGCACGCCGTGGTCGGCCTCTCGCACAATCTGCGCATCGAGGCGGCGCAGCTCGGCGTGCGTGTGAGCGTGCTGTGCCCGGGCGTTGTCCGGACCCCCCTCATCGAGGGCGGCGTGTACGGCCGCAGCGTCCCAGGAGTGACCCGTGAGATGACACGCGACATGTGGGAGGAGCAGAAGCCGATCTCACCGGAGGAATTCGCCAAGAAGTCACTCGACGCGGTCGCCCGGAACAAGGGGATCATCGTGGTTCCCGAAATCTGGAAGCTGTTCTGGTGGCTCTTCAGGCTGTCGCCGTCCCTCTGCCTCAATATCGCGACCAAGAAATTCCGGGACCTCGGGAGGAGTGAGGCTTCCGGCCGCTGAAATCGGCGCCTGCCGTGCACCGGATCCAAAGACCTCTGCCAACCGTACGAACAGGGAGTTGCCGATATGATCAGTGCGTCCACGAGTGCTTCCACGGCAGCCGTGCCCCCGTCCGCGGCCACGGGCTGTTTCTACTCGACGGCATGGGTCGAGGCCGAGGGGCCCTCAGGGGTTTCGCTGCCGGGTCCCCATCTGCTGCTGTCCGCTTCGGACGTCGAGGTCGATCTGCCGGGCGGGTGGGTCAACCGCGTGGTGCGCGCCTCGGATTCGCCCGGCGATGTGCTCCTCGAGCGAGCCTGGGGCTGCGTCGCGGTTCTGAGCGGCGGGCGAGAGGCTGATGTGGCAGCGGGGCTGCGCGTTCTGCAGGCCTGTTCGGAGGGCGTGCTGTCGCCGCCGCGCAGGGTCGTGTTCCTGCCGGCGCCGGGCGCGGTCGACGACGCGGGGTTATGGGGGCTCGGCCGGACCGCCCGGTTGGAGCGGTCCGACCTGTCGGTTCACTGCATCGAGGCATCGAGGGAGCAGCTTTCACGAGCGTTGACCCTGAGTGGGAGCGACCGTCTGGAGGAGGACTACCGGTTTACCGGGTCGGGCGTCCTGCAGGTGCCGCGCCTGCGGCGGCACACCGTCGGCGACGATGGCTTCACTGCCCGTCCGGATGCGACATATGTGGTGAGCGGGGGTTCGGGCGCCCTGGGTCTGGTGGCGGCCGAGTTCCTGGTGGGCCGGGGGGCGCGGCATGTGGTGCTGCTGTCCCGGTCTGCGCGCGCGGGAGCTCCTGTGCCGCCCGAGGTCGCGGAGCTGCGTCGATCGGCGCGGGTCGAGTCTGTGACGTGCGATGTGAGTGACCCGAGGAGTGTTCGCCGGGCGCGGGACGCCATGACGACCGCCGGGATGCCGGCGGTGGCGGGAGTGATCCATGCCGCGGGTGTCCTGGCCGACGGGGTGCTGGCGAACCAGTCGGAGCAGAAGCTGAGGCAGGCCTACGGGGCCAAGGTCGAGGGCGCGAAGAATCTTCGGAGCGTGTTCGCTCCGCCGGACTTCCTGGTGTTGTTCTCCTCGGCCGCCTCGCTCTTCGGGGCCGCCGGTCAGGCGAGCTATGCCGCGGCCAACGCCACGCTGGACGCGTTGGCCGAGTCGTGGTCGCTGTCGGGTGACCCCGTTCTCTCGATCCAGTGGGGGGCGTGGTCCGACGCCGGCATCGCGGTGCGTCATGGAGCGGTCGAACGTGCCAGGAGCGCGGGGTTCGGAGCGATCGGCAACGATCTCGGGGTCACGGCGTTGAACCGGCTGCTCGCCGGAAACGAGCGGGGAGCGGTATGCGTCTCCCCGTTGGATTGGGGCACGCTGTCGCTGAGGAACCGTTTCGTTTCACGCTTCACCCCCCGGCGGGCGGTCGATGCTCCGGTGTCGCCACCGCTGCAGGGCAACGTGGAGCAGGTCGTCCGCTCGGCGGCTCGGGAGGCCGTGGGACGGCAGGTCGAGGACAACGCCACACTGTCGGAGTCCGGTCTGGACTCGTTGGGCAGCGTACTGCTGCGCAACAGGATCGCGTCCGACCTGGAAGTCGTGCTGCCGACGGAATACGCCGTGGAGTCGGCAGATGTCCGCTCGCTGGTGGGTTACGTTTTCGAACAGATACGGAAACGGTCGAGCGAGCGTGTCCCGGCTCGGCGGGAATCCGCACGGCAGACTCCTGTGCGGCAGAAGCCCGCGCAGCGTAGTCCTGGCGCTTCGCGGGAGCCCGCCCCGTCGCGTCTGCCGGTTCTGGTCATAGGGGCAGGCCTGGGCGGTATCGGCTTCGCTCGACGACTCGAGAAAATGGGCGTCGCGGCGATAGTGATGGAGAAGCGGGACCGTGTGGGCGGTGTGTGGAGCACATTGGCCAACAAGGACTCCCGAGTTCAGATCGATTCCCCCGCATACAGTTTCGACAGTGCGTTGCCCGCGGTCCACGACGACCATCGATGGCGATCGGTGTTCCCGGACAGGGGCGAGGTCCTGGAGCAGGCGAACGCCGTGTCGTCCGAGCTGAAGGAGCCGATTCGCTTCAACTGCGAAGTGGTCTCCGTCAGGAAGGTGCGGGAGCAGGAATACGAGGCCGTGTATGTGCAAGGAGGCGTCACCAAGTCCGTCCGGGTCTCCGGTGTGGCGGCCCTCACGGGTGGGCTCCACCGGCCCGTGCGGCACCGTTTTCGTGATGAGCACCTCTTCACCGGGCATATCGGGCTGGGGGTGGCCGACGACACACCGCCGGAGAAGTTCACCGGTGCTTCGGTCGTGATCGTCGGACACGGCGCTTTCGCCCTGGAGAACATGCGAACGGCCCTCGAGAACGGTGCGCGCCATGTGACCATCGTCTGTCGGCGGCGCAACCTGGTCGTGTCGACCCTGTGCAACTGGGTGATCAATTCGAGCGACGGAGCGACACCGCTCAACGATGTCGTCGACATCATGCGACCGTTCTACGAGCTCTGCGGCGTGGACATGGAGGATCTTCCTTCGCTCTCCCGGGACGCGGACGGAAGTTTTGTCCTGGACCAGTCGACGGTTCCGGCTGCCTCGGACGTCTATTTCCTGGCGCAGGCGCTCGGCAAGGTGACCGTCGTGGAAAGCGAGATCGATCATCTGTCGGCCCGCTCGGTCGTCACCGAGAGCGGGCAGGAGGTGAAGGCCGACGTGCTGGTCAAATGCCTGGGATCGACGACGGACCGGACCGTCCTGTCGAGGATCTTCGGGGAGGACACCGAGGTGGAAGGGCTCTGGATCGACGGAGACCCCAACCTGTTCGCCTACAACGACGGTGCACAGATCCCCCGCAAAGCGAAATCCCTGCTCTGCTCCAGCTACGTGTTCTTCCTGCAGGCATTCACCGAAGTGTATCTGCACTTCCGTGACAACCCCGCAGAACTGCAAGCGCTGTTCGCCAGAATCGCTGTCGAGGATTCGAGCAGGTCGTCCTCCGAGCGGTTGCTCGTCGAATTGTGGGATTTCATCGAGCGCGCGAAGAGGAACGTCGCCTCGCGCACCGCGGAGCTCTGCCCGTTCGACCGTTTTCAGAGAGAACGGGAAGCCGAGTGGCAGGCGTACTCCGCGCTGATGGGCGAGACGGCGGACGAGCGGGAGGGGCTTTGGAGCATGATGCCCCCCACCGTGTCGCTGCTGCACCGGCGGGATCCCGCGTTTCCCGTGGAGCGACGTGTCAGGCACGACGACTTCGGCTCGGTGAGCATCTATGCGCCGCGTCGCCACAGGGTGCTGTTCCTGCCGGGTCGGGGGACCGACGGGCGCCTCGCCCGAGCCATGCTGAAGAAGGCCGGTTGGACCAGGCGCGAAGACCTCGAGTACGTCATTCCCGACGCGCCCTACACGATGCCGGCGTTCGCCAGTGCTGAGCAACTTCAGATCCGGGGCCTGGACTCCCTGGCCGAGGAGGGGCTCTACGACGTCACCGGAACCTACCGAGAGTGGAAGGCGGGTTTCCCGGAGCTGTGGAACCGGTACTACGGCACTCCTGCCGACACGGATGACGCTGATGCCGGGACGGCCTTGGACTCGATCCTCCGGTACCTCCGATCGGTCGCGGAGGAGCATGGACCGTTCGCCGGTGTCGCCGGATTCGGTGAAGGCGCCGCGACAGTCTCTGCGGCGCTCCATCGTCAGGCTCTGGGGATTGATGTCGGGCTGGGCGAAGTACGGTTCTTCATCGCGATGTCCGCCTGGCGGTCACCCGCGCATGAACGGGCCGGAGTTTTCGAGAAGACCCGGCCCATCGATGTTCCGGTGCTGCAGACCCTCGGTGAGAGAGAAGTGGAGGTGTTCCAGGCCGCTGCTCCGGTCTTCGGCCGGGACTTCGGCACGGTATTCGAACACAGGCATCTGGGAAAGCACGCCTACCCTTCGCTCACACGCAGCCTCGATCAAAAGCTCAATCGCCTGCTTCACGCCGCATTCAGTACTCGAGCAGCAGATCGTGATCTTCATGTGTGAGCTGTGGCGAGGTTGCCGGCTCTCGTTGCAGCTCAGCGGAGCCAGGTCGTCCGGCTCGGGGCTCGACGCCGGCAGGAGGTGTCTCCAAGGCGTGGCCGTGTATGGGCGGCTGTGGCCGTCGTTCCCAGGCTGAGTGGCGCGGCACGGGCGGCCCGGGCGGTCTGGCCCGTGCTAACGTTGCGCTTTTGCTGAGTCGCTGTGTCGGCGCTCCCTTGAGTGTCTCTGGCCGGCGGCCGCTTCCCTGCCGCGCCTTCCTCGGTACGGTCCCTTCGGAGGAAGGCTCTCTGTGAGCGAATCAGCACGTGCCGGTGCCCGGCAGCAAGACGATGTGTCCGATGCGCCGGGCGCCACTTCGGCAGTGCCCACCGCCGCGTCCTTCGCCCAGTTGGGGTTGCCGGCCGAGGCTCTGCGGGCGCTGGATGAGCAGGGCGTGACCGTGCCCTCCCCGATCCAGGCGGCGGCGCTGCCGAATGCGCTCGCGGGACGGGACGTCCTGGGCCGGGGCCGCACAGGATCCGGCAAGACGCTCGCCTTCGGCCTGGGGATGCTCGCCCGGACGGCCGGGCAGCGCGCGCAGCCGAAAGAGCCGCTGGGGCTGGTTCTGGTGCCCACCAGGGAGCTGGCGCAGCAGGTCGGTGAGGCGCTCACCCCGTACGCCGAGGCGCTGCGGCTGCGGCTCGCGACCGTGGTGGGCGGCGTGTCCGTCGGACGGCAGGCCGCCGTGCTGCGGGATGGCGCCGAGATCGTCGTCGCCACGCCCGGTCGGCTGCACGACCTCATCGAGCGCAAGGACTGCCGACTGGGACGGGTGCGCATCGCGGTCCTGGACGAGGCCGACCACATGTGTGACATGGGGTTCCTGCCGCAGGTCACCGGGATCCTGGACCAGGTGCGTCCCGACGGGCAGCGGATGCTGTTCTCCGCCACCCTCGACGGCGACGTCGACCAGCTGGTACAGCGCTACCTGCGCGACCCCGCCGTCCACTCGGTGGACCCTTCGTCCAGCGCCGTCTCCGCGATCGAGCACCACGTCTTCGTCGTGCACGGCCCGGACCGGTACGCAGTGACCACGGAGATCGCCGCCCGGGACGGCCGCGTTCTGCTGTTCCTGGACACCAAGCACGGCGTCGACCAGCTCACGCGTCATCTGCGGGCCAGCGGCGTGGCCGCCGTCGCCCTGCACAGCGGCAAGTCCCAGCCGCAGCGCAGCCGGACCCTGTCCCAGTTCAAGAACGGACAGATCACCGCGCTGGTGTCGACGAACGTCGCCGCACGCGGCCTGCACGTCGACGACCTGGACCTCGTGGTCAACGTCGACCCGGCCACCGACCCGAAGGACTATCTGCACCGCGCGGGCCGCACGGCCCGGGCCGGCCGCTCCGGCACCGTCGTCACACTCGTCCTGTCGGGACAGCGCCGCGAGTCGAGCCAGGTCATGGCGGACGCCGACGTTGCCCCCAAGGTCACCAAGGTGCGGTCCGGCGAGGCGGAGTTGAGCCGGATCACCGGCGCCAAGGCCCCCTCCGGAAAGCCTCTCGACGGCGGACCGGCCGTACCGCGCCCCAAGAACCACAACGTGCCGTTCGGCGGCCTGGGCAGCACCAAGGACGCGAAGAGCGGTTCCGGTGGCAGGTCGTCGTCCCGCAAGAGCAGCGAAGCCCGCAAGCTCGCGGAGGCCCGTAAGGCGGCCCGGGTCCGGCGCGGCGGCTGAGCCGGGCACCGCGAGCCGCCGGCGGTGTCTTCGTCCACGCTGCTGGACGGATACGCCGACCGGAGATCGGTCGGGGGTCACGGGGCGGTCGGGCCCTCGGGGTCAAGGCGGCCCACTTCGACCGGCGGCCGACCCGCACTTCTGCGAAGTGTTCCACGCAGCGGGCGAGGCTGCTGCCCGCGGAGTCGGCGGTTTCACAAGGCTCCGGCCGTGGACGCCGATCCCGACGCGAAGGCGCTCTGGCCGGCCACCGCGTACTGCCCCGGGCCAACGCTCGCCGAGCTGATCGGAGCGGTGCAGGAACGCCTGCCCGAGCAGCCGACCCGCCGCACGAAGACAGGCCCCGGTGCGAAATACTCTCCCGATGAGTTCACGGACTTCCCCGATCAGCCAGTCGATCACGATACGGAGGGCTGTCGCGCGGGATGCCAAACGGCTCACGCGGCTCGTGCGCGGCTCAGGTGCCTACGAGGGTAAGTACGCAGCCGCGGTGGCGGGCTACCGGGTCGGGCCCGATTACATCGAGGCCCACCGGGCCTTTGTGGCCGTCGGCGGGGAGGAGCATGGAGGCCGGGTCCTCGGGTTCTACTCGCTCGTCCTCGCTCCACCGGAGCTCGACCTGCTGTTCGTCGCCGACGAAGCGCAAGGACGGGGTATTGGCCGGATGCTCGTGGCGCACATGCAGTCCGAGGCCCGTGCCGCCGGGCTCGACCGTCTCAAGGTCGTGTCGCATGTTCCCGCCGAGGACTTCTACCACCGTGTTGGTGCGGTGCGGACCGGGACCGCGTTCGCGAACCCGCCCGCCGTACCGTGGGACCGTCCCGAATTCGAGTTTCGCATTCCTTCGGAATGACGCGGTGGTGACCGCATGCAGGAGCCGCTGGACGCCACGCCTCCGTGGCCGGCGCCACCGTAGCAGCGGGCACTTCTGTCTCGTCAGGACCGGCGCCATGCGTCGACGGCCGTCGTACGCGCCGGCCGCCCAAGCTTTGGCAGAGCCGGTTGCTGTCGTATGCACCGCACCGCTTACTCTTACAGCTTGTAGTAACTGGCGAGAGCATCAGTGGGCCCCGGGCCAGGCCCTTTACGCGTCGTGGCGGGGCCGGTCGGCTTCGCAGCGGCGAGCGGGCCTGTGCCTGGCTGAGGAGTGGCGAGGATGAGTGAACACCGGCGCCGACCGTCGGGGAGGACCGGGCCGTCCGGCTCGGACGGTGTACCGTACGGCGGCCGTGCCGAGGCGCGCAGGGCTGCCCGGGCGGGGGATGGGCGGGGCCGCCGCGCGGCGGACAGGCCTCGTGCAGCTGCCGGGCGCTCCGGCCGGGCGGCCGCGCGGCGCACGAATGCGGCACGTTCCGGCCGGCGCCTCATCGACTACCCACGTGCGGGCAAGCGGGGCGTGCGGCGGTGGCTGCCCTCGTGGAAGCAGGTGCTCGGCACCTTCCTGCTCTTCTCCGGGGGCTTGCTGGGCCTGTTCTCGTACGCCTACGCGACGACGACGATTCCGAGCGCGAATCCCAGCACCCAGCAGCAGAGCAACACCTATTACTGGTCCGACGGCTCGGTGATGGCCACGCAAGGCTCGACCAACCGGCAGAACGTCGACCTGGCCCAGGTGCCCAAGGCGGTGCAGTGGGACTTTCTGGCAGCGGAGAACGCCACCTTCTACTCCGACCCCGGCATCGACACGCAGGGCATGCTGCGCGCTGTCTACCACATGGCCACGGGCGGCGAGGTGCAGTCGGGGTCCACCATCACCCAGCAGTTCGTGAAGAACACCTACCTCGACCAGAGCCAGTCGGTCACCCGCAAGTTGAGGGAGATCATGATCTCCCTCAAGATCGGTGGCCAGATGTCCAAGCAGCAGATCCTGCAGGGCTATCTCAACAGCTGCTACTACGGGCGGGGCGCTTACGGCATCGAGGCCGCGGCCAACACCTACTATCACGTCCACGCCTCCCAACTGACCGTCAGCCAGGGCGCGTTCCTCACGGCGACGGTCAACGAGCCGAGCGTGATGATGCTCGCCGACACCGACCCGCAGGCCAAGGCCCGGGCCACGGCGCGCTGGACGTACGTCCTGCAGCGCATGGCGAAGATCCACAAGATCACCGATGCGCAGGAACAGCAGTACCTGGCCGCCGGATTCCCGACGCCCAAGCCCTACACGCCGTCGGCGGGGATGTCCGGGCAGACCGGCTATCTGGTGCAGACGGCGCAGAAGTACGTCGAGGCCCATACGTCCCTCACCGACCAGCAGCTCGGCCACGGCGGCTACCAGATCTACACCACCTTCGACAAGAAGAAGGTGAAGGCGCTGGCGGCGTCGGTCGCGGCGATGGAGAAGAAGCACCTCGACCCGAAGCACCGCTCGGCCGACAAGGACGTCCAGGTCGGTGCGGCGTCGGTCGATCCGTCGAGCGGGGCGGTCGTGGCGCTGTACGGCGGAGCGGGCTGGGACAAGGGCCACTGGACCGACAACGCCGACGCCAAGGGGGTGCCGGTCGGCTCCACCTTCAAGCCGTTCGACCTGGCCGCCGCCCTTGACCACGGAGCCGTACTCTCCCCGGGCCACTCGCCTTCACCGATCACCCCGGACTCCAAGTTCAACGGCGACGACGGCATAACCATCAAGAACCAGCAGGGCCAGGAAATGCCCGACTCGGGCGACCCCACGGGGCTCCTGCACCAGCGCAACGACGTTTCCACGAAGTGGGGCTACATCACCCTGCGCAAGGCCATGGAGCAGTCGGTCAACACCCCGTACGTCCAGCTCGGCGAGTACGTCGGCTACGACAACGTGGAGAACGAAGCCCTCAAGGCGGGCCTGCTGCGGGGCAGCCTGCAGTACGACACCCCCGGCTTCTACATCGGCACCTCCACCCCCTCGGCGATCCGCATGGCCGGCGCGTATGCCACCTTCGACGACGGCGGTGTCCAGCACGAGCCGTACTCGGTGACCAAGGTCATCGCCGACGGTCGGCAGCTGCCCGGATTCGAGGCGCCCAAGGGGACGACGGCCATGCCCGCCGCGACCGCCGACACCGTCACCGACGTGCTGCAGGGCGTGGTCAAACACGGCACGGGCACCAATGCCCAGGCCCTGGGCCGCCCGGCGGCCGGCAAGACCGGCACCACCGACGACTACAAGTCCGCCTGGTTCATCGGGTACACCCCGCAACTGGTCACCTCGGTCAGCATGTTCAAGGAGGATCCGAAGAACGCCGGTCTGCAGTCGATGCAGGGCGTCGGCGGCTACACCAAGGTCTTCGGCGCCGACATGCCCACCGAGATCTGGACCGGCTACATGACCGCCGCCCTGAACGGCCGGCCCGTCCAACAGTTCCCGCCCGCACCCCAGCTCGGCCAGGGCAGCGACGAATTCGGCGCCCCCTCGCCGACCCCCTCCGCCACCGCGAGCACGCCGTCGGCCACCCCGACCGCACCGAGCCCGACCCCCGGACCATGCCACGGGAAGAAGAAGGACTGCCCCAGCCCGACCCCGACCGACACCGCCGGCACCACCACCGGCGGCGGCTCGACCGGGGGTGCGGGCGACGGCGGACTGCTCGGCGGCACTACCGGCGGCAGCACCTCACCCACACCGACACCCACGTCAAGCCCCATCGGCCGCGGCCGGCATCCGTAACCGACGAGACGCCGTCACATGGGTGCACGGACAGACGGAGGGGCGGCAGTGCAGCGGCGGGACGATCCAGTGAGCCACGGCTGGCGGCGGCGTCCCAGCGGTGCACAGACAGGGCGCCGCCTTGTCCGGGTGCCCCGCGTGCAGAGGCCACCGAGAGGCCGACCGTGCGGCCCCACACGCGGGGCGGTCGGAGCCGACGTCGACGTCGGCTCCGACCCGAAGGCGGAGGATCAGGAGTGCCGGAACAACCGGGCGGTGGTCCTCCGCTTGGTGCACATGTCCAACCGGTTACGCCAGGCGGATGTTCAGCCGGTGAACGCGGCCGTCCCGTTCGGGACGCCGAGCCCGGACGGGCCGTCGTACCCGGTGGTGCCGGTGCAGAGGTAGGAGCCGCCGCAGCTGCCGTTGGAGCCGCTGGTGACGTCGTACAGCGCCGAGGTGTGCGCGTACGGGAAGGAGCCCGGGTAGGAACCGGCGGACGGGGCGCCGCCCAGTGCGTACGTCGCCGCGATCAGCGGGGAGGAGGCGCTGGTGCCGCCGAAGACCATCCAGCCGGTGGCCGAGCGGTAGCTGTCGTAGACCGCGACACCGGTGTTCGGGTCGGCGACCGCGGACACGTCCGCCACCGTGCGGTTGGCGCAGCCGGTGTCCTTCTGCCAGCTGGGCTTGGCGTCGTACGTGGAGCAGCCGGAGCCCGCACCGCTCCACACGGTGTCGGTCCAGCCGCGCGAGTTCGACGCCGTCGTCAGGGACGTACCGCCCACCGCCGTCACGTACTTGGACGCGGCCGGGTACTCCACGCCGTAGCCGTTGTCGCCGGAGGAGACGGTGATGGCGACGCCCGGGTGGTTGAAGTAGCTGGAGTCGTACGTCGCGTCGCTGGAGGACTCGGAGCCGCCGTAGCTGTTGGAGACGAACTTCGCGCCCAGCCGCACGGCGGTGTTGACGGCCGTGCCGAGGTTGGTCATGCTCGCCGAACTGGCCTCCACCAGCAGGATCTTGCAGTTCGGGCAGGCCGCGCTGACCATGTCGAGGTCGAGGGATATCTCCTCGGCCCACCCGGAGTCGCCGCGCGGGTAGCTGGTGCCACCGCTCTGGCCGACCTTCTTGAAGCAGCCGTTGGCGGTGGTGCAGGCGGACAGGCCGTACTGGGAGCGGTAGGTGGCGAGGTCCGACTCGGCGTTGGGGTCGTCGTAGGCGTCGACGATCGCCACCGTCTGACCCGAACCTCCGCTCGCGGAGGGCAGGTTGTACGCCGACTGCAGCGAGGCGGGGCCGTAGCCCGAGGGTGCGGCGGCGGCCGTCAGGTCGCTCTCGGCGTGCGCCGACTTCGGGGTGCCGGAGGTGACCTGAAGGGCGTGGCAGGCCATCTCGCCCTTCTTCGTCGGCGTCGCGCAGGCGTGGGCGACGGTGATGCCGTGGGACGAGGAGGTGGTGGCCTGGGCTGCCTGGCCGAGCGGGGCGGCCAGGGCGAGGGCGGCCGTGGCGAGCGTGGCCACAGCGGTAAGGGAAACGGTTCTGCGCAACGTACGTCCTTCACATAGTGGGTGAACCGGGAAGGGCTGTGGGGGGTGCGCGGTACGACCTCGGTGCGGGGTGTGCACCGTGATCGCGCAGACCGTATGGATGTCGGGGTCACGACAACAAGGTGGCGGTTGAATCAGGGACGTTCCTTTGCGTTTCCTGAGGCTTTCATGTGCTGTTGCCGAGTAAGTCGTGGCCGAAATTCGGCCCTACCATGGCTTGACCTACGTGGGCATGACGTTCGGTGCCGGCGGTGCAGCAGCTGTGTCGCCCAGCGCCTTTCCCCTTGACCCCGGCAGCCCGGAGAGGTGCCGACGATCCCCCTCCTCCCAAAACAAGCCTTGACAACAACGGGCTCAAGTTTTATTTCAGGACTGAAGGCAGGTGAGGATGAAGCCGCAGCTCGCAGCAGGTGAGGAGGTGGGCCGGGATGCAGGCACAAGATCATGGAGCGGACCTGTACGCGGTGCTGGGGGTGGAGCCCTCGGCGACGACCGAGGCGATCACCTCCGCCTTCCGGGCCCGGGTGTGGGAACTGCGTCCCGACACGCGTGTGGACGCGGCCACCGCCGAACGGTTCGGTGAGGCGCGGGCGGCGTACGAGACGCTTCGCGATCCGGTCCTGCGCGCGGCCTACGACCGGACGTACGAACGGACGGCGGAGCGGGCAGACGACCGCGGACCTGTCTTCGTGCGGCCGGTCGGTCCCGCCCAGCGGTACGTGGTGGTGCTGGGGGCCGCCCGCCCCGAGCCGCTGCTGCGCGCCGGTCCCGTCCGGTGGGAGCGGCCGTCCCGATGACGCCGACTGACCAGAGACGTGAAGCAGCGCATGGGTGAGGAGGAAGAGCGAGATGGCGCGCTCGGTCGGTATCGACCTGGGAACGACGAACTCGGTGGTCTCGGTCCTCGAGGGTGGCGAGCCCACGGTCATCACGAACACGGAAGGCACGCGGACCACGCCCTCGGTGGTGGCGTTCGCCAAGAACGGCGAGGTGCTGGTCGGCGAGGTCGCCAAGCGGCAGGCCGTGACGAACGTGGAGCGCACCGCGCGTTCCGTGAAGCGGCACATGGGGGACCACGCGTGGCGGTTCCCGGAGCACGGCGACATCGACGGCAAGCGGTACACCGCGCAGGAGATCTCCGCGCGCGTGCTGCAGAAGCTGAAGCGGGACGCGGAGTCATATCTCGGCGAGGACGTCACCGACGCGGTGATCACCGTGCCCGCGTACTTCGACGACGCCCAGCGGCAGGCGACGAAGGAGGCCGGTGAGATCGCGGGTCTGAACGTCCTGAGGATCATCAACGAGCCGACGGCCGCCGCGCTGGCCTACGGGCTGGACAAGGAGAACGACCAGACGGTCCTCGTCTTCGACCTCGGCGGCGGCACCTTCGACGTGTCGCTGCTGGAGATGGGGGAGGGCGTCATCGAGGTGAAGGCCACCAACGGCGACACCCACCTGGGCGGTGACGACTGGGACCAGCGGATCGTCGATCACCTGGTCAAGCAGTTCAAGAACCACTACGGGGTGGACCTGTCCAAGGACAAGATGGCCGTACAGCGGCTCCGTGAGGCGGCGGAAAAGGCGAAGATCGAGCTGTCCAGCTCCTCGGAGACCACCATCAACCTGCCCTACGTCACCGCGTCCGCCGAGGGCCCGCTGCACCTCGACGAGAAGATGACCCGGGCCCAGTTCGAGCAGCTGACCGCCGATCTGCTGGAGCGCTGCAAGGCACCGTTCCACAACGCGATCAAGGACGCCGGGATCAAGGTGTCCGACATCGACCACGTCGTCCTGGTCGGCGGCTCGACGCGCATGCCTGCGGTCACCGAGCTGGTGAAGGAGCTGACCGGCAAGGACCCGCACAAGGGCGTCAACCCGGACGAGGTCGTGGCCGTCGGTGCCAGCCTGCAAGCCGGCGTGCTCAAGGGCGAGGTCAAGGACGTCCTGCTGCTCGACGTCACCCCGCTGTCCCTCGGCATCGAGACCAAGGGCGGCATCATGACCAAGCTGATCGAGCGCAACACGACCATCCCGACCCGCCGTTCGGAGATCTTCACCACGGCCGAGGACAACCAGCCGTCGGTGACGATCCAGGTCTACCAGGGCGAACGCGAGATCGCCGCGTACAACAAGAAGCTCGGCATGTTCGAGCTGACCGGCATCGCACCCGCCCCGCGCGGGCTGCCGCAGATCGAGGTCGCCTTCGACATCGACGCCAACGGCATCATGCACGTCTCCGCCAAGGACCTCGGCACCGGCAAGGAGCAGAAGATGACCGTCACCGGCGGCTCCGCGCTGCCCAAGGACGACATCGACCGCATGGTCCGCGAGGCCGAGCAGCACGCCGAGGAGGACCGGCGCCGCCGGGAGGCCGCCGAGACCCGCAACCAGGGCGAGCAGCTCGTCTACTCGACCGAGAAGCTCATCGAGGACAACGCGGACAAGATCCCGGCCGAAGCGAAGAGCGAGACGGAGACCGCGCTGGCCGACCTCAAGGAGAAGCTGAAGGACGAGAGCACGGACACGGCGGCGATCCGGCAGGCGATCGACCGTGCGTCGCAGGCCGCCCAGAAGATCGGCACGACCCTGTACGAGAAGTCGCGGGCCGAGCAGCCGACGGGTGCGGCCGGGGCGTCCGCAGGCGGCACGGCCGGTGGCTCGTCGGAGGACGAGGTGGTGGACGCCGAGATCGTCGACGACGACAAGCCGGAGGCCGGCTGACGATGACCGGAAGTGAGCCGCAGAGCACCGAACTGCACCAGCTGCGGCACCTGGTGGAGGAGCGGACCGCCGACCTGCAGCGGGTGAAGGCCGAGTACGACAACTACCGCAAGCGGGTGCGGCGGGACCGCCTGGCCGTCCGCGAGATCGCGGTGGCCAACGTGCTCCGGGCGCTGCTGCCGGTCCTGGACGCCGTCGACCGGGCGTGCGCGCACGAGCCGCTCACGCCCGGTCTGAAGGACATCGCCGACACTCTGAAGGGCCGGCTCGGCTCGCTGGGCGTCACGTCGTTCGGTGAGGTGGGCGATCCGTTCGACCCCGCCTGTCACGACGCCCTGACGTACCAGGTCTCCGACCGGGACCGCCTGGTGTGCTCGACGGTCCTGCGTTCCGGTTACCGGCTCGGCGGGCAACTTCTGCGTCCGGCCGCCGTGGAGGTCACCGGACCGGCTCCACCGCGAGGAACCCGCGGGGAAGCGCCCTCGTCCGTCGGTGGCCCGCCGTTGACGCAGGAGGTCATGCGCGTGTCCTGGGACGCTTTCATCGCCGCAGTCCAGGAACGCGGTGCATACCCTTCGCAGCAGGAGGCAGAACGAGCCTCCCGGGTCGTCATGGCCCTGCTGGGCGCCCATCTGGTGGGCGAGGTGCGCGCCGAGCTGGCCGCCCGGCTCCCCGAAACGCCGGCGTACGTCCTGCTCAACCCGCTCCAGGCACACGAACCGCTGCCGCCCGAACGATTCGTCCGGGCAGTCGCGGCCTGGATCGACGGCGCCACGGAGAAGACCGCCACACGGGACGTCAGCGCCGTCCTCGGCGTCGTGGCCGACATCGCCGGCGAGGATCTGACGAACCGCATCCTGCTTCAACTCCCACGGGGCTACGACCTGCTGTTCGGCTGCCCGCGGCCAGACTGACCCACCCCCGACGGGTCCCCGTTCAGCCAGGTCGGCTGACTTGCGCCGCCCCGGTGGCATCCGTGATGTCCAGCCCCGCAAGGGCGCCCGCACGTACGTCACGTGGGCTCGCGCCGAGTTCACGGCGGCAGGCCTTGTTGAAGGCCTGGAGGTCGGCGATGCCCACGGCCGCGGCGATGGCGGTGATGGAAAGGGTGGACGACAACAGGAGGTGCCGGGCGCGTTGAAGGCGTCGGTGGCGGATGTACGACACGACCGTGAGGCCGGTTTCGGCACGGAACACGCGCGTCAGGTGGGTGTGGGAGATTCCGACAGCGTGAGCGACGTCCGGTACGGACAGCGGTCCGGCCAGGTGTTCCTCGACGTAGGCCTGTGCGGCGGCCACGAAGGGATGGCGGCGCCCGGCTCCCTCGCCCCTCGGCAACTCGGCGATGCGCCACAGAGCGGTCCAGACCTCGGCCGTGGCCCGCGGGGGAGAGGTCGGCATGGCCGTGACGGCGTGTCGCAGCAGATCTGCCAGCCGTGCGCTCTCGGCCGCGGCGTCCTGCATCACCGGCACCACCCGCGCGGTTCCGCCCTCGTGCAGCCGCAGATGGACGTAGAAATGCTCCGACCTGCCCCGGTAGTGAAAGTGCACCTCGGTGTTCGGCGGCACCAGGCTGACGTGGCCGGGGCGTATGGGGTGGACCGACTGCCCGAGGGACAGCGCACCCTCGTAGTGGTAGAGGTGCAGCTGCCACAGGTCGGGCAACCGGAAGACGTCGTGGGCGGTGGAGACGCCGTGAACTCCGATACCGGCAGCGACCACGGTGGGCGCCTCGTCGAGCCGTAGCGTCACATGCTTCACGAGGATGGAAAACTACCAGCACTGGACGATTTCAGCCCACGACCGAGCCGGACTCGGCACGTACGTTCGTCGCATGTCAACCAGCAAGCAACTCCTGACATCGGTTCAGGTGGCGCGCTTCGTCGCGCAGGGATTCCTGCGCCTGGACGGGGTGGTGCCCCAGGAGATCAACGAACGGGCCATCGCGGCCCTGACCGAGGGCCTGCCGGAAGTGTCCTACGGCACCCCGCTGGGCGGGGCGTTCGCGCCGGACACCTTCGTCCACGAGCTGCTCGCCCTGCCGGTCGTCGCGGGCGCCGTCGAGAGCCTGGTCGGCCCCGAGCCCACGGTCGACCACCATGCGGTTCATGTGCGCGAGCCGCACGAGGGACAGGCACAGCCGCTGCACGCAGACGCGATCATCGATGTGCGGCCGGATGCGTTCGACATCCAGCTCATGTACTACCCGCACGAGGTGACCGCCGAGATGGGCGGCACCCTCAGCGTGCCCGGAAGCCATCTGCGCAGGGTCAACGAGACGGACGTCGGCCGGGTCCAGAACCTCAAGGGGCAGACTCGTCTCACCTGCCCGGCGGGCACGGTCGTTCTCGTGCACCACGGCATCTGGCACGGTGGCCGCCGCAACGACACCGCGGGCCGCCGCTACATGTACAAGCTCCGCCTCAACCCGACCGTGCCGCAGGTGCGCCTGTGGGACCTCTCCGACCTGCACGACCCTGCGGTGACCGCTGAGCTCAACACGTACTTCCCGTGGTACGAGCAGGCCGCGGCACGACTGGAGATCTACAACCGGGCCCTGCTGTGGCGGGCCCTGACCGGTGACGACTCCTTCGACGTCGAGTACTGGGTCACGCGCGTCAGCAACCGGCCGACCCTGAGCAGGAGTCACGCATGAGGCAGCAGGTTCTGGTCCTCTATCTCGCGACGTCGGCGCTGGACTCCCACGTGGTGGGCTGGTCCCGGTACGACGGGACGGGCCGGACCCGTCCGACGACCGGTGACAGCGACGAGCCGCCCTACGCCACAGGCCTTGACGCACTGCTCGACGGCTGGCGCCTGTTCCAGGCCTCCCAACTGCTCCCACCGCAGCCCGGCCACGAGTACGACGTCTCCTTCCTCAAGCACGAGTTCTTCTTCGAGAAGCTGGAGGACGGCTCCGGCCGGTGACGGCGGTGTGGGCTCGGGTCTCAGTGCGGTTCGGGCTCGGGGAGGGACTGCGCGCACCAGATGGTCTTGCCGTTGGTCGTGTGCCGGGTGCCCCAGCCCTGGGTGAGCTGGGCGACCAGCAACAGGCCCCGGCCGCCCTCGTCGAAGGCGCGGGCCCGGCGCAGGTGCGGAGCGGTGTTGCTGGCGTCGGAGACCTCGCAGATCAGGGAGGTATCGCGGATCAACCGCAGCCTGATCGGCGGCTCGCCGTATCGGATGGCGTTGGTGACCAGCTCGCTGACGACCAGTTCGGTGACGAAGGCGGCCTCCTCCAGGCCCCAGGCGTCCACCTGGTCGACGGCGAACTTCCTGGCGCGCGGCACCTGGGCGGTGTCGGGCTCGACCTCCCAGTCGGCGACGTGACGGGGATCCAGCGCGCGAGTGCGGGCGAGGAGCAGGGCGGCGTCGTCCGTACGGCGTTCGGGGAGCATGGCGTCGATCACCGTGTCGCACAGGGCCTCCAGTGAGGTGGTCGAACGGTTCAGGACCGTATGCAGTGCGGCGATCCCTTCGTCGATGTCGCGCTCGCGGCTTTCCAGCAGTCCGTCGGTGTAGAGGGTCAGCAGGCTGCCCTCGGGCAGCTCCAGCTCGGCGGCCTCGAAAGGCAGCCCCCCGATGCCGAGCGGTGGCCCCGGATGGGCGGGTACCGGACTCCTGGTGCCGTCCGGGGAGATGATCAGCGGCAGGGGATGGCCGGCGCTGGCCAGCGTGAGGCGGCGGGAGACAGGGTCGTAGACCGTGTACAGGCAGGTGGCCCCCGACTCGCCCGTCGGCTGGAAGTCGCCGGTGGCCTGGAGGTCGCTGGCGAGGTGCAGGACCAGGTCGTCCAGGTGGGTCAGCAGCTCGTCCGGCGGCAGGTCGACGTCGGCGAGGGTACGGACCGCCGTGCGCAGCCGGCCCATGCTGGCCGAGGCGTGCAGTCCGTGACCGACGACATCGCCGACGACCAGGGCGACCCGGGCGCCGGACAGCGGAATGACGTCGAACCAGTCACCGCCCACTTCCGCGCCTGTCCCGGCGGGCAGGTAGCGGGATGCCACCTCGACCGCCTCCTGGCTGGGCAGGCCCTGCGGCAGGAGGCTGCGCTGCAGGGTCAGAGCCGTCGTGCGCTCACGCGAGTACCGGCGGGCGTTGTCGATGGCGACGGCTGCCTTCGCGGTCAGCTCTTCGGCGAGGATCAGGTCATCGGCGGTGAAGGCCTCGGGCCGGTCGAGACGGGAGAAGGCGACGACGCCGAGCAGCGCGCCGCGGGCCCGGAGCGGCACGGTGATCCGGCCGGTCAGCCCGTCCGCGGCCAGGGACTCGTCGATCACCGGGTTGTCCGGCGGCCAGTGGGCCGGGTCGGCGGCGAGACCGGGCCCGAAGGCCCATTCGCCGCCCTCGCCCGGCTCGGCGGCGAGCTGGACCGTGGACCTGCCCGTGGCCATGCAGCGGGCGGCGACAGAACCGGGAGGATGGCCGACCGACGTCGTGGGCCCGGGGGCGCGGCCGGTGTCCTCGTTCGCGCTGTGCTGTGCGGCACGGCTGAGCGCGATCGTCTCGCCGGGGCCGAACGCGGACACGGAGGGCGGCTCCTCCCCGCGCAGCACCTCGTCGAAGAGATCCACGGTGACGAGGTCGGCGAATCCCGGCACGGGAGTGTCGGCCAGTTCCTGGGCGGTGCCGATCACGTCGAGTGTCCGGCCGATGCCGCCACTGGCCTTGTTGAGGAGGAGCAGGCGTTGCCGGGCCCAGTACTCGGCGCTCATGTCGAATCCCCAGTTGGCGATCGCGCGGACCCTGCCCTCGGCATCCCGGACGGGCCAGATGCTGGTGGCCCAGGCGTTGGCGTAGTTGCTGCCGCGCGGCTGGAAGACGGTGATGAGACGCATGGGCTCGCCCGTCCTCGCCACCTGGGCGAGCGCGTCGGTGTAGGGCTTGTCGTCCCGTTCGGGAAACAGCGTGCGGTCGAATTCGGGGAGCACTTCGCGGTACGCCTTGCCGAGCACCTGCTCCTCTGTGTGGGCGATCACCCGGGCCGAGGAGGCGTTGATCCACAGGAACCGCAGATGGGGGTCGTAGACGCCCAGAGCGAAGGGGCTCTGCTCGAAGGCCCGGTCGGCGATCACCGGGCGGCGTCCCCAGCGCTGGATGGTCAGCGCGTGACCCAGCACCCGGCTGTCGGGGCCGAACAACGGGTGAGCCGCCACCACGGCGTCCAGCGTGGAGCCGTCCCGGTGGCGCAGGGGGATGAAGCCCGTGGGGTCGGGACCGGCGCCGTAGCCCTCGGGGAAGCCGGGTGGCGGCGGATCGGCCAGCAGATCGGTCACGGGGCGGCCGACGGTTTCCTGCGCCGTCCAGCCCAGCAGCAGCCGGGCCCCCTCGCTCCAGCCGCTCAGCAAACCGTCGGGGCCCACCACGGCAACGGCAGTGGGGGCGTCCTGCTTGCCGGCCATCTCCACGCGCCATGCCTCCGTCCGGACATCCGTGCCCGTCAGGGCTGGTTTCCAGCGGCTGCTTCCAGCCTAGATCGTCCCCCGCTCCACGGCGCACCGGCTGGTGCGTTCGGGCCCACAGGTCCCGGGTGAACGGGCCCGGGGACGAGTCCGGCCCGCCCGACCGCCCGCCACCACGCAGTCTCAAACGGCTGTGGCCCGGTCCTGCACGCCTGGCATGCCTCGCCCCGTCTCCGCGGGTGCGGGTCCCGCGGTCGTCGCCGGCGCCGCGGCGGTCTACTTCTGCCGTTCATGAGCGGAAAGCCGGACCCCGGCCCTTGGAACTGGCCGGATCTGCCTCCTTGTTGTCACGGGCGCCGCACAGGGTTGCCGCGAGCCGGGAACATTTTTCGGATCACTTCGTGGTGCGGATCCGGGTGCTCACGTCGTGGCCCTACGCCCGCCTCATCGCCTTTTCGGCCTCACGGGTTGGGAACCCCGGATCGCGGTCCTACTCTCTGACCATGCACCCGGCACCCGCAGCAACGCCCCGCCCCGCGCAGGCGTTCTCGACGGCGCGTCTTGCGCCTGCGGAGCGGCTGCGGGCCTGGGAGGAGCACAACGCCGATGCCCTGATCGCCTTGATGTGCCGCACACCGGGCGGTGCGGACTTCCGGGCGCGTGAGGACAACCTCGACCTGGGGCGGGTGCATCTGGCGCGGGTGCGCACCACCGCGCACATGGTCGAGCGTCCTGCCGACCTCATCGAACGACGGCCCACGGGTTCCGTCGCGATCTACGTCTCCCTGCGCGGGGAGGCCCTGTTCCAGCAGGCCGGCCGGCGGCAGGTCGTCCGCCCCGGTGACCTCCTGGTCTGCGACGCGGACGGCAGCTTCGTCCGCGGGTTCGGCCAGGGCCTGGACGAACTGGCGGTGCGTGTGGACCGCGGTGCGCTGCCGGACGGTGTGCAGGTCAGGGAACCGCTCATCGTCCGGCGTGACGAGAGCAACCCGTACGGGCGGGCGCTGGCCCGTCTCGTCGGACGCGCCGTCGGTGGCGAGGGCGCGACCCGGCCCGACGAGCAGGCCATCGTCGACCTCGCGTCCGTGCTCGCGAGCGACGGGGCCACGCGCCCGCCCGTCGTCCACCGCGCGCTCGCCTGCGCCCGCGTCGAGGACCGACTGCACGATCCGCGCCTGTCGGCCCCCGAGGTCGCCGGCGCGGTCGGCATCAGCGTCCGTCAGCTGACCCGCGTCTTCGCCGACGGGGGCACGACGTTCCCGCGCTATGTGCTCGGCCGGCGCCTCGAAGCCGCCTACGGCCTGCTGACGGGTCCGGGCGCCGCCGAGGTGCGCACGGCGACCGTCGCGGCCAGGTGCGGATTCAGCTCGGTCGCCCACTTCTCGCAGACCTTCCACGCCCGGTTCGGCATCACCGCGGGCGAGTTGCGCCGCACGGCCGCGCAGCGGGACTGAAGGGACGCAGCCGAACCAGGGGCGGCGCCACGGCGACGAAGCGCCCCGAAACACCGCGTCATACGGATTTCGGCCGTCCTCCACCCCGTCCCGGCCGATGCGGTCGCGGCCGGGGGCACGCTGCCTTCAACGCAGCGCGAGAAGAAGGCGAGAGGCCCCATGCCCGAGTTCCACGACGGTCAGCGAGAGACCGGACTCCCGACATCGGCGCACGTCGAGACCGATGTCCTGATCGTCGGCTCCGGCCCGGCCGGCGCCTCGGCGGCGCTGTTCCTGTCGACCCTGGGGATCGACAACATCGTGATCACCAAATACCGGTGGACCGCGAACACACCCCGGGCGCACATCACCAACCAGCGGGCGATGGAGATCTTCCGCGACATGGGGATCGAGGACCAGGTGCTGGCCGACGCCACCGGCCATGACCTCGTCGGTGACACCGTCTTCTGCACCTCCATCGCGGGCGAGGAGATCGGCCGTATCCACACCTGGGGCACCCGGCCCGACCGGGAGGCCGACTACCGGCTGGCGTCGCCCTGCCTCACCGTCGACATCCCGCAGACCTATCTCGAACCGATCCTCGTCAAGAACGCCACCGTCCGCGGCACCCAGACCCGTTTCTCCACCGAGTACCTCGCGCACAAGCAGGACGACACGGGCGTCACCGTCCGGGTCCGTGACCGGCTCACCGGCCAGGAGTACGACATCCGGGCGAGGTACCTCATCGGCGCCGACGGCGCCCGCTCCCGGGTCGCCGAGGACATCGGCCTGCCCTATGAGGGCGCGATGGACATCGCCGGTTCGATGAACATCACCTTCAAGGCCGACATCGCGTCCTACGTCGGCCACCGGCCCTCGGTCCTGTACTGGGTGATCCAGCCGGGCGCCAACGTCGGCGGTATCGGCGCCGGTCTGGTCCGGATGGTCCGCCCGTGGAACGAGTGGCTCATCGTGTGGGGCTACGACATCGACTCCGAGCCCCCCGTGGTCGACGAGACCGAGGCGATCCGCATCGTGCGGCAGCTGCTGGGGATCCCGGACCTCGAGGTCGAGATCACCGGCACCAGCCTCTGGGGCAACAACGAGATGTACGCCACCCACCTGCACAAGGGCCGTGTCTTCTGCGCGGGGGACGCCGTCCACCGTCACCCGCCGAGCAACGGCCTCGGTTCCAACACCAGCGTCCAGGACTCCTACAACCTGGCCTGGAAGCTCGCGGCAGTGCTGCGCGGACAGGCCGACCCGTCCCTGCTGGAGACGTACTCGGCGGAGCGGGCGCCCGTCGCGAAGCGGATCGTCACCCGGGCCAACAAGTCCAGCCGCGAGTTCGTCGACATCTTCCAGGCCCTCGGCGTCCTCGACGCCAAGGACGAGGACGAGATGCGGGCCCTGATCGAGGAGCGGAAGGCCAACACCCCCGAGGGCGCGGCCAAGCGGGCCGCTCTGGTGGCGGCGATGGAGACCAAGAACTACGAGTTCAACGCGCACGGCGTCGAACTCGGCCAGTTCTACGAGTCCGCCGCAGTCGTCTCCGACGGCACCCGCCCCGCCCCGAGCAGGGACGAGGACCTCTACCACGTCATGTCCACCAGCCCCGGCGCGCACCTCCCGCACGCCTGGGTCGGCGACCACGTCACCAGACTCGCCCTGATGGACCTGGCGCCGTACACCCGCTGGACCCTGATCACCGGCATCGCCGGCGAGGACTGGACCGGTGCCGCCGAGAAGGTCGCGCAGGACTTCGGCATCCCGCTCAAAACCGTGGTGATCGGCCCCGGCCGCGAAGTGACGGACCTCTACTACGACTGGGCCAAGCTGCGCGAGGTCGAGGAGTCCGGCGCGATCCTGGTGCGCCCCGACAAACACGTCGCCTGGCGCTCGATGAACCTCGCCGACGACCCCGAGGCGGCCCTGCGCGACGCCCTCGTCCAGCTCCTCGGAAAGGCGTGACCGTGCGGTTCATCCACGAGACCCTGCCGCAGCGGGTCGTCTTCGCCCCCGGCGCGGCGCCGGCCGCGGTGGCCGCCGAGGTGGCCGCGCTGAAGGCGACGCAGGTGATGCTCGTCGCCGCACCGGCGGTGGCGGCCCTCGCCGACCGCCTCGCCGCGGACCTGCCGGTGGCGGTGCGCCACCACGAGGTCGTCATGCATGTCCCGGTCGACGTCGCCGAGCGCGCCCGGAAGGCCGCGACGAAGGGTGCCGTGGACGCGCTGGTGTGCGTCGGCGGCGGCTCGACGACCGGCCTGGCCAAGGCGGTGGCGCTGACGACCGGCCTGCCGATCGTGGCCGTCCCCACCACATACGCCGGTTCGGAGGCGACGAACGTCTGGGGCCTGACCGAGGGCGAGGTGAAGACGACCGGGGTCGACCCGCGGGTCCTGCCCCGCTCGATCGTCTACGACGCCTCGCTGCTGACGGGCCTGCCGGTGGAGATGTCCGTGGCCAGTGGACTCAACGCCCTGGCCCACTGCGTCGACTCCATGTGGGGACCGCGGGCCGACCCGATCGACCGGGCCCTGGCGTTCGAGGGAATCCGCGCTCTGTCCGAGGGTCTGGCCGCCGTGACCGCCGACCCCACCGGACCGGAAGGACGCGAACAGACCCTGTACGGCGCCTACTTGGCCGCCGTCGCCTTCGCCTCGGCCGGCTCGGGCCTGCACCACAGGATCTGCCATGTGCTGGGCGGCATGTTCGACCTCCCGCACGCCCAGACCCACGCGGTGGTGCTGCCGCACGTGCTCGCCTTCAACGCCCCGGCGGTACCGGAGACCGAACGGCGCATCGCCGAGGCCTTCGGCAGCCCGACGGCGGTGGCGGGACTCACCGCACTGCGCGGGACGCTCCACGCCCCGCGCGCGCTGCGCGACTACGGCATGCCCAAGGACGGCATCGCCCGGGCGGTCGCCCCCGTCCTGGCCGCCGTCCCCGCCGGCAACCCGACCGCCGTCACCGAGGAGAACCTGACCGCGCTGCTGCGCGCCGCCTGGGAAGGAAGTGACCCCGTATGACGCTCCACGATGTGCCTTCCGAGCAGGCGGCCCGGGAGGAAGACCTGATCGCGCGCGTCCAACGCTCCTTCGACGCCTGCCAGGACCCCCGCCTGAAGGAGCTGATGCAGGCGGTCGTCAAGCACCTGCACGCCTTCCTGCGCGACGTCCGCCTCACCGAGGAGGAGTGGAACAAGGGCATCGAGTTCCTCACCGCCGTGGGCCATCTGACCGACGACAAGCGTCAGGAGTTCATCCTGCTCTCCGACACGCTCGGGGCGTCGATGCAGACGATCGCCATCAACAACGAGGCCTACGGCGACGCCACCGAGGCAACCGTCTTCGGCCCCTTCTTCGTCGAGGGCTCCCCGAGGATCGAGCCGGGCGGGGACCTGTCCTTCGGCGCCGCCGGCGAGCCCTGCTGGGTCGAGGGGACCGTCTGCGACGCCGACGGCACCCCGATCGCAGGGGCCAAGGTCGAGGTGTGGGAGGCGGACGAGGACGGGTTCTACGACGTCCAGTACGACGACGACCGGGTGGCCGCCCGCGCGCATCTGTTCACGGAGGCCGACGGGAGCTACCGCTTCTGGGGCGTCACACCGACGCCGTACCCGATCCCGCACGACGGCCCCGTGGGCGGGATGCTCGCGGCGACCGGCCGCTCGCCGATGCGGGCCTCGCACCTGCACTTCATGGTCGAGGCGCCCGGGTGCCGCACCCTGGTCACGCACATCTTCGTCCGGGGCGACGAGCTGCTCGACTCCGACACGGTCTTCGGCGTCAAGGAGTCCCTGGTCAAGGACTTCGACCGGCGTCCGGCGGGCACGCCGACACCCGACGGGCGGGCCGTCGAGGGCACCTGGACACAGGTCCGCTTCGACATCGTCCTCGCCCCTGCCGACGGGCGAGGATGACCCGAGTCCGCGGCAGGGTCCTGCCTGCCGCGGACGCCACGGAGGTTGAGCGGGTCGCTCACACGTCATGACCGGGGCCGCGGCGCAGCACAGGGCGCAGGTCCTCGATGACGTTCGGGTCGTCCACCGTGGAGGGGATGGGCTCGTCCAGGCCGTCGGCGATGCCGCGCATCGTCTTGCGCAGGATCTTTCCGGAGCGGGTCTTGGGCAGGGCCGGTACGACGGCGACGTCCTTGAGGGAGGCGACGGCGCCGATGTGTTCGCGCACGAGCCGGACGAGTTCGGCCTCGACCTCGGCCGGTTCGCGGACGGCGCCCGCCTTCAGGACGACCAGGCCGCGCGGGATCTGTCCCTTGAGGGCGTCGGCGACACCGATGACGGCGCATTCGGCGACGTCGGGATGGGTGGCCAGGACCTCTTCCATGCTGCCGGTGGACAGCCGGTGCCCGGCGACGTTGATGACGTCGTCGGTGCGCCCCATGACGAACACATAGCCGTCGGCGTCGATGTGTCCGCTGTCGCCGGTGAGGTAGTAGCCGTCGAAGGCGGAGAGATAGGAGCCGATGAAGCGCTCGTCGTCGTTCCAGAGGGTGGGCAACGCCCCGGGCGGCAGGGGGAGTTTGACGACGATCGCGCCGTCGACGCCGGGCGGCACGGGCTGCCCGGAGGGGTCCAGGACGCGGACGTCCCAGCCCGGCAGCGGACGGGTGGGGGAGCCGGGTCTGACCGGGGCGGCCTCGATACCGACCGGGTTGGCGACGATGGGCCAGCCGGTCTCCGTCTGCCACCAGTGGTCGATCACCGGGACGTCGAGGAGGGCGCTCGCCCAGTGGTAGGTCTCGGGGTCGAGGCGCTCGCCGGCGAGGAAGAGGTAACGCAGGCGGGAGAGGTCGTACTCCGCGGCGAGGGCGCCCTTGGGGTCCTCCTTCCGGATCGCCCGGAAGGCGGTCGGCGCGGTGAACATGGTCTTGACGCCGTACTCGGCGGCGACCCGCCAGAACTGGCCCGCGTCCGGAGTGCCGACCGGCTTGCCCTCGTACAGCACGGTCGTGGCGCCGGCCAGCAGCGGGCCGTAGACGATGTACGAGTGCCCGACCACCCAGCCCACGTCGGAGCCGGTGAACATGGTCTCGCCCCGGCCGATGTCGTACACGGCGCCCATCGACCAGTGCAGGGCCACCGCGTAGCCGCCGCAGTCGCGGACGACCCCCTTGGGCTTTCCCGTCGTCCCGGACGTGTAGAGGATGTAGAGCGGATCCGTCGCGGCCACCGGCACACAGTCGACAGGCGTCGCGGTGGCGACCAGTTCGGCCCAGTCGAGGTCGTGCGTCCCCAACTCGGCCCGCTCCTGCGCCCGTTGCACGATCACCCGCTTCTCGGGCTTGTGCCCGGCGAGCTCGATCGCGCGGTCCAGCAGCGGCTTGTACGGGATGACCCGCTTGCCCTCGATACCGCAGGAGGCGGAGACGACCACCTTCGGGGCCGCGTCGTCGATTCGGACGGCGAGTTCGGGCGGCGCGAACCCGCCGAAGACGACCGAGTGGATCGCACCGATGCGGGCACAGGCCAGCATCGCGATGGCCGCCTCCGGGATCATCGGCATATAGATGACCACCCGGTCGCCGTACCCCACGCCGAGCTGCTTCAGGCCTCCGGCGAAGGTGGCCACCTCGTCCCTCAGCTGCGCGTAGGTGTAGGTGCGCCGCGTGCCGGTCACGGGGGAGTCGTGGACGAGCGCGGGCTGGTCACCCAGGCCGGCCTCGACGTGCCGGTCGAGCGCGTTGAAACAGACATTGAGCCGCCCGTCGGGAAACCACCGGTAGAAGGGTGCACCGGAGGAGTCCAGGGCGCGTTGCGGAGCGACATCCCAGTCGATGCCCTCCGCGGCCCTCAGCCAGAAGCCCTCCGGGTCTTCGGTACTGGAACGGAAGACATCCTCGTACGTTCCCATTGCGCACTCCTCGGTGGCATCGGGGGCAGGTGGGTAACGGCGTGCAGAACGCTGTCGGCGCAGGTTTTTTCTATCGTCAGCACGTCGGGCGCGGCCAGCAGAACCCGCCTTGCCTCCAGATTCGGTTCGGCCCACGCGCCGGGTGCGCACGGACCCTGAGAACTCTCAGGTACTGCCCGGCGAACGCCGCACCTACGGTCCTGGTACTGCCGAGAAGCGAGGGGGATGGGCTGATGGCACTGCACGGTGACGATGTGGACAGGGCCTCCGCCGTACGGGACGGGTTCACGCTTGGGCGACTGATCGATCCGGTGGACGAGGAGACCTTCCGGCAGGAGTACTGGGCCCGGCAGCCGCTTCTCGTCAGCCGGGGTGCGCCGGGCTACTTCGCGGAGTTGCTGACTCTGGCCGACATGGACCGGGTCCTGTCGCTCTCCAATGTCCGCGACGGCGACTTCCGGGTCGTACGGGACGGCAAGGAGACCCCCGTCAACCAGCTCAACTCCCGCCGGGGCGAGGGCGGCGCGCACGGCCTGGAGGTCCTCTACCAGCATTACCGGGAGGGCTCCACCGTGGTCGTCAACGCGCTCGAGCGGCGTTTCGCGCCGCTGCAGCGGCTGGCCCACGCACTGGGCACCGAGATCACCGCGCGCATCCAGGCCAACATCTATGTGACGCCCGCGGGCAACCGCGGCTTCAAGCCGCACTACGACACGCACGACGTCTTCATCTGTCAGGTGCACGGCAGCAAGCGGTGGCAGCTCTTCGGGGCCCCGCTCGATCTGCCGCTGCGCAGTCAGCCGCACAACAAGTCGCTGCCCGAGCCGACGGAGCCGCTCCAGGAGTTCGACCTGTGCGACGGCGACGTGCTCTACCTGCCCCGGGGCACCCTGCACGCGGGCACCTCGAACGACCGGACCTCCGTCCACATGACGCTGGGCGTGCACCCGATCCTGTGGCACGACGTGTTCGAGGAGGCGATGCGCGGCGCGGCCCACGCCGATGTCCGCTTCCGCCGCGGTCTGCCGCTCGGCTTCGGCTGGGACGAGGAGGCACAGCGCACGGCGCAGGAGACCGCGGCCCAACTGGTCGCGGCCCTGGCCGAGCGGCTGCGGCCGCAGGAGCTGGTGGAGGCGTCTTTGGCGCGTTCGCGGGTACTGAGCCCACCGGACCTGCTCGGTCATCTGGCCGACCTGGAGCACCAGGCCGAGGTGGAGGCCGACACCAAGGTGCGACGGCGGGCCGGGCTGCCGTTCCGGCTGGGCGTCGACGGCGAGCTGGTCAACCTGGACTTCCACGGCAAGACCGTGCAGCTGCCCGCGCACGTGGAGCCCGAAGTGCGCTACGTGGCGCAGAGCGGCGGAGCGGGGTTCACCGCGGCCGACATCCGCGGTGAGTTGGACGGACCGGGGCGCCTCTTGCTGGTGCGGACCCTGGTCCGCGAGGGATTCCTCACCCTCGCCTAGGACAGTGACGCGCTGTCATGGCCTTGTGAGAGGAGGTGAAAACCATGGCTACATCGCTCGATCCCGAAGACATCCGGGTGCTGCACGCGGGCACGGTCGTCCGGCCGTTCAACGACGGAGGGGGAGGGACCCCCGGTAACAGCGACCACCCCGACGGAAACTTCGACGGGGACATAGGGGACGACGACGACTGGGACCCGTGGGACGGCAAGAAGTGACCTGGCCGTACGGGTGAGGGCCGGGGCCGCGCGACCCGCGCGGCCCCGGCTCGGCCGCACGGCAGACAGGAGGGGGACCATGCAGGATCGGACACCGCTGGGAGAGCCGGCGCCGCGCGTCTCGGCACGACGCGTCGCCGGGCTCTTCCGCCCGTACACCGGGCGGCTCACCGTGGTCCTGCTGATCGTCACCGGGTCCTCGGTGCTCGCGCTGGCACCACCGCTGATGCTCCGCGAGCTGCTGGACGTGGCCCTGCCGCAGGGGCGGACGGGGCTCCTGACGGCACTGGCGGGCGGGATGCTCGTCCTCGCCGCCCTCGGTTCCGCGGCAGGCGTCGTCCAGTCCTATCTGACGCTGACCGTCGGCCAGCGCTTGATGAACGACCTGCGCGGGGCCGTCTACACCCACCTGCAGCGCATGTCCCTGGCCTTCTACACCCGCACCCGCACCGGTGAGATCCAGTCCCGGATCGCCAACGACGTGGGGGGCATGAGCCAGACCGTGACCACCGTGGCCGTCAGCACCGTCGGCTCGGTCACCACGCTGGTCTCGGCGCTCGTGGCGATGGTCGTCCTGGACTGGCGACTGAGCTGCGCATCGCTGGCGATGCTGCCCGTCTTCGTCTGGATCAGCCGATCGGTCGGTGCGGAACGGCGGGCGATCACCCGCCGCCGCCAGGGACAGCTCGCCGCGCTCTCCTCGTTGGTCCAGGAGTCGCTCTCGGTCGACGGCTTCCTGCTCGGCCGGGTGCTGGGCCGCCGGGCAGCACTCACCGAGGAGTTCTCGCTCGAGTCGGAGCGCCTCACCGATCTGACCATCCGCTCCAGCATGGCAGGGCGGTGGCGGCAGTCGGTGATCCAACTGATCATGTTCACCATGCCGATCACCATCTACTGGCTGGCCGGTCTGACCGCGTCACACGGGGTGCCCGCGCTCTCCGTCGGCACACTGGTGGCCTTCACCTCCCTGCAGCAGTCGCTGTTCGCGCCCTCGGTACAGCTGCTCCAGACCGGAGTTGCCGTGCAGAGCTCCCTCTCCCTCTTCGAGCGCGTCTTCGAATACCTGGACCTGCCGGTGGACATCCCGGAACCCGAGCGGCCGGTGCCGCTGCCTCGCCCGCTCGGTCACGTCCGCCTGGAAGGCGTGAGCTTCGCCTACGGGGAGCGCACGGTGCTGCGCGACATCGATCTGGACCTCCCGCCCGGCACCCACCTGGGGGTCGTGGGCGCAACCGGCGCCGGGAAGACCACTCTCGGCTACCTTGTGCCGCGCCTGTACGACCCCCTCGCCGGCCGGGTCAGCATCGACGGCGTCGACGTCCGCGAGCTGAGCCTGGCCACGCTCACCGCCACCGTCGGCGTGGTCACCCAGCACACCTTCCTCTACCACGCGAGCATCGCGGACAACCTGCGCGCCGCCCGCCCCGATGCCACCGACGCGGACCTGGCCGCTGCGGCGCGCGCGGCGCAGCTCCATGACCTGGTGGAGAGCCTGCCGGAGGGCTACGACACCGTCGTGGGCGAGCAGGGGTACCGGTTCTCCGGCGGCGAGAAGCAGCGGCTGGCCATCGCCCGCGTGCTGCTGCGCGACCCCCGAGTGCTGGTACTCGACGAGGCCACCAGCGCGCTGGACACCCGCACCGAGCGGGCGGTCCAGGAGGCGCTGGACCGCTTGGCCGCCGGACGCACGACCATCACCATCGCGCACCGCCTCTCGACCGTGCGCCACGCCGACCAGATCGTCGTCCTCGACCAGGGCCGCATCGTCGAACGCGGCACCCACGCCGAACTCCTCGCCCTCGGCGGACGTTACGCCGCACTGGCCCGGTCCGCACACGACGAAGACGCCGCATCGGACACCTTGGTGTAGGACACAACGAGCTTCCCGGACCTGATGGTCCATCGCATCCCCTGTGCAGGGATGTCCGCCGGCGGACGTTGCGGGATCTGCTGCCGGCCATCTGTGACCGGGACGGCGGGCCGGTACGCGGGTCAGTCGCGTGAGTTGCCGAACAGGATCCGGTAGGCGATGAGCAGGACCAGGGAGCCGCCGATGGCCGCGCCCCAGGTGTAGAGGTCGAAGAAGTTCTTCTCCACCGGGCGGTCGAGGAAGCGCGCGGAGAGCCAGCCGCCGACGAAGGCACCGGCGACGCCGATGAGGGTGGTGCCGATCAGACCGCCCGGGTCGCGGCCGGGCAGCAGGATCTTCGCGATCGCTCCGGCGAGCAGGCCGAGGATGATCCAGCTGATGATGCCCACGGTGTTGTCCTCCAGTCGGGTCGGGCCGGGCGTGGTCCGCCGGGTCCCGATGCTGCGTGTTGCTCGTTTGCGCAAGCCTAGGAACAGTCGCGGCGCGTTGACGAGAGCCGGCTGGCCACTGCAGGCGAGCCGTTGAGGTTCTGTCACCTGATCAAGACATTTGCGCAATCCGGCAAGTGAAAGGGTTAGGGTCGAGTCGACCAGGAGGACCGCGGAAAGCGGAACGGCAACTGCGGAGGACGTGCATGAGTGTGTCCCTGACCAAGGGCGGCAACGTGTCGCTGAGCCAGCAGGCCCCGGGCCTGACTGCGGTGACGGTCGGGCTGGGCTGGCAGGCGAACACCGGCTACGACCTGGACGCCAGCGCACTGCTGTGCGACCAGTCCGGGAGAGTGCTTTCCGACCGGCACTTCGTCTTCTTCAACAACCTGACCAGCCCCGACGGTTCGGTCCGTCACTCCGGTGGCGGCAGCGCGGTCGGCGGGGACGACCAGCAGATCCAGGTCGACCTCGCCCTGGTCCCGGACCGGGTCACGAAGATCGTCTTTCTCGTCTCCCTCTACGAGGCCGCCTCCCGCGGCCAGAGCTTCGGACAGGTGCACCGCGCCCACATCCGCGTCCTCGACCGGGAAGCGGGCACCGAACTGGCCCGCTACGACCTCGCCTCCGGCGGCCTGTCGAGCGAAACGGCTCTGGTCGCGGGCGAGTTGTACCGGCACGGGGCGGAGTGGAAGTTCCGAGCGGTGGGCCAGGGTTATGCCTCCGGGCTGGCCGGCATCGCCACCGACTACGGCGTCGACGTCCTGCGCGACACACCGCCGAGCCCGGCTTCCGGCCCCGCCGTGAAGGTGAGCACTCCTGCTTACGTGCCGCCCGCGGCCCCCACCCCGACCGTCGTCTCCCCGCCGCCACCGGCGTTCGCCCCCACCCCACAACCCAGCGGGAGTTCACCCATGACGTGCTTCTTCGACCCCAACCACGGCCCCGGCACGACGACCGTGACCTGGTCCCCGCAGTGGGGCGTGCCCCGGCCGATCCAGGCGTGCGGCGGTTGCGCGCAGCGCGTGCAGAGCACGCCGCCGCCCTTCTACACGCCGCCCCAGCAGGGCTACCCGCAGCCCGCGCCGCAGGGCTATCCCCAGCAGGGCTACGGGCAGCCGTACGCGGACCACCAACAGCAGCAGGGCGGCGGTCGCCGCTTCGGCGCCGGAGCACTCATCGGCGCCGGTGCGGCCGGTCTGGTCGGCGGCGCGCTGCTGAACGAGGCGTTCGACGACGACGAACCGGACGTGATCGTCAACAACTACTACGAGGAATGACCGGCGGACTGCGGCCAGCCCGGCCTCCCATGGGGACGGCCGGGCCCCCGGCACTACCTGTACACCGAGGCGGTACGCCTACACTGGGTGCGCGCGTGTGCGGGCACTGTGACGAGGTTGGGGCGGGAGACGACTGTGGCGCAGAACGTCGGTGGCTGTGAGGATCCGTCCGCCGAGCTCCTGGCGGAGGCGGCCGAGGCGTTCGGACTGCTCGCCTCGTCGGCCCGGCTGCACATCATGTGGGCGCTGTCCCAGGGCGAGAGCGACGTCACGCATCTTGCCGACCGGGTCGGCGGTGCGCTGCCCGCGGTCAGCCAGCACCTGGCGAAGCTGAAGCTCGCCGGGCTCGTCCGTGCCCGCCGCGACGGCCGCCGGCAGGTCTACTACGTCGACGACCCGGACGTCGTGACCGTGGTCCGCGTGATGGTCGGGCAGCTGACCGCCCGGACGCGCAAGGCCGCCGCACCGGTGCGCCGGCTGAACGCGGCAGGTGTCTGAGACCACCGCGGCCGTTACGGCGGGGCCGAGCCGGACCATGCTGTGGCGCGGACACAGCGGCGCCTCACGCAGGTCTTAACGGGCCTGTTGTAGAAGGGTGCTGGCCAACGGGGCGGGGTGCAGGAGAGGCGAGGCATGTCCGAGTCGAAGACGCCGAAGCGCTGGCGGTGGCTCCCCGTTGTGGTCTTCGCTCTGGCGCTGTACGTCATGGTGCGTGCGGCCGGGACCCCGCAGGGCGACGCGCAACCCCGGGCACGAGCATCCGTCTCCACTCCGGCGGCTACGGCGGCTCCTTCGACCTCGGCGACGACCGCCTTCTCGTACGACCCTGCCGACTACGCCTCCCAGGTCCGCGCCCGGGCTCGACAGACGGGTGTCAGCGCCCAGTTGCTGATGGCGATCCTCTACAACGAGTCGTACAAGCCCCACGACCCGTCCCTGGAGCGGGCCTGGCAGAAGTACAAGCCGGACGCCGCCTTCGGCATCGCGAACATGCACCGCGCCACCTTCGAGGGGGTCAAGAAGGGCCGGGACTTCGCCGACCGGCGATGGGAGGAGCTGCCCGACGACCGGGACCTCGCGATCGAGGCCGAAGCCTGGTACCTGCACGACCTCGCGGCCCAGCTGCCGGCCACCTGGCGCGGCGCGTACACCAAGAACGAGCTGCTGGCCCTCGGCTACAACACGGGCGCGGGCAACATGCTCGCCTTCGCGCGCGGCGCGACCCCGGGCAGCCAGGCGCAGTCCTACCTGGACAAGCTGAACGCCAACTGGGCCAAGGCGGGTGGCGCGGTCGCAGCCGGCTGAAGCCGCGAGGGACACCGGCCCGGACGAGGCGGCAGTCGCGCGTTCTTCCTGATACGGGCCGGTTAATTGCAACATTGCGCAATAATCGAAGTGAACGGGGGTCGAGCCCGGTGTCGGGGGAGGAGGGCGTGCATGCCGCGCGGGGAGATTCAGCGAGTGCGGGCTGTGAATCTGCGGCTGGCCGCCGCCCTGGCCGAGGTCGAAGGGCTCTATTCGGCCTTACTGAGGGCGAGTTCTTCCAGGCGGCGCCGACGGCTCCGGGCGGAACTGGCGCGTGCCGCCGGCCGTCTCGCCGTACTGGCCGCCGAGCCGCCGACGCCCCGGTCCTCCGTCGTCGCCGTGCGGCGCTCACGCAGGGGGCGGCGCCGGGCTCTGGCCGAGCGTGGCGCCGCGTGGATCATCGCCCGGTATCAGGGTGGCGCACCTCCTCGGGCATGAGATCCCTCACCTGTGAATACGCCAGGATCTGGGCTGTACTGGCCATAAATTTGCTAGATTGCGCAACTATGCAATCGAGGTGGGATCCCTCTCACCTGCCCATACCCCGACGGCCCCCTCTGCCGGGCCCGACCCTTCATGGGAGTTGGAGATGAGTGACCCGTGGGACGGGCCGGGCGGTCGGGCCACGCGTAGCCGCAGCGGCCGGGTGCCCGGGCAGCGCGGGCCGGACGGGGCGCGCCCACGCGGCCCTGCGGCCTCCCACCCGCGCGGCCGTAGGGACTCGCGGCGCCCGGCCCGGCTGACGGGCCGCGGCAGGCGGGTGCTGAAGATCGCCACGATCTGCCTGTCCGTCCTGATCCTGGCCACCGCAGGCGCCGGCTGGTGGTTCTACCAGCATCTGAACGGCAACATCAACAGCGTCTCGCTCGACGGCAAGGGCGGCACGGAGAAGGCGGACGCCTTCGGCCGTACCCCGATCAACATCCTGGTGATGGGCTCCGACGGCCGGACCAGCGCGGTGGACTGCAAGCTCGGCGGCGGCTGTTCGAAGACCGGGGTGCAGACCGGCCACGGGAACGCGGACGTGGAGATGGTGGTGCACGTCTCCGCGGACCGTTCGAACGCCACCGTGATGAGCATCCCGCGGGACACCATGACCCACGTCCCGGGCTGCAGGGACAGCGTGACCGGCCAGTCCACGTCCGGCTACTACGGCCAGATCAACAGCGCGCTCCAGTACGGCCCCGCCTGTCAGGTGGCCACCGTGCACCAGCTCACCGGCATCCCCATCGACCACTTCGTCGAGCTCGACTTCTCCGGCGTGGTCAAGATGTCCGACGCGGTCGGCGGCGTCGACGTCTGCGTCAGCGACAACGTCTACGACACCTACTCGCATCTGAAGCTGTCCAAGGGCACCCACACCCTGAAGGGCGTCGCGGCCCTGGAGTTCGTCCGCTCCCGGCACGGCTTCGGGGACGGCAGCGACCTCGGCCGTACCGTCTCCCAGCACATCTTCCTGAGTGCGCTGATCCGCAACTTCAAGAGCGCGGGCACACTCACCGACCCCACCAAGGTCTACGACCTCGCGGACGCCGCCACCAAGGCGCTGACCGTCGACGACGGCCTCGGCAGCGTCAGGAAGCTGATCGCGCTCGCGGCCGACGTGGACAAGGTCCCCACCAAGCGGATGACGTTCACCACCATGCAGACCGCCCCCGACCCGGCCAACAGCGACCATGTGCTGGTGGGCGCGGGCGCCAAGAGCCTGTTCTCCACCATCGCGGGCGACCAGTCCCTGACCACCGGCTCCGGCGGCAGGTCCGCGGCGGCCTCCGCGACCGCGAAAGCCACCGCGACCGCCTCGGCCGTGCCCCCGTCGCAGATCGCCGTGACGGTGGAGAACGGGACCACGATCACCGGCCGCGCCTCGACGATCGCGAGGGCCCTGACCGACCAGGGCTTCAGCTCCGGCACGACCACGGCCAACGCCCCGAGCGCCGCGAACACCACCACCCTGACCTACGGCACGGGCCTGCAGACCGAGGCCCAGACGGCCGCCAAGGCGCTGGGGCTGTCCTCCTCCCACCTGAGGCAGGGCACAGGAACGGGGCTGACGCTGGTCATCGGCAGCGACTGGCCGAGCGGTGACAGCTATCCGGGCGGCACGTCCTCGCCCGCGCCCGCCGACACACAGGCCGCGGTCTCCAACGCGCACGCCTCGACCGCCGACCAGGCCAAGACCTGCGCCAAGGTCAGCCCCTACAAGACGGTGCAGATCAACGGCGTGCCGATGACCCCGGCGCAGGCGTACGCGGCTGCCAGGGCCGAGCCCGACTCCGACGCGTGAAGCGCGCGGGTCCGGTTGGGCCCGCCGCCGCGCGCGAGCGTTGAAACCGGCCGGCGGCTACTGGCGTGTGCCGCAGCCCGGGCAGAAGGCCGCGCCGTTCGGCACGACGCCGGAGCAGGAGGCGCACTGGTTGGACTGGGCGAGGTGGTAGCCGCAGCCGGAGCAGTACGCGGCTCCATGGGTCTCGGTACGGCACTGAGGGCAGACCAACTGCCGGGGCGCGGACGGGTCGTAGGTCTGCCCGGCCTGCTGCCCCGCGGCGTAGGACCGCTGCGAGGCCATGTCGTTCAGGCCACGCTGCTGGGCAGCCATGGCCTCGGCCGCGGTGTCGGGGGCGCAGTGCAGGCACAGTCCCTGGGCGGCGTTCCAGCAGCGTCCGCAGACGTAGTTGGTGCAGCGGGCGCAGCGGTTGAAGTGCCCCTGCGCATTGCTGATCGCCCGCTGGAAGGCGTGGTCGCGGGCCTGTCCCCAGCCGGCCCCCGCAAGCCCGTCCGCCGCCGACGTCACACCCCTGCCCGTGTTGCCGAGCAGGCTCCACGCGACGTCGGCCCCTTTCTGGAGCCAGCTGGCGGCCCGCTCGCCGACGTACGCCTCGAAGGGCGACCGCCAGGTGTCGTAGCAGCGGGAGCAGGAGAACTCGAACTGGAAACCGGCCCCGGTGCCGTTACGTTCGCACAGGTCGCGGTAGTTGTTGCTGAAGTAGATCTCACTGCTCATGTGGTCCCCCCACAGGTCGAGCCGTCGGCACACTGCCGTACGACGCAGGCGGAAGAGTACTGGTTCTCGATGGCCGAAAAGTCACCTCCTCGGCCCTGCGCCCGTCACCCGGTCCGCCGATCCCCCCGAGCCCCGTCCGTCAGGGGCTGGCTATGTCGAAGCCGTACCGTAGCGGTTCGCTCGTGACGCCGTAGTCGCGGCGGTAGAGGTACACCCCTTCCGCACGCAGGCCCTCCGGTCCGGCTTCCACCTGGCACGGATACGTCACCTGGACCACCCGCGGCCGGTCGGAGACCTTCAGCCGCAGTCCGTCCGCGGGCCCTCCGCTGAGCACCGCGGTCTCCCATCCCGTCATGCCGATCGTTTCCACGGCCATCAGTTTAGGGCTTGCGCAAGTCGATATGTGTTGCTGCGCCGCTCCCCGGTGCCGGATCCTCCTGCGGCGTCTCGTCAGCCGCTTCGCGCACCGCCTCGGCCACCTGTGCCAGTTCCGCCCTCGGGTCGAGGGCGCTGCGGACCTCGTCGAGCCCAAGGCCCTCGCCAAGGCCGTTGCCGTCGAGGACGTGCTTGCGTACGAACGTCTTCGGATGCAGGTCCTCGAACTCGAAGTCCTTGAACTCCGGGCCCAGTTCGGAGCGGATTTCCTCCTTGGCGCTCTCGGAGAGCTCCCGCACCTTGCGCAGGAACCCGGACACGTTCTGGATGATCTCCGGGAGTCTGTCCGGTCCGAACAGCAGGACGGCGAGGACCGCCAACGTGACCAGTTCCATCGGGCCCACATCGGAGAACATCTGGCACCCTTCGCCTTCGCCAGGTCGACCCGCCCGGCGCGGGAACCCTGTGGCCTCGATACTTTAGTGCTTGCGCAAGCGTGGGAACCGTCGCGGTGGTGTCGGCGTTCAAACCCAGTGACCGTGAAAAGTCCGCAGTCGGAAGGAAGAACCGTGGGAGTAAGCCTGGGCAAGGGCGGCAACGTGTCGCTGAGCAAGGAGGCGCCGGGATTGAGCGCGGTGCTCGTCGGTCTGGGCTGGGACGTACGGACGACGACGGGCGCCGACTACGACCTGGACGCCTCCGCGCTGCTGCTCGACGCGTCCGGCAAGGTCGCCTCCGACCAGCACTTCGTCTTCTACAACAACCTCACCAGCCCCGACCGTTCGGTCGAGCACACCGGCGACAACCTCACCGGTGAGGGTGAGGGCGACGACGAGTCCATCAAGGTCGACCTCGCCGCCGTACCGGCCGAGATCGAACGGATCGTCTTCCCGGTCTCGATCCACGAAGCGGAGTCGCGCGGCCAGAGCTTCGGACAGGTGCGCAACGCCTTCATCCGCGTGGTGAACCAGGCCGGCGGCCAGGAGATCGCCCGCTACGACCTCTCGGAGGACGCCTCGTCGGAGACGGCAATGGTCTTCGGGGAGCTGTACCGGTACGGCGGAGAGTGGAAGTTCCGCGCGGTGGGCCAGGGTTACGCGTCGGGCCTGCGCGGCATCGCGGCCGACTTCGGGGTCAACGTCTGACCGCCGCCTCCGGCCTCGTGGCAGGTCGGGGGGTCCTCCGTCGTGCCGTCGGTGGCCGGACTCCTGCTTGCAGGGAGCCGGCCGCCCACCCGGGGCGGTGCGACCGGGGGCTGTCGACGGTGTCCCTGGCCCCTGCGTCAGGAGGCGGCGTGGGCGCCGACGGGGGCGGCGGTCAGCACTGGCTCCAGTACGCCGGTGCGCAGGCGGGCGACGAGGGGGGCAGCGGCGCGGCCCAGGATCGCGCTGGTCAGATAGGCGGCCGGCAGGGCGAGGAGGGCTGCGCCGAGCACGTCGTGGGGGTAGTGGTCGCCGAGGTAGACGCGGGTGAAGCCCTCCAGGAGCGCAAAGGCGGCAGCGATCGCGGACAGGCGCCGGTCGAGCAGCCACAGTGCGGCCACGGTGGCGAACGCGGTGGTGCTGTGGCCACTGGGGAAGGCGTAGTCGCTGCGCGCGGGGCAGGCGTCGACGAAGTAGTCGTGCGGCAGCGAGTAGCAGGGCCGTACCTCGGCGATCAGCTTCTTGGCCACCTCGGCGAGCGCGAAGGCCGCCACCACGGCGACCGGTGCCGCCAGAGCGAGGGTCATGCTGCGCGTGTCACCACGGCGGGCCCGCCACCAGCCCAGCACCATGAGTACCGCGAACACGCCGAGCCCCGCGTTGGTCCACAGGGCGATCGGGGCGTTGAGCCAGCGGGTGTCGCGGGCGATGCCGGTGACGGTGGTGAACAGCGAGCCGTCGATGCCGGAGCCGTCGAAGGCGAGCTGGACAGCGGGGTGGACAGTCATCGGATGCGATCTCCCATGGTGGCGCGGGCTACAGGTCGGCCAGAAACGCCCCCCACCTCGATAGCATCTACTCGCTTGTAGAAGTTAAGGGTGTGGTGCGGCTCCCGGCCGCGGGCCGACGTCTACAAACTCGTAGAAGTTCTACAGGACTGTAGACGATGAACGGATGGTAGCCAACTCATGAACACCGGACGCGATCCGGGGGAACGCAGACCGGGCGGCGCGCTGGAGGCCGAGGTCCTGGCCCTACTGCAGTCCTCGCAGCAGGCGCTCACCCCCGGCGAGGTGCTCCGGCACCTGGAAGACGGCCTGGCCTACAGCACCGTGGTCACGGTGCTGTCCCGCATGTTCGACAAGGGACTGCTGACCCGCAGCAAGCAGGGCCGCGCCTACGCATACGCACCGGTCGCCGACGCCCACGGCCTCACGGCCCGCCGGATGCGGCAGGTCATGGAATCCGATTCGGACCGTGCCGCGGTTCTCACACGGTTCGTGGAAGACCTGCCCGCCGGGGACGAGCAGTTGCTGCGGCAGCTCCTCGGCGACCTGCCGGACCAGGAGTGAGTGGCATGGTCATGCATCTGCTGGTCTACCTCCCGCTGCTCTTTCCGGTTCCGGCCGCGCTGGCCGCCAGGACACTGGCCGACCGGCTGGAACCCCGGCTCGCGACCTGGCTGCTGACGAGCTGCGCTCTCGCCCTGTCCGCGCTGAGCTGCGCCGCACTGGGGGTCCTCGCCGTCGCGGGTCTGATACGCCTGCCGCTCACCGCCGACCTCGGTGACTGGTCGGCGGCCACCGTGCGCGCGGGGGATCCGGTGTCCGTGATCGAGGCGGTCGGGGCCGCACTGGTTCTGGCCGCGGCGACGGCAGCGGGGATGCGGATGCTGTGGCGCCGGATGCGGGCGCTGGCGGCCGCCGCGTTCGAAGCGGCCTGTCTGCCCGGCCACGGCGAGCTGGTCCTCGTCGACGACGAGGCTCCCGACGCGTACGCGCTGCCCGGCCTGCCGGGCCGGGTCGTGGTCTCCACCGGCATGATGGACGCCCTCGACGACGCCGACCGCGAGGCCATGCTCGCGCACGAACGTGCCCATCTGGCCTGCCACCACTACGCCTTCGCCGCCGCGGCCCACCTGGCCGCCGCCTGCAACCCCCTGCTGAAACCCGTCGCCACCGCCGTCGCCTACACCGTGGAGCGCTGGGCGGACGAGCGCGCCGCCACAGCCTGCGGCGACCGCCGCCAGGTCGCCCGCGCGGTCGGCAAGGCCGCACTGGCCACCGCTCATGCTCCGGCTCGTCGGCGTCTGCCCGAGGCGGTGTTCGGCCTGCTCGGCCGACGCCGCAACCCCCTTGAGGGCGCGGGGCCCATCCCGCGGCGCGTTGCCGCCCTGCTCGCCGAGCCCATCGCCTACTCGCCCCCGCTGAACTACCCGCTGCTGCCGCTGACCGGCGCCGCCGTCCTCGTGGGCGCCAGCGCCCTGTGCGCCTTCGCCGCCGCCCACGACCTGCATCTTGTCCTCAAACTGGCCGGCGCCTGACCGGTCCGCTGCCCCGCTCGATCCGCAAGCCGAGGGAGGCCTGCCGGCGCCGACGACCATGCCCAGTGCCGGGTTCTCCAGGCGGCTCGCCGTGAAGGGACATGCTTCGGCCGACATCGGCTCCGGCCCGTGTCGAAGGACGCGGGTCGGAGCCGATTACCCGTGGAGGTGAGAGTGGGGGGTCAGTCCGTGGATCGGACGGTCGGCATGGCGAGTACGACTGGTCCGGTACCGGCGCCGCTCTTGCAGGAGTCGTGGCAGTCCTTCTCCAGGCTGCAGCACAGGGAGCAGATGGCCCCGGAGTGGAAGGGGCAGTTGGCCACGTCGGGCCGCTCGAAGTCGGTGGTGCACACGGTGCAGGTGAGGGTGACCGCCGACGGCAGGCCGTCGGCGCCGAGCAGCGGCTCCTCCAAGTCGTCGACACGGGCGATGTAGTACTTGCCCCTGGTCAGCACCGCGAAGAGCGGCGAGAGCACCATGGCCAGGAACAGGGCGATGAACGGGGAGTACGCCTTGCCGTAGTCGCCGAAGGCGTTGAAGTACGCCGCGATGGAGACGGCCGAGGCGATGAGCATCGAACCGAAGCCGACAGGGTTGAAGTTGTGGAGGTGGGCGCGCTTGAACTCGATGTACGAGGGGCTGAGCTTCAGCGGCTTGTTGATGACGAGGTCGGCGACGACCGCGCCGATCCAGGCGATGGCGACGTTGGAGTAGAAGCCGAGCACCGTGTTGAGGAAGCCGAACACGCCGCCCTCCATCAGGGCCAGGGCGACCCCGACGTTGAGGAAGATGTAGACGACCCGGCCGGGGTGACGGTGGGTCAGCCGGGAGAAGAAGTTCGACCAGGACAACGAACCCGAGTACGCGTTCGTCGAGTTGATCTTTATCTGGGAGAGGATCACGAAGAACGTGGCCAGACCCAGGGCCACGGGCGCGGCGAAGGTCTTGAAGCCGTGCACGTACTGCTGGATGGGCTCGTTGGCCTTGGACAGGCCCACACTGCCGGCGATGTAGAAGGCGAGGAAGGCCCCGCCGATCTGCTTGGCCGCACCGAGCACCACCCAGCCCGGGCCGGCCGAGAGCACCGCGCCCCACCACTTCTTGCTGTTCTCGGGCGTCTTGTCGGGCATGAACCGCAGATAGTCGACCTGCTCGCCGATCTGCGCGATCAGGGACAGAGCCACGCCGGCACCCGCGCCGACGCCGAGCATGCTGATGCTCGAGCCGGTGGGGGAGTTGCCGGCGAAGTGCGTGAACTGCGAGAACTTGCCCGGCTCCTGGACGGCGATGGACACGAACGGCGCGACCATCAGCACCAGCCAGACCGGCTGCGTCCACACCTGCATCTTGGACAGCGCCGTCATGCCGTAGATGACCAGCGGCAGGATGATGAGGGAGCAGATCAAGTAGCCGACGGCGAGCGGTATGTGCAGCCCCAGCTCCAGCGCCTGCGCCATGATCGAGCCTTCGAGGGCGAAGAAGATGAAGGTGAAGCTCGCGTAGATGACCGAGGTGAGCGTGGACCCGAGGTAGCCGAAGCCCGCGCCCCGGGTCAACAGGTCCATGTCGATGGAGTACTTCGCCGAGTAGTACGAGATCGGGATGCCGGTCAGGAAGATGACCACTGCCGCGGCGAGGATGGCCACCATGGCGCTGGAGAAGCCGTTGGAGATGGCGATGGAGCCGCCGATGGCGAAGTCGGCGAGGTAAGCGATGCCGCCCAGGGCCGTGGTTGCCACCACGTACGGGGTCCAGCGACGGAAGGACTTCGGCGCGTAGCGCAGCGAGTAGTCCTCCAACGTGTCGTTCTGCGCCCAGTTGTTGTACGTCCGTCCGCCCGCACTCGCCGGTGGCGCTTCCTTGTCGACGATCTCCGTCACGACTCTTCCCTCTTCCGGACGCAGGGCCACGACCCGGATGACCCGGGTGTTTTCAGGGAAGAGTCAGGTCTTTCTGTTTCTTGAGCGTTTCGCGTTCTTTAAAGGGGAGTTCTTTGACGAGCCCTTTATGTGACGCGCGTAGAAATAGGCGACAAACTTGTGGCCTGCGGATTCTGGACGCGATTGACCCGTCGAACGGCCGGGTGGGCGGGTGCTGTTCACGGAGGGGCGAACTCCGTGATTGTGTACGGTCCGACCGTTGATTGTGCCTGTCTCGCGGATGGCGAATTGCCACGCTCGATACTTCCCGTAGAAAGTATTTCTGCGGCAGGGTATTGTCAACGGCCACGCCGGACAGCGGCCTCAGAGGCGCGCTGGCCAGCCCCAACTGGAGGGCGAGGGGTCAGAGTTGGGCGACGATGTGGAAGTCGAAGGCGTCCGCCCGTGCCAGATACAACCGTTGGGCGAGATGGTTGCCGTCCAGCCGCAGCACGCCCCGCGGGCCCTCGTAGGACACCGTGTCTGCGACGGCACACATCGCCCGTACATCCAGCGACCGCGTCCGCTCGGCCAGCGCCGCCAGCAGCCGTACCCCTTCGAAGCAGGACTCGCCGAGGCTCCCCACGACGGGTGCCTGTACCCCGAACCGGGCCGCGTAACGGGCGCTGAAGTCCAGGCTCTCCGCGGTCGCGAGCGTCTCGAAGAACCCGGCCGTCGCCCAGAGCCCGTCGGTGGCCTCGGCACCGGTGGCCAGCAGGATGTTCTCGTCCATGTGGGTGCTCAGGCGCAGACACCTCTGGTGAAGACCGTATGCGGCGAACGCCCGGTTGAAGCGGGCCGCGTCGTCCCCGATCAGCAGCATCAGCACCGCGTCGGCCTCGCTCCGCTCGATCCGGCGCAGCACCGGCCCGAACTCGTGCGTCCCCAGCGGCACGAAGACCTCGTCCCGCACCCGGCCACCACAGGCGCGGGCATAGCGTCGCGCGGCACGAGCGGTCACCCGCGGCCACACATAGTCGTTGCCCACCGTGCACCAACGGTGCGCCCCGGTCGCCTCGGCCAACAGCCGCATCGCAGGGAGCAGTTGGGCGGCGTCGGTCTCGCCGGTCAGGAAGACTCCCGGGGTGCGCTCGCCGCCCTCGTACTGGGCGGTGTAGACGTACGGCACCCGGCCGGCGATCCGCGGCAGCAGCGCCTGGCGGACCGCCGAGGTGTGCCAGCCCAGCACTCCGTCGACGGCGCCCAGCGACACCAGGGCCTCGACCTCGACGGCCACCTGCTCGGGCGATCCCCCGCCGTCCACCGTGACGAGCCGGACCTCCCGGTCCAGCACGCCGCCCGCGGCGTTGAGCTCCTCCACGGCCAGTTGCGCGGCAAGTTCGCACGACGGGCCGAAGACCCCCGCCGGCCCCTGCAACGGCACGACCAGAGCCACGACCAGCGTCGTGCTCGAGTCGCGGTTCCCTCTGGGCGACACCGGATGCACAGACCACCTCCGTGAGGGCATAGGGCGCGCGGATCCCGGTCCGGGCCCCGGCGCCCTCGCAGAGGCTCGTAATCTGACCAGACAGTAGACCTAGTGGAAGGACACCGGCAATGCCGTCCGAATCCTCCTCGCCGGACCTTGCCCACCTGCTCAGCCATGCCGAGCGACGCCTCGTGCAGCGCTTGGCGGGGGTGCTGGCGCAGGAGGGCTGCTCGGTGGAGGAGTGGCGGGTCCTGGCGGCCGTCGCCGACGGGCAGGGCCATCCGATGACCGAGATCGCCGAGCACGTCCTCATGCCGGCGCCCAGTCTGACCAAGCTGGTCGACCGCATGGTCGCCGCAAACCTGGTCTACCGTCGCCCCGACCCCGTCGACCGCCGCCGCGTCCTGCTCCACCTGACCGCCCGCGGCCGCATCCTCCACGACCGCGCCGCCCTTCGCGTCCACGGCGACCAGACCCGGCTCCTCGACGCCGCGGGCGACCAGGGAGAACTCGCCCGACTGCTGTCTGTCCTCACGGCGACGGTGGACGGGCTGCCCGCGGTCGTGCCAAGTCGCACGCAGGGGTGAGTGTGCAGCCGGCGTAGGGGCGGGATGACGGGGGCCAGGAAGGCGGCGATGCCTTGGCCTTCGGCGAAGGATGCGTAGCCTGCGTCCAGCCCCGGCGGCGGTAGGAGGGCACGGCCCGGTCCGAACGGACCGAGGTGAGCAGCCGGGAACGGCCTTCGGGCGCGTCCGGGTTGACCGCTTCGAGGAGGCCGGCAGCGAGCCCGGGGCCGCGGTCTACCGGGCGGACGGCGAGTTCGTCGATCTCACGGGCGCCGCACAGCCACTCCACCGTGCGCTCGCCGAGGGTGGTCGACGCAGTCGCGAACCCGACGAGCTCTTCGCTCGTCCTCGTCCCAGGGCGGGGCCCGGAAAGCGGCGGCCACCGCCCGGCTACCGCTGCGACGGGGGTGCAGCGCCGCGTACTCCGGGGGCGCGCTGACGGGGCGATCGACACATCCGGCGGTCGGCGACGGTGACGGTGACGTCAGGATGGATGTCGCTGTCGGCACCGAGGGACTCGGCGGCGGCACTGACGGCTGCGCCATCGGCGGGGTGCTCGACGACGCGAGCGAGGTAGCCGGACAGTTCGGCCAGTGCGTTCGCGCCGTCGTCGAGGCGTCGGACGGCTTGCGCGTCCCGCTTGGGCGGCACAGAGGCCGTGCAGGTCATCACTACCCCCTTGAACTGTTGTTCACCGGCGTCCCGAGCATGGACGCGGCCCTGCTCGACGAGTTGTCCGGCGACATCAACAGAGACGGGGTCAGCGACGGCCGCGCCGGTCCGTGCTCCGGTCGCGGGCGTCCTCGATGGTGGTGCGGCGCAGCTTCGTGAGGAGCGGCTCGATGTCCTCGACATGGGCACCGCCCTTGAGTTCCTGGTAGATCCTGTCGGCGATCTCCTTCTGTCGCCAGGTCTGGCCTGCCACCAACTCCTCGCCGAGCTCGGCGAGTTGGGCTGCGCGTCGCCGGGCGGCGGGGTCGTCCTGGTCCTGGCGGTCTCCCAAACCGTGGGTGTGGAAGGCGCCGTGAGTGCTGTGGGCGTCGTAGGAAGTCATGGTCGCTCTCCGGTTCCGTCGGCTCAGTTCTGGCCGGTCTGCCTGCGCTTCTTGGCCCGGCGTGCGTCGCCGAGGCCGCTGAACGGGTTGGTGGTCAGGTCGACCGCGGTCTTGCGCACATCCACGGAGTGGTGCTCGTTGAAGTGCAGGACCCAGGCGAGAATCAGCAGCCGGTTCATGCGGGGGTCATGGACCGTGACTTCGTACTCGGCCCGGACTCCCGCGCGCCGGGCGAAGTCGAAACCCTCGGACTGCGGCCCGCAGAAGCGGTGTTGTGCGGACAGAATGGCGTCGACGCTCGGGCGGCTGAGATACCAGTTGATGACCGGAGCACGGCGCAGTTTGGTGTTCAGGCCCTTCGGCTGTCCGGTCAGTTCCCCGAGGTCGTTCTGGACAAGGGTCCACGCGCCGGTATGCCGGTGCCAGTCCGGGGACCGCACCTCGCCGATCTGCCTGCGGTCGGCCGAGAACGGCATCCACGGGGTGACGAAGCCCAGGGTCTCGTCCGGGCGGTCCGCAGGGAACACCCGGTATTCGGGCAGGGAGTGGTGCGGGGAATCCTTGTGCATCAGGATCACGGGCGCCTTCTGCCCGACTCCCCGCACCTGCCAGGTGGTGTGCGAGCGGCTGTAGTCGGCCGAGACCGTGAACTCGTGCAGGGGCTGGAGCATCCGGTTCATCGGGTTCCCTCTGGATGTGTTCACGCCGCGGGCAGCAGGCCGATGCGGGACGCGCCCATGGCCGGGGACCAGCCGCCGCCCTTCTCGAACTCGAAGCCGCGCTGTTCCACGTCGTCGATGAGGCTGCCGATGGACGGGGGTGATTCCATGAAGTCGATGGCCTTCTGGACGCCTTCCTTGATGGCGTCCACCGCGTCGGAAATCTTCGCGAAGATCGTCTGGATCATGCCGATCGCGTTGATGATGAGCCTGACGGTTTTGTACATGTTGTAGAGCCTGTCGGCGGTCCAGAAGCCCGCGACGACGTCCGCGAGCGGGTCTTCGGGCCCGAGGCCGACCGCTTCGATGGCGGCGTCGCCGGCGATCATCTCCGCGAACTGCTCGACGAGTTTCTTGATCCCGTCCTCCATCAGCTTGCCGATCTCGCTGAGCGCCTCCCAGACGAGTCCGACGACGACGTGGTAGCCGTCCTTGAACGCCTTCGAGGCGAGCTTGGAGGCGTCGCCGATGCCGCCGATGCCCATGGTCCAGCGGAACATGTACGAGTCGAAGTTGGTCGCGGTCTCCCCGGACCACTCACTGCCGAGTCTCCAGGAGCCCTTGCGCAGCGTTCCGGCGACCGTGTACGCCGCGTCGCCCAACTCGTCGTAGGCGTCGCTCAGATACTTCAGCCGACCGTACTCGCCGAAGAGGGGCGTGAGCATCAGCTCGATCAGGCTCTGGCCGGTGCACCACTGGAAGGCGTGCTCCGCGGCCTTGAGGTCGGAACTGTTCCGGGCCACCAGGAGCGCGGTGTGGATGCTCTTCGACGTCGTGTCGTCGGCGTCGTCCAATTTCTTGAGTTCGACGTCCTCGTCGGTGAAGTTGCCGAGGTGGGAGGCGCCGGGGAGCGTGGAGATGTCCGGGAAGGAGAAGGAGGACTGCGGGTATATGTTGCGCAGTTCTATCGCGGTGTTCTGGTCGACGTGGGTGTAGGCGGCAGCCGTGCTGTGGATCTTGTCGTCGATCACGCCCATGCCCCGCTGGCACTGCGCGAACTTGTCGCCGAAGAACGCCGAGACGTCAGGCACGAACGCCCGCGCCACCACGAGCACTCCGTCGAGACCGTCGACCTGAGCACACTCGTTGTGGCTCCACTGCACGAGCCTGCCCAAGTGATCGCCTTGGCTCTTCGTCAGATTCCCGTATGCGTGAAAGTCGCTCTGCGCGGGCGCGCGGAAGCCTGTCACGGCCATTCCCCCGATTGACGTCATGTCAGTGTCCTGTGCTGCGACGGGACACTACATGTCGTAGGGGTGGATTTGGCGGCCGTTGGCATGTCCATAAGCAAATGTTGACGGCTTGACCTGGGGAGACGATGGCGGCCACACGCATCGCCGTGAGGTAGAACGACAGGGCCGGAACGCCAAGCCCGGGAGTGGAACATGAGGGCCTACATCTGCCGCGCGGCGCTCATACTCGCGGTGGTGTCGGCGTGGGCCGGGTGCGGTGCGTTCGGGAAGGGGCCTCCCACGCCGGTCGCGACAGGCCCGGTGACGATGCCCGATCTGGTCGGGAAGAACGCCGAGCAGGCCGAGGACCAACGGGAGAAGCTCGGTGTGCCCAAGGGTCGATCAAGCTGCGGGCGGATGACGGGCACCATGTGGTGGTGCTGGTGGCATCGAACTGGGATGTGAACACCCCATCAGTGAAGGCGGGCGCGCAGCTCGGAGTGAAGCAGGTGCTCGTGCTCGGCGTGGGGAAGCCGACGAGGCGCGAGCGTCATCACGGCCACCTGCTCCAGCTGGTTGTCCCGTGTGGGTGTGACACGGCCTGGTGAGTGTCATTGCGGCGAAGCACGCGCGGGCGTACGGCAGTTGTGGGTTCTGCAAGCCGATCAGCCGCACACTCGGCCCGTTGCTGGGCGGGTTTGCTGGTGTGCCCTTCCTCGCCCGACCGGGGCGCCGGCCGCGGCGACAGCGGCCCTCTCGGTCGGCGTGGGTTCCTCCCGGTCTCGGGCCGGGAGGCCGGGTTCGGTACCGTCGCCACCGGTGCCGCCGTGTCGGTGTTCGCCGCCGGCGCCGCCATGCTCCAGCTGAAGGCCGGCCGGGCGCTGGTGCGACGCTGCCGGGGTGGCCGGCGTGCTGCCCGCAGCCCTCCCGTCGGCGCCGGGACCGGCCTGATCACCGCGCACGGCTTCGCCTCCCTGGTTTCCTCGACTCCTCAGGCGGTCGAACGCCGACAGCCCAGGGGTTCGCGCAATGATCGCCGGAGTGGAGGCTCGTCAAGAGTCGCCTGCCGTTCGGTGGCGCCACTGATCTTGCCGGGGGCTTCGGAAAAGCCGCAGAGTTCGTGCCCGCTGGTTGTCGCCGGGTGAACTCGCAGGTCGTCTGCTTGGTGGTGTGGCGTGGCGACGGATGGTGCCCACGGGTGCCACGTGACCTCGCCGGCCCCTGGGCGCGACTGATCCGTGTCCGTCAGCAGTGGTCGGCGTACCGCAGCGCAGTGCACCCGGTAGCCTCGGCTGCAGAGGTGATCCGCGATGACCGCACCTCCCTTGCCCGGTGTCTTTGCCGACCTCGCCCCGCTTCTCGACCACTGGGGTTACGGGGCGGTCGGTGGCCTGCTCTTCCTGGAGGACTTCGGTGTGCCGGTTCCCGGGGAGACGATGCTGATCGCTGCCGCCGTGTATGCGGGAGCGGGGCGGCTGAACGTCGTAGCGGTCGCCGTGATCGCCTTCGTCGCCGCCGTGTGCGGTGACAACATCGGCTACGTCATCGGCCGTTACGGCGGCCACCGCCTCGTGACGCGATTCGGCCGCTACGTGCTGCTGACCCCGGCGCGGGTCGCCAAGGCGGAGGCGTTCTTCGTCCGCAACGGCGGCAAAGTCGTCACGGTCGCCCGCTTCATCGAGGGCCTGCGTCAGGCGAACGGCATCGTGGCCGGACTCAGCGAGATGCCCTGGCGCCGCTTCCTCTTCTTCAACGCCCTGGGGGCAGCCCTGTGGGTGGGGGTGTGGGTGACCCTCGGCGACGTCGCCGGAGACCACATCGGCACCCTGTACCCGGCCATCCAGCGTTACGAGTTGTACGTCCTCGCCGCAGCCGGCGTGGCCCTCGCCGTGGTGGTCGTTCGCCACCTGCGCCGTCGTCGGGCCACGGACACGGGCCGACCGTCTCCGGACCCGGACGATCGGCAGACTCCAGCTCGCTGACCCTGGGCGCGACTGATCGGTGTCCGTCAGCAGCGGTCGGAGTGCTCCTTTGTGACGATGTCGGTGAGGTGGGTGCGCAGGATGAGGGACGAGGTGGGCCAGGGGAGGGGGGCAGGAGCGTGGGCAGGAGCGGAGCCGTCGCCAGTCGTACGGCGGATGGCCGAGCTTCGGGCGGTGCCGGTCGTAGCCGTTGATCAGTGCCCGACCGCCGATGCACACCACGATGCCCATCCGCCCGGCTACATCGACGGCGGGTCCTCCGGGCGCCCAAAGACCGCCGACCGCGACCGTCCACGGCCAGTAGCCGAGCAGGGGGTGGACGGCTGGCTGATGCCAGATCTTGGTGGGGCGACGGCCTGTTGACGGGTGAAGAAACCCGACCGCAGTTCGGCCCACCACTGCACGAGGCCGAAGACCAGCCAGCCCACGCCGGAGGCCAGACCCCTCCACAGGCCCGAGGGTCCGGCCGGCGGTGTCGTGCCCATCCGCCACACCCCCAGCGCGACGGCGACCGCCAGCAGCGGATCGCCGACGAGCGCCGCCACGAACCCGGTGCGAAAGCCCATCAGGCGCCGCTCCAGCATCAGCGCCAGCACCCACAGGCCACCCGGTGTGACAGCCGGCATTTCCAGGGCGGCCGCCCAAGGCCCGTGCTCCAGCGGCACCCCCAGCCAGGGAAGATACTGTCCGGTCACATCAGACACGATCCCCCGGCGCGACCGCTCCATGCCGTTCACGCCCCGGCTCGCGCGGGTCAAGCAGGGCAGGTCGAGCGTGACGGTACCGCCGTGCGCGGTGGCCACCGCCTGTACGAAGGCGAGTCCCAGGCCGGAGCCCCGTCTTCGACGGCGGCGTGACGTGGACGGCTCAGTGCCCCTGGCGCAGGGCGTTGTCCACGAGGTTGCCGACGGCCGGCCGCAGCCAACGGGCGTCGACGTAGACGCTCACGCGGGTGGCGCCGACGGCCGGGACGCGTCGGGTCCGCTCCGTGGTGCGTCGGTGCAGCGCCCGGCACACCTCGACGCCGTCCAGCCCGGCAGCTAGACGTCGAGAACCACGGCGTCCACACGCGGGTCCCGGGCGGCGGCCAGGCCGGATGCGCCGTCGTAGCGGCCCTCGGCGCCCTGCCCGGGGTGGGCAGAGCGATGTACCACCTGGATGCGGCAGCAGCTTGAGGCATTCATCGGCCGGCCCGCTCGCCACGAGGCCACCGAGCGGCGAAGGTGCTCGCACCTATTCGTCGGTGGCCGCGGTCATCTCGACATCGATCACGCCGTCGTTCTGGAACAGCTCGGAGGTGAGTGGGCCGGCGTCGGCGGTGCCCTCCAGTTCGAGCAGGACGCGTGCGGCGGGATCGGTTCGGCCGGGCAGACGGTCGACCTTGACCTGGAGGATGCGGAAGCCGCGCCGGGTGCAGGTCTCCATGAGCTGGGGCAGCAGGGCCGTGCCCGTGCGGTACGTCATGCGCAGTTCGAACGTCGACGCGGTCGCGCCGGGTATCAGACGGTCGGCCAGCAGGGGATAGCCCCGCACGACGAGGAAGTGCAGGGCGGTGACGGCGCAGGCGAGGATGGGCAGGCCGCCTCCGCAGGCCATGCCGACCGCGCAGGTGAGCCAGATCGTCGCGGCGGTGGTCAGACCGCGGACGGCGTCCCGTCGTACGAAGATGAGGCCGCCGCCGATGAAGCCGATACCGGAGACGATCTGGGCCGCCACCCGCGAGGGATCGAAGGAGACGTTGTCCAGGCCGAGCACGCTGGTGAAGCCGTGCTGGGAGACCTCCATCATCAAGGCACTGGCGATCCCGACCAGGGTGTGGGTGCGCAGGCCCGCGCTTTTCTGCTGGGCCGCCCGTTCCCAGCCGATGAGGCTGGACAGCAGCAGAGCGAGCCCCAGTTCGGCCAGCTGACGCAGACCCTGTCCGTTGTTCACGTCCCACAGGGGGACCGCCAGTCCGGTCACACGCACCTCCCGTCCACCCAGGGCGTCTACCCCGAGGGCACAGACCAAGGCTGTGACGAGTCCGACAGGTCAGGACCACGGACGCTGACGGCACCACGCGGCGATGGAGCAAGGGTGCGTGCCGCGCTGGACATGCCCAGGGCCTAGGTGGCGGACGGGACGCGCGAGTGGGTGGCCTCGGCGAGGCAGGTCGGGCCGGTGTCGGCTCGTAGGAGCTGATCACGTACAGAGCTTCGTCGTTGGCGATCTGCGGCTCCCCGGAACCGCATGCGGCGGTCGCGCACAGCAGGGCCCCGGCCAGTGCGGCGACGGAGAGGGGCCGACCGGCGGCACCACGGGCACACTGCACAGCTCGGGCCGGGCCGCGCTCGCGGGGATCACCGAAGCTCTCGTCTCCATGGATGCTCCCGCCACCCCTGCCCGCGGCACGTCGGTGGCCGGCTGGTCGGCGTACAGGGACGAGGTCGTTCTCTCATGGCTCGACGGGATCGTCATGGTTCCTCCGTACGGCGCCGAGCAGTGCGAGCCGCTCATGAGCCGCATCCACGAACGTGGGTGAAGGGCGCCGGATGCCCGTCTAGTCCGACCTGGCTTGGGAGGTGCTCTGCGACGGTTCCCAGACCGAGCAGTCGTGGGCGAAGAGAACGCGTCGTGGGTCGAAGTCGGCGAGTCGCTCCATCCAGTGCCGGTAGGCGGGAAGCGGCTGTGCCACGCCGTCACGTGCCGCTTGCCGGGCCAGCTGGTCTGATGCGTAGTGCGAAGCGAAGTCGTGTGCCTGGCCGGCGAGGACCACCGTGCCGTCTCCTTGTCGAAGAACCAGCGACTGATGCCCTTGGGTGTGCCCTGGTGTCGGAATGATCCAGACGCCCGGCCGGACCTCGGCCTCACCGGAGAGTTCCTCGTAGGACGCGGCGGGGAAATCGATCAGTTCGTCGAAGGTGTAGTCAGCGTTGCGGGCAGTGGCCAACTCGATGTCCTGGACCAGGACGGGCTTGCCGCCCAGGAGAGGGTTGCCGCCGCAGTGGTCGAAGTGGAGGTGGCAGTTCGCGACGAGTGAGATGTCGCCAAGAGCGACTCCGGCCGCGGCCAGCGCATCCCGCAGGTCTCGCCGTCGGGGCCGGTAGTGGGCTTCGGTCTCGGGGTCCGCCTTGCCGATGCCGGTGTCGAAGAGGATCAGGCCGTGATCGTGTCGCACCAGATAGGCGAGCACAGGTTCGACCCGCGGCTGTGGTCCGCCGGTCTCCGACGCGGGCCGGATGAAGTACCCCAGATCGAGCCGACGCACCGCCATGTTCTTCCCCATGCGGCCAGTCTCGCGGGCTTGGACGTTCCGGTCGGCCGGTCTGCCGAGAGCAGAACCACGACCGCCGCCTTCGGCCCCACCGAGGGCGGCGGTCAGCGACGTAAGCCCGCACCATCGGGCCGAGTCTTGCGCGAGGCCAACTGCTTACAGGGGAGCCCCGGGAACCCACCGACCTGGTCGGATGACCAGTCGGGTCGCCTTCGGCGGACGAGCCGGATGTGTGCGGACCCATCCGCCGCACGACCCCGGAGCGAGGCCGGTGATACGTCACACGGAGGTGTCTCCGGCCTTGGCCCGTGCGGCCACCCACAGGGCGATCCGTGTGCGGGACCGCAAGCCCAGCTTGTCGCGCACCTTGTCCAGGTGGGTGGCGACCGTATGGATCGAAAGACCGAGCCGCTCGGCGATCTGACGGTTGGTCAGCCCGTCGGCGACGAGCTCGGCCACCATGAACTCCCTTCCGGTGAGCGTCGATCGGCCGTCTACGATCCCTACGGCGTGCGTCGCCGCTCGGTGGTCGTCGCTTCTTGTCCGCAGGGCGTACGCGACAAGCCGATCCGGGGGCAGGCGGCGCCCGCCGCTGGCCGCCGCGTCCCGGGCCGATGCCGGCAGCCGCGTGCTGATACGGGTCACCGTTCGTTCCACCTGGCGTCGCCATGGCACCTCGGAGACGGTGTCGAGGCGGCGGCGCGCCTGTGCGCTCGCCTCGTACAACAGGAGGGCCCGGCGCGTGTCTCCGCTCTCGGCGGCCACGAGCGCCAGGCCCTCCACCGGGTAGAGCGCATGAAAACTTGCTTGGGGGACGATCCGCAGCACCTCGCCGAACAGCGCCTCGGCGCTTTCCAGCTGTCCCAGGGCCAGCCGCACGGCGCCCGCCGTGTGCAGAGCGGCGGCGACCTGGTTCCACGGGGCGTGGCGTTTGAGCACGGGCAGGCAGCGGGACATGAGGGTGTCGGCCTCCGGCGCCCCGTCTGCTTGGAGCAGCGCCCAGGCCAGGTGATGGGTGCACCACGCGGTGTCCCTGGGTCTGCCCAGCGTGCCGACGACCTCCAGGCACTCCCGCAGATCGTCTACGGCTGCGTCGAATTCCCCTCGGCACAGCCGCGCCGCGGCCCGCGCGTCCAGGGCGTTGGCAAGTCCGGCGGGGTGGCGGCGCGTGCGCTCCACGGCCACCGCTTGCTCGCCGAGGTGCAGCGCCTGCGCCGGATCGGCCCGCTGGCAGGCCACGCGCGCGGCGAGCGCCGGTACCGCCCCGCCGAGCGTCCTGACGCCGTCTTCTCGCAGTAGTCCCGTCAGCAACGCGCGGGCGGCGGACGGCTGCTCCTGCTCGTAGTGCACGCGTGCCAGTTCCAGTTCCAGCCGCGGGCGCGAGACGCCGTCGTGACCGGTGGTGTCGGCCAGAGCCGCCGCGAGGTTGTCCCGTTCCGCGGCCAGCGGGCTGCCGGCCTGGTCGGGGAACACCTCGTCGTGGGCTCGGTCGGTCAGTCCGTTCAGCCATACGAGGACCCGGTGCCGGGTGCTGTGCAACTCGCCGGATGCGAGCAGGCGCTCCAGGGCGTAGGCGCGGATGGTGCTCAGCTGTCTGAATCGTGCGGTCTCCGCGTCTCCCGCCGCGTCTCCCGGGAGTCGAGCGATGAGGGACTTGGCCTCGAGGGCGCACAGGATGCCGAGTACCCGCGACGGGACGACACCCCCGTCGGCGCAGACCGTCCGCGCCGCCGCCGTGTCGAACCCGCCGACGAGGACCGCGAGACGCCGGAAGACGGCCTGTTCGGCCGGATCGAGCAGGCGGTGGCTCCAGTCGATCGCGGCCGCCAGCTCGCTGTGGCGGCCGGGGCCGGTCCTGTGCCCGTTCGACAGCAGGGACAGCTGGGCCAACTGGTCGCCCAGGCCTGCCAGGATGTCGCGTGGCGGAAGCGTTCCGGCCCGGCGGGCCGCCAACTCGACGGCGAGCGTCAGGCCGTCCAGCCGTCGGCAGATCTCGGCAACCGTCCGGCCGTTTCCGCGATCCAGCGTGAACCCCGGTGAGCAGTTCGAGGCACGCTCGACGAACAGCCGGACGGCATCCGCCCGCAGCAGGACGTCCGGGTCGTCTCCTGCGTCGGCCGGCGGCAGCGACAGCTCACCGACGCGCAGCACGGTCTCACCGGGCACCCGCAGGGCCTCCCGGCTGGTGGCGAGGATCCGTAGCCGAGGGCAGTGACTCAGCAGGGTCGCGATCAGCCGGGCGCACGGCTCGGCAAGATGCTCGCAGTTGTCCAGGATCAGCAGCCGACGGGCGTCGCCGATCGCGTGGACCAGGACGTCGACATCCGATCGCCCGGCCCGTTCACCCACGGCCAGGGCGGCGGCGACGGACTGTGCCAGTGCGGCGCCGTCACGCAGCGCGTCGAGTTCGACCAGGTCGACCCGCCCGTGGCGGCCGGGCAGGCCGCTGGCGAACTCCAGCGCCAACCGCGTCTTTCCGACGCCGCCGGCACCGGTCAGCGTCAGGAGCCGCGACGTCCGCACCAGCGTGCGCAGCCGTGACAGCTCTGCCCGCCGGCCGACGAAGGAGTCGAGGGCCGGTGGCAGGCCGCGGCCCTGGGCGGTGGTCGCCGGCGAGGGGGCGGTGCTCTGGGCGGGCGGTGACGCGGCCGTCTGCGCCCGGCCGGCATCCGGGCGCGCCGAGCGTTGCCGGAACGCCCGTTGTCTGCATGCGCCGGAGCAGTAGCGAGCCGGTCGACCCCTGCGGGGGCGACCGGCCAGCGGGGCACCGCACGACTCACATGTCATGCTCCGGTCATCCCCGCATTCGAGCCGCCCATTCACGGATGCGAGGCTCACGTCCGTCATCGGCCCACTGGGATACGCGACTCCGGGCGGCATGAACGGGCGGAAGGAGGCACTGTCAGGGCACGGCGTCGGGATCGATGCCGAGCACGACGGTGCCGGTCACTCCCTTGCCGAGGTCGCTGCCGACCTGTGTGAGCGTCAGCAGGGTGGAGGACCCGCCGTTGCGGTAGATGCCGTCCCTGGCGTTGAGCGTGCGCGTGGCCGTGTTGTTCCGGTAGGGGGCCAAGGCGGCGACCCTGCTGTTGTACGTCTCCGGGAAGTAGAGCTGACCGGTGTGGGAGACGTGGCCTCCCTGGTACTTGCCGTTGGCGACGGTGCCACCGACATGCGTCTTCACATGGATGTGGAGGGCACGGCCGACGTACCAGCCGGGGTAGATGCTGGTGAATTCGGCGACGCCGCCGGAGTCGGTCAGTTGCACGCCGCGCAGGAAGGTCGTGTCCGGGGTGGAGCCGCCGGCCACATAGCCGGAGTAGACGCCAAGAGCGTCGCAGTGCCAGATGTCCACCGCCGTGCCGGGCAGCACGGAGCAGTTCGCGGTGTCGATCACCTTGACGCGGAGGGTGAGGGGCACGCCGGACTTGCCCTCGGTGATGTCCTTGCGGACCGTGTCCAGATCCAGGTAGTACGGCCCCTCGGTCTGCTCGGGCGTGAGGACGCAGTCGGCGGCCTGCCGGGCCGGGGCGGCACCGTTCCGGCCTGCGGCCACGGCCGCCTGCCCGGACGCGAGCCCCAGAGCGGCCGCTCCGAGGGTCGCACCGCCCAGGGCGGCGATGACGGTTCTGCGGCTCGCACCGCCCGAACCGCCGGCCGGCTCGGGTGCGCGCTCGCGTTCTGTGGAATGGGGGCGGGGGGTGTCAGTCATGCTGTGAGAATGACGCGCGCGGCGGTGCGGGGGATCGACCGGATGACCGGTGAATCGGGCGTGTTACGAAACGCACGACGCCGACGTCCGCTCTCCCGACGACCCCGGCTTGCCGAGCCGCATGCTCGGGGTGTTGCCGTAGCGGACTCGCAGGCTGGTCGTCAGCGGGCAGGCAGCCGCCTCCCCGACTCGGCCGCGGCGCCGAAGTAGTCGCCGCCCTTGCGCTTGACGTCGTCCGTGCCCCACGCCTGTTCACCGTTGGCGGCCGTGTCGCCGTTTCCGTTCGCGCTCTGCCGCAGTGGTGCCTTGACCAGCCGCGGTATGTGCTTCGAGCAGTGGATGTAGGCCTCCTCGACCTCCACCTCCACCCACATCTGGGGGCGGCGGCCCGGCACCGGGTCGACCGGCAGATGCGGATACCTCCGGCGCATCGCCTCGTCCGCGACCAACTGCGCCCGGCCGTTGACGTGCAGGCCGATACGGTCCTGAGAGAAGTCGATCATCAGGATGCCGACGTGCGGGTTCTCCCGGATGTTGCCGAGCGAGGCCATGACTCCGTTCCCGCGGTACTCCGGGTACGCCAGGGTCGCCTCGTCGAGCACTCCGAGAAAACCGGGCGGTCCGGCCCGGAACGTGTTGTCGCACTCGCCGTGGCGGTCCGCCGTGGCGAGGAAGAACATCTCCTGGCGGGCCACGAACTCCTGCATCCGCGGGTTCAGCCGATCCAGTACCTGCTCGTCGTAGAAACGGTCCGCGCGGTCGAGGGTGTCCAACTCACGCTGCATCTGGTGTTCGCCGTGGCTACCGGGCCGGTCGACCCGCTCGTCGTGATCCAACGATCCTCCTGACAGCGATTCCTTCAGGGCGCCAGCCGAGGAGCGCCACGGCCGCGTAGGAGAGCGTAGAGCAGACCGCTCGCACCACCCTTCGAGGGGCGGCCGCGGGCCGCCTTCCGGTGGCCTGTTTTCATGGCAGACCACCGAGCGCGACGGCGCACACGATCCTGCGCACCCGGCCCTTGGCGCGCGCAGCGCGGCACACCGCCGTCAGCACGCTCGCGCCCTGCCCGGATGAGCGCGTCGATCAGCTCGACGGGCATCTCGGCTTTGCCGAATCCTCCGACCAGCACGGTCGCCCCGTACTCGATGCCCGGCACGGCCTCCTCGGCGTCCGTTCAGCACGGGGGACAGCGTCCGAGAGCGGTAGGAGAGGTCACCCGGTGACGTGGAACTCGTTCCCGCCGGCGTCGAGGAACTCGCCGGGCTCCCGGTCGGGTTGGGTGACCTCCAGCCGCAGCCTGTTCCGCGCCTCCTTGGGCGCCGCAGGCGGTCCCATCACCAGTGAGACCGTGCTGGTGGGCCGTCGGCGCAGCCGGACGCCCCAGTCGTGGGACTCGACCGCGTGCCAGTCCGCCTGGGACTGCCAGAAGGCCCACTGCGCAGAGCGGTCCTCCTCCGTGACGTCGAGGCAGATCGCGACGAGCCCGGAGTCGGCGAGCACGCCGGGGTGCCCGGGGCGCAGCACGCAGAACTCGTTGCCCTCCGGATCGGCCAGCACATCCCACGGGACGTCCCCTTGGCCGATGTCGACTCGCGTCGCACCGAGTGTGAGCAGGCGCGCCACCTCGGCCTCCCAGTCCGGCCCCCCGGCCAGGTCGAGGTGCAGTCGGTTCTTGCGCGCCGTCTTCGGCTGCGCGGTCGGCACGAATCGCAACTGCAGGCCGCCCGTTCGCCCCCGCGTCGCATCCGACCAGAAGCGGTCCATGCGCGCGACATCCAGCGCGTCGATCACGATCCCCGTCAGCATCCCAACCCCCGAAAATAGGTGTCGAACCTGTCGCCGTCTCATTCTCGCCGCAGCTGTCGGCGTCAGCGCCGGCGCCCCTGTCGGGAACGCGCTGCCGCCCCGGTGGCGGCACCAGTAATGATCGGCTCAGATTGACACCGCTCGGATGCAAGTGGTTGATTACTTCCATGGAGGCAAGGACACGACAGCGTTCCACCGCCGAGGAGCGCCGGGCCACGGTCATGCGTACGGCGATCAAGACGTTCGCCGAGCGTGGGTACTACGGGACCTCGACGATGGACGTGGCCAAGGCCGCCGGCATCTCGCAGGGCTACCTGTACCGGTTGTTCAAGGACAAGGAGACGCTCTTCGCGTCCCTGGTCGACCACTGCTCCGCCCGTCTGCGGGAGAGCGCCGCCGCGGCGGCCGCAGCGGTGCAGACCACCGACCCGGAAGCGGTCCTCAAGGCGCTGACGGCCTCCTATGACGAGGTCATCGCCGACCGGGACGTGCTCATGATCCTCCTGCATGCGCAGTGCAGCGCGAGCGAGCCGGTCATCGGTGAGGCGGTGCGGACCTGCTATGCCGAGCAGGTCGAGTACGTCCGCGCCTTGTCCGGCGCCTCCGACGAGCAGATCCGCAGCTATTTCGCCCACGGCCTGCTCAGCAATGTCCTGGTCGCGATCGATGCGGCCTCCGTCGATGCACCCTGGGCGCGCACGCTGCGCGCTTAGTGGACGCAGCCCTGCCGGGCCGCCCCGGGCGGCCCTTTCTTTTGCCCCTAGATGTAAGCGGTCAACCGCTTACATAAGTGCCCTGAGAGAGGTTCCACCTCATGTCGCCCGACCCCAAGCCCCGCTCGACCGGGCTTCTGCTCGCCCTGCTGGCGTTCGCCCAGTTCGTCAGCGCTATCGACTACAACATCGTCTATGTCGCCCTGCCCGAGATCGGACGCGAGGTCGGCTTCGACGCGCAGAACCTGCAGTGGGTCGTCAGCGGCTACGCGGTCGCCTTCGGCGGCTTCCTGCTGCTCGGCGGCCGGGCCGCCGACCTCCTCGGCCATCGCCGCATGTTCACCACCGCCCTGGTCCTGTACGGCCTGTCCTGCATGGCCGGCGGACTGGCCACCGAGCCGGGGCTGCTCGTGGCCGCCCGCGCGGTCCAGGGCCTCGGCGGCGCCCTGCTGTTGCCTGCCACGCTCTCCCTGATCGGCACCACCTTCAGCGAGGGCGCCGAACGCAACCGGGCCCTCGCGATCTGGGGCGGCGCCGGAGCCGTCGGTCTGGCACTGGGCTCCCTGCTGGGCGGCATCCTGACCAACTACCTCGGCTGGGAGTCCGTCTTCTACGTCAACGTCCCCCTCGCCCTGGGCGCCGCCGCAGCAGCTTTCTCGATCATCGCCAAGGACGCGCCGCGTGAGCGGGGCCGCAGCTTCGACCTGACCGGCGCGCTGACCGCCACGGTCGGCTTCACCGCGCTCGTCTTCGGCGTCGTGCAGGGCCCCGAGGCCGGCTGGGGCTCCGCCGAGACGCTCATCGCCCTCCTGGGCGGTGCGCTGTTCATCGGACTGTTCCTGATCGTCGAGTCCCGCACCGCGCACCCGTTGATGCCGCTGCGCCTGTTCCGCAACCGCAGCCTGGTCGCCGCGATGGGCATCACCTTCGTCTTCATGGGCACCTTCGGCGCGCAGTACTACTTCTTCACCGTCTACCTGCAGAACGTGCGTGGCTACGGCGCCCTGGCCACCGGCCTGGCGTTCCTGCCCTCAGCACTGGTGGGCATGGTCGGCACCAGGCTGAGCGAGAAGCTGCTCGGCAAGGTCGGCGCCCGCACGACGATCGTCACCGGTCTGCTCGTGGGCGCCGCCGGCATGGCCGTCCTGGCGCTGGGCATGTCCCCGAACGGCGGCTACCCGGCCCTGCTGCCCGGCGTCGTCCTGCTCAGCCTCGGCCAGGGCATCGCCTGGACCGCGATGTTCGTCGCGGCGACCAGCGGCGTCGACGCCCGCCACCAGGGCATCGCCTCGGCCATGGCCTCCACCACTCAGCAGATCGGCTCTGCCGTCGGCCTGGCGATCCTGGTCGCCATCGCCAACAGCGGCGTCGAGGTCACCACGGGCCCGGGCCTCGTCCCCGGCCTGCGCACCGCGGGGTTCACCGCCGGCGCCCTCACCCTCCTCGGTGTGGCCATCGCCCTGACCCTGCGCCGCCCCGGCACCACCCCTCCGGCGCCCACCACGACGCAGACCCCGCAGAAGACGGAAACCAGCATCCCCGCCTGAGCCGAGGACGTCGCCGATCGCCCCGTCCATCGCCAGGGCGATCGGGCTCGACGTCGTGCCGGCGAGGTCGGCGTCGGCACGACGTGCAGACGACCCCCGTCTCCCCGCCGGGACGCTGGTGACGGAACACGGCGGCCTGCCCGGCCCCGAACAGGGTGCCCGTGCCGTCGCGTTGGCATCCCGGTCACCATCCAGCAGCCGCTGCTGCACGACAACCACCGGCTGCGCCTTGCCGACCTCTACGGCGACCGCGTCGCGCTCGTCGCCCGACAGAACGGCACCGACATGGCCTCCGGTGGTGGAGCCACCGTCCTGACAGGCGCCTACCCCAAGGTTGTCGCCGGTGGCGCGGACGCCCACGACGGCACCTCCAAGTTCCTCGCCTACCACTACTACGACGGCGACAACTCCGGCCGGGAGACCCTCGGCATCCGGCAGGTGACCTTCGCCAACGGCTGGCCGGTCCTCGCCGGCACTCAGCGCTGCGAACAACCACCTGCTGAACCGCAACAGCGCCAAGTGCGCGCACGTCTGGTCGCTGTCCACGGCGGGCGGGGGCAGCGATGAACTCCGGCAACTGCAACTCCGGGGCCAACCAGCAGTGGGTGCCCACCGCCGTCGGCTCCGACTACGAGCTCCAGCGGTGGCCGTCCAGTCCACCTGCACCTCGGCCTCGCACCAACTGCGGACGAGAACGGCGGTGATCGGCGGCTACGTCACCTCCACCAACGTCAACAGCGGCAAGTGCCTTGAGGTCGCGGGCTCGTCGACGGCCAACGGGGCGGCCCTGGACCAGTCGACCTGCAACACCAACCAGCAGTGGATGGTCGTCCGAAGATCAAGTTCCGGGCTCCGCGGTGACCGGCGGCTGCTGCGCGGGGTCGCCGTGGCGGGTCCGTGCGTGCCGGTCGAGGGTGAGGCCACCGACAAGGGAGGTTGATCCGGGGTCGCCGGGGCGAGTCCACGAAGGGGGGGAAGGATTCTTCCCTGGATAACTCCTTCCGTCGGTGGAATTCTCCCCTTTGCGGGTTCGCGCCCGAGGGGGAAGGCTCGTCCGTGTGACGGCGACCTGGGCCGCCCCACCGTGAACCCGACGAGACGGGCAAGGCTCCCGGCCCCGGGACAAGTGCTCTCGGAAGGTACGGCCGAAAGCCGGACGCCCCGAATCCCTGAACGCACGCTAGGAGCACCACCTCATGCCCGAACGGAAGAAGTTCGCACCGCCGGCGATCCAGGAATTCGCCCCCAAGCTCGCCGAGCTGACCGACACCGTCCTGTTCGGGGACGTATGGGAACGGCCGGGGCTGTCCCCGCGCGATCGCAGCCTGGTCACCGTCACCGCTCTCGCCTCCCTCTACCGCACCGACCAGCTCGGCTTCCACCTCGGCAAGGCGCTGGAGAACGGCGTGACCAAGGACGAGCTGACCGAGGCCATCACCCATTTGGCCTTCTACGCGGGATGGCCCAACGCGATGACCGCGATGAACCAGCTCAAGGCGATCGTGGAGTCGTCCGAGCGGGCCGGCTGAGACCCACTCCCGACTCCCCACGGCCCGCACCCCACACCGTGGGCCGTCCCCCACACCGCGGCAAGGAAAAGACACCATGCAACTGCTGAAGCCGCCCCCCACCGCGAAGCTTCCCGCCGAGTGGTTCACCGGCGACGCCTACGCCGACGTGATCCACCGAGGCGAAGCGCCTTCCAGGCTGCGGGCCAACATGGTCCGCTTCACCCCCGGAGCCCGCACCGCCTGGCACTCCCACGCCCTGGGCCAGACCCTGTACATCGTCGAGGGCATCGCGCTGGTGCAGTCCCGCGGCGGCGACCTCGTCGAAGCGCATCCGGGCGACGTCGTCCACACGCCGCCGGGTGAGGAGCACTGGCACGGTGCCGCGTCCGACAGGTTCATGGTCCATCTCGCGCTGTGGGAGACGGACGACGCCACCTGGCTCGAGCACGTCTCGGACGCCGAGTACAACGGCCCGCGCGTCAGCACCCGGACCCGTCCCTGACACCCCTGCGGAAGACCGGAGAAGCATCATGCGAGCAACCATCATTCACGCGCCCGGCGACATCCGGGTCGAGGACCGCCCCGAGCCGAAGATCACCGCACCCACGGACGCGGTCATCCGCACCGTCGCCACCTGTGTGTGCGGCTCCGACCTCTGGAACTACCGGGGCATCAACCCGGTCACCAAGCCCGAGCCGATCGGCCACGAGTACGTCGGCATCGTCGAGGAAGTCGGCGACGACGTCACCCACGTCAAGCCCGGCCAGTTCGTCATCGGCTCCTTCATCGCCTCCGACAACACCTGCCCGAACTGCCGGGCCGGCTACCAGACCAACTGTCTGCACCGGGACTTCCCCAACGGCTGCCAGGCCGAGTACATCCGCATCCCCCTCGCCGACGGCACCCTGGTCGCCACACCGGACCAGCCGTCCGAGGACCTGATCCCCAGTCTGCTCACCCTGTCCGACGTCATGGGCACCGGCTGGTACGCCGCCCGGGCCGCCGAGGTCAAGCCCGGTGCGACGGCCGTGGTCGTCGGAGACGGCGCGGTCGGCCTCTCCGGCGTCATCGCCGCGAAGGAGCTGGGCGCCGAGCGCATCATCGCCATGAGCCGGCACGAGAGCCGGCAGAAACTGGCCCTGGAGTTCGGTGCCACCGACATCGTCGCCGAACGAGGCGAGGACGGCGTCGCCCGCGTCAAGGAACTCACGAACGGCGTCGGCGCCGACTCCGTCCTCGAATGCGTCGGCACCCCGCAGTCCATGCACCAGGCCCTGCAGTCCACCCGCCCGGGCGGCAACGTCGGCTTCGTCGGAGTGCCCCACGACGTGCAGATCGACGGCCAGGAGCTCTTCTTCTCCCACGTCGGCCTGCGCGGTGGCCCCGCCCCCGTGCGCGCCTACCTCCCCGACCTGATCAACCGCGTCTTCGAGGGCCGTATCGACCCGGGCAAGGTCTTCGACCTCACCCTGCCCCTGGACGAGGTCGCCGAAGGCTACAAGGCCATGGACGAACGCCGCGCCATCAAGGCCCTGCTGCGTCCCTGACCCGTCGAAGGCGCCCTCGCCGCAACCGGCCGATCAGCGTGACCACAACCCACCGATCAGACGGGTGAAACACCGATGACGACGTGGACCAGCGACGAACTCAACCGCATCGCCTCCTCGGACGAGTTGGAGATGGCTCCGCTCCGACGCGACGGCACCCGGCGCACGCCTGTGCCGATCTGGGTCGTCGGGGACGGCGACGCCCTCTACATCCGCTCCTTCCGCGGTACGGACGGCGGCTGGTGGCGCACGGCCACGGCACGTCACGAGGCGCAGATCCGCTCCGGCGGCGTGAGCAAGGACGTCACGCTCGTCGAGGTGGCGGACCCCGAGGTCAACGACCGCATCGACACCGCCTACCGCACCAAGTACGGCCGCTTCGGCGACTCCTACGTCAATCCCTTGATCGCCGCACGGTCGACGACGCTCCGACTGGTGCCGAGATGAGCCGTACGACCCTGGTGGACGCCGCCGAGCTGACACCGGCAGCCGCTGCGTCACAGGAGCAAGCGCGGTGATCGGTCTCGAACTCGTCGTCCTGCTGGGCGCGGCCCTGCTGGTCGGCAACGTCCTGGGGCAGCGCCTGGGCGTCGCACCTCCCGTGATGCTGCTGGTCGTGGGTGCTCTGATCGGCCTCGTGCCGGCCGTACGCCAGACCCAACTCCCGCCGGAAGTCGTGTTGTTGCTCTTCCTTCCCGTGCTGCTGTACTGGGAGAGCCTGACCACGTCGAGCAGGGAGATCCGCTCGAACCTGCGCGGCATCGTCCTGCTCAGCACCGTGCTGGTGATCCTCACCGCGGGGGCCGTGGCGATCGCCGGCCACGCGCTCGGACTGCCGTGGGGCCCGGCGTGGGTGCTCGGCGCGGCCGTGGCGCCCACCGACGCCACAGCCGTCGGAGCCCTGGCCGGCGCCCTGCCGCGCCGCGAGATCACCGTCCTGCGGGCCGAGAGCCTCGTCAACGACGGCACCGCACTGGTCATCTACGGCCTGGCGGTCGGTATCACCGTCGGCGAGGAACACCTCACCCTTCCGCATGTGGGTGCACTCTTCCTGCTCGCCTACGGCGGCGGAGCGGCGGTCGGCGTGGCGGTGGCGTGGGTCAACATGAACCTGCGGCAGCGCCTGGACGACCCCCTGCTGGGCAATCTCGTCATGATCCTGGCACCGTTCACGGCCTACCTCCTGGCCGAGTTGATCCAGGCCTCGGGAGTCCTCGCGGTCGTGGTCAGCGGTCTGATCATGGCCCAGGTGGCGCCACGGCTCATCCGTGCCGAGCACCGACGGCAGGCACTGGCGTTCTGGCCCCTGGCCACCTTCATCATCAACGGGGCCCTTTTCGTCCTGGTCGGAGTGGAACTGCAGTACGCACTGCGCCACTTGAGCCGCTCCGACCTCGCCGACGCCCTGATCGCGGTCGCAGTCGTCAGCGGCGCACTCGTATGTGTCCGGTTCGTGTTCCTGTTTGTCTCCGCCTACCTGGTCCGCGCTGTCGACCGCCGTCCGCAGCAACGGCTGCGGAGAATCAGCCACCGGGCGCGCGTGGTCAGCGGGTTCGCGGGATTCCGGGGCGCGGTGTCGCTCGCCGTGGCCCTCTCGGTTCCCGAGACCCTCGACTCGGGTGCGCCCTTCCCCGACCGTGCCTTCATCGTGTTCGTCACCTCCGGTGTCATCGTGGTGACGCTCGTGGTGCAGGGACTGCTGCTGCCGGGCGTGGTGCGCTGGGCCCGGCTGCCGCGCGACACCTCCGTCGACGAGGAGCACCTCCTCGCCGAGACCACGGCGACCGAGGAGGCCATCAGGGCGCTGCCCCGACTCGCCGCCGACCAGGGTGCCGACCCGAAGGTCGCGGAGTGGCTGCGTCAAGAGTACGAGGCGCATTTGGCGACCGTACGGGCCAGGGGAGCGGGCACCGACGACGATCCCGCCCTGCTCCACAACCGCCACTACACCGGCCTGCGCCTCGCCCTCATCGCCCACAAACGCGCGACCGTCGTCCGGCTGCGTGACGAGCAGCGGATCGACGACACCGTGCTGCGTCGGCTCCAGGCGTCCCTGGACAACGAAGAGGTGCGGCTCGCCGGACGCGAACTGGTGGAGTGAACCGCGTCCGGCTCCGACCGCCAACACATCGAAGGGCGAAAGCATTTGACGCACCGTCATGCAAGGAGAAGAGATGCACACGCGAACACTCGGACATGACCTCCGCGTCTCGGCCGTCGGCCTCGGCGCCATGGGAATGTCCCAGAGCTACGGCCCCAACCCCGGCGATCGCAGCGACATGATCGCCGTACTCCGTGGCGCCGTCGACCGTGGAGTCACCTTCTTCGACACCGCGGAGGTGTACGGCCCCTACGTCAACGAGGAACTCGTCGGAGAGGCTCTCGCACCGGTGCGCGACCAGGTGGTGATCGCCACCAAGTTCGGGTTCCGCATCGAAGACGGCGCCTCCGTCGGACTCAACAGCCGGCCCGAGCAGATCCGTGCCGTTGCGGCCGCTTCTCTCAAGCGGCTCGGAGTCGAGCGGCTCGACCTGTTCTACCAGCACCGTGTCGATCCGGAGGTGCCGATCGAAGACGTCGCCGGCACGGTGGGTGAACTCGTGCAGGAAGGCAAGGTCCGCTGCTTCGGGCTCTCCGAGGCCGGCGCGCAGACCATCCGTCGTGCCCACTCGGTCCATCCGGTGACCGCGGTGCAGAGCGAGTACTCGCTGTGGACCCGCGACCCCGAGCCGGAGGTCCTGCCGACGTGCGCGGAGCTCGGGATCGGTTTCGTGCCCTTCAGTCCGCTCGGCAAGGGGTTCCTCACCGGGGCCGTGGACCCGTCGACGTCGTTCGCGGCCGGTGACGTCCGCACGACCATTCCACGGTTCACGGCCGAGAACCGGGCGGCGAACCAGGCTCTCGTCGAGCACATCGCACAGCTCGCGCGGTCCAAGGACGCCACGCCGGGACAGGTCGCCCTCGCCTGGCTCCTCGCACAGCGTCCGTCGATCGTTCCCATCCCCGGAACGCGACGGATCGCCCGCGTCGAGGAGAACACCGCCGCCACCCGCCTGCCGCTCTCCGCGGACGAACTGGCCGACCTGAACGAGCTCGCCGGCCGTGTCGGGGTGCGGGGAAACCGCTACAACGAGTACCACATGTCGCTGGTCGGCAAGTAGCTCAGGCGGTGGCCTCCGGCTGCGCCGGGCTGAGGTAGGACACCGCGGTCCGGTGGGAGTGCGGGGCGAGCAGGCCCTCCAGTTCGTCGGCCGCGACCTTGAGGAGGTTGCCGTCCCGGTCGGCGTGCAGGGTTTCGAGGATGAAGGCGACGTGCGTGGAGTCCTCGGTGACGCGGGTGCGGTGGGCGTCGCGGTGGTTCCAATGGCGGGTCAGGACCCCTGTTGCGTCGGCGTAGATGATCTCGCCGGGCTTGGGGTGCTCGACGGTGTCGGGTTCGCCGAGCGGGGTGAAGGACTCGGTGCCGTCCGCGTGGCGGATGTCGACGGCGTCCGTGACATGGTCGAGGTCGAAGGCGCCGGCGGGCAGGCCGTGCCGTACGGAGACGGCGTTGTAGGAGTCGACGGCGGGGTTGATGCGCGGCAGGCTCCCCTTCTTCGCGAGGCGGCGGCCGAGCGCATCGACGCTGGGGCGGATCCGGCGGGGGTTGGTGCCGAAGGAGCGGTAGGCGGTGTGCCAGGCCTCGATGCGGGGGTCGGTCTCGTCGGCGGGCTGCCAGGTGCCGTCGGCCAGTTGTTGCTCCAGTTCCTCGACGGCCGCGGCGGTGTGCGGCCAGGACTCACGGCCGCGCAGGCCGGAGGCGGTGACCAGGGCGATCAGGGTGTCGGGGAAGGCTTCGGCGACGGCGGGGGAGATGCGGAAGGCGGGCATGGGCGGTGTTTTCCGTTTCCTGCGGGCGGGGGCGGTCAGGACTTCCCGGGACCGATGCGGTCGAAGCGACACCCCAGCCCACGGCGGCGCATCCGTACGCGAGGGAGCTGCCCAGGGCCAGCGGCAGAGCGATCACAGAACAATCCCTTACCATCCAGTGGAACGACCAGACCGTACATCGAAACGACCGGGTGTTACAACCGATCGACCGTACGGTGCATTGGAATGTCCAGGTGTAAGGGAAGTGACGAGGTGGCGGAGACAGCCGCAGCGCTGCGAACGGTCGCGCACAACGTCCGGGCGGCACGTATGCGCGCGGGCCTGTCCTTGGACGAACTCAGCCGCCGTGCCCAGGTCAGCAAGGGCGCCCTCGTGGGACTGGAGAAAGCCCAGGGCAACCCCAACCTGGCCACGCTGGTCCGGCTGGCCGACACCCTGGGCATCTCGGTGTCCGCCCTGATGCAGGGATCGCCCGAAGGCCGGGTACGGATCGTGGCCGCCGACGCCGTGGCTCCCCTGTGGACGGGGGAGCGGGGTGGCGAGGCCCGGCTCGTGCTGACGACCTCGGGACCGGCTCCGGTCGAGGTCTGGCGCTGGCGACTGGAACCGGGCGAGGACTACCCCAGCCACCCCCACCAGGCAGGGGTCGTGGAGACCGTCAGCGTCACCTCCGGCCGGATGACCCTGGTCGTCGACGGCACCGAGCACACCGTCGAGGCCGGCCAGACCGCCACCTTCGACGGCGACTCCCCGCACACCTACCGCGGCGCGGGGACCGAGACCTGCCACCTCGTCATGACGGTCCACCTTCCGCCCGGCCCGGCACCGACGACCTGACCCGGGGCCCGGCACCCGTCACCACTGAGAGGGCTGTGTCAGAGTCTGCGCATGCTCGAGATCGTGGTGAATACCGAGAACCGGGAGCGGCACGTCCGTGTGTCCGCCGATGAACTGGCCGGGTTGGTCCAAAGAATCGGCGGTGACGGTGACCGGTTCCTGGTGGTCCAGCGGATACCCGACCTGCCCGACGTCTTCACCCAGGTCTGGCACGAGGCCGGTGCTGACTACACGCTGGAGCACCGAGACGGTGCCGCCGGGCGACACTTCCAGGCGCTGGTCGGCGGGCCCGAAGCCGTGATCGCGGCGATTACCGGCTGGGCCCGCCAGGAGGCCGGTTGGGACGGTGGTCTGGCTTGGTCGCTGCTGGACCTGGGCCCCGCCCGTGAAGTGCCGCCGCTCGACCTCGCCGAAAACGAGCGCATGGAGTTGGAGCAGCGCGTCCGCGAGGTGCTGGTCGGCGGGTACGCCTCCCGCGCCGAACTGGCCGAGATCGCCGAGGAGTACCTGGTCAGCGAGGACCGTCGGCCGGTTTCGCGCGAGCAATCGCAGGCGCTGGCCGACCGGTTGTGGCTGGAGCGGGTCGCCGAGCAAGCTGCATGGCAGGGCGAGACCGACCCCGAGCGACTCACCCGTGCGTTCACTGCCCTGCAGGAGGCCGGGATCACGGCCCGCGAGAACTTCACCTGCTGCCGCAGCTGCGGCCAGTCCGAGATCGGCGGCGAAGGCGGCCCCGACGCCCGTGGTTTCGTCTACTTCCACACCCAGTGCACGGACTCCGCCGCAGCCGGCCACGGACTGATGCTCCTCTACGGCGGCTTCGACGGCTCGTCCGCGACCACTGCAGCCATCGGCCGCGAGGTCGTGGTCGCCCTCGAAGCAGCCGGCCTGCACACCGAATGGGACGGTGACCCCGGCCGGGCCATCACCGTCACCCCTTTGGACTGGCGCCGCCGCCTGGTCGGTTAGGGCCCGGCCCTCCCTCCCAGATCCTCGATCGACAAGCGGGTCCACGCCCCACTCGGCGTGGAGCGCGGACCCGCATACCTGTCCCTCGTGTCGGAGGGTGCTCAGCGAAGGCGTACCGGGAGGGAGCGGTGACCGTTGGAGATGAAGGAGTCCACCGGCTCCAACTCGTCCTGCGACACCGCGAGTTGCAGATCCGGGAAACGCTCGAAGAGCGCCGGCAGCGCGATCCGCGCCTCCAGCCGCCCCAGCGGGGCGCCCAGGCAGAAGTGCACTCCGTAGCCGAAGGCCAGGTGCTCCTTGTCGACGCGGGTGACATCGAAGCGGTCCGCGTCGTCGCCGTACTTGCCGGGGTGGCGTCCGGCTGCGGCGTACGCGGCCAGGATGGCCTCACCCTTGCCGATCACGACGCCTTCGGGACCGCCGAACTCGCTCATCGCCAGATCCTCCACGGCGTATCGCAGCGGCAGGCTGGCGACCGGCGCCTCGACGCGCAGCGTCTCCTCGATCACGTCGTCCCAGGAGGCGTGGCCGCTGCGGACGAGCGCGAGTTGGTCGGGGTGGCTGAGCAGTGCGTGAATGGCGTTGTCGATGAGGTTGACCGTGGTCTCGTGGCCCGCGCTGACCATGAGCATGAGGGTGTCGAGGAGTTCCTGCTCGCTGAGGCGGCCCCCGCCCTCGTCGTCGCGCGACGCGATGAGGGCGGACGTCAGGTCGTCGCCGGGTGACTCCCTTTTGGAGGCGACGAGTTTGGCGAGCGCCGCGTAGAACCGCGTGTAGATGTCGGTGACCTCCTCCGGTGTGGCGGAGGTGTGGAAGACGCCGTCCACAACGGCCCGTAGCTCTGCACCCTGGTCCTCGGGCAGGCCGAACAGTTCGCTGATGACCTGGATCGGCAACGGGTAGCAGAGCCCCTCGCGCAGATCGACGACCCGCCCGTCCTGTCCGGCCTGCTCGACCCGGTCCAGCAGGTCCTTGGTGATCGCTTCGACACGAGGCTGGAGCGCGGCGGTGCGACGTGCGGTGAACGCCTTGGAGACCAGGGCCCGCAGGCGTTTGTGCTCGCCGCCGTACGCGGTGAACATGTTCTGCACCGCGACCCAGGTGAACAGCGGCCAGTCCGGGGCGATTTCGCCGTTGATCCAGCGGGTCCAGTGGCGGCGCGGGTCCTTGGAGACACGAGGGTCGGTCAGCAGGCGCTTGAGCAGATCGGGGGAGCTGACGGCCCAAGCCGCAACCCCGTCGGGGAGTTCGACCAAGGTCACCGGTCCGCGCTCGCGGACACGGGCGGCTTCGCCGTGAATGTCGCGACCGGCCGGGTCGATCACTAAGGGGTCGGGATGCCCCATCGCAGCCTCACAGAGTCTCGAACGTCGATACGAAGCGTTACGCTACTTCGCCGTAGCGTCGTCGGGCGAGACCTCCAAGGCGACCGCCCGGGCCCGCGCGCTCAACCTGCCGGTCAATGTCCGCAGCAGCGCAGGTGTCAGGAGAGCCAGGACGGTGAGCTCGGCCAGCACGCTGAGCAGTGCCTGGGGCGAGGGCTGCAACCCGCGTTCGGTGAAGCCGAACACACCGGTCGTCCGGGACGCACCGAAGCCGATGAGGGCTCCGAGCGCAACTCCCGCGGCCGGCACCCGCAGGGTCACTGGCATCCCGGTCGGCGGGCTGACCAGCAGCAGAGCGGCCAGGGCAAAGGAGGCGGCGGCCTGGATCAGGAACATGACGCCGATGGCGTGGATGTAGCGGTAGCCGTCGATGTACAGCTGGGCGTGAATGGTGCCGCCGACCGCGAGGGCGGCGACGACGGCCAGCCGGACACCGATGCGCGTGGCCGCCCCGGTGGTCGTAGGAGCGATGGTCACGCGAGCCTCCGGTCGGTGACGGCGAGCGCCTCGGCGCCGCGTTCGTAGGTGACGGTGCGGATGCCGAGGGCGGCTTTCAGCTGCCGGGCGGGCAGGACCTGGGGCGTGGGCGCCGGGCCGTGGCCAGGGGCGGGCAGGGGGTAGGCGGTGGTCGTCGCGGAGTGGAAGGTGACGCTGCCCTCGGTGCGGCTGAACAGCTGATGGACGTGACCGTTGAGGCAGGTCACCGAGGCGAAGCGCTTGAGGAGCGCCAGCACCTGCAGGGCGTCGTCGGTGCTCCAGCCCCATGCGGGGTACATGGCGAACAGCGGGATGTGGCTGAACACCACGACCGGCGTGTCGGAGCCGAGGCCCGCGAGGTCCTTGCGTACGAAGTCGATCTGCTCGGTCCCGAGATGCCCGAGCTTCTCCAGTGCCAGCGTGTTGACCAGCGCGAGGAAGTGCACGCCATGGGTGTCGAAGCTGAACCAGCCGTCCCCCGCGGTGTTGTGGCCGAAGGCCCGTCGGTAGGCCCGCCCGGCGTCCCCGACCGAGTCGTGCTCGCCGGGCACGGTGAACACCCGGTCGGTGACGAGTCCGGTCATCATCTGTTTGACCTGGTCGAACTGGGCAGGGGTGGACAGGTGGGTCAGGTCGCCGGTGTGAATGACGAAGTCCGGCCGGAATCCCAGGGCGTTGATCTGGTCGATCGCCCGGGTGAAGGATCCGGTGACATCGGTGTTGGCAGGGCCCTGGAAGCCGATGTGGCTGATGACCTCGCCACCGACGACGGTGAGGACCACGGCGGAGCCGAACCACCCCGCGTGCCGCATGAGCTGACGGCGTGTCATACCCGTTCCCGAGGAGTTCTGGTCCGTCATGGGGTCACCGTCACCGTGGCGGTCATGAACGGATGGATGGTGCACAGATAGGCGTAGCTGCCGGCTGTGGTGAAGGTGTACGAGTAGCTCTTCCCGGTGCCCAGTGCCGGGGACCGAAGCGGCCCGTCGGCGTTGTGACTGGTGACCGTGTGGGCGTCGGTGTCCTGATTGGTCCAGGTCACGGTCGTGCCTGGCTTCACTGTCAGGTTGGCAGGGGCGAAGGCGAAGTTCTTGATGGCCACCGTGGTACCGGCGACCGGGGCCGCCGAGGTGCCGCCCGCCGGAGGGCTCATGGTCATGCCCGGCATCGCCGACGCGCCGGACGCCGCCGCACCGGTGCCGCTCGCACCGGGAGTCCCGGCGAGGGGCTGATGTGCGCCCGGTGAGATCGCGGTGTCGGGAGGTGCAGCGGCCGAATGGCCGGGGCCGGCACACGCGGCCAGCAGCAGGGTGGGGGCGACCAGCAGCACGGTGAGCGCCGGCGCTGTCAGCCGATGAGCAGCAAGATCCGAAAACATGGTCTCCCGTTCCTGGGTTCCTGAACTTCCTGAGGTCCCTGAGGTTTCTGGACTCGTTGAAGCGCTGTGAACGGCTCTGTTCAGGGGATACGGGAGCGGGTTACACCCCTCCGGCCGCTGCCTGGCACGGGCGTGTAACCCGGGGCCGTATCTGTTGGTGAGGGATTCGCCAACGGGGCGAGGCCAAGGGCGGGTTGGACCGGGTGGGGGCGCACTATGATGCGATGTGATCGCTCTTCGGGTGAGTCGGGCGTGGAGGTCGGCCGTGCGTGCGGCTCGGCGGGATGACTCCGAGCCGGGGCCCCTGCGTCCGAAGGCACGGGCGCGTCCGACGATGCTGGGCAGCGCGAAGTACCCCAGCTGGGAGGCGATCTACGCCGACAACGTGCCGCGCCTGTACCGGCTGATGTTCGCCCGGGTCGGCAACCGACCGGACGCCGAGGACCTGACCTCGCAGGTGTTCCTTACCGTCTACGGGCGGCTGCGCACCGGCGCGACGGTCGGTGAGGTACGCGCCTATCTGCTGGCCGCCGCCCGCACCGTACTGGTCGAGCACTGGCGACGCACCCTCGGCCACCAGGTCACCGAGATCGACCCGAGCGAGGTCGACCTGGAGAACTTCGCGGCACCCGGCCGGTTGGACGAGCCCGGCGACGCGCAGGAGCGCATCACCCGGATTCTCGACGCACTGCCCGAACGATCGCGCGCGATCCTCGAACTGCGGTTCCTGCGGGGCTACACGATCCGCCAGGCGGCCGCCGAACTCGGGGTCTCGGTGGCGAACGCGAAGGTCCTGCAGCATCGCGCCCTGCGCCATGCCGCGGGCCTGGGCAAGGAGAACGACCTGGAAGGGGACGCGTCATGAAGTCCGCGGTGGACCGCTACGTCGAGCGCCTGCTGGGCCGGCGCCGACCCAAACCGTTCGCCCCCTCCCAGGAAGATCTGGCGATCACCCGCACGGCCATCGAGCTGCTCGGCGCGAGCCCGGAGGCCGCCGGGCCACGGGAGGAATTCGTACAGGATCTGCAGCGTCGTATCGCCACCCTCGACACCACTGCCGAGTCGGCTCCGCCGCGGCCGGTGACCTGGCGTGCCCCCGGACGCCGGCGGTTCCTGGCGGCCACCGCGCTGGCGGCCACCGGCACGGTCGCGGGAGCGGCCGTCGATCATGCGGTGACGGGGCGGAGCGCCGGCGATTCCGGCGCCGGTGCCGGAGAGATCACCCCGACGCACGGGACCTGGCAGAACGTGGCGGCTTCCACCGACGTGTCCGAAGGTGCGGTGCTCTCCTTCGATCTGGGTACCGTCACAGGGTTCGTGCGCCGGGTCTCCGGCCGCGTCCAGGCGGTCTCCGGGATCTGCACCCACCAGGCCTGCCGCCTGGCCCTTTCGCCCGCCCGCGACACCCTCGCCTGCCCCTGCCACGGCGCCACCTTCGCCCTGACCGGCGAGTCGCTCACCCACCCCAGGTCGGTACGTCCGCTGCCCCGGCTGCCCCGGATGGCAGTGCGCGAGACCGCCGGCCGCATCCAGGTCTACGCCCCGGCGCGCACCGAATTCCCTGGCTAGGCTGGTGGCTGATCACGGTTACCGACGAGGGGGTCCGGACGTATGAGCGGGACAGTGACGGCGGTCAGCAGCAACGGGGATTACTCGTTCACCAAGCCGAACCGGGACAGCGTCAGGCTGCTCGCCGGGCTCGGTGTGGAGGGAGACGTGCACGCCGGTGTGACGGTCAAGCACCGCTCGCGCGTCGCGCAGGATCCCACCCAGCCGAATCTGCGCCAGGTCCACCTCATTCATGAAGAGCTCTTCGCCGAGGTCCGTGAAGAGGGGTTCAAGGTGGCGCCCGGCGAACTCGGCGAGAACATCACCACGCGCGGCATCGATCTGCTCGGTCTGCCGGTCGGCACATTGCTGCGCATCGGCGCCTCCGCGGTCCTGGAAGTCACCGGCCTGCGCAACCCCTGCCTGCAGATCGACAACTTCCAGGACGGGCTGCTCAAGCAGGTCGTCGGCCGTGACGAGGCGGGGAACATCGTGCGCAAGGCCGGAATCATGAGCATCGTGAGGGAAGGCGGCGTGGTGTCCCCCGGAGACACGATCGACATGGAGCTTCCCAGCGGTCCGCACCGCCCCCTGGACCGGGTCTGACCAGCGTCCCGTCCGGCGCCCTGGCGGTCACTCCGTCGGCGCGTTCCACAGCGCCCTGAGTTCTGCCCAGCTCGGTGCCGGGCCCGTCAGGGCGGCGGGCTCGTCCTGGGGCGTGGTGCGCAGCCCGGCGAGGACCAGGTCGAGGTAGCGCAGGTGCAGCGCGCGGGCACGCTCGCCGGCGACGGGGATGCGCGCGGTGAGGTGTTCGAGCAGCAACGGGACGTCGGCGGAGGTGAAGTCGGTGCGCAGCACGCCTGCCCGGTGCGCCTCGCCCACCAGGTCGTCGAGGACGGCCCGGAGCCGGTCGGCGGCGTTCACGGTGTCGTCGGTGGCGGGCAGGCGGCCACCGATCAGCGGGAGAAGCGGACTGCCCGGCTCCTGGGCCGACAGCACGTCCCGCAGGAAGCGGGCGAACGCGGACCAGGGGTCGGACTCCTCTGCGATGGCCGCTCGTGCCTGCGCGACCAGTTGTTCCATCGCTGCGATCCGCATCCGCTGGGCCAGCAGTTCCTTGCTGGGATAGCGGCGGTAGAGACTGCCCATCCCGATCCCGGCACGGCGGGCGATCTCGGAGACGGGAGCGTCCCAGCCGCGCTCGGCGAAGACCTCGCGCGCGGCCTGGAAGAGGCGCGTGTCATTGCGGTCCGCCTCCCGCTGTCGGCCTCGCGGTTTGCCTGCATACGTGTCACCCATGGCGCGGATTCTGCCTCAGGGGCGTCCCACGCCGTGTCCGCCGTCGACGGTGACGACCGAGCCCGTGACGAAACCGGCCTCCGCGCCCACCAGCATCGCGATCGCCCCGGCCACGTCCTCCGGCTCCGCGACCCGCCCGAGCGGGGTGCGTTCGGCCAAACGCTGCTGGATCTCCGCCGGCAGTCCGGCGCTCGCCTCGGTACGTACGTAGCCGGGCGCCACGACGTTGACGTTGATGCCGAGCGGGCCGGCCTCGTAGGCGACGAACCGGGCGAAGGTGTTCAGCGCGGCCTTGGCGGTGCCGTGCGCGGCCATGCCCACGGTGGGCGGGCCGTCGGCCATTGCGCTGGAGACGTACACGATCCGGCCCCCGCCCTGGGCGCCCATGACGGCCAGCGCCCGCTGGGTGAGGGTGTAGACGGACGCGAGTTCGTTCGTCACCTTGGCGTTGAAGTCGTCCCAGGACAGGCTGGGCAGTGGGGTCGGGGTGAAGCGGGCACCGGCGTTGCAGACGAGGACGTCCAGGCGCCCGTCGGCCGCGGAGCGTTCCAGCAGTTCGGCCGCCTGACGGGGGTCGTACACATCGGCCTGCACGGCGAAGGCCTCGCCGCCTTCGGTCTCGATCTGCTTGACCACCTGGTCTGCCGCTTCGCGGTTCGAGAAGTAGTTGACGGCCACGCGGTGGCCGCGGGCCGCCAGCGCACGCGAGGTGGCCGCGCCGATTCCCCGGCTGCCACCGGTGACCAGGGCCGTCGGCTTGCTCGTCGTCTTCAATGTGTCCTCCGAGTCGGCGGAACGGTGTGTTCTGCACCGTCCATCCTATCGGAGCGGAGCGCTCCGCTCAAAAAGGTGGCGGGACCGCCTCCGCGGGTCGGACCGGAGAGCGGACGGTGCTGCTCAACCGGATGTCGGTGCTGCAGGCGCCCAGTCGCACAGGGAAGGAGGGGATCGGCGCCGGCCGGCATGCCGTCCACGTCGGCGTGGGAGTTCATGACCGAGCGGGCGCCGCCCTCTCGTATCGCCGTCTCGAACGGCGGCAGGATCACGTCGGCGAACTCCCGCGGGCCCATGGAGACGGGGGCGTGGTCGCGGGCGGCCTTCGAGGCCGAGTAGCCGGCGAAGTGCTTGAAGGTGGCGATGATGCCGGCGCTCTCCAGGTCGCGCACGTACGCCGTGCCGGTCGTGGCGACGAGGTACGGGTCGCCGACGCGGCGCATGCTCGCGCCGATGGCGTGGGCCATGCGCTCGACGAGGCCGGGGTTGAAGGCGGCCGCCCAGGGCTCACCGCAGGTTTCGGCAAGTGAGAGGAGCTCAGGCGGAATGTGTCCCTTCGGGCTCGTGTTGCTCCCGGACATGAGCGAAGCAGTGGTGGCAAGCACGTACGGCGGTCCCGAGGCCCTGTCCGTGGTCGATGTGACCGTCCCGGAGCCGGGGCCGGGCCAGGTACGTATCGCGGTCCGTGCCGCAGGCGTCAATCCCTTCGACTACAAGGTGTACAGCGGTGCCTTCGGAACCGACCCGGCGCGGCTGCCGCTGCGGCTGGGCACCGAGGCCTCCGGTGTCGTGACCGCGGTGGGCGCCGACGCGACAGGTCCCGCGGGTCCGGTGGAGGTCGGCGACGAGGTGATCGCCTATCGCGCAGCCGGCGCCTACGCCGCCGAACTCGTCGTACCGGCTTCGTCAGTGGTGCCCAAGCCAGCCCGACTCTCCTGGGAACAGGCCGGCGGACTGATGGCCGCCGGAGTCACCGCCGTGCACACCCTCGAAGCGATCGGACTGGGCAAGGGCGAGACGGTGCTGATCCACGGCGCCGCCGGAGGAGTCGGCCTGACGGCCGTGCAACTGGCGGTGGCACGCGCAGCCACCGTTCTCGCAACGGCGAGCGAGGCGAAGCACGAGCTGCTGCGCGACCTGGGCGCGATCCCGATCGCGTACGGGCCCGGGCTGGCCGACCGCGTACGGGCGGCGGCGCCGGGCGGCGTCGACGCGGCGGCCGACCTGGTCGGCACCGACGAGGCGGTGGACGTCTCCGTGGAACTCGTGGCCGACCGTTCCCGCATCGCCACCATCGCCGGCTTCGAGCGCGGCGCCCGGGCCGGCATCAAACTCCTCGGCGGCGCGCCCGGCGCGGACCCGGGTACGCAGGTCCGGGCCGCGGCCCGACTGCAGCTCACCGCAGAGGCGGAGGCAGGACGGCTGCGCATCCTGATCGCCGACACCCACCCGCTGCGCGAAGCCGCCGCCGCACATCGCCAGATCATGAGCGGTCACATCACCGGGAAGATCGTTCTGATCCCGTAGCGCCGCCGGGAGCTGGATCTGGAGGCGTTCGCGACGCTCGGACACGACCGGGCGTCGGCGCGGGAGATCGCGCCGTCTCGAAAACCTCGTCCCGTCGGTTTGCTGGGCGTCACTGTGAGCCGGTGGCCACCAGCGTCGCGGTGATGGGTTCGAGTTCGGTGATCAGTTCGTCGAGTTCGGCGGGGGAGAGGGCTTCGTAGGGCGGGGTGGCGAGTTCGTCGGTGAGGGCTTCGATGCGGTGTTTGACCTCGCGGCCGGCGTCGGTGAAGTGGCTCTCGGTGTCGATGAGCCCGCGTTCGCGCAGGCCGTCCATGACCGCGGCCAGCCGCTGTTTCGGCAGGTGATGGATGCGTCCGAACGACTCCGGGGGATGGATGCCCTGTTCCAGCGCGGACAGGACATGCGCTTCCGTGCCGCCGATGCGTGCTCCGACGAGGGCGGCGATGTGTCCGTCGCCGCGGTGCTCGCGCAGCATGGTCGCGGAATGCCACAGGCGGGCGACGGGGTCGCTCGGCACCGCAAGGGTGCGCATGCCGGCGTACATCACCCTGCCTTCGGTGGGGGCGCTCGTGGCTGCCTTGGTGGTCAGGTCGGCGGCGCGCACCAGGCCGGGGGAGTCGGCCAGCTCGTCGCCGAGGATGCGCCGTAGGGAGGCCGCGCTGCCCCGTTCCCGCGCGGCGACGGACGCCTCGGGCGGGATGGTCTCCCAGGCGCTGGGGATGTGCCGTGCGGCTTCTCCGTCGGCGAAGTTGTAGAAGGCCGCGTGCACGACGTGGGCCTCCACGCGTCCCAGCGGGGCGGCCCGGCTGGCGAAGTAGCCGTCCCAGTAGGTGCGGTGGCCGAGCGCGACCAACTCCTCGTTGCACTCGGCGGCGCAGTAGGTGACCAGGCAGATCGGCTCCAGGAGCTCGAACATGCGACGGGCGATGTGAGTCACCGGCTGCAAACGCGTCGTACCCATCGGGCTCTCCTTCGTTTCTGTGTACCGACTTGGACCGTCCGGCACCCGGAAACTCATCGGTGACCGAAGGAAAGCAGCGTAGAGGCGCCGTCGCGCTGCGAAACGATCCCGATGATCGACGTCCCTGCTGCCGTGCTGGATTCGTTGCACGGGCTCGCGTTCGGCGACGCCTTCGGTGACCGGTGGTTCGGCGTGCGGCACCGTCGACCAGGACGTCTCGCCCTGCGCTTCGCGGCGGCCTACGCCGACGACACGCACCGCGGGTACGGATCCCCGATGCATGATGTACTCCGCCGGATCGGGGCGGGCGAGCCCTGGCAGGAGGTGGTCACCGGGCAACGGAGACCGCCCTGGTCCCTGGAGGTGACCGGACAGGGCAGTCGAATCCGCAACGGGGGTGTCAGAGCGCGACGATCTGCCAGTCCTGGTTGGCGCCGCCGGTGGTCGGCCACTGGATGACGTCGGCGCCGTCCGACGTGGACGCGTTGGCGACGTCGGCGCACCAGCCGGTGCGGACGTTGACGAGCCGGTAGTAGCCGCTGCTGCTGGAGGGGACCAGCTTCCACCACTGGTTGTCGCTGCCGGAGTCGCCCCACTGGTCGAGGCTCGCGCCCTGGGCGGAACCGCCGGGGCTGTCGAGGATCTTGCCGCTCTTGACGTTGGACAGCCGGTAGGAGCCGTCGGTGTCGGGCAGCAGCTTCCACTGCTGGTTGGTGCCGCCGGTCCAGGGCCACTGGATGGCCAGGGCGCCGTCGGCGGTCGAGGCGTCCTTGACGTCCATCACCTTGCCGCTGTTGCGGTTGACCAGCTTGAAGGTGCCCAAGTCCGCGGTGAACGGCCGGTCGTAGACCTCCAGGCTGCGGATGGACGCCCACACGGCGGAGGGCAGGCCGGTGACCGTGACCCGGACGTAGCGCGCCTGCGCGCGGAAGAGGGCGACCTGGACCTGGCTGGTGCCGGTGGTGGCGGTCAGGTCGGCCAGCGTGGTCCAGGTGGCGTTGTCGGTGGAACCCTCGATCCGGTAGCGGTAGTTGGCACCGTCCTTCTCCCAGGCGAGGCGGGTTCCGGTCAGGGAGCGGGTGGAGCCCAGGTCGACCTTGAGCCAGTGGCCGGTGTTGCCGTCGTTGGCACACCAGCGCGTGGAGGTGGACCCGTCGACGGCGTTCGCCGCGGTGTTGCCCTTGGACGTCTCCTCGCTGTCGGCGGTGGCGGTCTTGCCTGCGGCGATGTCGCCCGGCTGCACGGAGCGGTCCAGCGTGACGCCGACGACGCTGTCCTCCGGGTGGGTGGTCCGGTCGATGCCGGCGACGGCGACCCGGCCGTCACCTCCGACGGTGAAGGACAGGCTGGTGCCGGAGCGCACGTCGAACACGCGGGTGACCTGGGCGTCCCCGATCGAGGGGGTGGTGAACGAGGTGCCGCTGTAGCCGGGCAGCAGGTGGACGTAGAAGGTGTTGTCCCTGTACGTGTAGCCGTACTGGCCGTCCACGGGGTCCCACGGGCCGCCGCGGGTTCGGTAGACGGACTGGCCGCAGGCGGTCATGAAGGTGCCGATCTGGCGCAGCAGGCTCGCCTGGCCGGAGGAGACGGTGCCGTGCCGGTCCGGGCCGACGTTGACCATCGCGGTCATGTTGCGCACCCAGCAGTTGACCAGGATGTTCATGGCGGTGCCGTAACTCATCACCTTGCCGTCGGAGTTGTAGCCCCAGGAGCTTCCGACGGTGAAGACCTTCTCGACGAGATTGCCGGTGCGTATCGCCCCGCTGGGTACCCCGGAACCCTCGTCATTGATGTAGTCGCCCATCCAACCGGACCGCAGGTTCGCGACAATGTCGGGCTGATGCTTGCGCACCATGCCCATCAGACCCAGCGGCTTGCCGCCGGCGTCGGTCTCGCCGTAAGCGGCGTCCACCGGCCACTGGTTGGCGGTGTCGCGGTACTGGCCGGGCTCCCAGAAGAACGCTGCGTCGGCGTCGCTGCCCTTCTCCGCCAGCCAACCGCCGTCCCACCACAAGTCGTCGATGACGCCGTACTGGGTGACCAGCTCCTTGACCGACTCGTACACCTCGGTCTTCATGATCCGTGCGTTCTCCTTGTGCGCGGGGTCGGTCGTGTAACCCCACGGGTTGGTCGCGCAGTCGGTGCCGGTGACGTCGTAGTAGCCCGGATAGCGCCAGTCGATCGGCGAGTAGTACAGGCCGACCTTCAGTCCGGCCGCCCGGACCGCCGCGACGTAGTCCTTGACGAAGTCCCGGTTCAGCGGTGCCTGCCCGGCGCTCCAGGCGTTGGGGTGGTTCAGCGGCCACAGGGCGAACCCGTCGTGGTGGCGGGTGGTCAGGGTCACGTACTTCGCTCCGAAGTCCTTGGCCAACTGCGCCCAGGCCGTGGGGTCGTAGGCGTCCGCCGTGAACTGCTCACTCGTCGCGTCGGTGACGTACTTCTGGTAGTTCGCCGGTGTGATCGGGGCGTTGTGCATCCACCACTCGCCCTTGGCAGGGCCCGAGTAGACACCCCAGTGGATGAACATCCCCAGCTTGGCGTCCTGCAGCCACTGCACCTTGGAGTCCGGCTGCTGCTCGAGGCCCATGTCGGTCTTCGGGATCCGCAGGGGAGGCAGCGGCAGCGGGTTGGCGGTCGCGGCGTACGCGGGGGCCGCCATCACGGTCGGGCCTACGACGGCGGCCACGGTCGCTGCGGCCATTCCGGCGAGTACCGAACGACGTGAGAGAGCTCTGGGCACAGTTGTTTCCTCCTGCTCGTTGGTGTTCGGATCGCTTCAGCGTCGGGGGGACCTGGGCGGGCAACGGAGCCTCCGGAAGACATCGGATGCATTAAGGGTGATCGGTGAGGCTGTTGTCCAGAGGTGGGGAGAAGTTTCCGTATCGCTCAAGGAGTTGGGGAGGCGATCCGAAAAGTGCGGAGACAGTCATGGGATGACTAGGGGCGTTCCGTCCGGGAGTCGTCGGGAGGATCGATCGCGTCAGAACCGTTGACCGGGGTCCAGGCGACCTCTACCGTGCTCGAACGAAAACAAATGCCATTCAACATTTTCCAACATCTTGCCGGCTGTGAGTGCCCTTCCACAAAGGAAAACCGCATGGACCGTCGTGCCCGCTTGCTTCTGCCGGCCGCACTCCTGGGCCTCTTCGCACTCCTGGTCACCGGCGCCCCCGCGCAGGCCGCTTCGGTCACCGTGACGAACGCGACCCAGTTCACCGACACCACCGGAGCCGTGGTTCAGGCCCACGGCGGCGGTGTGATCAGGGTCGGCGCGTACTACTACTGGTTCGGCGAGAACCGCAACCCCGACAACACCTTCAAGGCCGTCTCGGTCTACCGCTCCACGGACCTGAAGACCTGGGAGTTCCGCAACAACGTCCTGACCCGGAACAGCGCTGCGGAGCTGGCGGTCGCCAACGTCGAGCGGCCGAAGGTGATCTTCAACAGCGCCACCGGCAAGTTCGTGATGTGGATGCACAAGGAGAACGGCACCGACTACACCCAGGCCCGTGCCGCCGTCGCGGTCTCGGACACGGTCGACGGCAACTACACCTACCTGGGCAGTTCCCGGCCGCTCGGCATCACCTCCCGGGACATGACCCTCTACCAGGACGACGACGGCACGGCCTACCTGATCTCGTCCGCCAACGAGAACGCCGACCTCGACATCTTCAAGCTGACCGCCGACTACACCGGGGTCGACAGCCTGGTCGCCAACCCCTGGCCCGGCACCTTCCGCGAGGCGCCGGCGCTCTTCAAGCGGGACGGTGTCTACTTCATGCTCACCTCCGCCAACAGCGGATGGAAGCCCAACCAGCAGCGCTACGCCACCGCCACCAGCCTCGCCGGTCCCTGGACGGCCATGACGGACGTAGGCAACGACACCGCCTACGGTTCCCAGACCGCCTACGTCCTCCCTGTCCAGGGCACCTCGGGCACCTCGTACCTGTACATGGGCGACCGCTGGGGCAACTCCTTCGGCGGCACGGTCAACGACTCCCAGTACATCTGGCTGCCGCTGACCTTCCCCACCGGCAGGACCATGGACCTGCCGTGGTACCCGCAGATCGCCGTCGACACGGCGGCCGGAACCGTCACCGGCGTGGGCGGCGGCCCCTACTACAACCTCGTCGCTCGGCACAGCGGCAGATGCGTCGACGTCTCGGACAACTCCGCCGCCGACAGCGCGTTCACGGTGCAGTGGGCCTGCAGCGGCGGCCTCAACCAGCAGTGGCGGCTGACGGACGCGGGCGGCGGCTACGTCCAGGTCATCGCCGAGCACAGCGGCAAGTGCCTGGACGTCTCGGGCGGTTCGACCGCCGACGGTGCCTTCGTGAACCAGTACCACTGCACCGGTGGCACCAACCAGCAGTGGCTGCTGCAGGACCAGGGCAACGGCTACGTCCACCTCGTCGCCCGGCACAGTGGCAAGTGCCTGGACGTGAAGGACGCCTCCAGCGCCGATGGCGCCCGCCTCATCCAGTGGCCCTGCGGCACCGGCGCCAACCAGCAGTTCCAGCAACGCACGGCCTGAGCGTGCGGTGGCTGCTCCGGTGGGGGCGGGTCATCGCACGGCAACCGATGGTGGGGCGGAGTGCCCGGTGAGGTTCTCGGGCCGCAGGATCACCTCCAGTTGCTCGGGGGTGAGCAGACCGGCCTCGGCGGCGAGGTCCTTGACCAGGCGGCCGGTGGCCAGGGCCCGGCGGGCGAGCGTGGTGCTCGCGGCGTAGCCGATGTGCGGCGCGAGTGCGGTGACCAGGCCGACCGAGCGGTGGACCGTGTCGTGGAGGTGGGCGCGGTTGGCGGTGATGCCGGGGATGCAGCGGGTGGCCAGCGTGTCGCTGGCCGCGCGCAGGTGGGTCAGGGAGCGCAGCAGGCTGTAGGCGATGACCGGTTCGAAGGCGTTGAGCTGGAGCTGCCCTGCCTCGGCGGCCATGGTCACGGTCAGGTCGTTGCCGATGACCTCGAAGGCGACCTGGTTGACGACTTCGGGAATCACCGGATTGACCTTGCCGGGCATGATCGACGAACCCGCCTGCACCGGGGGCAGGTTGATCTCGCCGAGTCCGGCGGTGGGCCCGGAGGAGGTCAGGCGCAGGTCGTTGCAGGTCTTGGAGAGCTTCACGGCCACGCGCTTGAGCACGCCGGACAGCTGGACGAAGGCACCGCAGTCCTGGGTGGCTTCGATGAAGTCGCCTGCGGGCCGGACGGGTTCACCGCTGATCTCGGCGAGGTACGCGCAGGCGAGTTCGGCGTAGCGGGGGTGGCCGTTGATGCCGGTGCCGATGGCGGTACCGCCGAGGTTGGACTCCAGCAGCAGGGCGGCCGCCTCGCTCAGGCGCCGGCGATCCTCCTCGATCATGACGGCGTACGTGGTGAACTCCTGGCCCAGCGTCATGGGCACGGCGTCCTGGAGTTGCGTACGACCGATCTTCAGCACGTCGCTGAACTCCGCCGCCTTCTCGGCGAACGCCGTGGTCAGTGCTCCCAGTGAGTCGCCGAGCCGGCGCAGTGCGGTGACCAGGGCCAGCCGTACGGCGGTGGGGTAGACGTCGTTGGTGCTCTGGCCGAGGTTGACGTGGTCGAGCGGATGGATCATCTCGTAGAACCCGCGGGGGTGGCCGAGGTGCTCCAGGGCCCGGTTGGCGATGACCTCGTTGGCGTTCATGTTCGTGGAGGTGCCGGCCCCTCCCTGGATCGGGTCGACGACGAACTGCTCGTGCAGGTGCCCGGCGCGGATCTCCTCGCAGGTGTCGATGATTGCTTCGGCGATGTCCGGCGGCAGCAGCCCCAGGTCGCGGTTGGCTCGGGCGGCCGCCTGCTTGACCGCGGCCAGTGCGGTGATCAGGTCCGGGAACTGGGCGATGGTCGCTCCGGTGATCGCGAAGTTTTCCACGGCCCGCACGGTGTGCACGCCGTAGTAGGCGTCGGCAGGAATCTCCTTGTCTCCGACCAGGTCGTGCTCGATGCGTACGGCCATCTGCTGCTCCTCGTGGTGCGGGCCCCTTGACAGGCCACCGTGTCCGGCCTCAGTGTTGCCGACCAACACGCAGAACGCAATATATTGCATATGGCAGGAGCGGCTCATGGACACAACACACCGTCGTCCCCCTCACGCGGACACGGCACCAGCCCGGCCCTCGGGCTTCCTGCGGCGATGTCTGAACGTGCCGATCGGCATCCAGTCGATCATCGCCGTCGGTCTCGGCGCCCTGCTCGGGTCCCTCGCCCCAGCCGCGGGCGGGCAGATGAAAATTCTCGGAGACGTGTTCCTGAACCTGGTGCAGGTCGTCGTCCTGCCCCTGGTCTTCCCGCTCATCGTGCTGGGCATCGCCCGCATGGAGTCGGTCAAGAAGGTCGGCAGGATCGCCGGAAAGGCCATCCTGTACTTCGAGCTCGTCACCACCGTGATCCTGCTGATCGCGGTGGGTCTGGCCAAGGTCACGGGCATCGGCAAGGGCGCCCCGGTCCACGGCGCCGACGCCAGGGACCTGGACGGTCTGAGCCAGGGCATCGACTTCCACGAACTGGTCCTGCACGCCGTTCCGAAGAACATCTTCGCCGCGTTCGGCGAGGGCAATCTGCTCGGCGCGATCGTCTTCGCTCTCCTCGTCGGCATCGCCATGGCCGCGATCGGGGAGAAGTCCGAGCCCTTCGCCGCCGTCCTGGAGTCGGTCGCCGCAGTGATGTTCAAGGTCGTCGGCTATGTCATCCGCATCGCACCGCTGGGCGTGCTCGGCTTCATCTCCTACGACGTCGCCCACTACGGTTTCGGCAACCTGCGCAGCCTGCTGGGCTTCATCGCGGTGGTCTACGCGGGCCTGGCCATCGTCATCGGCGCTCTCTTCCCGCTCATTGCCGCGATCTACCGCATCCGCTACGTCGAACTGCTCAAGTCCATCGCGGGACTGGCCGGGATCGCCTTCGTCACGCGCAGTTCGGAGGCCGTACTGGCCCCCCTCATGGGCAAGTTGGAGGAGTTCGGCGTCAGCCGCTCCACGACCTCCTTCGTCGTCCCCCTCGGCTACTCCTTCAACACCGACGGCTCCGTTCTCTACCAGGCCGCCGCCCTGGTGTTCCTCGCCAACGCCTACGGCGCCGACACCTCCCTGCCCGCCCTGCTGCTCATGGTCGGCGTGCTGGTGATCCTCTCCAAGGGCATGGCGGGCGTCGCCTCCGCCTCCATCGTGGTCCTCATCGCCGCCGGCAACTCCATCGGCCTGCCCGCCGAAGGCATCGCGCTGCTCCTCGGCGTCGACTTCATCGTCGACATGGCCCGTACCGGTGTGAACGTCATCGGCAACTCCCTTGCCGCCACCGTCGTCGACAGCTCCGAGAAGCGGCGCGCAGCCAAACGGGGCAGTGGCGAAACCCTCCACGCCCAGGCCGAGCCCGAGACCCCGTCCCTGCACAAGGAACCCGCACAGTGAGCGCCCCCACCACGGAGATCATCGGCATCCTCGGCGGCATGGGCCCGGCCGCCACCGCCGACTTCTACGCCAAGCTCGTCGCGACGACCCCCGGCGCAAGCGACCAGGACCATCTGCGCACGGTCATCTGGTCCGACCCCACCATCCCCGACCGCACCCAGGCCTTGCTCGGTGACGGGCCCGACCCCACCCCGTGGCTGCTCGACGGCAGCCGTGTGCTGCGCGAGGCCGGTGCCACGGTCATCGCCATTCCCTGCAACACCGCACACGCGTTCGTCCCTCGCATCGCCGACCATGTCGGCCTGCCCATCGTCCACATGATCGGTGAAGTCGCCCGGCACCTCGGTGCCATGGGCCCGGGCCTCCGCACCGCCGGACTGCTCGCCACCACCGGCACCGTCCGCGCGGGCCTGTACCAGGACTGGCTGGACCGCTTCGGCATCCGCCTGGTCCTGCCCGACGCCGCCGGCCAGGACGAAGAGGTCATGACCGCCATCAGAGCGGTGAAATCCGGCGCCTACGACGACACGACGACCGCTCTGCTGTCCCGCGCCGCACAGCGCCTGATCGAACAGGGCGCGCAGGCGGTGATCGCCGGCTGCACGGAGATTCCGCTGGGGCTTCCCGAGGACGCCGTGGACGTTCCGCTCATCGACCCGGCCGTGATCCTGGCCCGGGCCCTCGTCCAGCGCGTCAGGACGGGCGCCGCCACCGGAGGGGCCGTCTAGGGCGATGTACTGTACGCAATATGTCACTCGACAGCCCCGTTTCCCGCCGCCTCCTCAGCGACGAGGTCTTCCATCGCCTGCGCGACTCCATCGTGCGCGGCGAACTCGCCCCCGGAGAAAAGGTCAAGGACGGTGAGCTCGCCGAGCGCCTCGGCCTCAGCCGCACTCCCGTGCGCGAGGCGCTCGCCCGGCTCGCCGACATCGGCCTAGTCGAGGCCAAGCCCGGCGTCTATACGCGCATCACCACGCTCAACCGCCGTGACGTCGAAAAGACCCTCGCGGTCCTGCGCTCCCTCGACCGGCTCGCCGTCGAGACGGCCGTACCCGTCATGACGAAGCAAAACCTCCAGGCCATGCGCGAGGCCAACCGGGACTTCGAACGGGCCGTCACCGCCAACGACACCGCCGCCGCGCTGGCGGCCGACGACCGCTTCCACGCCGTACCGATCGGAGCGGCCGACAACCCCGTACTGAGCCGGATCGTCGAACAGCTGCACCCGCAGATCCACCGCATCCTGTACCGCAAGTTCTCCACGCTGCTGGGCGGCCGCAACACCATCGAGCACCATGACCAGCTGGTGGAGATCTGCGCCACCGGCGACGCCCGTTCCGCCGCCGAACTGTCCGCGCAGCACTGGTCCGAACTCGGCGGACACATCAACGAACTCTTCGACACCAATCAGTTCGTCGAGCCGACTGCGGGATGAGGGGCCCTCTCTGCGGCTGGGCGACAGGCGGACCCCTGGGGGCGACGTGGCATGGTCTGAACACGTGGTGGTGCGAGACGGCGTCCGGCTTGTCTGCCGGGACTGGGGCGGGCCGGGACAGCCCATCGTGTTGCTGCACGGTCTGGCCGGTCACGCGGGTGAATGGGACGCGCCGGCGCAGAAGTTGAGCGCCGGATATCGGGTCGTCGCGGTCGACCAGCGCGGGCACGGCGCCAGCGAGCGCAACCCGCGGGACGTCTCCCGCGCCGCCTACATCGCCGACGTCATAGCTGTGGCCGATCAGCTGGCGCTGCAGCAGCCCGTCCTGGTCGGCCAGTCGCTGGGCGGGCACACCGCCATGCTCACCGCCGCCGCGCATCCCGCACTCGTCCGCGCGCTCGTGCTCGTCGAGGCCGGCTCCGGCGGTCCGAACCCGAACGGTCCCGTGGACATCGGCGGATGGCTCGATTCATGGCCGACACCGTTTCCCTCCCGCGCAGCGGCGGCCGCCTTCTTCGGCGGCGGACCGGTCGGCGCAGGCTGGGCGGCCGGACTGGAAGAACGCGACGGCGGATGGCGGCCTCGCTTCGACCGGGACGTGATGGTCCGCTCGCTGGCGGAGAACGCCCGGCGTTCCTTCTGGCACGAGTGGACGCAGGTCGCCTGCCCCACCCTGCTCGTCCTGGCCCAATCAAGCTTCATTCCCACAGCGGAAGTCGACGAAATGCTCCGGCAGCGGCCCGCCACCAGGTCCATGAGCATCCCCGGCACCGGCCACGACCTGCACCTGGAACAGCCTGGACTCCTGCACACCGTGCTCTCGGGCTTCCTCGAGGGTCTCGCCTGAGACTCCGACGCGGATCGGCCGGGCACTGCGCAAAACAAGGCCGTGTTCAGAGGGGGGGGACAATCTCGACCTCCCTATATCGCGGCCGACGGCTACCGTGGTGAACATGGATCCTGGCCCCGGCCACCCTCCCCCTGGAGCAGGCCGCGGACGCCTACCGGGCAATGGACGAACGCCGCGCCATCAAGGCCCTGCTGAAGCCCTGACCAGGGACGCGGCTGGGGACGAGTGATGGCTTCTGAGCGCTGCAGGCCGCCGGGCTCGTGGACCCCGGCGGCCTGCCGGGCCACGCCACGAGGTCGTCGAGATCGGCGGCATCCTCGGTGTCCACGCCTTTCCACTGGATGGCGTTTACGTTCGTGACGGGAATGGGCGGCACCGGGTGTGACCGCAGGCCTGTTCGGCGCGGTCACCACCCGCGTGCGGGATCGCCTACGCCGCCCAGGTCCATTCCGAGGATCCGGAGACCCGGCTCGACTCCGGCCGCCGCTACCTGGGGGATGCTGGACGGGACCCGCGTCTGAAGCGGCCGCGGTGCCCAGCGGTCCCGGCGTGACGGCATGGATGATCGCGGTCGGCGCTGCGGCGGGGCTGGCGACGGCGAAGTGCGGGTTCTGCTCGCGGTTCGGTGCTGACGACACAGTCCAGACCCTGGCTGAAGCCCGGTCACCAAGGAGGCTCAGCCCCCAGTGACAAAGCCGCCTCCAGGAGCTGAGTCTTTGTGAGCACTGCCCGAACCCGTGGCCTGCGGCGTCCTACGGTCCGGCCATGGACACGAGCCGCAGCAGAGGAAGAACCGCGAAGGCCCTGCGCAGCACCGTGCTGGCGGTGCTGCTGACCAGTGGGGCGATCACCGTGACCGCCCCGGACGCCCGGGGGGACAGCGCGCGGACCGAGACGCCCGTGAAGTCGACGAGTGCGGTCGCCGGAGTGAGCGAGTCGGTGGTGCGGGTGAGGATTCCGCTGCCGGCGTCCTTCGGTGCCCGTCCCGCGGCGTGCGACTGGCTGTCGTATCTGCGTTACCGCTCCTTGGACGGGCCGCGGACGTCGGCCGACGCCGACCGGATCCTCGTCGCCCAGCCAGGCATCCTGGAGGGGGCGGGAGCCTTCGACAGCGTCGCCCGTGACACCGTGGCGCGCGCCGCGGAGCAGGGGCGGCACATCGAGTTCTGGGCCCTGGACCGGCGCTCCAACTGCCTGGAGGACCGCACCGGCATCGCCTCCGGCGACCAGCACACGGCCGTCGACTACTACTACCGCGGCAAACAGGTCGACGGCCGCACCTTCGCGGGGTTCGTCGGCAACGACCGGCTGGGCTGGGTGGCCAAGCTCGGCATCGAGCAGACCGTGCGGGACCAATACGACCTGCTCGCCGCCGAGCTGCCGGATCAGGGGCTGCGCAAGCGGAAGGTGCTGTGCGGGGGACACTCCCTCGGCGGCGTGATCACCGGCTACTTCGCGGCCGCCGATTTCGACGGCGACCCCGCCACCACGAGCGACGCCGGATACAACCAGTGCGCCGGCTACTTCGCCCTCGACACCACCGTCTCCACCACCCTCGGCGACCTGAGCGGCAGCATGCCGGGGGACACCAACCTGCCCGACGTCGGCCTCGGTTACGGCGCCGTGCAGGCCGACCTCGACAGCGGGGTGCTGCCCCGCTCACTGTCCGCGCCGGTCCTGCTCAATCCCGAGACGATGACACTGCTGGCCATCGCCGGCGTGGGCGCCGTACAGGACCCGGACGGCGAGGCCGACCTGCCCAGCTATCTGCCCGCCAACACCGACATCGAGGCCACCAACCGCTTCCTGTTCTCCAAGGACATCGCCACCTTCCTCACCGGCTCGCCCGCGGTGAAGGACTTCCGGCTCACCAACGCGGCCGTGCTCGGCGCCCTCCTGGACGACAACTCCGTACCGCTGGCGTTCCTGCAGAGCAGCGTGGGCTTCTTCGACGGCGGGCCGATCACCGACAAGAACTTCCCCGCCACCAACGGCAGTTCGCAGCAACCGGGACTGTTCGGCGTCGAGTACAAGGCCATCCCCGAGAAGCCGCACGGCCCGCTCTACACATGGCGCAATTACGACCGTGTCGGCGCCGCCGACGACCCGGGCTACCGATCCGCCGACGGCACGCCGTTCACCAACGCGAGCAAGGAGGTCACCGATATGGGGGAGCTGGCCCGCAGCCTGGCCCAGCAGCCCCTGGACTTCACCGAGCAGTACTTCCCGACCAAACTGGTCACCGACCTCGAACTGGCCACCTCCCCGCAGGTGAAGCAGCTGCTCGTGCACCCCGAAGGGCTCACCGCCAACCCGACGCTCACCGTCCTCGCGGGCGACGGGCTGCTGGCGGGCCGCACCCCGGCCGACCTGCATCCCGTGGTCGCCGACGGCTACCAGCATCTTGACGTGCTCACCGCGGCGCCCGTGCAGAACAACGGGCGGCCCGAGATAGTCTCCAGCAACCTGGCACAGTTCGCGGGGGAGCCCAAGTAGCCCTGCCCGCACGGGAGAAGGGCCCGGGAGGCGATCCTCCCGGGTCCGTCCTGCGCGGCCGTCCGCTCAGATCTTGGCCGCGGCGAAGGCGGCCGCCGCGTCGGCGTCCGAGGTGTAGCCGAGGTGCGCGAGGACGTCGGTGCCGCCGTTCTCGCAGATGGGGTCACCCTTGGCGCAGAAGTCGATGGTGCGGCTCTGGTAGGTGCCGGTGACGCTCTTGCCGAGGGCCCGGATCGGGTTGCCGAACAAGAGCACCGCGGCGACCCTCGGTTCGAGCGCGGCGGGGATGGTGGCGACGATGGGGCTGCCGACCACGGCGCCGTCGCTGCTGATGCCGATGGAGTTGTCGACGACGTTCGCGCCCTGCGAATAGCCGACGAGAACGAAACGCTGGTTCGGGCAGGACGCCGCCTGACTCTTGACGTGATTCACCAGGTCGGCATTTCCCTGCGCGGCCGAGGTGAGGGAAAGGTCGGCCGGATAATTCACCTTGTAGCTGGAGAGGTTCTTGCCCGTCAGTTTCTTTTGCAGGGCGGAATACACCGGGTCGCCGACTATCGCGCCAAGCGTGCCGGGCTCGAACGTGCCGCGAGCCGCGACGACGTCGATGTCCGAGCAGGTGGCGGCCGATGCGACGGATGCCGAGACGGTGGCCACTCCGGCCGCGCCGCCGATCAGCGACAGCGCGGCGAGACACAAGCGAATACGCATGGGGATCCTTTGAGGGTCGGGCGCGTCGCGCGCCTGCGGAAAAGGATGTCCCGAAGGTATTCGCTGTTTCTGACCACGTGTTATGTATGGGAATTCAGAAGTTCTACGGTTTCTTGAGCTGAGGTGAGTCGTTGGGAATTGCCTGCTCTCGGAGTTCCTCGGCGCGCAGCGCCAGGATGAGGTCCAGGCGGGTGCCGGGGTCGTGCAGCGCGTCCCCGAAGAGCTTCTCCAGCTGGCGCAGGCGATAGCGGACCGTCTGCGGGTGGATGTGCAGCCGGGCGGCGACGTCGGGCACGTTGCTGCCGCTGAGCAGCCAGGCCAGCAGTGTCTCCGCGAGCCGGGGCCGCTGCCCCTCGGTGGCCGTGTCCAGCGGTGCGAGGACTCGCGTCTCCAACTGGGCCAGCAGCGGCTCGTCCCCGTGCAGCAGCAGCGTCGAGAGGTGGTCGGCGCACCGCACCGCGCCCTGCCGGGGCAGGATCCCGCGCCCCATCAGCCGCAGCGCCCGTGCGGCCCAACGCAGCGACTGCGCCGCCTCGGTGAGCGGCACCGTCGGGCCGATCGCCGCCGGGCGGCCGCGCAGCGCGAGAGTGAACGCGCGGCCGCCGAAGCGGCCCGAACCGTCCGGATCGGGCAGCAGCATCCGCGGCGGCCGGGACCCCATGTCCACCAGCGCCCCCGCGCCCGCCAGCGGCCACTCCTCCTCACGCCGGTCCGCCGGGGCCGCGAGCGCGACGACCGCGACCTGCCGGGGCACCGACCAGCGGGCGCCGTGCGCGAGATCCTGCACGGCCTCCAACGACACCGGCCCCTCGCCGAGGAGCAGTTCGAGCAGGCGCCTGCGCCGCCGCTCCAGCTCGTCCGTGCTGCGCAGCCGGCCCTCGGCGTAACCGGCGGCGGCCGCCTCGGCCACCTCGTGCACGGTCCGGAACGCCAGCTCGCCCAGCGCCGCAACCACCGCCGAGTCCAGCCCCAGCTCCTCCGCCGTACGGCCCATCAGCCGCCAGGCATGCATCCCTCCGATCCGCAGCGCGGACTGCAGGGCGTCCAGGCTGCGGTCCTCCAGGGCCACTCCGCGCCCGAGTTCGTAGTACGTCGAGGCGATCGCGTCGCTGCGGCCGCGCGGGTCGGCGATGTGGTCGACGAACAGGGTCAGCGCCTGCACCACCCCGGCCCGCAGGTTCCTGGCGTACATGCCGTCCGCGGGACCCGCGTACTCGGGAACCTGTCTGCGCACCTCGTCCTCGACCTGGTCGGCGACCGCCTCCAGTTGGGCTCGCAGCGGACCGGCGAGGTCGGACGGCACCGAGGGGAACGCCGGACCGGCCGGTTCGCCGTGCGGGGTGGGGACGGCCATCGCGGACACTCCTTTCCACCGGAACCGGCTCACCCGCGGAGTGTTTCCCGTGGGGCGAGGGACAAGTCCTGTGTTGCACGGGTGTCCCCCGCGCTCCGTTCCGTGCCCCGACGGCACCGACATCACTCCGGCAGCCCGAGTGCACCGGCGAGCATCGGCCACGACGCGGTGAACTCCGGTTTCCAGTACGCCCAGCTGTGTCCTCCTCCTGCGTAGAAGTGCGTGGTGACCGCGATGCCCAGGCGGGCGAGGGTGTCGGTGAAGCTGTGGGCGGAGGGCCACAGGGCGCTCTCCAAGGCCTCGGGGAGCCAGTCGCCGGTCCCGCCGACCACTCCGCTGCCGTTGGACACGTACAGGGGAGTACCGCGCAAGCCCGCGGCGCGGGCCCGCGGGTTGAAGTCGCGCCAGGTCAGCAGGTTCAGGACCGGATTCCCCCACAGCGAGAGGGGAGCCAGGCTCTCACGGGCCACGATGGCGTCGACGAGGGTGGGCACGCCGGGCGCCATGGTGTCGAGGATGCCGCTGTAGGACGCCGCCGCGGCGAACGCCCCCGGATGGCGGGCCGCGTGCGCCATGGCGCCGTAGCCGCCGGTGGAGACCCCGGCGACCGCCCGCACCCCGGAGGCCCGGTAGTCGCGCCTCAGCATCGCCGGGACCTCGGTGAGCTGGAACGTCTCGTAGTCGGGGCCGCTGAGCCAGTGGGTGGGAATGCCGGTGGGGCCGCCGTCCGGCATCGCCACGATCAGATCCCGGCCCTCGGTGAAGGCCTCGATGTCGGTCTCCCGGGTCCAGGACGTGTAGTCGTCGTGGGCGCCGTGCAGCAGATACAGCACGGGGTACGTGCGGCCGGGCTGGGCGTCGAAGCCGGACGGCAGGATCAGCCGCACCGGGGCACTGCGGCCCAGGGCGGCGGAGGCCACCGACACGTCGAAGGTGCGCGGCCCCAGCTGGGTCGCGGCCCGCGCGGTGCCGGCGGCGGCACCGAACAGGGCGGCCAGGCCGGCGCTCGCCGCGGCCTTGGTGACGGTGCGCCGGGACACTCCGGTGGCGCGGTGGGGACGGGGCATGGCGGCTCCTCGGGATCCGGGTTCAACGGGTCTGCTCGGCGAGCTCCCGTCGCAGCTGGGCGGCGATCTCGTCGACGTGCGGCGGGTCGAGGAGCGACAGATGGTGGCCGCCGACCCGTACGACCGCCAGGCGCGGGCACACCTCGTCCCAGCCGAGCGCCTCGTCGTCCCGCTCATAGGCCGCATCGCGCACGGTGTGCGGAGCGCGGTCGGTGGCCCGGTACAGGACGACGCGCCCGTCGTAGCGTCCCGGCCGGTGGGCCTCGCCGATCCTCAGATCCAGGTAGGAGGAGCGCTGGTGCTCCAGGACGGCGGCGGGCACTTCGGCGGCCTCACGCAGCGCCCGCAGCGCGGTGTCGATGCGCGCGCCGTCGTCGTCCATCGCCACCAGTTCGTCGTACGGCAGCTCAAGGCGGACCCCGTAGGTGTCGGCGACGTGCCGGGCGAAGCCCGTGAAGTGCGCGCGGATCCGGTCGTCCCGCGTCTGCCCGTGGAGCGGCACGGGCCGTACGGAGTCGATGAGTACGACCAGCTCCATCTCCCGCCCGGCGGCGGTGAGCTGCCGTGCGGTCTCCTGCGCGATGAAGCCGCCGAAGGACCAACCACCCAGCAACAAGGGACCGTTGGGTTGCGCGGCGGTGATGGTCTCGGCGTAGCGACTCGCCTTCTCGGTCACCGTAGTGGCCTCTTCGATCCGCTCCAGCCCGTGCACCGGCCGGTCGTTCCCGAGCCGCTCCGCCAGCGCACGGTAGATATCGGTGGTGCCCCCGGCGGCGTGGACGAGGAACAACGGCGGACGGGAGCCGCCGGCCCGCAGAGTACGCAGCGGCGAACCGTCCCCGGCCCGAGGCGTTTGCCGGATGCGCTCGGCGAGTTGCTCGACCGTGGGGGTGCCGAGCAGATCGCGCAGCTGCAGTTCGATGCCGAACTCGCGCTCCAGGGCGGTGCGGATACGGACGGCCATCAGCGAGTCCAGGCCGAGGTCGGTCAGGGCGGTGGCGGGGGTGACACGGCCCGGCGCGTGCCCCGTGACGGCGGCGATGTGATGGCACAGACGTGCGGTGACGGAGGTGTCCTGCGGCACGGCGGGCTGTGCCTCCGGCACCGGGGCGGGAGTGGTCGTTGTCGCCCGCCTGTCCGTCCACCAGTGCCGCACATGCCGCCAGCGCGGCGCGGGCAGATCGATGACGCGACCCGACGGCAACGGCAGGCACAGCCCCGCCGCATACAGAGCGCCCAACTGGCACAGGAACGCGGCGCAGTCGTCGGCCTCGCGGTGCAACGTGCCCAGAGCGATCGCGCCGGGTGCCGTGTCGGTGACGGCCCGGGCCAGCACCGGATGCGGCGAGATCTCCACGAAGGCGGTGTGACCGTCGGCCGCGGCCGCCGCGACGGCCCGGTCCAGACGTACCGGCCGCCGAAGGTTGGCGGCCCAGTGGTCGGCGTCGAAGGTGCAGTCGCCGCGGGGATCGTCGAGGACGGTGGAGTAGACGGGGATGCGCGGCTGTCTGCTCTCGATGCCGGACAGCGAGTCGATCAACTCCGGTAACAGGCCGTCGACTTGGGGTGAATGCCCGGCTCCGACCACCCGCATGGCCCGGGCGGCCCGCCCTTCCTCCTCCAGCCGCCGCACGAGCCGCGCCACCGCAGCCTCCTCGCCGGTGACCACCTTCTGGCCGGGAGAGGAGTGGACGGCGACCTGAACAGCGGGGAAGTCCCTTTGCAGGGCGTCGAGTTCACCGTCGTCGACGTCGACGACCGCCATGGCGCCGCCCCGCAGCCGACCGAGCAGCCGGGCCCGTACGGCGACGACCCGCGCCGCGTCCGGCACGTCGAGGGCGCCCGCACACAGCGCGGCGGCGACCTCGCCCATGGAGTGGCCGATCACGGCGGCGGGTTCCACACCGTAGGAGCGCCACAGCTCGGCGAGCGCGACCTGGAGGCCGAACAGGACCGGCTGGGCGACCTCCAGCAGCTCCAGGCCCTCGCCGGAGACCAGGTGGTCGTACAAGGACAGCCCGCACTCCGGGGCGAGCTGCGCGTCGATCTTCTCCACGGCGGAGACGAACGCGGGCTCCTCGGCCAGCAGCCGGCGCCCCATGCCGGCCCACTGGCTGCCGTACCCGGAGAACACCCACACCGGTCCGCGCCCGACGAGATCGCCCTCGCCGGCCAGGACCCGTACGTGAGGCCGCCCCTGTGCCAACGCGCCCAGTGCGTCGGCGAGTTCACCGCGATCAGCGGCGACGACGGCAGTCCGCACCGGCCCGCGGTCGGCCCGCCCGGCGAGCGTGCGGGCGATGTCGGCCGTTCGTGCGGCACCTGCCGCGGGCGTGCGGAGCCACTCCGCCAGCCGGGAGGCGGTGTCCCGCAGACGCTCGGAGTCGACGTCGGAGAGCAGATGAAGGCGGGCGGCCGGTCCCTCGGCGGGAGGCGATGACTGGACGGCGGACCGCCATTCCTCCAGCACCGCATGGGCGTTGGTGCCGCCGAAGCCGAACCCGGAGACCCCGGCGGTGGCCGTACCGCCGTAGCGCGGCCACGGCTCGGGCTCGGTCACCACCCGCAGCGGTGCCTCGCCCAACGAACTGCCCTCCGCGCAGTGCAGGGACGGCGGAAGAACGTCGTGGTGCAGCGCGAGCACCGTCTTGACCAGCCCGGCGATACCCGCGGCCGACTCCAGATGACCCAGGTTGCCCTTCACCGAGCCCAGCAGCAGCGGCCGGTCGGGGTCACGGCCCGCGCCCAGCACGGCGCCGAGCGCGCCCGCCTCGATCGGGTCGCCCAGCGGGGTGCCGGTGCCGTGCGCCTCGACGTAGTCGACTGCGGCCGGGTCGAGTCCGGCCCGTGCGTAGGCGGTCGCCAACAGGGCTTGCTGGCTTACTGGGTTGGGGGCCAGGAGGCCGTTGGAGCGGCCGTCGGAGTTGACGGCCGTGGCGCGGATGACGGCGAGCACGCGGTCGCCGTCGCGTTCGGCGTCGGACAGCCGCTTCAGCAGCACGGCCGCGCAGCCCTCGCCGCGTCCGATGCCGTCGGCCGCCGCCGAGAACGGCTTGCAGCGCCCGTCCGGCGCCAGCGCCCCGGCCCGGGCGAACGCGACGCCGATGGTGGGGGAGAGCAACACGTTGACGCCCGCGGCGATCGCCATACCGCTCTCGCCCGTGCGCAGACTGACGCATGCGTGGTGCAGGGCCACCAGGGAGGAGGAACACGCGGTGTCGACCGCCATGCTCGGCCCACGGGTGTCCAGCACATACGCCACCCGGCCCGCGGTCACGCTCAGCGCCGCACCGGCGGGGGCCCACGGATCGACGGCGCTCGCGTCAGCGCCGGTGAGCCGGCCGTACTCGGGCGCCGAGACACCGACGAAGACACCGGTGTCACTGCCGGCGAGCGAGGCGGCCGGGACGGCGGCATGGTCGAGCGTTTCCTGTACAACTTCCAGCAGGATCCGCTGCTGAGGGTCCATCACCGCGGCCTCGCGCGGAGTGATCCGGAAGAAGTCGGCGTCGAAGCCCGCGATGTCGTCGAGGTAGCCGCCGTACGAGGGCGCGTCGGCGGGTGGGAAGTGGGTGAAGTCCCGCCACCGGTCCTCAGGCACGCGCCGGATCGCATCGACGCCCTCGCTCAGCAGTCGCCAGTAATCGCCCGGTCCGTGCACGCCACCGGGCAACCGGCACCCGACCCCGACGACGGCGACGGGCTCGCCGAAGTCGCTGGTAGGAGAGGCCAGTTGGGCCACGGCCTCCACCTCGGCGGCGCACAGGCGGGCCACCAGCGCGTCACCGGTCGGCGCCTCCCACAGCAGCGTCGCCGGCAACTCACGCCGGACAAGCCGCGACAACTCCCCGGCCAGGACCACCGCGTCCCGCGAGGCCATACCGAGGTCGGCCAGCGGCCGGTCCATCGGAACGGCCTCGGGGGCGGACCCGTTCCAGGCGGCCACCCGTTCGGCGATGAGTCGGCGCAACGCGCCTTCGTCGACGGCGCTCATCGGGCACGCTCCGCCGCGTATATGCCCGCCACATCGCGCTGAGGGGGCAGGCCTCGCGAGACCTTGCCGCCGCAGGTGCGCGGCACGTTCGGGGCGGGCTCGGTCCGGGCGGCCACCTGTTCTGCGAGTAGGCGCATCGCGCCCGACCTGGCCCACGCCGCTGTCCGTTCCGCGATGGGTGGGCGCGTTGGGTCCGCGCCGCCCGAGGCGTGGGGCGCGATGGGGCCGGCGCCCCGGGCGCGCCTGGTCCGGGCTGCCGCCTGTCGCGTGATGAGTCGGCCTACCGCACCCGCATTGCCGGGGGTGCGGGGCGCGGTCGGGTCGGTCTTGGGGTTCCAGGCCGTTGTCCGCTCCACGATGAGGCGCCGTATCGCGCCCTCGTCGGCCGCCCTCATCGCGCACGCTCCGTCGCGTACGCGCCCTCCAGGTACCGCTGACGGGTCAGCGCCCGCGACACCTTGCCGCTGGACGTGCGGGGTACCAGGCCGGGTGCGACGAGGAGAACCTCGGCCAGTCGTAGTCCGTGTCGGTCGGAGACGGCGGCGCGTACGGCGCGGGTGAGGGCCGGTACGTCGATCTCGGCGAGGCTTGTGGTCCGCACATGCTCGGCCACCACGACCACCTGCTCACCCGCGCCGCCCGGCACACCGAAGGCGGCCAGCCGGTCCCGCCGCACGGCCGGATGCGCGTCCTGGGCCGTGGCCTCCACGTCCTGCGGATAGTGGTTGCGGCCGTCGACGACGATGAGGTCCTTGAGCCGGCCGGTGACGATCAACTGCCCGTCCAGCACCGTCCCCAGGTCGCCCGTGCGGAGCCAGTTGCCGGGCCCGGCGTCCGACTCGGCGCCGAAGACGAGCCGGGTCTGCCGCTCCTGGTTCCAGTAGCCGCGGCCGACGTTCGGGCCCTGCACCCGGATCTCCCCGACCTCCCCCTCGGACATCACGGCCCCGGAGGCGGGATCGACGATGCGCACCCGCTGACCAGCCGGAGTGCCGCAGCCCGCCAGCAGCACCGCCCGGGAGTCCTCGGGCCGCGCGGGCAGGGCCTTCCCGGAGGCGAGGGCGTCACGGTCGAGCGCCAACCGGTACAGCGGGCGACCGGGCTGCGCGGCGCTGACGAAGACCGTCGCCTCGGCCAGCCCATACGACGGGCAGTGGACGTCCGGCGACAGCCCCTGCGCGGCGAAGGCGGCGTGAAAGCGGTCGACGGTGCCCGGGCGGACCGGCTCACTGCCGTTGATCAGCGCAGCGATCCCGTCCAGCCGCAGATCCGCCTTCTGCACGTCGGTGACGGCGGACGCGCAGTAGTCGTAGGCGAAGTTGGGCGCGCCGCTCAGCGCACGCGGATACGCGGCGAGCAGCCGCAGCCAGCGCGCGGGCTCGTGCAGGAACGCGACCGGCTCCATCAGCACCGACAGCAGACCGCGCACCACCGGGGCGGCGACACTCAGGACCAGCCCCATGTCGTGGTACAGGGGCAACCAGCCCACACAGGTCACCGGCTGGGCGTCCGCGCCGTAGGCGGTCAGCGCCTGACGGGCGTTGGCGACGACGTTGGCATGGGTGATCTCCACGCCCGCAGGGGTGCGGGTCGAGCCGGAGGTGTACTGCAGATAGGCGATCTCCGTCGTATCGAGCACGACCGGCTGCCAGTCGCCTGCGGTGGCATCGGGTACCTGGTCGGCGACGACGATCCGCACGGACGTGCCCTCGCAGAAGTCCCGCACCTCGTCCAGGACCCGGCCCGTCGTCACGGCGACCGCCGGACGGGCGTCGGCGAACACGGCCGCCAGCCGGTCGGCGTGCCCCGGCAGGCCGGGCGGATACAGCGGTACGGCGACCAGGCCGGCGGCGAGCGCTGCCAGGAAGGCGGTGACGTACTCCGTGCCCTGCGGGCACAGCAGCGCGACCCGCGCCCCGGGCTCGGCCCCCTCGGCGAGCCGGGCGGCCAGCGCCCGCACCCGCAGGTCGAGGCGCCGCCAGGTCAGCGTGCGGTGGACGCCGCGCGAGTCGGGGCCGGGATGGTCGACGAAGGTGAACGCCCGGCGGTCGGGGGTGGTGTCGGCCCAGTGCCGCACATACTCCGGCAGACTCCGGAACGCGGGTGCGAGCGGGGGGCGGCGGCTGTCCATGGGGCATGGCTCCAAACGTCGCGGGGTACGGCTCTCGGGTCACTGCGGTCGCAGGGGGCAGGTGAACTCGCCGGTCAGAGCGGGATGTTGCCGTGCCGGCGCTCCGGCATGGGGGCCCGCTTGCCGCGCAGCGCGCGCAGGGCACGGCAGACATGGGCGCGGGTGTCGCGCGGGGCGATGACGTCGTCGACGTATCCGCGCTCGGCGGCGAGATAGGGCGTCCCGTGGGTGCTCTCGTACGCGGCGACCAGACGGGCCCGCAGCGCCTCGGGGTCGTCGGCGGCAGCGAGTTCCCGCCGGTGCAGCACGCCCACCGCGCCCTCGGCGCCCATCACGGCGATGCGGGCGGTGGGCCAGGCGAGGTTGATGTCGGCGCCCAGGTGCTTGGAGCCCATGACCGCATACCCGCCGCCGTACGCCTTGCGCACCACCACGGTGACCTTCGGGACGGTCGCCTCGGCGTACGCGTACAGCAGCTTCGCGCCGCGCCGGATGATCCCGGCCTGCTCCTGGCGGACCCCGGAGAGATAGCCCGGCACGTCGGCGAAGGTCAGCAGCGGCACACCGAACGCGTCGCAGAACCGTACGAAACGTGCCGCCTTCTCGGAGGCGTCGATGTCGAGGACCCCGGCGGCATGCAGCGGCTGATTGGCCACGACCCCGACGGACCGGCCCTCGACCCGGGCCAGCGCACAGATGATGTTCGGCGCGAACAGCTCCTGCACTTCGAGGAGTTCACCGTCATCGACGATCGCGCGCAGGATGTCCCGCATGTCGTAGGCCTGCCCCAGCCGATCGGGCACCACCTCGTCCAGCGGGGCCCCGCCGGGCACCTGCCCCGGCGCGTACTCCGGGGGCCGCGCGAGGTTGTTGGGGGGCAGATACGACAGCAGGTCCCGTACGGTGTCGAAGGCGTCCTGCTCGTCGGCGGCGAGGAAGTGTGCGTTGCCGTTCACCGCGTTGCTGGTGCGGGCGCCGCCCAGGTCCTCGGCGCTGGTGCGCTCGCCGGTGACCGCCTCGATGACGTCGGGCCCGGTCACGAACATGTGCGAGGCGCCGTCGACCATCACGGTGAAGTCGGTGATGGCGGGGGAGTAGGCGGCACCGCCGGCGCACGGCCCGAGGACGACCGAGATCTGCGGGATCACCCCGGAGGCGCGCACATTGCGGCGCACCAGCTCGGCGTAGAGGGCGAGCGAGGCGACGCCCTCCTGGATGCGGGCGCCGCCGCCGTCGTTGAGCCCGACGACCGGACAGCCGATCCGCAGGGCGAGATCCATCAGCGCCACGGTCTTCTCACCGAAGGCCTCGCCCATGCTGCCGCCGAAGACCGCCGAGTCCTGCGCGAACACGCACACCGCACGGCCGTCGACCGTGCCGTGCCCGGTCACCACCCCGTCGCCGTACGGACGCCGGGCGCCGTCCCCGGAGGGTCGAGCCCGCACGAACAAGCCGGTCTCGGTGAAGGACCCCGCGTCCAGCAGCCGTTCGATCCGCTCCCGGGCACTGAACTCCCCGCGCCGCCTCGGGCCGCCCGAGGACACGGCCTGCACCCGACGGGCCTCCAGCTCGGCGATGCGCCCGGCGGTACGGTCGGGAACGCACGTCGCCGTCTCCCCGGCACGGGATGTTGTCGCCTCTCGCGTCACAGCCACCTCCGAAGTGGCTTTCGAATATGGCAGCGGCGCAGGGCCGGAACGGGGGAATCACTGTTCTATTTGCGGGAGATGAGTCCCGCGGTGCCGGTGTTGCTCCGAGCGTGACAAGCGGACGGCGAAACCGGGTGGCGACACGGTAAGGAGGGCGAGCCGCAGGCGCGGCAATCAGCCTTCCGACGTGATCAGACGGACGGCGTCCAGCAGGGGCTTGCACGCTCGCGACGCGGGCACGCGGCAGCCGGCGGCTGGGTCACCTGCCGGTGGCAGGCGCCCCTGGCCGGCAGACAGGAATCCGCACCCGGCGACAGCTGCCCTGGAGCGCCACGAGTGCCCCGCATGCGCCCGGCCGTCACACAGCGCACCCTGGTGCCATGGCGGACGCACAGCCCATCGTGATCTACCCGCCCGCCGAGGACGGCGGGCGGAGGGTCCGTGTGGGCGACCATTTCCGCGGGATGGCATACGGGCTGCTGGACATCGTCGAGTTCCTGCAGCTCGCGGGTCTGGAGGACGCCGACGAGGCGTGGGTGCGGGAATCCGGGCTGGTCGAGTGGCGGGGCGGCGGCCCGGACGCGTGGCAGCACTGAGCCGGGAAGCCGCTGCGTACTCAGCGGCCCGGATAATGTGGCTCGGATAACGTGGCTCGGCATGCCCCATGCCGAGATCGAGATCACTGCAGAGCTGGTCCGGGATCTTCTGCGCGACCAGCACCCCGACCTGGCCGATCACCCTTTGAGGTTCGGCGCGTTCGGCTGGGACAACCAGCTGTGGCGGCTCGGTGACGATCTCGCCGTACGGCTGCCCTGGGCGACATCGTCAGCGGACGCGCTGCTGCGCAAAGAGCATGCCTGGCTTCCCGCTCTCGCCCCGGGCCTTCCCCTGCCGGTCCCCGTCCCGCAGCGTCTCGGCGAGCCCTCTGAGCGGTTTCCGCGGCCCTGGATCGTCACCACCTGGGTGCAGGGAACACCGGCCGACCGTGCCCCCGTCACGCGCGGTGAGGAGGCGGCCGACGCCTTGGCCGCCTTCCTGACCGCTCTGCACCGGCCTGCGCCCGAGGGAGCACCTGTCGGCCGCGGCCGCGGGGGCCCGCCGGCCGACTGCGCCGAGGGGTTCGCCCAGCAGCTGGCGTCGGCCACCGAGATGGGGCTGGTCCCCGACCCGGACGCCGTACGCGCAGTTTGGGAGGACGCCGTCGCAGCGCCTGAGTGGAAAGGGCCGGCGCTGTGGCTTCACGCCGATCTGCATCCGGCCAATGTCCTCACCGCGGACGGCACCGTCTGCGGCGTGGTCGACTTCGGCGACCTCTGCGCGGGCGACCCGGCCTGCGACCTCGCCGCGGCGTGGATACTGCTGCCGGACGGCGCCGTCGGCCGCTTCCACGGCGCCTATCAGCCAGGCGCGGACGCAGCGACCCGCCGCCGCGCCCGCGGCTGGGCGGTGCTGAGAGCCCTCAGCGGCATGCTCATCGGAGAGGCCGGCGTTCACGGCCGTCCGGGCGGCAAGACCACCTGGGGCCCGCCCGCCCACGCTTCGTTGCGACGCCTGGTCTAGGCGGAAATCAGGAAAGCACCAGCTCAGAGCCACGTTGCCGAGGCCGTGGGCGGACAACTGAGGGTCTGTCGAGGATGGCGGGTCGTTCCGCGGACGCTCGAACCTGCGCCTCCGTCTGCGGTGCTCAGCAGTCCCTGTGCTCGTCCGGCCGCCACAACCAGCGGAGGGCATCGGGCAGCAGGACGCCGCCGTGGTTGGGGCTGTGGCCGCCGTCGCCCAGGACGAGGCGGAAGTCGTAGCCGGCTTCCGCGAGCGCGGCCGCGACACGCAGGTTGTTGGCGAGCCAGTTGGCCTCGGGTTCGTTCCAGCGCAGGTCTCGATGGCCCGCTTGCATGAAGATGCGCAGCGGTCTGCGAGGGACGCGGGGGATGAGTTCGGGGTACGGGTTGCCGCCCGGCATCTGTGTGAAGCTGGACAAGTACCCGATCACCCGGCGGAATTTGTCCGGGCGAAGCCAGGCCGCGGTAAACGCGCAGTTGCCGCCACTGCTGCCACCACAGATGCCCCACCGGTCCGGGTCCTCGGCGACCGAACAGCGCTTGGTGACCTCCGGGATGATCTCCTCCAGGAGGAAACTGACGTAGCGGTCGTCGAATGCGTCGTACTCGGTGTTGCGGTTCTTGGGCTCCTCGGCGCCGGGGAACACACCGGGGTCGACGAACACGCCGATGGTGACCGGGATGTCGCCGCGCTGGACGAGGTTGTCCAAGACGATTGCGCCACGGACCTCTCCTTCGGGGTCCAGGTACCACCATCCGTCCTGGAACACCATCAGCGACGCCGGCTGTGCGGGGTCGTACCGGGCGGGCACATGGACCCAGAACTTCCGGGACGTGCCCGGGTAGATCGCGCTGTCGTTCCAGTCGAACTCGATCGTCTCGCCGACCGGCACCCCGGGCCGGACAGCCGAGTCGGGGCCGTGAGCGTAGCGGACGTCCCACTGGTCGACCGGAAGCGGCTGGTAGGGCACCTCGAAGGTCACGCAGGCCAACCTAGGAGGGATCGCGAGCCCTCTCAAAGGGTTTACTGGCTATGCGGCGTGACTTCGCGCGAGTAGCGGCGGCGCAGTGCGTGCAGCTGGACCACCTGCTCCTCGACCGACCGCACCTGCTCGGCGCCGACGTACGGCACCGGCAGCCAGACGACGGAGCCGTCACGCAACTGGGCCGCGACACGGAGACTGGTGGTGGAAGCGGTGGTCGGCGGCGGCTACCCGCACCACCTCGAAGCGGGCGATCTGCTCCCACTGCAGCCTGTGCCACCGCAGGACCGTGCGGAACCTCAGGCCGCCCGGCCCTGCCTCCACACGGCGCCCGAGCACCGCGAAAGCGCTCACCACGCTCGCCGCACCGAGAGTTCCGGAGAGGACCCCCACTGGTCGGCGTACGCGACGCCGAGTCCGGCCACGACCCCTGCCACCCCGCCCACCGTCGCACCCAGGCGCCCGCTCAACCCGCCAAGGCCCCATGCCGCGTACTGGCCGAGCAAGCCAAGTGGGACCGGCGTCGATCGGCATGGCCAAGACCGCCGCCGAGCTGCAGCGCCCGCGCGGAGTGGCAGCCGCAGGATTCGGCAGACCGGCCCTGTCCTTTTGGCGCCGCCTTGTTCGTCGTGAGGATGGAGAGACACCGCCAGCGAGGAGGAAGCCATGAAGTACGTGCTGCTGCTGACCCGGGGCGCATGGCAGGAGGAAGGCTCCGAACAGGAGCGCGGTGAGGTGTACGGCCGCATCATGGAGTGGTTCACCAAGCACCGGGCCGACGGCACGATCGTGGAGGCGCAGCAGCTGCGCGAGCCGGACACCGCGACCACCGTGGTGCTGGAGGACGGCCACTCCACACTGATCGACCGTCCGCTGCTGGAGGCCAAGGAGGCGATCGGCGGCTACGCGGTCGTCGAGGTGCCCGATCTGGACGCCGCCCTGGAGCTGGCCGCGAGCTTCCCGATGCCGGACGGGAAGGTGGAGGTGCGCCCTGTCGTCGAGCGCTGACCCGGGCGGCGCGGCCGCGCGTTCGCTGCTGGAGCGGGTCTTCCGCGAGGAGGCGGGCCGGCTGACCGCCAGCCTGGTCCGTCTCCTGGGCGACTTCGACCTCGCCGAGGAGATGGTCGCCGAGGCGGTCGTCGAGGCCCTTGAGCGCTGGCCGAGCGCCGGACCGCCCAAGCGTCCCGGCGCCTGGCTGCTGACCTGCGCCCGCAACAAGGCGCTGGACCGCATTCGCCGAGAGGGCCGCTACCGCGACAAGCTCGCCCAGATCGCCGCACTGCCGGCCACGGCCGAGCGGGAACCCGACGACCGCCTGCGGCTGATCTTCACCTGCTGTCACCCGGCCCTCGATGCCGATGCCCAGGTGGCCCTGACCCTGCGCGCGGTCGCCGGGCTGACCACGGCCGAGATCGCCCGCGCCTTCCTGCTGCCCGAGGCCACCCTCGCCAAGCGCCTGACCCGCGCCAAGCAGAAGATCGCAAAGGCCGGCATCCCCTACCGCAGCCCGGAGCCCGCCGAACGCGCCGCCCGGTTGGAGCAGGTACTGCGCGTGGTCTACCTCGTCTTCAACGAGGGCTGCCTGACCACGGGCGGAGACGTGGGCGTACGACGGGAACTGGTCGACGACGCCGAATGGCTGGCCGGGCTGCTCGTCCAGTGCCTGCCACAGGAGCCCGAACCCCTCGGGCTGCTTGCTCTCATCCGCCTGCATGCCGCCCGATGGCCTGCCCGCCTGGACCGTCACGGCCAGTTGGTGCCGCTCGCCGAGCAGGACCGATCGCTGTGGAACTCGGCCCGCATCCACAGCGCCGTCACCCTGATCGAACGGGCCGCCGCGTTGCGCCGCCCGGGCCCCTACCAGATCGAGGCCGCCATCGCCGCCGTCCACTGCGAGGCCCCCGGCTGGCAGGCGACCGACTGGCCGCAACTGCTCACGCTCTACGACATGCTGCTGGCCGTCGACCCGTCGCCCGTCGTGCGGCTGAACCGGGCCGTCATCGTCCGCCACACCGACGGCCCGGCGAGCGCCCTTGCCCTGGTCGACGAGCTCACCGAGACGTTGGGCCGCTACCACCTCTTCCACGCAACCCGGGCCGCCCTGCTGCGCGACCTCGGCCGTACCGACCAGGCCCGTCAGGCCGACGAACAGGCCCTGAAGCTCACCGCCAACCCTGCCGAACGCTCCCTGCTCGCCACCCGATTGCACCCCACCCATGACATCCACTGACTTCGGGGGGTGCGCAACCGCGGTCAGAACCAGTGCAGGCAGTGCGGCGAGCGCTCGGCGCGGAAAAGGGCGTCGGCGAGGGCGGCCGCGCCCGGGCGGTGGGCCCGGATGTGCCCGGCTCGCACGAGCGTGCTCGGGGCCGTACCGCCGAGGTAGATCGAACCGAGGTCGCTCACGTCCAGGGACAGGTCCGGCTCCCGGTCGGTGGGGACGCATTCGGCCTTGCCGTCCCGCACCGTCAGCAGGTGGCGTCCGTGCTCGCCAAGGAACGGGTCGTCCACGTCGAGAACGAGCTCGCCGTCCATGAACCAGCCGCGCGCGGTCAGCGCACGCGGGACGTCCAGCAGCCGCACCCAGAGCCAGTCCATGGCACTGCCGGCCTCCCCGGCACGGAAGTCCGCAAGCTGCCAGCGCAGCGGACTGTCCGGCGGGACGTGCTTGAACACCACCTGACGGACCAGGTCGTGTCCGAGCACGAAACGGGCCAGGGCGGTGAAGACGGCGTCGTCGGTGGCGATGGTCTCGTCGACCGTCAAGGCGTCGCCCTCGCCGACCGCATAGCTGGCGTACCCGTCCGGGACGCCGTCGGCGTCACGGTGTACGGCCACGTGGCGCGACGCCGGAGCGATGGGGGGCTGCCCCGCGCCCGAGGTCCACCAGCGGTGCGGCCTGGACAGCGCACCTGGCTGCGCGCGGCGGTAGCGGTCGTAGACCTCCTCCAGGATCTCGCCGCACTCGGCACGCCGCAGCAGCTCCACCGAGCCTGTGTCCCGGCCGGTCGCCTCGGCTGTTCCGCGCGCCCGGGGGAGGGCGAGGGCGGCTCGGTGACGTGGCACCGTCAGCCGCTGCGTGTAGGTCGCCGGGCCGTAGCCGAACCTGCGGTAGATCACGGCCTCGGAGGCCAGCAGTACGGAGAGGAACTCCCCTCGCGCCCGCACTTCGGCGAGCTGGTGCCGCATCATCGCGGTGAGCACGCCCTGGCGCCGGTGCGAGGGCAGGACGCCGACGGCGGTCACCCCGGTGGCCGGGACGAGGATCCCACCGGGCAGCGTGAGCTCGAAGGAGTACGCACCGGCGGTGCCGACAGGCCGCCCGTCCGCCGTCACGGCCATCAGATTGCGGTCCATTTCGAGCGCCGCCCACCACACCCCGCCGCCGCCCTCGGCCGGAGTTTCCGGGAAGCGGCCGAACGCGGCATGCATGGTGTCGACGAAGACGTTGAAGTCCTGGTCGGTCGTGGAACGGATCTCCATTGCTGCCGCTGCCTCCCCGGGATACCGGCACCACGACCCGCGGCGCCCCGCCACAGTGCAGCGTTGAGGCGTGTCCGGGTCAAACGAATTACGGCCGGGCCCACGCATGCCGGGCCGCGGTGCGGCACGCCGGTTTGCTGCCGGGCCGCACGGGAACCCCGGAGCGGGGACGATGCAGTCGACGGAGGAGTACTCATGTCCTCGCGCCGCGACGACCCGCACGGACGGGCCCTGCTGACCGACGCGCTGCGGAACAAGGGGGTCGCCTTCACACGGGAGGAACGGGAGCGGCACGGCCTGGTGGGGGCGCTCCCACCGGGTGTGCTCTCGCTGGAGCAGCAGGCCCGCCGGGCCTGGGAGCAGGTGCAGGCCCAGCCGGACGACCTGGCCAAGAACGTCTGCCTGGAGCAGCTGCACGATCGCAACGAGGTGCTCTACCACCGCCTGCTCACCGAGAACCTGACGGAACTGCTGCCCATCGTCTACGACCCCACGGTGGGGCAGGCGATCAAGCGGTACAGCCACGAGTACCGACGTCCTCGCGGGGTGTATCTGTCCATCGACCACCCGCAGGACGTACGGCCCGCGTTCGAGGCGCTCGGCCTCGGTCCGGACGATGTCGACCTGGTGGTGGCCACCGACGCCGAGCAGATTCTCGGCATCGGTGACTGGGGTGTGGGCGGCATGCAGATCTCCGTCGGCAAACTGGCCGTCTACACGGCCGCCGCCGGCCTCCACCCGGGCCGGGCGGTCCCCGTCATGCTCGACGTCGGCACCGACAACCAGGCACTGCTCAACGACCCGCTGTACGTGGGCAACCGGCACAGCCGGGCCCGCGGGAAGGACTACGACGCGTTCGTCGCCGCATACGTCGACACGGTGCGCGACCTGTTCCCGCACGCGCTGCTGCACTGGGAGGACTTCGGCCCCGGCAACGGCCGCAGGCTGCTGGAGACGTACGGCGAGAAGGTGTGCACGTTCAACGACGACATGCAGGGCACCGGCGCCATCACCCTGGCCTGTGTGCTGAACGGGGTGCGCGTGTCCGGGACGCCGATGCGCGAGCAGCGGGTGGTCGTCTTCGGAGCGGGCACCGCGGGGGTGGGCATCGCCGACCAACTGCGCGACGCCATGGTCCGCGACGGCCTGGACGGCGAGGAGGCGGTGGCCCGCGTCTGGTGCGTGGACCGGCAGGGCCTGCTGTTGCGGTCCACCGACGGGTTGCGCGACTACCAGCGGGTCTATGCCCGCCCGGACGAGGAATGGTCCGGCGGCCACGAGCGGCCGATCGGGCTGAAGGAGGTCGTGGAGCGGGTGCACCCGACCGTGCTGGTCGGCACCTCGACCGTGCACGGGGCCTTCAGCGAGGACGTCGTCCGCTCCATGGCCGGGCATGTGGAACGACCGGTGGTGCTGCCCCTGTCCAACCCCACTGACAGGATCGAGGCCTTGCCGGAGGACGTCCTGAGGTGGACCGACGGCAAGGCCCTCGTCGCGGCCGGGGTCCCGGTGGCTCCGGTGGAGCTCGACGGCACCACATACGTGATTGGGCAGGCCAACAACGCCCTGCTCTATCCGGGCCTCGGCCTCGGGGCCGTCGTGGCGCGGGCTTCCCGGATCACGGACGGCATGCTCCAGGCGGCCGCCGAGGCGGTGGCGGGCCTGGCCGAGCTGTCCGGTCCGGGCGCCCCGCTGCTGCCGCAGGTGGAGAACCTGCGCGCCTCGTCGGCGACGGTGGCGGTGGCGGTCGCCCGCCGCGCCGCCGAGGAGGGGGTGGCGCGCGCCCCGCTCGACGATGTCATCCAGCAGGTTCAGGACGCCATGTGGCAGCCGGAGTACGCATGACGGAGCCGCTGGTGACGGTGCTCTGTCCGCGATCCTCGGGGCGGTCGGCACGATGCCGGTGACCGGACGCACTGCGCGGTCTCCGCAACCCGCGCACGTGGCACGGTCACCGGCATGCCGGGATGTCGGAAGGGCGCGGCCCGCCTATGCGGCTTGGACGAGTTCCGCGCGGCCGAACAGCAGCGCGTAGCCGGACGGCAGCTGGCGCAGGATGCGGGTGACGAGCTCGGAGCCGGCGTAGGCGGCGACGGCGGAGAAGACGGATCCGGTGTCCCAGCGGGTGGTGGCCAGGGAGGCGCCGGTGCGGGCGGCGAGGTCCTTGACGAAGGCCCAGCCGGTCAGCGGCTGGGTGTCGGGGATCTGGGCGGTGAGGATGCGTGCGGCTTCGAGGGGGAGGCGGGCGGCGAGGTCGACGCGTTCGTCGCCGGTCAGCTGGCGTCCCAGCCCGGCGAGGACGAGGCGGACGGCTTGCTCGGCCTTCTCGCGGGTCGGATAGGCGCCGTCGTAGCGGACCTTTTCCAGCATCTGTTCGTACGCCCTTCCGTAGGGCTGCTGGGACGGTGCGCTGTGGTCGGACATCACTGCGGTGGTTGCCTTTCTGTCACCGGGGTCGTGGCGACCGGCGCGCGGTCACCGGTGGATGGGTGGTCAGGTGGGCTGAAAGCGGCCGAAGAGCAGGTCGTAGCCCGCGGGAAGCTGGAGCAGGATCTCTTTGAGGAGGTCGTCGCCGGCGGCGTCGGCGGCCGTGGACAGGACGGCGCTGACGTCCCAGGCGGCGGTCTGCTCGGTCGCCCCTTCGATCCAGGCCGCGGTCGCGCGCACGAACCGCTCGGGGGACAGCGGTTCGGCGCTCTGCAGCGGGTTGAGCAGTATCAGTGCGAAGTCCTCCGGCAGACGCGCCGCCAGCCGGGCGCGTACCTCACCGACCAGGTGCGCGCCCAGCAGGGCGAGCACCACGCGGGCCGCGCGGTCGGCTTCCTGCAGGGTGGCGTACTCGCCGCGTTCCTTCACATGGTTGAGGAACGCTTCGCGTCGCACAGTCACGTCGGCCGCCACCCTTCCTCGGTCCTCGGGGAACGGAGGACAGGCCCCGGGGGGAGATCAGGTGCCTGTCCTCCGCCGTGGTTCCGTCTTCGGCTGTCCCGCTCAGCCGGAGATCTCCTTGCGGTCGGATCCGACGCCGATGGTGATCTTGCGGGGCTTGGCGCGCTCGGCGATCGGGATGCGCAGGGTGAGCACGCCTGCCTCGTAGTCGGCCTTGATGTGCTCGGTGTCCAGCGTGTCGGCCAGCACGAGCTGGCGCGAGAAGACGCCGAGCGGCCGTTCCGACAGCTCCATCTGTACGTCGTCGGCCTTCGTCGCGGGCCGGCGCTCGGCCTTGACGGTCAGCATGTTCCGTTCGACGTCGATGTCGATCGCGTCCGCGCTGACACCGGGGAGGTCGAAGGCCACCACGTACTCGTCACCCTCGCGGTAGGCGTCCATCGGCATCGGGGACGGCCGGGACCATGTGCCCGGACCCATCAGCTGCTGCGCCAGCCGATCCAGCTCACGGAAGGGGGCAGTGCGCATCAACATCGGAAAACACCTCCAGGAAGGTCGGGCAGTTGCTGCCAATGCGCCTCACGGAAACCGTTGTAGCATGTCATCCAATGGATGACAAGCGAGGCGTCGTCCAAAGGATGACAGACTGAGGAGGTGCTCATGACCACGGCTGACCAGCCGAAATCGTCCAGCATCGGCGCACCGGGGCCGACGTCGTTCCTCGCCGCCGCGGCGGCTCTGCACGCCATAGACGACGCCCTGCAGGCCGCCCGGCACGAGGACCAAGACACCCCGGACACCCGGGAGGTCGCCCCGGAGAAGGCCCTGGCCTCCCTTCTGCTGCTGCGGCAGGTGCGCGAGCAGCTCGCCGAATGGGAAACCGGCCTGATCGAAACCGCCCGCGAGGCGGGTGCCAGCTGGGCCGACCTCGCCCACCCCCTCGGAGTCTCCAGCCGCCAGGCCGCCGAGCGCCGCTATCTGCGGGGCAGGCCCGGTCCCGCAGGCACCACCGGCGAACAACGCGTCCAGGCCACCCGCGAGCGCCGCGCCCTCGAACGCACCACCGCCGCCTGGGCCCGCCGCAACGCAGCCGACCTGCGCCGTATCGCCGGCCAGATCAGCGCACTCACCGACCTCCCCACCGCGGCCCGCAACCCGCTCAGCCAACTCCACGCGGCCCTCGCCCACGACGACCCCGCCGTTCTCATCGACCCCCTCAACGCCACCCGCCCCCACCTCACCCCGAACCACCCCGAACTCGCCGCCCAGCTCGACGCCCTGACGAACTCCGCCACGAACCCGGCGGCCCCGTGAGCTCGGGCCCGTTGACTGTGGCGAGCACGCCCGCACCGCTGGGCCGCAGCTGAGGCGGCTGCAGGTCCGCCATTGAGGGTCACGCGCCCCGAACTGCACCGGAAGCGAGGTAGCCCAACACGACGACGATCAAGCCAGAGCCCAACGCCGGCACCACCAGCGTTCCCGTGCACGATCGTCCCCCTCGTCGCTGCCCCACGCGGCTTCAGGGGGCTCCTGGTTTCTAGGCGGTGTCCCGAAACCGCAGGCGGGACGAGGCATTGTGGCTATCGTGCCGCTATGACGGATCACATAGCTGGCGCAGAAGGCGCCCCGCTGTCCAGGCCGGACCTACACACGGTGTTGCTGGAGCTTGACCGGGATGTGGCCGCCGATCCCGCCGAGGTCTTCGACCTCTTGGTTACTCAGCTTGCGCCCAGCGACGGGCATACGAAGTTCGCCGTCTATCCACAGTGCCTCACCGCGGTCATGCAGGGCGACTGGTGGTACCGGGGTGAGTATCGAGTGACTGCTGTGCCTGCGGGGGCGAGGGTCTCGTACACGGTGATCAACGTCGCGCAGAAGCAGCACACAGGTGGAAACCTCATCAGCAAGAGCACCGTCGCGGCGGCACCCGATGCCTTCGCACGGCGCCTCGACGCTCTTGAGGACTCGCTGCGTCGCGAGTGACATGATCTTGTCGTGCCTGGTCTGATCACGGCGTCGGAGCCCTCCGGGATAGCCCCGTTTACTGGGCTGAGTCCGCGTCAGTTCGGCAAGCTCATCATCGCATTGCGGCGCGAAGGCGCGGACCCGGTGCGTAAGGGCCGGCCGTGGAGCCTGCCGCTGGAGGACCGGGTCCTGCTGGTCGCCGCATACTGGCGCACCAACCTGACGCTGCGGCAGCTGGCCCCGCTGTTTGGGGGATCGAAGTCGGCTGCCGACCGCATCATCGACCGCCTCGGCCCTTCGCTCGCGCTCCAGCAGCGCCAACGGTTCCGGAAGGACACCGTGCTGATCGTGGACGGCACCTTGGTCCCAACCCGCGACCACGCCGTCGCCGAGCAGTCGAAAAACTACCGGTACTCCACCAACCACCAGGTCGTCATTGACGCCGACACCCGCCAGGTCGTCGCCGTCGGCCGACCGCTGCCCGGCAACCGCAACGACTGCAAGGCATGGGAACTGTCCGGGGCGAAAGCCGCCGTCGGTACGACCCCCGTCATCGCGGACGGCGGCTACCGGGGCACCGGCCTGGTCATCCCGCACCGCCGAGAGAAAGGCCACGGCGAACTACCGGCCTGGAAAGAAGAACACAACGCCTCCCATCGCAAAGTCCGCGCCAGCATCGAGCACGCCTTCGCCCGCATGAAGACCTGGAAGATCCTTCGCGACTGCCGCCTCAAGGGCGACGGTGTCCACCACGCCATGCTCGGTATCGCCCGCCTGCACAACCTCGCCCTCGCCGGGTAACCGAGAAGGCGTGCAGGTCAGCCAGCACGTCGTAGATCATTTACGGGACAAGACTTAGGCGGAGACGGGGAAGTCCTTGCGCTTGATCTTGGCGCGGCGGCCGTCCGGGTGGTGGAAGACGATGCCCTCGGCCAGGGCGCCGGGGACGAAGCGGCTCTCCAGTTCGGCGAGGAAGTCACGGAGGCCGACGTAGTCGCGCGGCACGCCCTGGTAGACCGGCACCTTCAGATTGAACGGCACGCACCGATGGTCGTCCAGCCGCAGGGGGTTGCCCTGGATGCGGGGGCCGAGCGCTTCGCAGGAGTGCTCGCCGTCCGGCCACGACGTGACGTCCGTGTTGCGGGCGGCGGCGAGGACCCACTTGTCCTCCGCGGCGCCCTCGACGGTGTCGACGTACCAGCCGTCTTTGATGCCCTGGCTCTTCTGCAGCTTGCTCGGGTTGCGCCGCTTCTCCACCCGTACCAGCCGGCCGGCCCGGACGGTGAGGCGGACGTTGGTTCCGTCGAGCTTCTCCGTCGGAGTCCCCTCGCCGTCGAACACCCATGCGCACTCCACCCGCGGCCGGTTGACGACCCGGAAGTCACCGTCCCGCTCGAACAGCGTGGGGATCTTCTCCATGACCTGTATGCCCTTCCTGACGTGGCCGATCAGTTCCTCGTGGGTGATGGCACCGCACGCCAGGCCGCCGGCCAGTGCGCGCACCAGGTCCGCGACCGAGACCTCGGCCTCGACGGCAACCCTCTTCAGCGCCTTCTTCTCCTCGGGTGAGATCCAGGCGACCAGCCGGGACCAGCCTTCGGGCGGCGTCCATCGCGCAAGCCGCTCCGGATCCTTCCGCGGTCGACCGCGTCCTTTGCGCTCCTCCATGGGCGGGACCCTAGGGCGGCATTTAATGGTGTGTCAATTGGCATAACAGAAAATGGCAGACCGGACCTCCGGGCGGCTTAGGCCTGTCAGACCGGCCAGAACGAGGCCACGACGACCGGGGACCTTCGCCCGGGTGAAGCGCGCATCGTCCGCGGCGAGGTCATGACGTTCCTTCAGCGGCGCGAACTCCGCCTCCGACGCCCGGCGGACGTGGATCCCCTTCTCGTGGCTTAGTTCCTGCTCAGCGTCCGGGTCACCCCGGCCACCACCGCGGTCGTCAGGACCCAGCCGATCGCGATCAGTGCGTACGCCAGTCCCTGCACACCGCCCTGCGCCCAGTGCCAGTGGTCGCGTTGGCCGAGGCCGCCGATCGGCACCAGCAGGTCGAGGGTGTAGACGACCGGGTTGAACGGCGTGCCCTCGTCCTTCGTGTTCGCCACAGGGGTGTGCGCCGCGAACACGAGCGAGCCGATCAGTGTGAGCAGGGCCAGCCAGATCCCGGCGATCCACGGGCGGTACCCGTATCCGACCGTGGAGTCGAGGAGCCAGCCCCAGGCCCTGCCCGCGGGGCCCAGCGTCGCCCGGCGGCGCCGTTCCCGCACGAGCAGCACCCGCCGTGCCTCGTCCTCGTGCCCGCATCTGCGGTAGTGGGAGGCGAGTTGCTCGTACGGCTGCGGGACGTAGACGGGCTGGTGACGCAGCCACGCCAGCCGGTTCTCCACGTCCTCACGCCGGGTGGGCGCGGTTTCGCCGAGCCAGCCGTACGTCAGCCCGTCCAGGCCCAGCGTCTTCGGCCAGGTCGACGGGTGGTCCTGGATACGGTCCGCATGCGCGGTGCGCAGGTTCACGCCGCCCGCGGGCCGGTACCGGAACCGCAGGTCGAGTGCCCCGGCCTGCATCCCCACGCACATCAACGACGTACCGGAGCCCAGCAGTTCGGCATCGTCGAAGGTCAGCAGGTCCTCTATCCGCACGCTGCGCAGCCGTATCCTGCCGTCGGTCGTGAACCCCCGTGACAGCCGTACGGTCGAGGCCCTGAGCATGTCCCCGTGGAAGGCGAACGCGTCCGGCGAGCCCACCGTGATCCGCGCCCCGCGCATCCACAGCCCGCCGGGCAACTCGGCCCCGGGGAAGCTGACTTCGCCTTCGGCGACGAAGCCGTCCTCGCAGAACACCCCGCCGCGCATCACCAGGCCACCGGCATCCACCGCCATCCGCCCCGGCGCGATCAGCCGGGCCCCGTCGAGCCGGAGCGCTCCCGCGATGTCCGCGTGCACGAGTTCGAGGGCGTGCTGCCCGTCCCCGCCGATGGTCGAGCGGCGCAGGTCGAGTCGCCCGCCGAACCGTGCCGTGGGTGCCCGGAAGCCGGGAAGCGTGCAGTCGACGACGCTCACCCCGAGCGTCGTCGCCCCCTCCATGCTGACGGCCTCGTCGAACTGGCATGCCTCGAACCGCAGGGACCGCCTGATCTCCGCCCCGCCCAGGAGCAACGCCCCGGTGATGCGGGCACCGCGCAGAATGTACGGCTCGGCGCCCGCCGCCCCGTCGAGGATGTCCCGCCTGACACGTTCCGCGTCGACCGTCCGGTCGGGCTCAGACGACACGGGCGGTGACGGACTCGGTCAGGGCGCCGGCCCCGTGCTCGGACCACGCGAGCGGGACGGCTCTGTCGTACGGTCGGCTTGCGGTGTTCATCACGCTCCAGGCGGTCCATCCGGCAGGGGGTGCACTCTCTGCTGGAGACAGTGCCTGGGACCGCAGCATTCCACACCTGTGCGGAACCGGTCGGCGGTCACTGTCCCGGCGCGAGGACGTACGTGTTGAGGCTGCCCACCGTGGTCAGCGGGCTCGGGGAGCCGAGGTCGTAGCGGTCCACCGCAAGGTAGTTGGGCTTCTTGCGGGCGGCGGGTGTGCAGAAGTTCTGGGCGCGGTTGAGGAGTTTGCCGTTGTCCGTCTGCGCGGTGGAGCCGATGGTGTAGTCGCGGAAGTGGTTCATCACGAACAGCGGGTGGAAGGCGGACGAGTCCGTGCTGAGCGGGCGGGTGTCCCAGCGGCTGTAGCAGGACCAGTCCGAGGCACCGATTCCGCCGCCCATGGACCAGTAGTTCTCCACGGTCCACTCGCGCTGGTACATCACCCCGAAGGTGTTGCGGGTGTTCCAGCCGCTCGCGGTGTCGCTCGCCCGGGTCCGGTCGCTGAAGATCAGCAGCTGCTTGCCGCGTGCGGCCAGGTCGGCCATGGTCGGCCAGCCCTTGGTGGCCACTCCCTCCTGGTCGGGCCGGTACAGCACGTCCGAGAGTCCGCTGACGGAGGCGAGGGAGGCCTTCAGCACGTCGGAGGAGACGTAGTCCTCCAGGAAGACGGTGGCGAACTGGCCCGGGTGGGCCTTGAGGAAGTCGACGAGGCGCTGCAGGTCGGTGGCGAGCGGGACGGGGCTGCTGACGCCGTCGCAGCTGTTGTGGCAGAGCACGGCCTGCCCGTTGACGGTGTAGTCGTCGAGCATGAAGCCGCGTACGCCGTCGGCCAGTTGCCTGCTGATGCCGTAGTTCTGGTTCGGGAACCAGCTGACCGGCCACGTGGCGAAGTTGCCGTCGACGCCGTTGGCGAAGGCGTTGTGCGCGGTCAGGAAGGTGACCTGGTCCAGGGTGCGGGTGTCGGCGGAGGGCATCGCCGTGGTGGCGTAGGTGACCGGGGTGAGGTACCAGCGGGCGAGGTCGCCGGCCGAGCCGAGTTGTACGGCGCCGGCGTCGGAGGCGGAGCCGGTGAGGTACTGCGAGGTGTCGGGGGCGGTGATCGTGTACGTGCTGTCGGCGCCGGAGGTGATCGACCAGGTCGTGCCGTCGGCGCCGCAGCCGGCGGTGACCGCGGAGGTGCCGCTGCGGCCGAGACAGGTGCCGGACTCGTCCGCGTTCTGCAGCTGGTAGCCGCCGCCGACCGCGACCGGGGTCCACTGCTGGTGGTCCTCGTTGCCCTTGGGATTGTGTGCGGCGACGGTGCCGCCGACGTCGGCGGCGTTGCGGCCGGTGGTGTAGTTCTGCAGATAGACCGAGGAGGTGGGGACCGCCGCCGAGGCCGTGCCGGGCAAGAGGGCGGGGGTGGACAGGGCGAGGGCGGCGGAACAGCACAGGACGCGCAGGGGGCGCAGGCGCACGGGGGGTTCCCTTCACTCCGGCACGGGCGTGCCGACGATGACCGAGACATGACATATCCGGTGACACGTGCGTTGCGCCAGAGGCTGCGGGGCGAATTACTGTCGGCATGGGGGCCATTGACAACCTGTCCCCCCGCTCGCCGCCTGCCATGTTTTACAGTGACTCTCACCTGACCTGGCACTTTAGGGACCTGCGAGGACACACGAGCCATGCCGACCGAAACGTTTGAGTTCCAAGTAGAGGCCCGTCAGCTGCTCCAGCTGATGATCCACTCGGTCTACTCGAACAAGGACGTCTTCCTGCGGGAACTCGTCTCCAACGCCTCCGACGCGCTCGACAAGCTGCGTCTGGACGCGCTGCGGGACGACAGCCTCGACGTCGACACCTCCGACCTGCACATCGAGATCGAGCTCGACCCCGACGCCCGTACGCTCACCGTGCGGGACAACGGCATCGGGATGTCGTACGACGAGGTCGGCAACCTCATCGGCACCATCGCCAACTCCGGGACGGCCGCCTTCCTCAAGGAGCTGAAGGAGGCCCAGGACGCCGCCGGGGCCGAGGGGCTCATCGGGCAGTTCGGCGTCGGCTTCTACTCCGGTTTCATGGTGGCCGACGAGATGACCCTGGTGACCCGGCGCGCCGGTGAGGCCGCCGGCACCCGCTGGTCCTCGCGCGGCGAGGGCACCTACACCCTGGAGCGCGTCGACGACGCACCGCAGGGCACCGCCGTCACCCTCCACCTCAAGCCGGCCGACGCCGAGAACCAGCTGCACGACTACACCTCCACCTGGAAGATCAAGGAGATCGTCAAGCGGTACTCGGACTTCATCACCTGGCCGATCCGGCTGGTCCCGCAGCCGGGCGGCGACGGCGAGGACACGCCCGAGCCCGAGACGCTGAACTCGATGAAGGCGCTGTGGGCCCGCTCGCGCGACGAGGTCTCCGACGACGAGTACCACGAGCTGTACAAGCACGTCAGCCACGACTGGCGCGACCCCCTGGAGACCATCCGCCTGCAGGCCGAGGGCACCTTCGAGTACCAGGCCCTGCTCTTCCTGCCCGCACACGCCCCGCACGACCTGTTCACCCGGGACTTCCGGCGCGGCCTCCAGCTCTACGTCAAGCGTGTGCTGATCATGGACGACTGCGAGGCGCTGCTGCCGCCGTACCTCCGCTTCGTCAAGGGCGTCGTCGACGCGCAGGACCTCTCGCTCAACGTCTCCCGCGAGATCCTCCAGCAGGACCGGCACATCAGGATGATCCAGCGCCGGCTGACGAAGAAGGTCCTGTCGTCGGTCAAGGAGATGAAGGCCAACGACCCCGACAAGTACACGGCGTTCTGGCGGGAGTTCGGCGCCGTGCTCAAGGAGGGGCTGTTCGGCGACCCCGACAACCGTGATGCCCTGCTCGCGGTCGCGTCCTTCGCCAGCACGCACTCCGAGGACGAGGCGACCACCCTCCAGCAGTACGTGGAGCGGATGAAGGACGGCCAGAACGACATCTACTACATGACCGGCGAGTCCCGGCAGAGCCTTGAGAACTCCCCGCACATGGAGGCGTTCCGGGCGCGCGGCGTCGAGGTCCTGCTGCTCACCGACCCCGTCGACGAGGTGTGGGTCGACGCGGTGGGCGAGTTCGAGGGCAAGGCGCTGCGGTCCGTCGCCAAGGGCGAGATCGACCTCGACGTCCAGGGCGACGAAAAGGCCGAGGCCGAGCGGGAGAAGCAGAGCGAGGCCTACGCCGGTCTGCTGGGCTGGCTCAAGGAGCAACTGGCCGAGGACGTGAAGGACGTCCGCCTGTCGACGCGTCTGACCGTCTCCCCGGCCTGTGTCGTCTCCGACGCCCACGATCTGACTCCGGCGCTGGAGAACATGTACCGGGCCATGGGCCAGGAGGTCCCGACCACCAAGCGGATCCTCGAGCTCAATGCCGCCCATCCGCTGGTGGAGAGCCTGAACCAGGCGTACCAGGAGCGCGAGGACCGCACTGAACTCGTGGAGACGGCCGAGCTGTTGCACGGTCTTGCCGTCCTCGCGGAGGGCGGCCAGCCCAAGGAGCCCGCGCGTTTCGTGAAGCTGGTGGCGGAGCGCCTGGAGCGCGGCCTGCACTGACGGGGGCCTCCCGCGAAGGCACTCGGCACGGCCGGCCCGTGCCGAGTGCCTGCAGACCGAGCGGGGAAATGCGAGCCGGGTTCGATGGAAACTTTCGTTGCGAGCGGCGGAGAAATTACCATCAAGATGTGTCCGGGGTCACAGGATCGTCGGTAGAGAATGCGAGAATGACGCGGACCCGTATGACGCTGTTCAACCGGTTTTCGCGTCAGGCCCGCGTCGGGCGTGAGCGGTTCCATGATCGGGAAGGCCGCCTTGGCGAACAACGCAACAGAGGGACCGGCGGATCGGCAGCACGAGGAACGTGACACGCCCAAGTCGGTCACGATCGCGTACATCGCAGAGTCGGCGGGGGTGTCGGTGCCGACCGTGTCCAAGGTGCTCAACGGAAAGCCGGGTGTGTCCGCGGACACGCGAGCCCGCGTCGAGGAACTGATCAACCGCTACGGCTACCGCAAGCCCGCCCGAGCGGGCCGAAGCAATGTCGTCGAGCTCGTCTTCCGCGAACTCCAGGACATGTGGGCGGTCGAGATCATCCGGGGTGTGGAGCGGGTGGCGCGCCGCCACCGCGTCGGCGTCATGGTCTCCGAGTTCGGCCTGCACGACAGCGCGGCGCCCGCCTGGGACGCCACGGTCACCCGGCGCCCGAACTGTGTGCTGTCGGTGGCGCAGCTCTCCGAGGCCGAACGCGAGCAACTGACCGCGAAGGGCATCCCGTTCGTCGTCTTCGACCCGATCATGGAGCTGCCGGACGACGTCCCGTACGTGGGTGCCACGAACTGGTCCGGCGGCCGCGCCGCGACCCGCCACCTCGCGGAACTCGGCCACCGGCGCATCGCGATGATCAGCGGCCCCGAGGGCCAGCTGTGCTGCTCCGCCCGACTGGACGGGTACCGCTCGGCGATGCACGCCGCGGGCCTGCCGGTCGATCCGGAGATCGTCGTGCATGCCGGCCTCACCCGCGACGACGGCTACGAGGCGGCGCGCGCCCTGCTGGCCCTGCCCGAACGCCCGACGGCGATCTTCGCCGCCAACGACCTCCAGGCCCTCGGTGTCTACCAGGCGGCGCGCGAGGCCGGCCTGCGCATCCCGGACGACCTGAGCGTGGTCGGCTTCGACGACCTGCCGGTGGTGGCCTGGGTGGATCCGCCACTGACCACCGTCCACCAGCCCCTGACCGAGATGGCGGTGGCGGCGACCGAGCTGGCACTCACCCTCGGCCGCGGTGAGCAGGCGCCCCAGGCAGGCCTGGAGATCGCGACGACCCTGACGGTCCGGGGGAGTACCGCTCCGATGAAGTAAGACCCGCGGGAGTTCCGAAACTTTCGCATCTGTGCAACGACACTTGCCAAGTGCGTCCAGCTCTTGGACGGTGGTGCGCGTCTCCCGTCCACCCGGCCGCTCGTCATCCCGCTGGAGGGCACATGCGCAGGCTGGTTCAAAGACGCCGCACCCGCCTGTGAGCGTCCTGCTCATCAACAAGGACCCCGCGAATGCCGCCACGGTCACCCCGACCGTGTACTCGTACCTGAAGAACGCCACCTCGATCGGCTCCGACACCGCCGGCAGCGCCACCCGCCAGACCGTGCCGGCCTAGTCGATCGTGGTCGTACAAACTCCACCGCAAGGGCTGAGCCGTCGCATGCCGACCCAGTGAACGCAGCCAGTGAATCGCAGCCAGTGAACCAGTGAAAGGACTCGATCAGGGTGTCGAGCAGGCCCGAGACGGGCACCACCACCATCAACAACCCGGTCATTCCCGGCTTTCACCCGGATCCGAGCATCTGCCGGGTGGGCGAGGACTACTACCTCGCCTGCTCCAGCTTCGAGTACTTCCCCGGCGTACCCCTCTTCCACAGCCGGGACCTGGTGCACTGGACCCAGATCGGAAACGCGCTGGATCGGCCCGGCCAACTGCGCCTGCCGCCGGACTCGCGCTCCTCGGGTGGAATCTACGCACCCACCCTGCGCCACCACGAAGGCCGCTTCTGGCTGATCGTCACCAATGTCAGTGCCGACGGCAACCTGCTGGTCACGGCCACCGACCCGGCGGGCCCCTGGTCGGATCCCGTATTGCTGCCCGGGGTGCACGGCATCGACCCGGACCTCGCCTGGGACGAGGACGGCACCTGCTGGTGCACCGTCGCCGGGGTCTCGCAGGTCCGCCTCGACCCGTACACCGGGGAGACCTTCGGGCCCGCGCGCAAACTCTGGTCCGGGATGCCCGGCGCCAAGGCCCCCGAGGCGCCGCACCTGTACCGGATCGGCGACTACTGGTACCTGCTCATCGCCGAGGGCGGCACCGAGCGCTGCCACGGCGTCTCGATCGCCCGTGCCCGCACACCCGACGGCCCCTTCGAGCCGTGCCCGGACAACCCGATCCTCACCCACCGCGGCACCGACCACCCCATCCAGAACACCGGCCACGCCGACCTGGTCCAGGCACCCGACGGCTCCTGGTGGATGGTGCTCCTCGGAGTACGGCCGGGCGGCGGCACCCCGGGCTGGCACGTGCTGGGCCGCGAGACGTTCCTAGCACCGGTGACCTGGGTGGAGGACTGGCCGGTCGTCGGTGAACTGTCCCTTGAGGCGCCCGTACCCCCGTGGCCGCTGCAGCCGGGCCCCATCACGCCGGTCCGCGACGAGTTCGACTCGAACGAACTGGCCCCGCACTGGGTCTCGTTGCGCCATCGCCCCGCGGAGGACTGCACCACCAAGGAACGGCCCGGATGGCTGACCCTGCGCGCCCGCGGAGCCTCCCTCGACGACACCGACGTGACGTTCGTCGGCCGACGGCAGCAGCATCAGTCCTGCCGGGTGCGGACCCTGCTCGACGTGGGGGAGGGGCGCGGCGGCCTGGCCGTACGCCTCGACGAGCAGCACCACTACGACATCGAGGTGGCGTCCGGCGAGGTCCAAGTACGGGCCCGCATCGGCCCGTTGAGCACGGTCGTGGTGTCCCGGCCGGTACCGCCCGGACCTGTGGTCCTCCGTATCGAGGTGATCGCCGTCGAGACGCTGAACGACGCGCGCACCGGCCCCGACACCGTCTCGATCGGCGTGGAGGAACCGGACGGCAGCTTCGCCGAACTCGCCTCACTCGACGGCAAATACCTGTCCACGGAGGTCGCGGGCGGCTTCACCGGCCGCGTCTTCGGAATGTTCGCCTCAACCGGCTCCGTCCACTTCGACTGGTTCGACTACGAGCCGCTCGACCGCTGAAGGCGGGCCCTGCCCGGCCGGGGGAGGGGGCGGTCGAAAAAGTTGGGGCCGCCGGCGGGCAGCCAGGTGACGAACGGTGGGGCTGGACCGTCGGTTTGTCGCGGTCGGCGATCCGCTCCAGCAGCAGGCGGGCGGCGTTGGCACCGATCGCGCGGCCCGCCTGGTCGACCGCCTACGCGATAGACCCGGCCCACGGACACTGCAGCATCGAACGGTCGCCCCGTCCTGCCCTACCTCCGCCTCGCGGCCAACAGCTCTTTGATCGCCAAGGGGGTCGATGTCGGCCTGCCGTACAAGGCTTCCGCGCCGAATCTCGGTGCCTTCGAATCCTCCTGCAGCACCGGCGCGGGCTCGTCTCGTCCCTGATCTTCCGTGGTTCAGAAGGTGAGGACGTCAAAAAAGCAAAGGCAAGGAGAGATCTCTCCTTGCCTCTCTCAACTTATAGCGCACTGGGGGGCTTGCCGCAAGGCCCCGGTCACCGTGCAGAATCGTCGGCCGGTGCCACAACCTGCGGAAACGGGGAGCAAGTAGTGACCGAGCAGTACGTGCTGGACCTGCAAGACGTGGACGAGACGGGGGTCGCGGTCGTCGGCGGCAAGGGCGCGCATCTGGGCGGGCTGTCGCGGATCGAAGGCATCCGCGTACCGGATGGATTCTGTGTGACGACCCACGCCTTCCGCCGGATCATGGCGCAGGCACCGTCGATCGACGACCGGCTCGATGAGCTGTCGCGCACCAACCCGGACGACCGGGAGGCGATCCGCACGCTCAGCGCTCAGATCCGCCGGACCATTGAAGAGATGGCCGTCCCGTCCGATCTCGCGGCAGCGATCACCCGTGCGCTCGGTCGGCTCGGCGAGCAGGCCGCGTACGCCGTCCGGTCCAGTGCGACGGCGGAGGATCTGCCGACGGCCTCGTTCGCCGGCCAGCAGGACACCTACCTCAACGTGATGGGGCCGACGGCGGTCCTGCAGCACGTCACTCGGTGCTGGGCCTCGCTGTTCACCGAGCGGGCCGTGACCTACCGTCAGCGCAACGGCATCGATCCCCGCACGGTCCTCATGGCTGTGGTGGTGCAGAAGATGGTCTTCCCGGACGCGGCCGGCATCCTGTTCACGGCCGACCCGGTCACGGGCAACCGGAAGGTCGCCACCGTCGACGCCGGCTTCGGCCTCGGAGAGGCCCTGGTCTCCGGCCTGGTGAACCCGGACGTCTACAAGGTGCGAGGCGGCGAAGTCGTCACCAGGACGATCGCCGCAAAACAGCGTGCCGTTCAGGCCCTGCCGGCCGGCGGAACGCAGGAAGTCGCGATCGACTCACAGCGCCAGGAGCAGCCGGCGCTGACTGATGCGCAGGTCGTGCAACTCGTGCGGCTCGGGCGGCGGATCGAGGCGCACTTCGGGCGCCCGCAGGACATCGAATGGTGCCTGGACGACGACGGCTTCCAGATCGTTCAGAGCAGGCCGATCACCACGCTGTTCCCGGTCCCCGAGCGAGATGACCAGGAGAATCACGTCTATCTCTCCGTCGGCCATCAGCAGATGATGACCGACCCCATGAAGCCCCTGGGTATCTCCGTGTGGCAGCTGACGGCCATGGCACCGATGCTCGAGGCCGGCGGGAGGCTGTTCGTCGACGCCACCCGCCGCCTTGCCTCGCCCGCGAGCCGCGCGGCCCTGCTGGAGCTTGTCGGCAGAGGTGATCCGCTGATCAGGGACGCCCTGGAAACCGTCCTGGAGCGCGGCGATTTCATTCCGTCGCTCCCGGATACGGGTCCCGTCGGGCCGGCTGCCGGCGGTGCGTCCGCCCCGACCGAGGCCGATCCGGCGATCGTCGGCGAACTGATCGAGCGCAGCCGGGCGTCCATCGCCGCCCTGGAGCGCGACATCCGTACCAGGTCCGGACCGGCACTGTTCGAGTTCCTGCTGGAGGCCTTCGAGGAGCACAAACGAGTCCTCAGTGATCCTCTGAACATGCAGGCGATCATGGCCGGGATGGAGGCCACGTGGTGGCTCAACGACAAGCTGGAGGAATGGCTGGGCGAGAAGAACGCAGCCGACACGCTCACGGTGTCCGCCCCCGACAACGTCACCTCGGAGATGGGACTGGCACTGCTCGACGTCGCCGACGTGATCCGCCCGCATCCGGAGGTGGTGGCGTTCCTGCAGGGCGTCGAGGACGACGGCTTCCTGGACGACCTGGGGAAGCTCGCGGGCGGGGCCGAAGCGCGTGATGCCATCGAGGCCTACCTCGACCGGTACGGCATGCGCTGCGTCGGCGAGATCGACATCACGAGGCCGCGTTGGCGCGAGCGCCCCGGCACGCTGGTGCCCGTGATCCTCGACAACGTCAGGAACTTCGAACCGGGAGCCGCCGAGCGGCGCTTCGAGCAGGGACGACAGAAGGCGCGGCAGAAGGAACAGGAGGTGCTGTCACGCCTGCGGGCCCAGCCGGGCGGGGACCGGAAGGCCGAGGAGACCAAGCGGATGATCGACCAGGTCCGAGCCTTCATCGGGTACCGGGAGTACCCGAAGTACGGCATCATCAGCCGCTACTTCGTCTACAAACAGGCCCTGCTGGCGGAGGCCGACCGGCTCGTGCAGGCAGGTGTGCTCCCTGAGCAGGAGGACGTCTTCTACCTCACGTTCCAGGAACTCCACGACGTCGTGCGTTCGCACCAGGTGGATCACCGGCTCATCCAGCAGCGCAAGGACGCGTTCCGGACCTACCAGGCGCTCACACCGCCCCGGGTGCTCACCTCGGACGGCGAGGCCCTCACCGGGGCCTACCGGCGCGACGACGTGCCGGCCGGCGCCCTGATCGGACTGCCGGTGTCCGTCGGGACGGTCGAGGGAAGGGCACGCGTCATCCTGGACATGGCGCAGGCCGAACTCGAAGCGGGTGACATCCTCGTCACGCCCTTCACCGACCCCAGCTGGTCACCGCTGTTCGTCGGCATCGCGGGCCTGGTGACGGAGGTGGGCGGCCTGATGACCCATGGCGCAGTGATCGCCCGAGAGTACGGCTTGCCGGCCGTCGTCGGCGTGGAGCAGGCCACCCGCCTGATCCGGGACGGTCAGCGGATCCGCGTGCACGGAACCGACGGGTACATCGAGATCCTGCCCTGATGCCCCCTCAGCCGGTGTGAAGGATCCGAAAGCGATCGGGCTGCCCCGGATCCCGGTCGACGACCTGGATCGGGGGCTCGGCCCATTGCCACACGCCGATGCCCGGCACGCGCGAGAACCGGATCAGCCCGCGGGTGCCTTCGACTGCGACGCGCGGCCAGGATTCGGCGATGCGCGGCCGGTCCACGCCGTGCGAGCGCAGCACTTCGGCGAGGACGGCGATCGTGTCGTAGCCCTCGAAGGCGACGAAGGAGGGCGCCTCGGGCAGCCGTTCGCGAAGGGCCTTCTCGACCCGTGCACCGAGAGGGCTCAGCCGCTCGGGCAGATAGCGCAGAAAAGGCATCGCGGCGCCGTCGTCGCCCAGCAGCGTCGCCCATTCCGTGAACTCCGGTTGCCCGGCCGGAGCACCCATCATGATCCCGGCGAGGCGCCGGTCGCGGCGGACGGACCGGACGATCGGCACGGCCGGCTCCGGGTGGCCGACCAGAAGCAGCAGGGCCGTCGCGCGATGGTCGACGAGTTCGTCGCACACGTCCGCCGGGGTGCGCGCGCTCATGTCGAGCTCGATGACGGTGCCGCCGCGTGCAGCGAGGTACTCGCGCAGAATGCGGGTCCCGGTGGCCCAGTAGACACTTCGCTGGGTCGCCACGGCGATACGACTGTGGCCCGCGCCGAGGAGGAAGTCCGCGTAAGTCCGCCAGCCGCAGGACTGCGGCGGGGAAAGCCGCGCGACCCATTGCGTCGGCTGTTCGGTGAGCGCGTCGAGAACCGCTGACGAGCAGAGGTACGGCAGACCGAGGGCGTCGGCCCTGGCCGCAGCGGCGCGAGCGACGACGCCGTCCTGGTCCAGGAGGCGTCGATCGTCGCCGGAATGCGGATGCTTTTCGACTACGCCGGCCTGGTCGTCGAACCGTCGGCCGCGCTCGGCATCGCGGCCGTCCTCGAAGACCGTGACCGCTTCGCCGGCCGCCACGTGGTCACCATCGTGTGCGGCAGCAACGTCGACGTGGACGCCTATCACCGCTGGATCGGTACGGCGCCCGGCCGCGGGAGTTGATGCGGTGTCTGCCGGGCCGTACGACCCGGCAGACGTGCCCCGTCACACCCGCTCGGGATGTCGGACGACCGTGGTGCCAATACGTCGGAACATGCGGAAGGTCCTGCTGGATAGGAAGATCACCGCAGCCCGGGGAGCGGTCCCTGGCATCGGCGACCCCGACCGGCCCGCATTCAACGAGCCGGTCGAATGGTTGCCTTGGGCTCTTGTGGTAGTGATCGGACCACATCGGCCCCTCGGGGGGAGGTGATCGCGGGTCGGCCAATTCCCGTGCTTTTCGGCACCGTTGCCCGCTCGCCCGCCCAACACCCCGGCCAGGCTCAGGAGATGCCCGGCTCAGGGCTTTGTGTCACGCACTTCAGGCCGTGCCGGCACCGCCCTGCTGCACGGCCGCGACCAGGGTGTCCAGCTGTCCGCGGACTCGGGCGGCGGTGACGTGGTCGAAGTAGTCGCGGGAGCTGATGATCTCGCCGTCGCGTACCCGGAGGACGAAGATGCCGGGCAGCGCGAACGCCTCTCCGGTCTCTTCGACCGTTCCCTGGTACTCGAACTCGGCGACGATGACCTCGGGGTCGGTCGTCTCATGGATCGTGATGTTGGCGGCCCGGCGGTGCAGCCGGGGGCCGTCCTCGGTCGGCTTGAAGTGTTCGCGCAGTTCCTCGCGGGTGCGCAGCGCGGCAGCGCGGAGCGGGTCGAAGGGGTGCACGACATGGGTCTGCTCCGCGTACAGGTCGGGCAGGTTCTTCCAGTTGCCCTCCGCGACACCGTTCACGAGTGCGAGGAAGACCTCTCGTGGGCTGAGGACTTGGGGCATGGCACTCTCCTGTCGTCTGAGCCGGCGTGCGGTGGCATCGAAGTACTATCCGAAGTGCGGACTCCGATTATACGGAGTCGCGACTTCGGACAGCGGCGGATGAGTGAAAGCACGATGACCACCACGGACAGCCCACAGAACGGCGGCAGACGGCCGCAACGCGCCGATGCGCGCACCAACCGCGAGCGGATCCTGACCGTCGCCGAGGAGGTCTTCGGCAAGGGCGGCGAGTCTGCGTCCACCGAGGAGGTGGCCCGCCTGGCCAACGTCGGTATCGCCACGGTGTTCCGTCACTTCCCCACCAAAGCGGCACTCCTGGAAGCCGTCCTCGTACAGCGCTTCGACCGCCTGCGGGCGCAGGCCGAAGCGTTGTTGCACGCCACGGACTCCGGTACGGCGTTCTTCGACTTCTTCCGCCTCCTCGTCGCCGACGCGACCGGCAAGATCGCCATCGGCGAGGCCCTCCAGCAAGCCGGAGGGAACGACAGCGGCGACGCCGCCCGGGCATCGGACGGACTGCGCCGAGCCGTCGGTGCGCTGCTTCAGCAGGCCCAACGCGCCGGAGCCGTCCGGGACGACGCCGAACTGCCCGAGGTGTACGCCCTGCTCGTCGCCACCTCACGAGCCTCCGCACACGGCCGCCTCGAGGAAGAGGTACGGGACCGGATGCTGGCCATCGTCTTCGACGGCCTCGCCCCGCGCCGAGCCTCGCGGCGCAGGTGAGTGCGGGGGCACCCGGTGGTCCCAGCCGTTCAGACCTCCACGGGCTCCAGCGGAATCGTCGGGTACATCTCCGGTTCCTGGTCCGGGGCCAGAGCCGTGGGGCCGTAGATCCAGTCCATGTGTTCCTGAGGTACAACGGCAACCACGTACGCACCCACTACGGAAGGTCCCGAGCCCATGACCGGAACACGCCCCGTCCGCTGGGGTGTCCTCGCCACCGGTGGCATCGCCCATGCCTTCGCCGAGGATCTGCGCCTGATCCCCGACGATGCCGAACTGGTCGCCGTGGGCTCCCGCAGCACCGACGCCGCTCTCGGATTCGCCGACCGGCACGGCATAGCCCGGGCCCACGGCAGCTGGCAGGACCTGGCCGTGGATCCCGAGGTGGACGTCGTGTACATCGCCACCCCGCACTCGGCCCATCGCGCGGCGGCGGCGCTCTGCCTGGAGGCCGGGAAGGCGGTGCTGTGCGAGAAGCCGCTCACCCTCAACCTGGCCCAGGCGCAGGACCTGGTGACCATCGCCCGCAAGCGGAACGTCTTCCTGATGGAGGCGATGTGGACCTACGTCAACCCCGCCGTGCTGCGCATGCGGGAGCTGATCGCCGACGGTGCCATAGGTGAAGTCCGCTCCGTTCACGCCGACTTCGGCATCGACGTGCCCTACGACGCCACACATCGCCTGCACGACCCGGCCCAGGGCGGCGGCGCCGTGCTCGACCTCGGCGTCTACCCCGTCTCCTTCGCGCACCTGCTGCTGGGCGCCCCCGACGCCGTCTCGGCCTGGGCGCACCTGAACCAGGGGGGAGTCGACGACAACACCGGCATCCTGCTCGGCTACGACAGCGGAGCCGTCGCCGTGCTCTCCTGCTCCCTGGGCACCGAGACCGCACAGCACGCCTCGGTCAACGGCACCCTGGGCCGCATCGAGTTCGCCCGCGACTTCTTCCACGCGGGCGGCTTCGCCCTGCACCGCCAGGGCCACGACCCCGAGGAGATCCGCCTGCCGGACTCCCCGGGCAACGGCTACACCCACGAGGCACTGGAGGTGGCCCGCTGCCTGCGCGCCGGCCTCACCGAGTCGCCGTACGTCCCGCTGGACGGCACGCTCGCGGTCATGGCCACCCTGGACGCCGTACGCACGAGCATCGGAGTCCGATACCCGGGCGAGTGAGTCACCCCATCAGGCGGTATTTCAGGTGGGTCGCGAGCGGCTCGGCGCCGTCGCCTCCCGGGTTGTCGACGGCGATGTCGGTGCCGGACATGCAGCCGTCGAAAATGCGTTGAGCGGGGTGATCTTCGAGGGTAGTGTCCGGAACACCGTGACGCCGCGCGAGAAGTCGAGGAGGTGAGACCCATGAACGTTGCAGCTGTGTGGGTGCTCCCCCTCTTCGTCACGGGCGGGCGATCGATGTAGGTGTCGCCGGGAGCGCCTCGACAACAAGGCACTCCCGAAAGGCAACACCTATGCACTCTTTGCAGTTCACCGCCGAGTCGTCGTCGAACGGCATGGTCGAGCGCGACTTCACTCTGGGCGAGGTCCCCGGCGTCCTCTGGTCGCCGGCCTCCGGCGCCGAGCGTGCGCCCCTGGTTCTGATGGGGCACGGCGGCGGCAATCACAAGAAGCACCAGGCGATGGCGGGCCGCGCGCAGCTCCTGGTGACCGGCTGCGGCTTCCATGTCGCGGTCATCGACGCGCCCGGTCACGGCGACCGGCCGCGCACGAGGCACGACGAGCAGGAGATCGCCGTCATGCAGCGGGCGATGGCGGCGGGCGAGCCGGTCGGCCCGGTCGTCGTCCGCTACAACGCCCACCTGGCCGAGCGGGCCGTACCGGAGTGGCAGGCCACCCTGGACGCCCTGCAGGAACTGCCGGAGATCGGCACCGGCGGTCCGGTCGGCTACTGGGGGCTGAACATGGGCACCGCGATCGGCGTGCCGCTGACGGCGGTCGAACCCAGGATCACCGCCGCGGTCTTCGGCCTCCACTGGCCCGACGTTCTTGCCGAGAAGGCGAAGCAGATCACCATCCCGATCGAGTTCGACATGCAGTGGGACGACGAGCACATCCCGCGCGAGGCCGGTCTGGCGCTGTTCGAAGCCTTCGCCTCGGCGGAGAAGACCCTGCACGTCAACGCGGGCAGGCACAAGCAACTGCCCCGGTTCGAGGCCGACAGCGGGGTCCGCTTCTTCGCCCGCCATCTGCGCCGGGTGGCCACGTCACCGGCCTGACGTGACCCGTCCGAAGGGATGACGGCGTCCGGCCATGCGCCGGGCGTCGACGGCGGCACACCCCTCGTACCCTGATCCCGTGTCCACCTCCCGCCTCCACCGCGTCGCCGTCCTGGTCCTCGAAGGTGCGAAGCCCCTCGATGTCGGCATTCCCGCGCAGGTGTTCACGACCCGCGCGAGCATGCCGTACGAGGTGCGGGTGTGCGGGGCGGCACCCGGTCTTGTGACCGGCGGCGACGGGCTGGCGTACCACGTCGCCGACGGGCTCGACGCGCTTGCGTGGGCCGACATCGTGTTCGTGCCGGGCTACCGGTTCCCGGACCGCGAGGACCCGCCGCCGGCCGTCGTCGACGCGCTGATCGCCGCCCATGAGCGGGGCGCGCGCCTCGCCGCCATCTCCACCGGTGCCTTCGCGCTCGCGGCGACCGGCCTGCTCGACGGCAAACGCGCCACGACGCACTGGCACTACACGCGGGCCCTCGCGGAGAAGCATCCGCTGGTCCAGGTCGACGAGAACGTCCTGTTCGTCGACGAGGGCAGCGTCCTCACCTCGGCCGGCGCCGCCTCCGGCATCGACCTGTGCCTGCACATCCTGCGCGGCGACCTCGGCGTGGCCGCCTCCAACCACGCGGCCCGGCGCCTGGTCGCAGCCCCCTACCGCAGCGGCGGCCAGGCGCAGTACGTGCCGCGCAGCGTGCCCGAACCGCTCGGCGAGCGCTTCGCCGCCACCCGCGAGTGGGCCCTGCACCGGCTCGACGAACCCCTCAGCCTCGACACCCTCGCCCAGCACGCCGCGGTCTCACCGCGCACCTTCTCGCGGCGCTTCGCCGAGGACACCGGATACACGCCCATGCAGTGGGTCATGCGCGCCCGCATCGACCTGGCCCGTGAGCTGCTCGAACGCTCCGAGCGCAGTGTCGAGCAGATCGCGAACGACGTGGGTCTGGGCACCGGCGCCAATCTCCGCATGCACTTCCAGCGCATCCTCGGGACCACGCCGAGCGAGTACCGGCGCACCTTCACCCGCGGCGAATAGGCGCCCCCCGGGCGCCCTGGCGCGATCCTTTCGAACCATGGCGCTCACGCCACGGCCGCCCACGGACCCTGCACGCGAGGGTGGTGGTGAACCCAGACGAGCCGCAGAGACACCAAGGGGTATTCATGACTCGCGTCGCCATCAACGGATTCGGCCGCATCGGACGCAATGTGCTGCGCGCCCTGCTGGAACGCGACAGCACCATCGAGATCGTCGCCGTCAACGACCTCACCGAGCCCGCCACCCTCGCCCGGCTGCTCGCCTACGACTCCACGGCCGGGCGGCTCGGCCGCCCCGTGACCGTCGACGGCGACACCCTCGTCGTCGACGGCCGGCGCATCAAGGTCCTCGCCGAACGCGACCCGGCACAGCTGCCCTGGGCCGAACTCGGCGTGGATGTCGCCCTGGAGTCCACCGGCCGCTTCACCTCGGCCAAGGCCGCCCGCGCCCACCTTGACGCCGGCGCGAAGAAGGTCCTGGTCAGCGCACCCTCGGACGGGGCCGACGTCACCCTCGCCTACGGCGTCAACACCGACGCGTACGACCCCGAGCTGCACACCATCGTCTCGAACGCCTCCTGCACGACCAACGCGCTCGCCCCGCTCGCCGCGGTCCTCGACGAACTCGCCGGCATCGAGCACGGCTTCATGACCACCGTGCACGCCTACACCCAGGAGCAGAACCTCCAGGACGGCCCGCACCGCGACGCCCGGCGCGCCCGCGCCGCCGGCATCAACATCGTGCCCACCACGACGGGCGCCGCCAAGGCGATCGGCCTCGTGCTGCCCGGCCTCGACGGCAAGCTGTCGGGCGACTCGATCCGCGTGCCCGTCCCGGTGGGCTCGATCGTCGAGCTCAACACCACGGTCGCCCGCGACGTCACCCGCGACGACGTGCTGGCCGCCTACCGTGCCGCTGCCGAGGGCCCGTTGGCCGGCGTCCTCGAGTACTCCGACGACCCGCTGGTGTCGTCGGACATCACCGGCAACCCGGCCTCCTCGATCTTCGACTCGGCCCTCACCCGCGTCGACGGCCGCCACATCAAGGTGGTCGCCTGGTACGATAACGAGTGGGGCTTCTCCAACCGGGTGATCGACACGCTGGAGCTCCTCGCCGCCGGCTGACCGGCCCACGGTCTGCGGTCGCCAAGCAGTGCATGGTCCGCCTCGGCCTTCGCCGACCTGAAGCCCACGACATCTTTGAGGGCCGGTCGTCGCGACCGGCCCTCAAAGGGCTGTCTCAGGGCTTCCGCGCCACCCCGCAGAATTGCGTCACATCGACGATCTCACCGACCTCGGGCTGTTCCGCGCGCCAGCGCGAGCAGGACACCACGCCCGGCTCCAGCAGGTCCAGACCGTCGAAGAAGCGCAGCAGCTGCTCACGGCTGCGGAGTTTCATCGGCGCCGAGCCCTGCTCGTTCCAGCCGGCCACGGCCGCCGTCATGGCCTCGGTGTGGACCTCGGCGGTGGGATGGGCGAGCGCCAGATAGCTGCCGGAGGGCAGGGCGGCGACGAGCCGGTCGACGATCTCGTACGCCTGCTCGTCGTCGCTCACGAACTGCATGATGCCCAGCAGCATGAGCGCCACCGGCTGCTTGAAGTCCAGCGTCCGGGCGGCGCCTTCGAGGATCGGGCCGGGTGCGTGGACGTCGCCGTCCAGATAGTCCGTGACGCCCTCGGGGCTGCTGGTGAGCAGCGCCTGGGCGTGCACCAGGACCAGGGGGTCGTTGTCGACGTAGACGATCCGCGTCTCGGGGGCCAGCCGCTGGGCGACCTCGTGCGTGTTGTCCGCTGTGGGCAGGCCGGTGCCCAGGTCGAGGAACTGGCGGATGCCCGCCTCACCGACCAGATGACGCACCGCACGGCCGAGGAACGCCCGGTCGGCCCGGGCGGAGTCGACGATCTCCGGGAAGTACTCCAGCACCTGGTCGCCCATGGCGCGGTCGGGGGCGTAGTTGTCCTTGCCGCCCAGCCAGTAGTTCCACACCCGCGCCGAGTGCGGGGTGGTCAGGTCCAGCCGCGCCAGCACGGCCTCACGGTCGACGGCCGGTTCCTCGGTCATGACACGCTCCTCGTCCTGGACCGGCGGCCCCCTCGACCACCGCCCCCTCGCGCCTGTGGGCAAGCGACAACGTAGCGGGCGGTGCAAGTTCAGGCCACCGATTCCCGGATCTGACAACTGCCGCTCAGCTCTCAGAAGTACCGTGCCTCCGCAGGGCAGCCGGACGCCCCGTCCAGCAGGCCGTCGTCGTCCCGCCCGCGCAGCCAGCGGTCGAAGAAGGCGGCCACGTAGGCCCGTTGGGTGGTGATCGCGTGCCGCGGGGCGATGGTGCCGATGTTCTCGACCAGGGTCTTGCGGGGCAGGCCGAGCCCCCGGGCGATCTGCGGGATCATGGCTTCGGCGTCGGTGTACGTGGCGTGCTGCGCGCCCCGCAGGCTCAGGCCCCGGTGCCAACCGGGGCTGTTCCGCCACAGGGCTCGCCAGGACGGCACCGTGCCAAGGTCGTTGCCGTCCTTGCCGATCAGCAGGAAGGGGCGGTCGAGACCCTCGGCGGCGACGGTGGACAGGTTGCCCGGGGTGCTGTCTTCCTGGACGTACGCGAGGACACCGTCCAGGTCGGCCGCTGCTGCGATGCGCGGGTCGTCGTGCATGGTCTGCAGGGCGGTGAAGCCTCCTGCCGACTGGCCGAACATGCCGATGCGGCCGAAGTCCAGTCTGCCGTGCAGGACTTGGGGCAGCGCGCTCGGCAGTGCGTCGAGGAGGAAGCGGGTGTCGGCCACCCGTACGTCCATGGTCTTCCGCAACAGGGCGGTGATGCGCTGCTGGTCCGGGTACGCCTTGGCGAACTCTTCGGGCAGAACCGAGCGTTCGACGCGGCCGCCGGGGAACTCGACGGCGCCGGCGTCATAGGTGTGATCGAGGGTCACCACAGCGTATCCCCGGGAGGCGAGGTCGTCGCAGAGCGTGGTGCCCAGGGAGCGCGGGTCCCCGGCACCGGGGGAGTAGCAGACGACCGGGAACGGGCCACCGTCCCGGGCGACCGGGGCGCCTTGGTGGGCGTGCGTGCGGGTGGCGGCCCAGTCGACGCGACTGCTCGGCACATCGATGAAGCTGTTCAGGGCCGCGAACCCGGCGGCCTCGCCGGAAAGCATCTGTGGGGCGGACGGAAACCCGTCGGCGGTCCGGGCCGGATAGCGGATGCCGACCATGAGCTCCCGGTACGGCTGCGACGCGACCCAGGGATCGGCACGCGAGGCATCGACGAGCCGCAGCGAGACCGCCCCCACCGGGTTCGGCCCGCTGGGTGCGGGCAAGGTCAGCCGCACCGGCCCGGCCGTGCGCGGCTCGGCGGCCGCCGCTCGGGCCGGGACGGCGGACGCTGCGAGTGCCGCAATGGCCGACAGGATGGCGGCGCGACGGGTCGGCATGTTTCAACTCCCTTGTCTGTACGGGTGAGATGACCACGTCCAGACTTGTGGAGCGACCCGGTCGCCGACCATCCGGCAGGCCGGTCGATGCGCATGGGGGTTATCCCACAGACCCTTCTCACGTCTCACCCGGAGTGTGCCCGTGCCCGTGCTCGTGTTCCGCGGCGTCGGGGGAGCCGCCCATCATCCGCAGCATGGCCGGGCCGCCGGTGCGCCAGAACCGTACGAGCAGGGTCGCGGCCAGCAGCAGGAAGACGAGGTTGAGCCAGGTCGTGTAGTTCCAGGTGATCCCTTCCTGGGGGATGGTGGCATCGGCCTGGTCGGGGATCAGGCCGAGCCCGCCGAACGCGAACTCGACGACGTATCCGGCGACGGCCATCGCGGCGAAGAAGGTGCCCAGGAGGAAGACGGCCGTCCGGGCGCCGTAGTACTTCCGGTAGATGTTGAGGATGGGGAGGATCAGCAGGTCGGCGTAGATGAAGGCGATCACCCCGCCGAAGCTGATGCCGCCCTTCCACAGCACCACGGCCAGCGGCACGTTGCCGATCGAGCAGACGAACGTGGCGACGGCCACCAGCGGCCCGACCAGTGGGCCGATCAGTTTGGCGGCGAAGGGATGGTCCGTCAGGAAGAACGTGCGCCAGAAGTCGTCCGGCACCCAGGCCGCGATCGCCCCCGCGATCAGCAGCCCCGCCACCAGGTCCCGCAGGATCGCCGCCCACTCCATGACGAAGATGTGCGACACGGACGTGAAGCCGGCCCGGGAGAACAGCCGACGGGTGAAGCCGCCCTCCGCCCGTACCGACATGTCCATGGCCGCGTGGCCCTCCATCGAGCCCGCGATCCCGCGCTGCGCCTGCTCCCGCGCCCGGTTCAGCAGCCGCTCGCGCAGGAACAGGCGGAACAGCACGGCGAGTACGACGATCATGATCGGCCCGCCGACGAACTCGGCGGCGGTGAACTGCCAGCCCATGAGCAATGCGAGAATGACGCCGAGCTCGACCACCAGATTGGTGGAGGCGATCTCGAACGCCATCGCCGCCGTGAAGTTCGCGCCCTTGCGGAACAGCGAACGGGCCAGGGCCACGGCCGCGTACGAGCATGACGACGAGGCCGCCCCCAGCCCGGCCGCCAGGGTGAGCGTGCGCGGGCGGTCGTCACCCAGCAGCCGGGCGACGGTCGACCGGCGCACCACCGCCTGCACCACCGCCGACAAGGCGAAACCCAGGATGAGCGCCCAGGTGACCTCCCAGGTCATGGATCCGGCGATGGACAGGGCGTGGCCGATCGCTTCCACAGGGCACCTACTTCTGCTTCCGGCGGGTACGGGTGGGTTCGCTGCGATGTGCTGCTGTGCCGTCCTGCGTGTCCAGCGAAGCAGGTCGGTCACATACCGTCCATCGACGGCATCGGCCCCCGCAGCCCCGGTAGCAGCCAGTCCTGGAACGGGGCGAGCACGGCGAGCACGAGGAAGGCGACCCCCATGGCCCGCGCGAGCAGCGGACCGCGGATCCACAGTTTCTCGACGAAGATCACCACGGCCAGCCCGGCCATCGCCGCCACGTTCATCACGCCGAGCGGGATCAGGACGACCATCAGTCCCGCGCAGCAGCCGACGCAGTAGGTGCCGTGATGGACGCCCACCCGAAGATCTCGGGCCGGCCGGCGGAACCCGGCGTAGTGCACCAGGTGGCTCAGGGGGTCGCGGCAGTGCCGCAGACAGACGTGCTTGAGGGGGCCGAGCTGATACAGGCCCGCGAGCAGGAAGGCCGTCGCGCCGATCCAGCGTCCGGCGGTCGGACGGTCGTCCACCAGAGCGCCGGTGAGGGCCAGGGCCCCGTAGGCGAGCAGCCCGAAAGCGGTCCACACCAGCAGATACCCGCCGACGAACTCGACGGTGCGCACGGTCCGCGTCCAGCCGGAGGACTGCCGGCCGATGCCCCGCACCCAGGTGATGGCCACCGGTGCCATGGACGGCAGCATCATGGCCGCCGTCATCGTCACCCACAGCAGCAGGAACAGCGGCAACGCCATTCCCATCGTGCCGGGCTCGACCCCCATGTCCCGGGCCTGCCCGATGGTCAGTGCCCAGGCGGGAACCGCGATCAGGACGACCAGAAGCCAGGCGAGCGCCAGCTCCCGCGCCGGCAGCAGGCCCCCACCCGTTCCGGTCGGCGCGGGCGACCGGGCGGAGGCGGGGGCGGAAGTCCGGATGTGACGCATCGGCGTGCTCTCCTGCAGACACTCCCAGGAGAGCACGCCGCCGTAAGGGCCGCCAGCGCGGCGAAACCTCGGGGCAGACCGCCTCTTGCAACTTCCATAGCGGCACCATAAGTTACCTGTCGGTAGCAAAGGTGCCCGTGACGGCGAGAACCGTTTCCACCCCGACTGGATATCCGCCGTCGACGCCGCGCTGGACGAGGTGGAGAAGGCGCACGGGCCTCGCGCGCTGGTGACCGCCGCGACGGGCAAGTTCTACTCCAACGGGCTCGACCTGGACTGGCTGTTCGCACACGCCGACCAGCACCTGGACTACGTCGTCTCCGTGCACGCCCTCTTCGCGCGGCTGCTGGCCCTGCCGGTGGTCACCGTGGCCGCGCTGCAGGGGCACACCTTCGCCGCCGGAGCCATGTTCTCGCTGGCCCACGACTTCCGGGTGATGCGCGCAGAGCGCGGCTTCTGGTGCCTGCCCGAGGCCGACATCGACATCCCCTTCACGCCCGGCATGTCCGCCCTCATCCAGTCCCGCCTGACGCCGCGGACCGCGCACGAGGCCATGGTCACCGCCCGCCGCTACGGCGGGCACGACGCCCTGGCCGCGGGCATCGTCGACCACGCCGTCGACGAGGACGCCGTACGGACGACGGCCGTCGCCCTCGCGCAGCCCCTGGCCGCCAAGGCGGGCGACACGCTCGCCACCATCAGGGCCCGTATGTACGCACCTGCCCTCGCCGCCCTGCGCGACACGGTCAACCCCCTGGGGTGACCGCGTGCACTCAGCCGCCTCCGCCCGTGGGTGGAGGCCTCTCCATCGACCCGTGGGTGGTGGTGATCCGCTGGGTGCGCGGAGCACGCTTGAGGCATGGGTTCTCTCCACTCGGCGCTCGTCACTCTCACCGGTGTCTGCGTCCTGGTCTTCGTCGCGGCCTGGATCGTGGGCGCCGTCTACTTCGGCGTGCAGAGCCGGACCGGCCTGCGCGGTTGGGTGCACGGGCTTCGACACACGTTGCCTCGCCGGCTGCTGCTGACAGCGGGCGCCCTCGCCCTCTCCATGCTGGTCCGTCACTCGCGTGGCTTCTGGCACCATCTGCAGTTCTGGCAGCCCGAACTCGCCCTCCTGGGCGCTCTGCTGGCCGTCGCCTCCACCGCGCTGCTGCTGTGGGCCCGCTGGGTTCTGGGCACGATGTGGGCCGGCGTCCCCATGGTGCGGGACCATCACGAGCTGCGCACCGACGGCCCCTACCGGCTGGTCCGCCACCCCATCTACACCGGCCTGCTCGGCCTGATCGCCGGCTCCATGCTCGCCTGTGGCTTCGGCGTCTGGATCGCCTTGATGGTGGTCTCCATACCGTGGTTGCTGCGCCGGGTCCGGATCGAGGACGCCCTCATGGCCGGCCGGTTCGGCACGTCTTACGACGCCTACCGCGCTCGAGTCCCGGCGCTGATCCCTCATCTACGCCGATGACGGTTCTCGCCGGCGGATGGCGTGCTCGGTGCGGGCCCTGTCGTGCGCCTGCCGTGCCGGTCGTCACGGCGGGGCATCGCTGACGATGGCGAGCCGGTCCACCAGCAGTTCCACCCGCTGCTCGGTGTCCCCCGGCGGCAGCCGCCCCTCACGGGTCAGGGTGGCAAGGCCGTGCAGGGCCGCCCAGAACGTCTCGGTGTACAGCCCCGGGTCGACGCCGTCCCCGGCGACCCCGCCCAGGGTCTCCAGCAGGGCGGCGAAGGCGTCTTTCAGCGGCTCGGGAGTGTCCTCCTGCGCGTACGCGAGGCCGCCGTCGAGCTGGAACAAGGCGTCGTAGACCGCCGGGTTGCGCTCGGCGAAGGCCAGGTAGGCGTGGGCCAGTGCGGCGACCCGCGCGCGCGGGCCCTTCGCGGCGGAGGTAGCGGCCCGCACCGCCGCGGCCAGCTCGGCGGCGCCCTCGAGGGCGACGGCGCCGATGATCTCGCGCTTGCCGCGGAAGTGGCTGTAGAGGACGGGCTGGCTGTATTCGATGCGCTCGGCGAGCCGGCGGGTGGTGACCGCGTCCCAGCCCTGCTGCTCTGCGAGTTCGCGGGCTGTCGCCACGATGAGGCGCTCGCGCTCCGCCCGTTCGCGCTGCTTGCGTTCCTGTACCGACATGATTCGAATCCTAGCACCGCTAGACAACCGAGCGGCAGTAGTACTAGCGTTGCCTCATCAGCTAGCAACGCTAGATTTCAGGAGGAGTCATCATGCTCGCCGCACTCGAGGTCTTCACCACCGTGGTCGTCGGCGTGATGGTGGGGGTGGAGTTCTCCGTCGCCTTCGTCATCAACCGGATCCTCGACGCCCTCCCGGAGGACAGCGGCCAGCTCGGCCATGCCCACGGGGGCCGGATGCTCGGCGCCGTCATGCCGTTCTGGTACATCGGCTCACTCGTCCTCGCCGGCATCTGGGCTGTCGCCAGGTGGCACCACCACGGGACCGGCCTCGTCGTCACCGCCGGTGCACTGCTCATCCTCAGCGTGATCATGTCGATTCTGCTGCTCGTCCCGATCAACAACCGGAACAAGACGTGGACCCCCGACAACCGGCCCGCCGACTGGAAGCAGCAGCTGAACCGCTGGAACCGCTACCACTACGTCCGCGTCGCCGTGCTCATCGCCGCCTTCGCCCTGCTGGTCGCCGCCCTCGCCTGACCCCGCGGGCTCACCCGCCGCAGGCTCCACGAAGCGCACCAAGCCGACGAAGACTCGCAAGCCGACGAAGACTCGCAAGGGGGAGAACAATGTCACTGAAGAAGATCAACACTGTCCTGGCCGCCGCCTTCATCCTCTTCATCCTCTGGTTCGGAGGGGAGTTCATCCTGAGCCCGGAGACGACGGCGCCGACCTTCGGCCTGCCGAGCTGGCCGTCCGGCGACGGCGGCGGATTCCTGATCATCAAGGGAATCCGCGACGTCGTCATGGCCCTGGTCCTGGCCATCCTGCTCGTCACGGGCCAGCGTCGGGCGCTGGGTTGGGTACTGATGGTGGAAGCCCTCGCCGCATACGGCGACATGGCCACCGTGCTGGCCCACCACGGCTCCGTGGCCACCGCGCTCGGCGTCCACGCCCTGACCGCGACACTCATGGTGGTCAACGGCCTGCTGATCATGCGCGAGACCCGCAAGGTGGCGGCCGCTCCGGCAACGACCGCCCCGCGACCCGCCTGACGCCATCTTGGTGCGTGGGCGGCGGCCTGGGCCCGTATCTGCGACGTACTTCCTCGCAGCGGACGCCCAGGCCTTGCCCATTCCGCTCGGGATCACAGCGGAAGCGGCATGAGGGCGCAGCGCACCGGCTCTGCGTGCGCCGGGTCGAGGGCGTTGAGCACCAGCTGGTGCACATTCGGGTCGTACGAGCCGCCCAGGTGGCCGGTCAGGTCCAGCGGGCAGACGTTCTGCAGCAGGATGTTGTGCACGGTCGCACCGGGCCCGGCGGTGAGGAACTGGTTGGTGTACGGGGTGACGACGACGTCGGTCCTGGTGACGATGTTGGTGTAGGTGACGCCGGGTTCGGTGTCGCCCTTGGCGTAGAGCTGCTGCAGCACCGGGGAGCCGATCGTCTGGTCCTTGGCCGCCGGGCTGTCGAGGCCGAACGGCTTGCCGGCCTGCCCCGCCACGTCCAGGACTGCATCCAGCAGGTGGATCGTGCCGGTTGCGGTGGTGCCGTGACTGCTGGGGTTGATCCCCACCAGCTGGTGCACCTTCGCGGCGCCCTTGTCGAAGCGCAGATACCACTGGGGCATCAGTCCGCCGCCCTGCGAGTGGCCCACCAGGTCGACCTTCTTGGCGCCCGTGGCGGCCCGCACCTTGTCGACGTAGCGGGCCAGTTGCGCCGCCGAGGCGGGGATCGGGCCGGTCGCCTTGAGCAGGGCGTGGGGTTTGGTCTCACCGTAGTTGAGGGCGAAGACGCAGTAGCCGGCTCTCTTCAGCACCGGGGCGAGCCCGCTCCAGTTGTCGAAGGCGTTCTCGAAGGTGCCGTGCACCAGTACCACCGGATAGGGGTGCGCGGCCGAGGGCTTGCAGGAGAAGTCGTTGGCGCCGGCGGGGGAGCGGTCGGGGTCCGGCACCGAGGCGAGCAGGGCCGCGCCGAAACTCACCGCCCCAAGGCCGCCCGATGTGAGGGCGATTGGCGCAGGCGGGGCCTCGACGGTGGCGAGCCGTGGGACGGGAGGTGCGGCGAAAGCGGCGGGGACGGCGGCGGTCAGGCAGGCCGCCGCGGCCAGGGCAACGCCTGCGGCCTTGAGAACTCGGCGCATCGTGGTGCGCACCTCCTGGTGACGGAGCGTCAGCTGGCTGGGGTCGGGCCCAGCTTCGACAGCCGTCCGCGTCGCACTCGTGCACGGCGCGCCAGGTCCACCCGTTCGGCGCACGCGCGGTCAGCCGGGCGGGCGGATGCCACCGCTTGCGCAGCCTCCGTTGCACAGCCCCGCCGGCCTAGCGGGGAGGGGCGCAAGGCGGACCGAGCCCGTCGAACACCACAGCGTCAGGCTGGTGTTGAGAGATCGCACTTCTGCCCGGACTGTGGCGGGGCAGCTCCGTGGTCACCGCCCGCGAAACAAACCCATCGCCTGCGCATCGCTGCTCCCGTACGGTGCGCGGGTTGTCGTGACGAAGGGGCGGTTCGGGACGTGGAGCTCAGGGCAGCGACGCGGGAGCAGTTGGCGAGTGCGGCGCGGGATGCGCTCGGCGCCGGGCGGCGGCTGGAAGCGGCTCAGCGGATCGCGGGCGGCAGCAAAAAGGGCGTGTACCGCCTGGTGATGGACGATGCGACAACCGCGATCGCCTACCTGTGGGACGACACCGAGAACTACTGGCCGACGGCCGAGGGCGACGACGATCTCACCGACCCGTTCTCGCCCGGTCTCGGACTCGACCTGTTCGAGGCCGCGCACGCGCGACTTGACGCGCTCGGCGTCCGCGTCCCGGCGATCCGACTGGTCGGCCGCGACGGCTCCCACTGCCCGGCCGACCTCGCGATCGTCGAGGACCTCCCGGGCGAGAGCCTGGAGCGGCTGCTCGCACGCGATCCCCGCGCGGCCGCCCCGGTCATGGCCCGGCTCAGGGAGGCGTTGGAGGCGATGCAGCATCACCGGGCGCCCGGCTACGGCAAGGTCGCCGTGGTCGAAGCAGGCGGAACGTCACGCGGGACGTCGTGCGAGGGTGTCGTACTGGAGCGGGCCCTGCGGGACCTCGCCGAGGCGGCGTCGCGTGACCCGCGGATCGCGGAGGCCCGCGAGCGACTGGAGGAACGACTGCTGGGCCTGGCGGCGACGGTCCGGCCGCGCTCGCAGTACGCGGTCGTACACGGCGAACTGGGCCCAGATCATGTCCTGGTGGACCCGGACGGGAACCCCGTGTTGATCGACATCGAGGGCACAATGTACTTCGACGTGGAGTGGGAGCACGTCTTTCTGCGGATCCGCCTGCACGACGCCTACGGGCCGTTGGCGGCCGACGGACTGGACGAGGACCGGCTCGCGCTCTACCTGCTGGCCCAGCGGCTCTCGCTGACGGCGGGGCCCCTGCGGCTCCTCGACGGCGACTTCCCCGACCGGTCGTCCATGGCGGGCATCGCCGAGCACAACCTCAAGCAGGCGCTGGAGCTGATCCGCACCTAGGGCCTGTCGTTTGGATCAGGTCGGCCATGGCCAACGGGGTTTCCCGGCTGCCCTGGGCGGGGTCTGGATGTGCGTGCCAGGGCCCGCGAGGCCGGGCTGATCCAAACGACAGGCCCTGAGCGCCCTTGGGTTCCTGCCCCGTTCTGCCCGGAGTCCCGGTCGGGCCGTCGTTCAATGATCAGCGAGGAAATCCAGGATCGCCGCGGCGAGTTCCGGCGTACCGGCCGCCGTCCCGTGGTCTCCGGGCACCACCGCGGTGGTGCCCCGCGGCAGCGCCGCGGCCAACTGGTCGGCCGTGGCGGCCCGTTCGTCATCGGCACCGATCACCACGAGCGTCGGCACCGGGATGCGGCCGAGGGGCCCCATCGGCGTGGGGACGACCGAATCCAGCACGTGCAGCAGGGCCACCGGATCCGCGCCACTGGACCGGAGCCACTGGTCGGCCTGCTCCTCCGGCGAGCCCGGCTCGAACGAACCCGGCCCGGCGAAGACCCGCCGCAGAAATGACCCCGCCCCACCGCCTAGACCGAGCACCTCTCGCAGCCCCTGGCCGGCGACCACCGCCCGACCCGGTGTCGCGCCGCGCACCAGCATCCTCACCACCATGCGCGCCCCGAGCGAATACCCCCCGAGGTCGTAGTCGTCCAGTGCGAGCTGGTCGAGGAGCGCGAGGCCGTCCGCGGCCAGTACGTCGGGCGGGTAGCAGGCAGCGTCATGAGGCTTGGCGCTCCGCCCGTGCCCACGGAGATCCGGCATGATCACGCGGCGTCCGCGTGCCGCGAACGTCTCGGCATGGCCGTGGCGCAGCCACATCGTCGAGTCCCCGGTGATGCCGTGCAGCAGCACCAGCGGTCTGCCCCGGCCCACTTCCCGGTAGGCCAGGCGCACACCGTCATGGGCCGAGAAGTACGACACATCAGGGTCCGGCATACATCGGAGCGTATCCCCGGCCGGCCCACCGGCAGGCGGCGGTCGGTCCGATCGTCGCGCGTGCAGGGCTGTCCCCCGCCGGCCGCCGGCACGGCCGCCTGGTCAGGAGGTGGTGGCAGGGGTGCGGAAATAGTGGCCCTTGTCGAGGTCGTCGAGGAGGCCGGGGCCGGTGGGCTGCCAGTCCAGGAGTTCGCGGGTCAGGGTGCTGGACGCCGGGCTGTCGAGTGCCAGGAAGCGGCCCAGCCAGGCGAAGTGTTCCACCGCGGCCTCGGGGGCCACCGAGACCACCGGCACATCGAGGTGACGGCCGATCACCTCGGCGATGTCGCGGATCGGGACGCCCTCCTCGGCGACGCCGTGCAGCGCCGTGCCCGCCGGGGCCTTCTCCACCGCCAGGCGGAACAGCCGTGCGGCATCGAGACGGTGGACGGCCGGCCAGCGGTTGGCGCCGTCGCCGATGTAGCCGGAGACCCCCTTGTCTCGGGCGATGGCGACCAGGGTGGCCATGAACCCCTTGTCTCCTTCACCGTGGCAGGTCGGGGACAGCCGCACCGCGGAAGAGCGCACCCCGCGCGAGGCGAGCGCGAGCAGCGCCGTGGCGGTGGCGGAGCGTATGGACACCGGCGAGCCGTCGACCGCGGGCATGTCCCGCTCGCTCGACAGCCGGCCCGGCTTGAGGCCGACCAGCCCGGAGGCGAGGACAAAGGGGCGGCCGGTGCCGGCCAGCGCCTCGCCGAGGGTGTCGACGGCGCGCCGATCGGCCTCGGCGGCGCCCTGGAAATCGCCGGTGAAGGCGAGGTCGTGCTTGAAGGCGAGGTGGACCACCCCGTCCGAGGCGGCAGCGGCGCCCGCCAGGACGTCGAGGTCGTCGACGGTGCCGCGGACCACGTCCGCACCGGCGGTGGTGAGGGCGGCGGCAGAGGCGTCGGAGCGGGCGAGCCCGACGACCCGGTGCCCGGCGTCCAGGAGTTCGGGAACGAGGGCGGAGCCGATCCAGCCGGACGCGCCGGTCACGAAGATGCGCATGGGAGAGCCCCAAACTGTCGATGTCAGTGACTGTCATCGACGCTAGCACGTGATGTCAGGGACTGTCATCACGTAGGATCTGCTCATGAGCAGATGGGAGCCGAACGCACGCGAACGCCTGGCGAAAGCGGCGTTGGAGCTCTACGGCGAGCGCGGCTACGAACAGACCACGGTGGCGGAGATCGCCAAACGGGCCGGCCTCACCGAGCGGACCTTCTTCCGCCACTACGCCGACAAGCGCGAGGTGCTGTTCGACGGTTCCAGTGCGTTGCAGGAGCTGTTTGTGAACGCGGTCGCCGAGGCCCCGCAGTCCGCGGCCCCGATCGACGCGGTCGCGGCCGGCCTCGAGGCGGTCTCCACCGTGTTCGTCGGCCGCCACGGACACGCCCGGCGGCGGCACGCCGTCATCGTGGCGAACGCGGTACTCCAGGAGCGCGAGCTGATCAAGCTCGCCTCACTGTCGGCGGCGCTCGCCGACGCCCTGCGCCGACGCGGCGTGCCGGAACCGGCCGCAAGCCTGACCGCCGAGGCGGGGGTCGCCGTCTTCAAGATCGGCTTCGAGCGCTGGGTGGAGGCGGCCGAGGAACGCACCATGGCACAGTTCATGCGGGAGTCACTGGACGAGCTCAAGGCCGTGACCGCGGGCGGCTGAGGCCTCGCGGTCCGGTCGGGTCAGGACAGGCTGGTGATCTTGCTGCGGACCTGGTTCACGATGGCGGCCGGGAGCGTCGCATAGCCCTCGAAGCTCAGGTCCTGCTGGCCCTGCACGCCGGCGATGTACGTCAGGAACGCCTTGGTGGCGGGCCACGTGGCCGGCTTGTTGCCCTTGTCGCAGGCGATCTCGTACGTGACCATGTCGATCGGATACGCGCCCGGGGTCTTGGTCGTGTAGTCGAGCTTGAGCACGAGGTCGTCTCCGCTGCCGGCGATTTTGGCAGTGGAGATCGCCTTGGAGGCCGTGAAGACGCTGGCGTCGACGGGAGTGCCCGCGCCGGTGTCGATGGAGACCGTGGGAATGCCTCGGGCGATCGCGTAGGACAGCTCGACGTAGCCGATCGCACCCACCGTTTTCTTCACATGGTCGACGAGGCCTGAGGACTTCTTGGCCGAATCGCCGCCGTTGGCCTTCCACTCCTTGCTGTGTCCGTGCGGCCAGGCGCTCGGTGCGGCGGCGCTCAGATAGGAGGTGAAGTTGTCCGTCGTGCCGGAGGAATCGGAACGGTGGGACGCCCGGATCGCCGTCGACGGCAGCTTGGCGTCGGGGTTGAGTTTCGCGATCGCCGGATCGTTCCACTTCGTGATCCGGGAGTCGAAGACCTCGGCGAGCGTGGAGGCGTCCAGAACCAACTTCCTGACGCCCGGCAGGTTGTAGGCGAGGGCGATCGGTCCGCCGACCGCCGGCAGGTGGACGGCCCGGCCGCCGTTGGAGCAGACGCTCTTTGACTGGGTGATCTGGTCGGCGCTCAGTGCGGAGTCGGAACCCGCGAAGGCGGTCTTGCCCTGCAGGAAATCGGTCTGACCGGCACCGGAGCCGTTGCCCTCGTAGCTGATCCGAGTGCCGGGGCAGGCTCGCATGTAGTTCTTGATCCAGAACTTCATGGCGAACTCCTGCGCGGTCGAGCCGGAGGCCGTCACCTGGGCCGCCTTGCCGCACTTGACGCCGCTGGCGGCCGTTGTGGTCGGTGCGGCGGCCGCCGACGATCCGCTGGACGACCCGGAGCTGCCGCTCGAGCCGCAGGCCACCAGGAGCAGGGCGCCGGAGACAACCGCTGAGCCTGCCGCCAGGGTGCGCGGCCTGCTCTTCCGCTGAGGCTTCACTCTTCGGTGCTCCTTGCTCGTGGGCGGCCGGGCGGTGCGGCGGAGGGGTGATGACCGTGGATCAGGTAGCGGTCACGGCCCGCACCTTCGAGGAACTATACGCATAAAAGCGGATAATTTCGGTGATTGGCTTCTTGGGCTGGAGCCGTTTGCGGGGCGATGTACGCCGCCAGGGCGCGAACCCGGTGGAGCGGCGGCCGTCGGCTTCTGGACCTGGCCGGCTCATGAACCCGTCCCGGGTCGAACCCTCGCTGCCGACCGGGCCAACTGGCCTCCCGCGCTACACCATCCGGTGGCTTATGGCCGTCAGAGCGTTATTCATGTCTCCGATTTTCTGATCATTCCACTATCCGGCTCTTGGTACTGACCGGCCGTCATGAAGCCCCGAACCGAGTCGAGGAGAGTGGAGAAGATGACGAAATCGCCGCGATGGCGATCCGTTCTGACGCCAGCTGTCATGGCTGCCGCCCTTGGCGCTGCCGCGCTGTCGAACGCGGGAACCGCCTACGCCCAGGACCTCACCACCCCGCACCCGCCGTCCCCGGCACCGCCGGCCTATCCGGCGCATGCGGGGAAGCCTGAGTATCCGGCTCAGCCCGTGAAGCCTGCGCATCCGGAGAAACCTGACTATCCGCAGCAACCGGCGAAGGCCGCGTATCCGGAGCATCCGGTGAAGCCTGCGTATCCGGAGCATCCGGTGAAGCCTGCGTATCCGGAGCATCCGGTGAAGCCTGCGTATCCGGAGCATCCGGTGAAGCCGGCGTACCCTCAGCAGCCGGCCAAGCCTGCCTATCCGCAGCATCCCGCGAAACCTGAGTATCCGGCTCAGCCTGTGAAGCCTGCCTATCCGGTGAAGCCGGCGTATCCGCAGCAGCCGGTCAAGCCTGCTTACCCTCAGCATCCGGTGAAGCCGGAGTTGCCTGTGAAGCCGGCGTATCCGCAGCAGCCGGTCAAGCCCGCGTTCCCAGAGAAGCCTGCGTATCCGGCCCACCCGGAGAAGCCCGCGTATCCGCAGCAGCCGGTCAAGCCTGCGTACCCGCAGAAGCCCGCGTATCCGGCCCAGCCGGTCAAGCCTGCTTACCCTCAGCATCCGGAGAAGCCTGCTTATCCGCAGCAGCCGGTGAAGCCCGCGTTCCCGGCCCACCCGGAGAAGCCCGCCTTCCCGGAGAAGCCTGCGTATCCGCAGCAGCCGGTGAAGCCCGCGTTCCCGGCCCACCCGGAGAAGCCCGCCTTCCCGGAGAAGCCTGCGTATCCGCAGCAGCCGGTCAAGCCCGCCTTTCCGGAGCATCCGGTGAAGCCTGCGTTCCCGGAGAAGCCCGCCTTCCCGGAGAAGCCTGCGTATCCGGAGCACCCGGTGAAGCCCGCGTTCCCGGAGAAGCCCGCCTTTCCGGAGCACCCGGTGAAGCCCTCGTATCCGGACCAGCCGTCGAAGCCCTCGAATCCGGAGCACCCGGCGAAGCCCGCCTCTCCGGAGCACCCGTCGAAGCCGGATCACTCGGAGTAGCCGGAGAAACGGCACCGTTCGACCCCATTGGACGCGGAGCGCGAGCGGCTCGCCCCGCTCGCGAACCGCTTTCCACACGACGGGGAGAAGCTGATCCCTGGGGGCTGCGCGGCACGGTCGTCGGCGTGACGGCGATGGGAGTCCTCGCCTTCGGTCCGGCGGCCCGGGAAGGAACGTAGGGGCGTCGGGCGGACATTGGCCGCCCTTCAGGGCTGCCGTGCCGGGCCCGGACCATCGGTCGGCGGGGCTACCAGCAGAATGCGCCGCCTTCGGTGAGGATCAGCAGCCCGAGGGTGATCAGGACCAAGGGGAGCAGGACGCGCCCCCACCGGCTGAGTGCCTTGGCGATGACCGGCCGGGTGGCGAAGAAGCGGCCGGCGAGGCACCACACGGCCACCAGGGCGAGGAAGACCACGGCATACACGCTCGTCCCGCCCAGGCCGGTGGTGGCGAACACAGGGACGTACACGCCGATGTTGTCGCCGCCGTTGGCGAAGGTGACCGCGGCGACCTCCAGCGTTCTCGGGCCGCCGCCCTCGCTCGTCTTCTGTGCGCCGTTCTCGTCCTGGTCGTCGCGGTGCCTCCATGCCTGCCGGGCCGACTTCAGGCCGAGTGCGAGGGGGAGCAGTCCGAGATACGGGATGGCCGACTCGGGCAGGAAGTCGGCGCCGAACGCCGCGGCGACGGCGACGGCGAGGATGGCGGCGAAACCGGTGTACTGGCCGAGCGCGATGCGGCGGGCGGAGCCGCGGTGGCCCGCGCCCTGCGCGAAGAACAGCGACAGCAGCACGATGTCGTCGATGTTGGTGACGGCGAACAGCCCGGCCGCCTGCGCGACCATGCCCAGGCTCATGGACGTCAGTTCGGTCGGCGTAGGCCTGCGATGAGGAGTTCGACCAGTCGGCGTGCGTCGTAGCGGGGGTCGCTTTCCGCGCCGATGCAGAGGTTGCCGACGCCGCGCATGAGTTCGTAGGCCTCGAGGTCGGACCGGATTTCGCCGGAGGCGGCTGCCGCGTCGAGCAGTTGGGTGCACACGGGCACGAGGCGGTCGAGGAAATAGGCGTGCAGGGTCTCGAAGCCGGCGTTGTCCGACTGCAGTACGCCGGCGAGTCCGTGCTTGGTGACCAGGAAGTCGACGAAGAGGTCGATCCACTGTCCCAGTGCGGCGTATGGGGTCGGGCTGCTCGCCAGCAGGGCCGGGCCGGCCTCGGCGCAGGCCTCGACCTGGTGCCGGTAGACGGCGACGATGAGGTCCGCCCGGGTCGGGAAGTGGCGGTAGATCGTGCCCATCCCGACACCGGCCCTCGCCGCGATGTCGCGCACCGGCGCTTCCACGCCCGAGGTGACGAAGACCGCGGCGGCCGCGTCGAGCAGGGTCTGCTCGTTGCGCCGGGCGTCCGTCCGCTTGGGTCGGGCCGCGCGTCCCGCGCCCTTGTCGCCGTCGTTCACCGTTCCGTTCCCTCCGCCATCGGGCTTGCTGAAGCGGAGCAGTGTTCCGTATCGTAATCGGAGCGACGTTCCGCTTTGCTCATGATGCCAGAGCCGGAGCCCCGCGACCAAGCCATGCCCTGCCCGGCCTGGTCGCAACGAACCCCCACCCACCCCGTAATGGAGGAGCACGGTCATGCAGTACCGCACCTTGGGCCGCACCGGTGTGCAGGTCAGCTCGCTCGCGCTCGGCGCGATGAACTTCGGCAGCATCGGGCGCACCACCCAGGACGAGGCCACCGCCATCGTCGACGCCGCGCTCGAAAGCGGGATCAACCTCATCGACACCGCCGACGTGTACGGCGACGGCGAATCGGAGGAGATGGTCGGCAAAGCCATCGCGGGCCGCCGCGACGACATCGTGCTGGCCACGAAGGCGGGCCTGCCCATGGGTGACGAGCGCAACCACCGGGGCAGTTCGCGGCGTTGGCTGGTCACCGCGCTGGACGACAGTCTGCGCCGGCTCGGCGTCGACCACGTCGATCTCTACCAGGTCCACCGGTGGGACCCGAGCGCCGGCGACGAGGAGACGCTGTCGGCCCTCACCGACCTGCAACGCGCGGGAAAAATACGCTACTTCGGGTCCTCCACCTTCCCCGCCCACCGCATCGTGCAGGCCCAGTGGGCCGCGCGTGAGCATCACCTGGGCCGTTACGTCACCGAACAGCCCAGCTACTCGATCCTGCAGCGCGGGATCGAGACGCACGTCCTACCGGTGACCGAGGAGTACGGGCTCGGAGTGCTGGTGTGGAGCCCGCTGGCCTCCGGCTGGCTTTCCGGGGCCGTCCGTGCCGGACGCTCCATCACCACCAGCCGCTCGACGTTCATGCCGCAACGCTTCGACACCGGCCTTCCCGAGAACAGGGCCAGGCTCGACGCCGTGGAGCGGCTGGCCGAGCTCGCCGACCAGGCCGGACTGACGATGATCCAGCTCGCGCTCGGATTCGTGACGGCCCACCCGGCCGTGACCAGCGCACTCATCGGCCCCCGCACGCTGGAGCACCTGCAGTCCCGGCCGACGTACTCGACGCGATCGACACGATCGTCTCCCCCGGCACCGACCTGGCCCCGCACGAGAAAAACGACACTCCACCCGCCCTGCTCGACCCGTCACTGCGCCGCCGCTGACCGTCCGAGGAGGAACGGCAACCCCATGACGACGACCGCACCGCCACTCCGCTTCGGCATCATGACCGCCCCCATGCAGGTCGACTATCGCGACCTCCTTGGGGTCTGGCGCGAGGCCGACACCATCCCGGCAATCGAGCACGCCTGGCTGTTCGACCACCTCCTGCCCATCGCAGGCGACCCGGACGGACCCATCTACGAGGGCTGGACACTCCTCGCGGCCCTGGCCGCACAGACCCGCCGCCTGCGCCTCGGCCTCCTGGTCACCAGCAACCGGTTCCGGCCGCCCGCCCTGCTGGCCAAGATCGCCACGACCGTCGACGTCGTCTCCGACGGCCGGCTCGACCTCGGCCTCGGCGTCGGGTCCCGGCCCCACCCGCCCGAGGCCCGGCGTGAGTACCCGGCGCACGGACTGCCCTTCCAGGACACCGCCAGAGCCGTGGAAAGCCTGGCCGAGGCGTGCACGGTGATCCGGCGGCTGTGGACCGAGGAGCAGCCCTTCGACTTCCACGGCACCCACCACCGCCTCACCGGAGCCTTCGGCAACCCCAAACCCGTCCAGCGCCCCCATCCACCGATCCTCATCGGCGGACGCTCATCGGCGACCCTGCGCGTGGCCGCCGAGCATGCCGACCTGTGGAACATGCCGGGCGGCGACATCGACGACGCCGTCCGCCGCAGCGCCCTGCTGGACCGCCACTGCGCCGAGATCGGCCGCGATCCCGCCTCGATCACGCGCTCGATCGTCCTGCCCGTCTCCCACGACCGTCCGGGCGCCACGAGGGAGGCCGTGGCCGAGGCGGTCGACGCCGGCTTCCGGCACATCGTCCTGGGGCTGCCGTCGCCCTATCCGGACGGTGTCGTACGGTGGCTGACCGACGAGATCATCGGCGCTTCGGCCCTCGTATGAACCGCTGGGCAGGGCCGGGTTTCCCTCCCGGCTGATCAGGTGCAAGCTGGAACGGAGGCCGTTTCGCGATCCCGCGAGCGGGCTCGGGAAACCCGGTCTCGCCACTCCGAGTGAGCCCCTCGGGCTCGGCAGGAGGGAAGCGGGATGACAGAGCAGGACACCACCAGTACGGCCTGGCACCTGGCCGGCGACTGGTTCGATGTGTGCAAGTGCGCCATACCGTGCCCCTGCACATTTGCACAGCCCCCCACCTACGGCGACTGCGAAGGCGTCATGGCCTGGCACATCCGGGAGGGCGACTACGGCGGTGTGCGGCTGGACGACCTCAACGTCGTGATAGTCGCCTCCTTCAACGGCGACGTCTGGTCCGGCACGCACTCCGACCCGTACGCCGCGGTCTTCCTCGACGAACGCGCCGATGAAAGGCAACGCGGGGCACTCCAGGCAGTTTTCGGAGGTGAGGCGGGCGGATGGCCGGCGCAGTTCGTGGGGATGTTCCACCCCGAGATGCGCGGTATGGACGTCGCCCCCATCCATGTGGAGATCGACGAGGACCTCGCCGGCTGGCGGGCCGAGATTCCCGACCGCGTCACGGCCACCGCCGAAGCACTCACCGGTCCGACGACGTCGGACGGCGCACGCGTCCAGCTCCACAACGCGCCGGGCGCCGAGGTCGGCCCGGGCCAGGTCGCCACCTGGGGGCGGGCCACGACCGACCGCGCCAACGCATTCGGCTTCTCCTGGGACCGCTCGGGGAAGTCGAGCAAGCACTTCCCGTTCGACTGGAGCGGGCCTGACTGAGCGGAAGACGCCGGTGTACGGCGCCCTGGTCGCGGGCTCGGAACGCGGGTCGCCGGCGGAGGTGCCCGAAGGGTCACCGAGGACCCCGTTTGCCGACACCGCGCCGACGCCACTGGTCGTTCTCCGTGGGGCGCGACTGGGGCAGCCCGGAGATCCCCGAGTAGGTCGACCTCAGGATTGCCGGCCTCAGCTCGTTCGAGCCGGACTCCTTCCGGGCGCAGGTGCAGCAACGCGTGCCGAGGGCCGCCTCGGCGCGCGTCATCAGGAGAGCCTGAGCGTGGCAGGGGCCCCATCGAGGGGTCGCCCCAGGTTGGGGCCGGATGCAGAATTGCATAATTTCGCAATTGGTTAGATGCTGGCTTGGTTGTGCTTGCAGATGGTGCCGGCGCAGCCTTCGCGTCTGCCCGCGGGCGCGGGGACCTGTACTGGAATTCGAGGGGTCGTGTCCGCGTGCTGAAACCGCTGCAGGACGGGCCGATGATGTTCGCCGGGCGCAACGGGCTGCCGGCCGAGCTGAGGGAAGCCGAGGCCGTCGCGTGATCGCCGGGGGAATCGGCCGGGTGTGGGCCCGGATCGCGGTGTTGCTGCCGGGACGCGCCGACCTCGCGGAGCTGCGGCGCGACCCGCGACGAGACCTGGTGGCAGGCCTGACCGTGGCGATCGTCGCGCTGCCGCTGGCCCTCGGCTTCGGGGTCTCCTCCGGGCTGGGAGCGGAGGCGGGCCTGGCGACCGCGGTGGTCGCGGGTGCGCTCGCGGCGGTGTTCGGCGGGTCCAACCTGCAGGTGTCCGGGCCGACCGGCGCCATGACGGTGGTCCTGGTGCCGATCGTCGGTCGGTACGGGCCCACGGGGGTGCTCACCGTGGGACTGATGGCGGGCGTCATGCTCGTCGGCCTGGCGGTGCTGCGGGCCGGTAAGTACATGCAGTACGTGCCCGCCCCGGTCGTCGAGGGCTTCACGCTCGGCATCGCCTGCGTGATCGGCCTGCAGCAGATCCCGAACGCGCTCGGCGTGCCCAAGCCGGAGGGCGAGCGCGTGCTGGTGGTGACCTGGCGTGCCGTCGAGGACTTCGCGAAGTCCCCGAACTGGACAGCCGCCGGTTTCGCGGCCGCGGTGGCCGCGGTCATGCTGGTCGGGGCCCGCTGGCGGCCCACCGTGCCGTTCTCGATCGTCGCCGTGATCGCGGCGACGATCGTCGCACAGCTGGCCGGCCTGGACGCGGCGAAGCCGATCGGCGACCTGCCGTCGGGGCTGCCCGTACCCTCGCTGTCCTTCCTCGACCTCGGCTCGCTCGGCACCCTGCTCGCGCCCGCCGTGGCGGTCGCGGCGCTCGCCGCGCTGGAGTCCCTGCTGTCCGCCTCGGTCGCCGACGGCATGACGGTCGGTCGGAAACACGACCCGGACCGGGAGTTGTTCGGTCAGGGCCTCGCGAACATCGCCGCCCCGCTCTTCGGGGGTGTCCCGGCCACCGGTGCGATCGCCCGTACCGCGGTCAACGTCCGCACCGGCGCGGGCTCCCGGCTCGCCGCCCTCATGCATGCCGCCGTTCTCGCCGTGATCGTCTTCGTGGCGGCGCCGCTCGTCTCGAAGATCCCGCTGGCCGCCCTCGCCGGTGTCCTGCTGGCCACCGCGATCCGCATGGTCGAGGTCGGCTCCCTGAAGGCCATGGTGAAGGCGACCCGGTCCGATGCGCTGATACTCGTCCTCACCGCCGTGGCGACGCTGGCCCTGGATCTCGTGTACGCCGTGATCATCGGCCTCGTCGTCGCCGGTGCCCTCGCCCTGCGCGCCGTCGCCAAGCAGGCCCGCTTCGACCAGGTGCCGCTCGACCGGGGCGACCACAGCGCCGAGGAGCACACGCTGCTGGCCGAGCACATCGTCGCCTACCGCATCGACGGACCGCTCTTCTTCGCCGCCGCCCACCGCTTCCTGCTGGAGCTGACCGACGTCGCCGACGTGCGGGTGGTGATCCTGCGGATGTCGCGGGTGTCGACGATGGACGCCACCGGCGCCCTGGTGCTCAAGGATGCCGTGGAGAAGCTGCGCCGCCGTGGCATCGTCGTCCTCGCCTCCGGGATCCGCACCGGGCAGCGCCAGGTCCTCGACTCGGTCGGCGCGCTGGAGCAGTTGCGGCAGGAGGGGCGGGAGTACGTCACCACCCCCGAGGCGATCCGCGCCGCCCGCGAGCATCTGGAGACGGCCGGAGTCCTGCCCGTCCTCCCCACCCGCCTGTCCACAACCTCCAGCGAGGAAGCCCTGCCATGAGCACTGCCTCCGCCCCTCTTCGTGGCCGTGCGGCTGCTGGGGGAGTACGGCCGCCGGGCCGTCCGTACGCCGGCCCCGTCGAGGCGGTCGCCGGCTTCTGCCTTGCCTGCGCGGAGGCGTGAGTGGCGTCCACACAGCTCGAGACCTTGCCCTACCGGCACGTGCTCACCTTGCCGACCGAACCATCGGCCGTACGGTTGGCCCGTCAGACGGCCGAACACGCGCTGGTCGAGTGGGGCATCGGCGTGCGCCACCCGGCAGTGGGCCCGGCCCTGCTGATCCTTGCCGAACTGGTCACCAACAGCGTCCGGCACGCCGCCGTACTCTCCCCCACGATGACCGTGATCTATGCGGCAGGCCCGGACTGTCTGGCCTTCGCCGTCCACGACCGGCATCCGTACCAGCCGGCGCTGTACGGCACGGACCTCGGCACCGGAGCCGGCGGCCTGGCCACCGTCAGGGAACTCGTCCTGGCCCTGGGCGGCACCGCGGTGGTCCGGGCGGATGCCGACGGCGGTGGCAAGAGCATCTGGATCACTCTTCCCCTCTGAACGCAACGGCCTGGGCGATCACCGAGCCCGCCCGCCGCCTCGCCGAGGCGGGCCGCAGCCTGGAACCGGCCGGCATTGCGCCGACGGGTCGCCGTCCCCACCGGAAACTGCCCGCCGATCGCGGTCGATACCGACCTGGCCGCCGCGCTCGCCGTTCACGGCAGCGGTGCAGGAGCGCCACCATCGGGCACCACCGGATGGCCGACCGGAGACCACGCAGGCGTGTGGCCGCCCCGGCTCATCCCGGCGTGAAGGCCCCGTCTGCGTCCCGGACGGGCACGAGTGCGCAGACGTCGTCCTCCGTGGCGATGGCCACATCGGCGACGAATCCCATGGCGGCCAGCCGGCGGCCGGAGGCGCTGGTGGCGACGGCGTGTACGAGGTCGGTGGTGTTTTCGTAGCTCGCCGTCGCGGCGGCGGCTTCTGTGGAGAGCGGGCCCGCGCCCTGGGAGCGCAGTTCGCAGATGAGGGATCCGGCGCCCAGCAGGTCCTCCAGGGCCGGGCGCAGGCTCCCGTCCGGCCACCGCTCACCCGCGGCGATCACTGCGACGGGATGCTCGGGAGTGCCGTAGCCATGGGAGATGAGCCATCTGCTGACCGCGGTGATGTTGCGCAGACAGGCGGCGACCACCTGCACGCCGGACGGCGCAGCGGCGGCGATGGCGGCGCCGTTGGGCGACGGCAGTACCAGGCGGGCCACGAAGGGGGCTGCCCGCAGGTGGGCGGGGGAGAGCGACCACGGGGTTGAGGGAGTGACGGTGGTGCGGTGCGCGGCGAGCCGGGCGTCCCACCGGCGGGCGTACGCCTCCGCGGCCTCGGTGGCGCTGACCTGTTCCGCCTCGGTCGCGGGCCCGCCGGGCCACCCGAAGGGCAGAACGCGGATCCCCTTCTCGACGGCGACGCTCACCGTGGTGGAGAAGGACAGTACGTCGACGGTGACCAGACAGGCGGCCTCGCCGACGAGACGACCGGCTCCCGCGGATCCCCACTCGAAGCGGATCCCGGTCCCGGTCTGCATGTCCCAGTCACCCATCGCACCCTCCCGGTCGGTCTGCCGTGACGGGACCTGAGTAATTGCTAAGATTAGCAATTACTCAGGTCACCACCGCTGGATTCGGGCGGTTGCCTTCCTCGGGTGCGGATTCGGTCTGGACGGTGTCGCACGCGAGGATGGACCGCATGTTGTCGATGAGTGGGTGGATGCGATGCGCCGAGGTCCGGTCGGCGGGGTCGTGCTGCTGCATGGGGGAGGGGGCGGCCAGGTGAGTACGCCGCTGTACCAGCTGAAGGCCGAGTTCTTCAAAACCCTCGGCCACCCGGCCCGCATCCGGGTTCTGGAGCTGCTGAGCGAGCGCGAGCACGCAGTCGCGGAGATGCTGCCCGAGGTCGGCATCGAGCCTGCGCACCTCTCGCAGCAGCTGGCCGTGCTGCGGCGCGCGAATCTGGTCAAGACCCGCAAGGAGGGCTCGACCGTGTACTACTCGCTGACCAGCCCGCACGTCGCCGAGCTGCTCCGCGTGGCCCGCACGATCCTGTCGGGCGTCCTGGCAGGGCAGGCCGAGCTGTTGGCCGACCTGCAGGCCGCACGGGTGGAGGGCAGGCCGCCGTCCTAGCGACGGCTCCTCGCTGGTCGATCCGTCTTCAACTGTGCCCCGCCGGTCGGCTTTCCGGTGCGTACACCGCCCTCTGCCCGGCATGACCGTTCCATGCCAAGCTGGGCGGGCCATGAGTGGCAGGGGAGCGGACGTGGATGCTGGACGCCGGAGAGCGGTCGTACTCCTCGCGACGCTGGGGACTTTCGGCGCGGCGCTGGCCGGGCTGTACGCACTGACGGGCTTATGGCTGGCGCATGATGCGGCCGACCGATGGGCCATCGCCATCGCCTTCGCCGTCGCCGCCTCCGGGGCCGTGGACAAGGCGATGACACCGTGGGCCGCACACGTCCCGGCCGCAGCCACGCCTTCGGAGGGAGAACCGCCCGACGCTCCGCCGGATCCCTCCGGCCCTGAGCCCGAGCCGTCCGGCGGACGTCGGCCACCAACCCGGGACCGGGTGGTGACCGCTGTGGTGACGGCGGCCATCACGGCGGCGGTGAGCGGCATCGTCTACGGGGCCCTGACGCCGAAGGCAGGAGGCGGCGGCACTGCGTCGGCCGCGGCGGCCTCGGACGGCTACACCCTGGTCTACGGACACCGGACGTTGTCGTTGAAGGACTACGACTACTTCTTCGACCTGCGTGCCGGGAGGGTCGGCCGCTCGGAGACCGCCTGGAGTGTCAGCACGGACGCCGGAGGCGACGGCAACGGCGCCTTCGAAGTCCAGCCGCTGACCGCCGCGTACGTCGCCCCCGGCAAGACCACGCCGAGTGCCGGGCAGTGCGCCGCCAAGGCCACCCGTCACCCCGCCAAGGGCTGGATCCACTTCCGCCAGGTCCCGCCCGGGCGCACCTTCTGCCTGCGCGACACGACGAGCGGCGACATCGCGGTGCTCACCGTCATCGACGTCGACCACGGCAACTATGCGACCACGGACGACATCACCTACTACCGGCATCGCAGCTGAGTCTCAGCCGTGCCCTGCGCCGACACCTCCTCGCAGCCCCCACTCATCAAGCCCGGAGCAGATCAACGCGGCTCGTACAGGGACGTCGACCTTGACGCCGTGGACGCCGACGAACGATCGGGCTCGTCGAGTCACGCCGTCGGGCACATCGTCGAAGAGGTTGAGATTCACCAGGGCGACGCCACCGCTGCTTATGCAGGTGCCCGCTCGGGCGCTCGCTCCAGGCGTACGATCACGCTCTTCGACGTCGGGGTGTTGCTGATGTCCGCGACGCTGTCGAGGGGGACCAGGACGTTGGTCTCCGGGTAGTACGCGGCGGCCGAACCCGGGGGAGTGGAGTAGCCGACGACGCGGAAGCCCTCCGCGCGGCGCTCCGAGCCGTCGGTCCAGATGCTGACCAGGTCGACGAGACTGCCCTCGGCCAGGCCGAGGTCGGCGAGGTCGGACGGGTTGACCAGGACGACACGGCGGCCGCCCTTGATGCCCCGGTAGCGGTCGTCCATCGCGTAGGGGATGGTGTTCCACTGGTCGTGCGAGCGCAGGGTCTGCAGGACCAGGTGGCCCTTGGGCGCCTGGAGCATCGTGAAGTCGTTGACGGTGAAGACGGCCTTGCCGCTGGGGGTCCGGAAGACGCGGGAGTTGACCGGGTTGGGCAGGCGGAAGCCGCCGGGGCGCCGTACCCGCTCGTTGAAGTCATGGAATCCGTCGACCACTTGGGCGATACGGTCGCGGACGAGGTCGTAGTCGGCCTCGAAGTCCTCCCAGGGGATGTCCGGTTCACCGCCCAGCACCCGGCGGGCGAGGCGGCTGATGAGGGACACCTCGCTCAGCAGGTGCGGGGACGCGGGGTCGAGCCGGCCGCGGGTGGCGTGTACCTCGCTCATGGAGTCCTCGACCGTCATGAACTGCTCGCCGCCCGCCTGGACGTCCCGGTCGCTGCGGCCGAGCGTCGGCAGGATCAGCGCGGTCCGTCCGCACACCGCGTGCGAACGGTTCAGCTTGGTCGAAATGTGCGCCGTCAGACGGCAGTTGCGCATGGCGCGCTCGGTGGCCTCGCTGTCGGGCGTGGCCCGCACGAAGTTGCCCGCGACGCCGAGGAAGAGCTTGGCCCGGCCGTCTCGCATGGCCCGGATGGAGTCCACGGAGTCCAGGCCGTGCGCGGTCGGCGCGGTGAAGCCGAACTCCTGCCCCAGCCGGTCCAGGAACGCCTGCGGCATTCGTTCCCAGATCCCCATCGTGCGGTCGCCCTGTACGTTGCTGTGCCCGCGCACCGGGCACACCCCCGCGCCCGGACGGCCGATGTTGCCGCGCAGCAGAAGGAAGTTGACGACCTCGCGGATGGTGGGCACACCGTGCTTGTGCTGGGTCAGGCCCATGGCCCAGCAGACGATGACACTGCGGCTGTTCAGCACGCGCGCGTGGACCTGCTCGATCTCGTCACGGGTCAGACCCGTGGCGTCCAGGACGGCATCCCAGGACGTGGCACGGATCCGCTCGGCGAAGGCGTCGTAGCCGGTGGTGTGCTCGTCGATGAACGCGCGGTCCAGGACGGTGCCCGGCTCCTTGTCCTCCGCCTCAAGCAGCAGCAGGTTCAGCGCCTGGAACAGGGCCAGGTCACCGCCGGGACGGATCTGCAGGAACTGGTCGGCGATGTCCGTGCCGCGGCCGATGACACCGCGCGCCTTCTGCGGATGCTTGAAGCGCAGCAGTCCCGCCTCGGGCAGCGGATTGACCGCGACGACGCTGCCGCCGCGCCGCTTGGTCTCCTCCAGCGCGGACAGCATCCGCGGGTGGTTGGTGCCGGGGTTCTGCCCCACGACGAAGACCAGGTCGGCGTTGTGGAGGTCGTCGAGGCTGACGCTGCCCTTGCCGATGCCCAGGGTCTCGTTCAGGGCCGAACCGCTGGACTCGTGGCACATGTTGGAGCAGTCGGGCAGGTTGTTGGTGCCGAAGGCCCGCGCGAACAGCTGCAGCAGGAAGGCCGGCTCGTTGGCCAGCCGCCCCGAGGTGTAGAACAGCGCCTCGTCAGGGTGGTCCAGCGCGCGCAGTTCCCGGGCCAGCAGGTCCAGCGCCTCGTCCCAGCCGACCGGCTCGTAGTGGGTCGCGCCCTCGCGCAGCACCATCGGCTCGGTCAGCCGGCCCTGCTGGTTGAGCCAGTGGTCCGTCTTCCGGCTCAGCTCGGCCACCGAGTACTGCCGGAAGAACTCCGCGGTCACCCGACGGGAGGTGGCCTCGTCACTGATGTGCTTGGCACCGTTCTCGCAGTACTCGTTGCGGTGCCGTTCGCCGGGTGCGGGCTCCGGCCAGGCGCAGCCGGGGCAGTCGAAGCCTTTCGCCTGGTTGATGCTGAGCAGCGTCAGCGCGGTGCGCCTGGGTGAGGTCTGGCCCAGGGCGTACTTGAGCGCGTGCACGACGGCGGGAGCGCCGGTGGCCCAGGTCTTGGGAGCCGAGACCGACAGCTCGCCCTCGTCCGCTCCGTCTTCTTCGAAGTCCCGCATCGCACACCACGCCCTCTCGTCCGCACGACACTCTTGGTCAGCGCCTCGGACCAGGTCAAAGCGGAAGTTCCTATCGCGTGACAGGCCGCACCGATCAGTGCAGCGTGTTCGGAACCACCGGCGCGGGACGGCCGTGGGCGAGGGATCATGGGACGGTGCTCCTGCGTCAACTCGAATACCTCGTCGCCCTCTCGCGCGCCCGCCACTTCGCGAAGGCGGCGCAGGCCTGCTACGTCTCCCAGCCGACCCTGTCCGAGGGCATCCGGAAACTGGAGGACGAGCTCGGCATCCCCCTGGTCCAGCGGGGCCGCAGGTTCGACGGCCTGACACCGGAGGGCGAGCGTGTCGTGCTGTGGGCGCAGCGCATCCTCGCCGACCGGGACGCGATGCAGGGGGAGATCCAGGCACTACGGGCCGGGCTGACCGGCCGGCTGCGCATCGGCACCGTCCCCACCGCCGCCACGGCGGTCGCGCTCCTGACCCAGCCGTTCTGTGCCGCCAATCCGCTGGCCACCGTGCAGGTCTTCGCGGACCTGCAGTCCGTGGACATCGTCAGCCGACTCCAGACGTACGAACTCGATGCCGCCGTGACCTACCACAGCACCGTCGTCGAACACGGCTTCAAGTTCGTCCCGCTGTACCAGGAGCGCTACGTCCTCCTGATCCGGCGTTCCGCCGACGACTCCGGCCCGGCCGAGATCTCCTGGGAGGAGGCATCCCGGTACCCGCTGTGCCTGCTGCACCCCGGGATGCAGGGGCGCCAGGTCCTGGAGGCGGCCTTCGAGGCGGCGGGCGTGTCCGTGACGCCGCGCGTGGAGACGGACTCCATCGCCTCGCTGTTCGCGCAGGTCAGAGCCGGGCACTGGGCGAGCGTCGTACCGCACGCCTGGCTGCATGTCTTCGGTGTGCCCGCGGGGATGCAGGCCGTTCCCCTGGTCCGCCCGGTCCGTACGGAGCGCATCGGGCTGGTCCTTCCGGCGCGGGAGCCGGTCTCGGTGATCGGGCAGGCGCTGATCGACGCCGTCGGTCAGGCGGGCGTGGCGGTCGCGCTGGAGCGGCTGCCCGACTAGCCAGGACCGATGAGTTTCCCGGTCACCGAGGGTCTCCACACTCACTGCAAGCGGGCTGTACAGAGACACAGACGGGAGAGATCCTGATGGGCAAGGTCACCACCTCGGCGTCGATGTCCCTCGACGGGTTCATCGCCGGTCCGGCCGAGACGGGTTTCGAGCATCTCTTCGCCTGGCACCGCAACGGGGACATCGAGGTGCCGTCCGCCGATCCGCGCTGGTCCTTCCGGCTGTCGCCGCCCAGCGCGGAGCACCTGCGGCAACAGATGGCGGCCTTCGGGGCGCTCGTGGTCGGCCGCCGGCTGTTCGACGTCACCCAGGGCTGGGGCGGTAGGCATCCCTTCGGTGTGCCGGTCTACGTCGTCACCCACCGGGCGCCCGCCGACTGGGCCCACCCGGAGGCCCCCTTCACGTTCGTCACCGACGGCTTGCACAGTGCGATCCAGCAGGCAAAGGCCACCGCCGGTGCGCGCGACGTGGGTGTGGCCGCGGGCGACCTGGCCCGCCAGGCCCTGGACGCCGGGCTGGTGGACGAGCTCCAGGTCGACCTCGTCCCCGTACTCCTGGGCGCCGGTACCCGCCTCGTCGGAGACCTCGCCAACGCTCCCCTCACGCTTGGCACCCCGCGAGTCGTCGAGAGTGCCGGAGTCACGCACCTCTATTACGCCGTCAACAAGTAGTCGCGGAAACCTGTCAAAGCCGCCTCGCCACGATCGTGCCTCCGGAGGAGAAACCGGACAGCGGCTACCGCGCTTTCACTCCATCCGGTGCCTGCACAGAGACGACGACGCGCAGGGCCCCGCCCGGCGAGCCTGATGCCCTGGTCGAACCCGGACGGGCCGGCCTGGCGGGAAACCTGGCGCCACCCGCGCCCTGATCACCGGTTTCCTCAGGCGGTCCCGCCCCGGGCCCGGCCGGCAGCTCTTCCTGAGCGTCCTGTCCGTCCGCCTCATCGCCTACCGGACGGGCCTGGTACGGCCCACGCCTCGCGGGATGTGAACATCAGGCCCGCGGCGCATCCACGCCGTCGCGTTCGCTTCACGGAATCCCCACAAAGCCCCATGAGAGCTTTAAGTTTCAAGCGGTACGCTCTTTCGCACTTCGAGTGGCCGAGGAAGCCCCACATCGCGGCGCTCGCATCCCCCCACAGGCACAGGAGACGCGTTGTGCGCGACGGCGACGTAGTAGTGATCGGCGGCGGCTACGCGGGAGTTCGGCTGGCGAAGCGACTGGACTCGGTGGCGCGGGTCACGCTGGTGGACCGCAAGGAGGTCTTCTTCCACCGTATCGCCTCGCTGCGGGCCGGAGTTCGCCCGGAGTGGTCCGTGACCCCCTTCATCCCGTACGACCGGCTGCTGCGCAACGGCCGGGTGGCCGTGGGCAAGGCGGTCCGTATCGACACCACCGAACGGCAGGTCGTCCTGGCCACGGGGGAGAGGCTGCCGTACGACGTGGTGGTGATCGCCACCGGCGCCGATTACCCCGAACCTGCCCGCTTCACCGGCACCACCACTGACGAGGCGGTCAAGTCCTTCGCCGGACACCAGCAGAAGATCGCCGCGGCCGGGCATGTCCTCGTCGTCGGCGGCGGCCCCTCCGGTGTCGAACTCGCCGCCGAGGTACGCCTGGCCCGGCCGGGCGCCCGGGTCACCCTCGCCCACTCCGGGCCGGCACTGCTGCACTCCACGGGTGTCGAGCGGGTCGGACGCAGGGCGCGGGCCTGGCTGGAGTCCCACGACGTGGAGGTACGGCTCGACTCGTTCATGTCGCCCGGCAACGACTTCGGCACCTATCGCGACGCGCACGGCACCGTCATCGAGGCCGACCTCTCCTTCTGGGCGACCGGCACCACGCCCAACACGCTCTGGCTGCGGCTGGGTGGACACGGCGACTGGCTGAACCCGGCCGGGCACGTCAAAGTCGACCGGACCCTGCGGGTGGCGGGACGGCTGGACGTGTTCGCCGTCGGCGACGTGAACGACGCCACCGAACTCAAGATCACCCCCGCCGCGCTGGCCCAGGCCGACCTCGCCGCCTGGAACATCCGCACCTACCTGAACAGCTCCGGCAAGCACCGCAAGGAACCGCGCATGTACCGGCCGATCCACCGCACCCCGCTCATCGTGCCCTTCGGCCCGGCCGACGGTCTGACGCTGCTGCCCGTGCCGGGCGGCGAGAGCGCGGTCCTCGGCGGCCGCACCTCGGTGCTGGCCAAGGCGAAGACTCTCATGACCCCGTACATGAGGCGCCAACTCGGTTACACCGCAGCCTGACGCTCCGCTGGGGATGCCGCGAAGTGGGGGTGCCGCGAAGTCTCGTCGTCTGTCCGCGGCTCCGTTGTGGCTGGTCGCGCAGTTCCTCGCGCTCCTATGGGGCGCGTGTGTCTAGGGTGCGGGCATGACCTCACAGACGTACCTCTCCGAACTGTTCTCGCTCGGCGACCGCGTCGCCGTGGTGACCGGTGGCAGTTCCGGCATCGGGCGGGCCATCGCCGGGGCCCTCGCACGGGCCGGGGCGAGCGTGGTGGTCGTGGCGCGCAGGGAGGCGGAGCTGACCGTGACGGTCGACGAGCTGACGGCCGAGGGCTGCAGGGCGGCCTGGGTCAGCGCCGACCTGGGCAGTCGCGACGGCGTGCGCGCGGCGGCCGACAAGGCGGCCGGGGTGTTCGGGGAGCCCGACATCCTCGTCAACAGTGCCGGGATCAATCTGCGCCCGCCCATGGGGGAGTTGGGCGAGGACGTCTGGGACACCACGATGGCGGTGAACCTCGAGGCGCCCTTCCTGCTGGGGCAGCGCTTCGGCCCCGGCATGGCCGAACGGGGGTTCGGACGGATCATCCACGTCACCTCCCAGCAGGCGCACCGGGCGTTCGTGCAGAGCGGGGCCTACGGGGTGTCCAAGGGGGCGCTGGAGTCCCTGGCGCGTTCCCAGGCCGAGGCGTGGTCGCCGTACGGCGTCACCTGCAACACGCTGGTGCCGGGCTTTGTGATGACCCCGCTCAACGAGCGGCTGTCGTCCGACCCCGAGAAGGTGGCGGCGCTGGCCGCGCGCACCATGGTCGGGCGCAACGGGCTGGCCGACGACTTCGCGGGTGCGGCGGTGTTCCTGGCGAGCCGCGCCTCCGCCTACGTCACCGGGCAGGCCCTCTTCGTCGACGGCGGACTGTCCGTCCACTGATCACGCCAGTGTTCACAGGAGTTCGGTGAGGAAGTCGATGAGCGCCTCGTTCACCTCGCGGGGACGCTCCTGCTGCGTCCAGTGGCCGCAGCCCGCCAACCTGACCGGTTCGCGGCGCAGGTCGGGCATCAGGTCCGGCAGGGCCGCGATGAGTTCGGGCGTGCCGGGGAAGGCGGGGACCAGGTCGCGGTCGCCGTACATGTACAGGGCGGGCGTGCTGACGACGGCGCCGTGCCAGGGCGCGGTCAGTTCCCAGTTGCGATCGAGGTTGCGGTACCAGTTCAGCGCCCCGGTGAAGCCCTGGGAGAAGCTCTCGGTGAGGGCGTCGAGGTCCGCCTCGGTGAACCACTCGGGCAGGGTCTCGGGGTCCGCCATGGTCGCCAGCCAGCCCTGGCCGGGTTCGATCAACGGCTGGGCGCCCGAGCCGGCACCGGGCGCGTCGCCGGAAGCCGTGTAGAAGATCTTCCGCAGGGCCGTACGGGTGTCCTGCGCCAACTCGGCATCCGCGACGCCGGGTTGGCTGAAGTAGTTCCAGTAGAAGCGGCCGTCGAACCGCTCGTCCATGACGGCCAGCGGCGGCCGGGAGCCACGGAACGGCGGCGGCACGCTCAGACCGGCGACCCCGCGCACGACGTCCGGACGCAGCAGTGCGGTGTGCCAGGCGACCGGGGCGCCCCAGTCGTGCCCGACGACGAACGCCTGCTCCTCGCCGAACGCATGGATCAGCCCGACGACGTCGCCGACCAGGTGGAGGATGCTGTAGGCGCCCACCTCGGCGGGGTGGTCGCTGCCCCCGTATCCGCGCTGGTCGGGCGCGACGACGCGGAAGCCGGCACCGGCCAGCGGACCGAACTGGTGATGCCAGGAGTGCCAGGACTCGGGGAAGCCGTGCAGCAGCACGACCAGGGGGCCTTCGCCCTCCTCCGCCACGTGCAGCCGAATGCCGTTCACGTCGACCATTCGATGCTCAACCATGGGTACGAGCCTACGTCCTTCGTGATCTTCGGTGGCCGATATAGTCAACAATGCGAGTAAGAGATTAGTCACCTATATCGAAGGCGGTAGGTCCGTGGCCGGCAGTGGATATCTCCGGTACGTCGCAGTCGGTGACAGCCAGACCGAAGGCGTCGGCGACGGCGACGACGTCCGGGGGCTGCGCGGCTGGGCGGACCGGCTCGCCGAGCAGATCGCACGGGAGAGCCCGGGCCTGCTGTACGCCAACCTCGCCGTGCGCGGGCGGCTGGCCGGGCAGGTGCGCGCCGAACAGCTGGCGCCCGCACTGGAGTTGCGGCCCGACCTCGCCACGGTCGTCGCCGGCCTCAACGACGTGCTGCGGCCCCGGTTCGACGCGGACGAGGTCGCCGGCCATCTGGAGGCCATGTTCGCCGCACTCATCGGACAGGGCGCCCGCGTCGCGACGGTCACCTTCCCCGACCCCGGCCGGCTCGCCCCCTCGGCCCGGCCGCTCGCACCCCGCGTCCTCGCCCTGAACGCCCGCATCCGGGAGGCGGCCCGACGGCACGGCGTCGCCCTGGCCGACTCCTGGCCCCACCCGGCGGTGACCGATCCCCGGATGTGGAGCCCCGACCGGCTGCACGCGAGCCCGCTCGGCCACGCCCTCATCGCGGCCGCCGTCGCCCACGCCCTCGACCTGCCGGGCAGCGACGACAGCTGGACACGACCGCTGCCTCCCGAAGCGGTGGCCCGCACGGGCCTGCGGGCCGTCGGGGCCGAACTGCGCTGGGCGGGCGCCTTCTTGGGGCCCTGGATCATACGGCGGGTGCGCGGCCGCTCCTCCGGCGACGGCCGCCGGCCCAAGCGACCCGCACTCCTCCCGGTGACCGCATTCGCCGACGGCGCCTCCTGAGCCGTACGGGACTGAGCCCCAAGTCGCGCCGTCAGGCGCCCGACCCGCCGTAGTAGTCGTCCTATTGACTAATCAACAAGGTGTTAAATTGGGGCAATGGCTCTGCGCAACGCGGTGATGGCCGCGCTTCTGGAGGGTGAGGCGTCCGGGTACGACCTCGCGAAGGGCTTCGAGGCCTCCGTCGCCAACTTCTGGATGGCCACCCCGCAGCAGCTCTACCGCGAGCTGGAGCGCATGGAGAGCGAGGGGCTCGTCTCCGCGCGGGTCGTCCAGCAGGAGCGCCGGCCCAACAAGCGGCTCTTCTCGCTCACCGAGGCCGGCCTGGACGTCCTGCGCGACTACGTCGGCGAGGCCCCGGCCAAGCCACCGGCCCTGCGGGACGAGCTGATGGTCAAGGTCCAGTGCGTCGACATCGGTGACGTCGGAGACTTCGAGGCCGTACGCGCCTCGGTCGCCGAGCGCTTCGAGCGGGCCACCGCCAAGCTCGCCCGCTACCTGCGCATGCAGGATCGCATGCTCGACGGCCGCACCGAGGACGAGTACCTCGCCACCGCCGAGCGCATCGGCCCCTACCTCACCCTGCAGGGCGGCATCGCCCTCGAGCGGGCCAACCTGCAGTGGAGCGAGACGGCCCTCAAGAGGCTCGAACAGCGCGCCGCGGCACTCGCCGAACCGTCCGGCGACTGACCCGGCCGGTGCGCTATCCGCACGGCTTCTGCAGGCCGGGGACGGTGTGCGGGCGGGGATGGCGCACCACGGCCCACACCGTCTTGCCGTGGCGGCCCCGGGGCCGTACACCCCAGGTCTGGGCGAGCTGGTCGACGAGGTGCAGGCCGCGCCCCTTCTCGTCGTCACCGGTGGGCACGTCATGCAGGACCGGCTGCGCGGGGCTCTCGTCGGAGACGGCTATGAAGCAGGAGCCGTCCGCCCGTGCCGTCACCGCCAACTCGAACTCGCGCTCAAGGATGGGCCCGTGACGCACGACGTTCGCCGCCAGCTCGGAGGCCAGCAGGACGACCCTCTCCGTCATCTCGTCGTTCGACGCGTGTCCCCAGCTGGCCAGATGCTGCCGTACCCGGTACCGGGCGAAGCCGACCGAAGCCGGATGACGGGGAAGCCGGAACGCCTCACGCCTCAGCACACGCATCCCTCCCGAATGACATCGAAAAAAGATCTCGACACTCGAATAAGCGCACAGTGACAGATGAATGTCACTGCGCACACGAGGGGCGGTTGAATCCGGCCATATCTGGCCGAGTGTCGCCTACTGTCTGCTGCGTAGCCGGTCTGGTCAGACGGGCGCCGTGCCAAAATGGACGCCATTGCGCCTGCTCAGCCGACCCGCCCACGCACCGCCGAGGTTGAACCGTGACCAAGCCCGCCGCCCGTGTACCGCTGCGCCGCAACTCGCGGTCCAACCGGGCGCGCATCCTGGCCACGGCCCGCCGGGAGCTCGGCCGCAACCCCGACATCACCCTCGAGGAACTCGCGCGCGCCGCAGGTGTCGTACGGCGTACCCTCTTCGGTCACTTCCCCGGCCGCTCCGCCCTGCTGGAGGCACTCGCCGAAGAGGCGTCCGAGACGTTCAGGGAAGTGCTGGTGGACGGGGTGCGGCCCGAGGAGCCGGCCGACCGGGCGCTCGCGTACTTCGTGCTCCGCATCTGGCCGGTGGGCGACCGCTACCGGATGCTGTTGGGCCTGGCCCGGCGGGACCTGGGTGCGGAGCGGGTGACCGAGGTCCTGGCCCCGGCCCGCGAGGTGGTCACGGCCATCCTGGAACGCGGACAGCGCGACGGCGTCTTCCACTCCCATCTGCCGCCCGCCGTGCTGAGCGCCGGACTGGAGGCGATGACGGTCGCGCTGCTGGAGGACGTCAACACCGGGGCGCTGGAGGACGACGGCACCCGTACGGCCGTCGCCACACTGATCGCGGCCGGCGTGCCGGAGAAGCAGGCGAGCACGGTGGTCGAGGAGGTCGCGGCGATCGTGCCGCGCGAGGAGCCGGCCGCGGACGTGTGAGTCGCGGATCCGGGTGATCTCGTACCGGGCACGGATTGGTTGCGGCCCGGACGTCCTGCCGTGTCGGTGGTGTGGCTGCGGCAGCATGGCGAGGCATGAGCCGAGACCGGTACGTCGACTTCCTGCGGGCGTGGGCGATCGTCCTGGTCGTGCTCGGCCACTGGCTGATCACCGCCCTGCTGCACGGGCCCGGCGGTGAGCTCACCGCCCCGGAGCTGCTGGCGAGCGTGCCCTGGACCCAGTGGCTGACCCTGCTCTTCCAGATCATGCCGCTGTTCTTCCTGGCCGGAGGCCATGCGGCGGCGGGCTCCTGGGCGCGGACGCGGTCGGCGGGCGGGACGGCCACCGGCTGGGTGGGGCGACGGGCGGTGCGCCTGCTGCTGCCGACGACCCTGTACAGCGGCCTGGTCCTGCTCGCCGTCGGGGTCTGCTCGGCGGTCGGCGTCGACCCGGGCACGCTCGCGCTCGTCGGGTGGGCCATGGCGATGCAGTTCTGGTTCCTGCCGGTGTATCTGCTGCTCAGCGCCCTGACGCCGGCCCTGCACGCGGCGCACCGGCGCTGGGGGCTCGCCGTCCCCCTGGCCATGGGCGCGGTCGCCCTGATCGCGGACACGGTGGTGCTCACCGGGCACGCCTCCCACGTCGGCCTGCTCAACTACGTTCTGGTCTGGGGCGTCGCCTACCAGCTCGGCTTCTGCCGGCACGACGGCCTGCTGACGGAACGTCGGCCGCTGCTGCCTGCGGCGCTGGCCGCGGGCGGCGGACTTGCCTTCGCGGTGCTGGTCGCGCTCGGTCCCTTCCCGGTCAGCCTGATCCTGGTCACGGGGCAGACGCCCAGCAACACCAACCCGCCGTCGGCGGCGATGCTGTGCTGGGCGGTCGCCCAGGTGGGCGCATGCCTGCTCGCCGCACCGGTGCTGCGGCGCGTCCTGCAGCGCGAGCGGGTGTGGCGGGTGGTGCGCTCGGTGGGCGGCGTCAGCATGACGCTGTATCTGTGGCACATGCTGCCGGTGCTGGTGGTAGCCGCCGCGTTCTACCTCACCGGCCTCGCACCCGAGCCCGCCCTCGGATCCGCCGCTTGGTGGGCGCTACGAGTGCCCTGGCTGCTGGTCCTCGGCGTCGTCCTGGTCGCTGTGGTGTCAGCCGTACAGCGGTGGGAGGGCGGCCTGGTGAAGCGGTACGAGCGGATCCGCCCGGACGCCGGCCCGTACCGCCCCTGGCTGCTCTGGCCGGGCCTGGCCGTATGCGCCACCGCCCTCAGCCGCTTCGCCACGCGCGGCTTCACAACCGACGGCCGCTTCCCCGCGCTGCCCGCCCTGGCCCTGGCCGTGGGCGCGGCGCTGGTACTTATCCACCGGCGGCCGACGGAGCCCAGCAGTACTGAGCGCGCCAAGGGCGACGCCTTGGAGGAGGCGGCCTGACGGCCCCACGCCGAGGGACGGGACATGAGGGCCCGTTGGTATGTCCTCACGCACTCCCGTACGACGCGCCGCCCTGCGAGCCGTCCCTGGCGTGAAAGGTCACCGACTTGCCCGAGAAGTGGGCGCTGAGGCCGGTCGCCGTGGTGGTGACGGAGCACAGGTGCAGGCCGTCGGGGATGTTCCGCAGTTGGATCGGCTGATCGAAGACCCTGTTGAGCAGGGTCTGCCCGGCGGAGGGGAGCGCGCCGCCCGCGACCGTGAACTTCCCGAACGTGATGCGGTTGCCGGAGGCCGCCGAAACCGTCGCCGAGACCGCGACCTCGTCGCCGAAGGGCAGCTGCACCTTGGCGCCGATGCGGCCGGGGCCGGCTCCCTGGGACACCTCCGGGCCGAGGGCGTTGGAGAGGTCCGGGTAGGACAGGAAGGCGGTCGCCGCGGCCGAGCGGGCCCGCGCCTCGGTGTCGTCGTCGGACTTCGTGAGCCCGTGCAGATCGAGGTCGAGCCGGGAGACGGGCAGCGGGCGGTCGGATCCGTCGGCCGGCAGGTCGTGCGCGGTGATGTCCACGTGCCGCAGCGTCCCGGAGGCCAGCTGGGTCAGCACGGGGAAGCCGTGGACGTCGACCTCAGGCCGCTCGGGTGCGCGCATGCCCTGCTGGAACGCCGTCGCCGTGCGCGACTCCGTGTGGGCCGCCGCGATCCGGTCGACCGCCAGGGGTATGAGGATGAGCGCGGCCAGGGCGGCTCCGGCGATGACGGCCGACCGTCGGCTCCTGCGGGGCGGGGGCGGGGACACTGCGAACGACGCGTACGTGACGTCGTCCTCGTAGCCGTGTTCGGGCCGGTACATGAACTCTCCTTCAGCGGGGTGGGTGTGCCTGCCCGGTGTGATGCAGACGGTGAACCGTGGTGGCCGCGGCATCGCTGCCGACTCCCGCGGCGATCAGCGCCGCGGTGGCGGCCCGGGTGCCGTCGTCGGTCCAGGTCCCGCTGTTGACGCGGTCCAGGAGCGCGAGCAACAGCGCTTCGATGGCCCTGCCGAGCGGGGCCGGCGGCACACGGGCGTGGAAGACGCCTTGTTGCTGACCGAGGGCGAGGATCGCGGTGACCGTGGCGCGGGCGGGGGAGAGGACCTCGTCGACCTGGCCGGGGTCGAGGTCCTGGCGGGCGAGGCCGATCAGGACGCGGTAGCGGTTGCCGACCGGCCACAGCGTGAGGACGAAGCGGGCCAGGGCGGCCGCGGCGTCGGCGCCCGGGGCGCCGGTGGTCGCGACGGCGCGGCGGATCGCCTCCGCGGCGTCCGCGGCGATGCCCTTCACCAGCGCGGACCGGCCGGCGAAGTGGACGTAGACCGTGCGACGTGCGACCCCGGCCGCCTCGGCCATGTCGGCGAGGGTGCTGTCGGGGCTGCGGGCCAGCTCCTGCAGAGCCGCTTCCAGGATGCGGGTGCGGGTGGAGGGTGCCGCGGGGCGCCGGGGCACGGGCGGGGCGGATCGGCCGGTCACATCGGTACCTCGGTCGTAAGCAAGACGGCTGGGAAGGGTCCCCGAAATATTTACACACCGATGGGCAATAAACTAGTCTGCACACCGATGGGCAAATAACTCGTCCCGCTAGGAGCCCCCATGCCCTTCCTTGCCACCACACCCGTCGAGAAGATGACCGGCCCGTACGCACGGCGCTGGTGGGCCCTGCTGGTCCTGTGTCTGAGCCTGCTGATCGTCGTCATGGCGAACACGTCGCTGATCGTGGCCGCGCCCGACATGACCAAGGACCTCGGCCTGAGCAGCAGCGACCTGCAGTGGGTCATCGACGGCTACACCGTCCCGTACGCCGCGCTGATGCTGGTCCTGGGCTCGATCGGCGACAAGTACAGCCGCCGCGGCGCGCTCCTCACCGGCTTGGTGATCTTCGCCGGCGGCTCGGTGATGGGCAGTCAGGTCGACCAGACCGCTCTGGTCGTCACGGCCCGCGCGATCATGGGCGTCGGCGCCGCCGTGGTCATGCCGGCCACGCTGTCACTGCTCGTCGCGATCTTCCCCAGGCGCGAGCGCGCCAAGGCCATCACGGCCTGGACCGCCACCTCCGGCCTCGCCATCGCCGTCGGCCCCCTGGTCGCCGGCTACCTGCTGGGGGACCACGCCTGGGGCTCGACGTTCCTGATCAACGTCCCCATCGCGGTCGTCGCCGTCATCGGTGCCCTGGTGCTGGTCCCGCCGTCCAAGGCGGAGAAGATGGGCCGGATCGACTACGTCGGCGGTCTGCTCTCCATCGTCTCGGTCGGCAGCCTGGTCTATGCGACCATCCAGGGCCCGCACTTCGGCTGGGGCGCCGGCCCGATCACCGCGGCCGTGGTCGCAGGAGTCGGCCTGTTGGCCTTCGTCGCCTGGGAGCTGCGCCACCCGCACCCCATGCTGGACGTCCGCAAGTTCCGGCTGCGCCCCTTCAGCGGCTCCATGCTCGCGGTGCTGTTCTTCTTCTTCGGCACCTTCGGCGCGATCTACTACGCCACCCAGTTCCTGCAGTTCGTCCTCGGCTACGACGCCCTGGAGACCGGCGTACGGCTGCTGCCGCTGGCCGGTGCCGTCTTCCTCGGCGCCGCGATCACCGGCCGGCTGACCCCGAAGCTGGGCATGAAGCCGATGGTGACGGCCGGCATGGTGATCGGCACCGTGGGCGTCTTCCTGCTCACGCAGGTCGACAAGAGCGCCACGTACGCCGACTTCCTGCCGACGATGCTGCTGCTCGGCTTCGCGATCGGCCTGAGCGTCTCCCCGGCCACCGACACCATCATGGGCTCCTTCCCGGAGAGCGAGCTGGGCGTCGGCGGCGGTGCCAACGACACCGCGCTGGAACTCGGCGGCTCCCTGGGAATCGCGATCCTCGGCTCGCTGCTCGGCACCGCCTACCGCGACAAGCTGACCCAACTGATCGGCGGCCACCTCCCGGCTGCCGCGCTGGACACGGCCAAGGACTCGGTGGGTGGCGGCCTCGCGGTCGCCGAGCAGGTCGCGAAGAACCCCGCCGGCGGGCCGCAGCAGGCGCAGGCCCTCGTGGACGCCGTGCACGAGTCCTTTGCCCACGGTGTCGCGCAGACCAGCCTGGTCGGCGGGATCATCATGGCCGCCGGGACGGTGATCGTCCTCGCGGTGCTGCCCGGCCGCCGGATCGCCGGCAGGCACCGGACGGAAGAGCCGGTGCCGGCAGCGGAGCGGGAGCTCGCCGACTCCCTGTAACAGGCCCCGCCCGGCCCCTCAGCCGAGGTCGGGCAGCGGGCGCCGGACGACCTCGCGGGCGTCGTACGGCGGCACGCCCAGCATGCGCAGCACCATCTCGACCAGGTTCGCCGCCGCCTCGTCACCGTCCAGGTCGGGACGGGCGAACCGCAGCTCCACCAAGGCCAGCAGGGATCCGCCCAGCGCGGACAGGGCGACGACGGGGTCGACCGGGGCGAAGCGGCCGGAGGCCACACCGGCCTCCAGGTCGCGCAGCGCACGAGGGGCAAGCCCCTTTTCGGAGTGCAGATAGCCGAGCCCGCGGTGGCGCAGGACCTGCATCAGTTCGGGGTGCGACTCCGCCATCCGCGCGCTGAGCCGGAAACCCGCCGCGACCAGCTCCGCCGGATCATCGATGTCCCGCAGACGCTCGTCGAAGGTCCGGCCGAACTCCTCCAGCGCATCGACCACCGCGGCGTCGAACAGCTCCGTCTTCGACTCGAAGTGGTTGTAGAAGGACCCGAAGCCGACGTCCGCGCGCTCCGCGATCGCCTGGATGCTCGCGCTGGTGTCGCCCGTCTCCGCGAGGATCTGCCGGGCCGCACGGACCAGTGCCTGGCGGGTCTCGGCACGGCGTCGCTCGAATCGGTTGCTGGGCGGGGCTGAGGTCGGCATGCGGCGAGTCTAGCCGCGGCCCCAGGGCGATCACAGTTCTGATGATTCCATCATTTTCTCTCGCTGAACCCTTGACGAGGACAACGTCAAAGTTGATGATTTCATCAGTATGGCAACGTTGCTTGGAGGACACCATGTCCCGGACGGCCCATCAGGACCTCCACAGTGAGCAGGGCGCCCGGCGCGGCGAACACCCCGGTCGCTCCCGGAACCCCGTCATCAAGGTGGCGGACCTGGCCTGGCTGGAGTTCGAGAAGCCCGACCTGGACCGCGCCGAGGTCTTCGCCCGCGACTTCGGCTTCCACGTCGCCGCCCGCACCGAGCGCGAGCTGTGGCTGCGCGGCACCTTCGCCGGCCCGCCCTGCATGGTGATCCGGCGCGGCCGCACCTCCCGCTTCATCGGGCCCGCCTTCCGCGCCGCCGAGCGCGCCGACCTCGACCGGGTGGCCCGGGCGACGGGGACGGACGTACGGGACGCGGACGTCCCCGGCGGCGGCCGGGCCGTGCACCTCCTCGACCCCTCCGGCTTCCCGGTCCGGGTCGTCCACTGCGCCGGGCAGCTGCCCGAACTGCCCGGACAGCAGCCACTGCTCCTCAACTTCGGCACGGACCACCGCCGTGTCAACGCCACCCAGCGACCGCCCCGCGAGCCGTCCCGCATCCAGCGCCTGGGCCATGTGGTGCTGGAGACAAGGGTGTTCGCCCGCGCCCTGGACTGGTACCTGGACACCCTCGGCATGATCGTGTCCGACTTCCTGTTCCTCGACGGACAGCGCGGCCGCGGTCCGACCATGGCCTTCATCCGCTGCGACCAGGGCAGCCTGGCGGTCGACCACCACACCCTGGCCATGCACCTGGGCCCGGCCAACGGCTACGTCCACTCGGCCTACCAGGTCACCGACCTCGACTCGATCGCCGCAGGCGGCGAATACCTCAAGGAACGCGGCTACAAGCGCAGTTGGGGCATCGGCCGGCACATCCAGGGCAGCCAGCTCTTCGACTACTGGCGCGACCCCGACCACTTCATGCTGGAGCACTTCGCCGACGGCGACCTGTTCTCCTGCGACCTCGAACCCGGCTGGGCGCCCATGTCCACCAGCGGACTCGCCCAGTGGGGCCCGCCGGCCACTCGCGACTTCCTCGGCGCCAGTCCGTCCCCGCAGCGCGTCCGCGACGTCGTCCAGGCCCTGCGCGGCGACAACGAAATGGACCCCGCGCGCCTGCTGGGCCTGCTGAAGGCCGCGAACTCCTGACCCCCTCCCTCACGAAGGCACCGACATGAGCATCAACGTCCTGCGCACCGCCGACGGCTGGTGGGTGATCCGCGGCGACCGCGCCGTCCCGGTCGACACCTTGGCCCTCACCACCGCCGAACTGCTCGCCGACCGCGCCGCCGTACGCGAGGCCGCCGCCTCCGAAGCGCCAGGCACACCCGTCGCCGACCTGGCGGCGCTCTCCCCGGTGACCACCCCCTGCCGGGTGGTCGCCCAGATGGTCAACTACCGCAGCCACGCCCGCGATTCGGGCTTCACCGGCGACATCCCGCCCGCCTTCTTCCGCAAGGCCTCCGGCTCGGTGAGCGGTCCGGGCGAGGCCATCGTCCGCCCGCCGCATGTGAAGTTCCTCGACTACGAGGTCGAACTCGGCCTCGTCCTCGGCGCACCCCTGCCCGTGGGCACCGTCGTCGAGGAGCGGGACCTGCCCGCCTACGTCGCCGGGCTCGTCATCACCAACGACGTGAGCGCACGCGACGTACAGCTGACCAAGACCCAGTTCTACGAGAGCAAGTCCTACCCCACGTTCACGCCCACTGGGCCCCACCTGGCCCTGCTGGAGCCGGACGACTTCGTCCACCTCCTCGACCTGCGGCTGAGGTTGTCCGTCAACGGCGATCTGCGCCAGGACCGCACCCTCGCCGACATGATCGTCCGTCCCGCGCAGGCACTGACCCTGCTGGCCCGCTTCCAGACCCTCGACCCCGGCGACCTGCTGCTGACCGGCACCCCCGGCGGCACCGCACTCAAGGCGCCGCCGAAGGCCGTCGAGAAGATCGGCGCGCTGCTGCCGCCCGCGACCAAATGGAAGGCGTTCTTCAAGAGCCAGGCCCGCAATCCGCACTACCTGCACCAGGGCGATGTGGTGACCGCGACCATCGCCACCCCGGACGGGCGCATCGACCTCGGCGAGCAGCGCACACCCGTCGCCGACGCGAACTGAGAGCCCAGGTGAGCCGCACATGACCGAGGACCGGACCGCAGCGCGCGACACCGCGCACATACCCGTCGTGATCGTGGGAGCCGGACCCGTGGGCGTGACCGCCGCCCTCCTGCTCGCCCGGCGCGGCGTCCGCAGCGTCGTCCTGGAACGCCACCGGGACGTCTACCCCCTCCCGCGCGCCGTCGCCACGGACGACGAGGTGCGCAGGATCCTCCAGGCCGCCGGAATCCACGAGGAGTTCGCCGAGGTCGCCCGGACCGCGCGCGGGCTGCGGCTGCTGGACGCCCGGCACCGGGTGATCGCCGAGTTCCCGCGCTCCCCGCACGGACACCACGGTTTCCCGCAGACCAGCATGTTCGACCAGCCCGAGCTGGAGCGACTGCTGCGCGCCGCACTGGCCGGGCGACGCGAATGCGAACTGTGGAGCGGGGTGGAGGTCACGGGCGTGCAGCAGGAGGGCGACGACGGGCCAGTGCGCGTGACCGTCCGCCGGGACGGCAGCGAGCACGAACTGTCGGCCGGCTTCGTGCTCGGCTGCGACGGCGCCGGCAGCCTCACCCGCGAGGCCGTCGGCACCGTGTGGGAGGACCTGCGCTTCGAGGAGCACTGGACCGTCATCGACGTACGCACCAGCCTTCCGGTCCGCTGCTGGGAGGGCGTCGACCAGGTCTGCGACCCGCACCGGCCGGCCACCTTCATGCGCATTGGCGAGGACCGCTACCGCTGGGAGTTCCGGCTGCGGGACACGGAGCAGCCGGACCCCGCGCTGCTCCGCGAACTGGTCGCACCCTGGACGGACCTCTCCCACGGCGCCGACTTCCGCGTCATCCGCCAGGCCCAGTACACCTTCCGGGCTCGCATCGCCGACCGCTGGCGCCGCGGCCGCGTCTTCCTGCTCGGCGACGCCGCGCATCTGACCCCGCCGTTCGTGGGGCAGGGACTGTGCACGGGCATGCGGGACGCCCACAACCTCACCTGGAAACTCGCCCGCGTCCTCCAACAAGGCGCAGACGAACGGCTGTTGGACACCTACGAACACGAACGCAAGCCGCACGCCCGCCAGGTGATCCGCCTCGCCGTCGCCGCCGGCTGGGCCATGACCGGCGGCCAGGACGGCGCGGCCGCGCTGCGCCGCGCGGCCGTCGGCGCGGCCTGCCGCATCCCCGGCGTCACGGGCCTGGCGAACCGCAACCTCAGCCACCCCCTGTCCACCGGCCCGTTGACCCGGCGCAGCCGACTCGGCGCCACCCACTGCCCACAGCCCTGGGTGCACGCCGACGGCACACGGGCGCGCCTGGACGACGTCCTCGGCGACTCCTTCGCCCTCCTGACCGCGGTACCCCTCACGCCTTCCCTGCGAGCCGTCGCCGACGGACTCGGCGCGCGGATCCTCCCTGTCCAGGAGACCGGCGACGACGGCACCCTGGCCGCCTGGCTGCGCGCAGGCCGCGCGGACGCCGCACTGCTGCGCCCCGACCGCGTCGTCCTGGACGTCGTCCCGGCGGGCAGGAGCGACTTCACGGGCACCGCGGCCTGGGCACCCCTGCTGAGCACCACGAGCCGACGGATCGAACCGCCCGTGTCCGCCCCCCTCTTGAGGAGCACCCCGCGATGACCACGCCGTACACGGAACCCTTCTGGACCCCGGATCCCGAGACCGCCGCCTCCAGTCGCATCGTGGACTTCGCCCGCTGGGCCGCCCGTCACCGGGGCGCCGACACGGGCCCCGACTACGCCTCCCTGCACCGCTGGTCGGTCACCGACCTGGAAGGGTTCTGGGGCGCGGTCTGGGAGTACTTCGACATCGACGCGAACAGCCCGTACGAGCGTGTGCTGGCCGAGGAGAGGATGCCCGGCGCCCGCTGGTTCACCGGCGCCACCCTCAACTACACCCACCACGCCCTGCGCAATCTGCCGCCGGACCAGCCGGCGGTCATCGCACTCGACGAGACCGGGGCCGCGTACGAGGTGACCGGGGACGCACTGCGCGCCCAAGTCGCCTCCCTCGCCGCCACCTTCCGCGAGCTGGGCGTCGGGACGGGGGACCGGGTCGTCGGCTATCTCCCCAACAGCCCGCATGCCGTCGTCGCCTTCCTCGCCGCCGCGAGCCTCGGTGCCGTCTGGTCGGTGTGCGGCCAGGACTACGCGCCCCAGGCCGCCGCCGACCGCTTCGCCCAGCTCGAACCCACCGTCCTGATCGCGGCCGACGGCTACCGCTTCAACGGCACCACGCACGACCGCCGCGAAGCAGCCCTCGAACTGGCCCGGGGGCTGCCCACGCTGAAGGCCACGGTGCTGGTCGACCACATGGGCCTGCCGCGGCCGGATCGCCCCTTCCCGGCACTGGCCGTCCCGTGGGAGGACGCGGCCACCCGCGTCGAGCAACTCGCCTGCGCACCCGTGCCGTTCGACCACCCGCTGTGGGTCGTCTTCTCCTCCGGCACCACCGGCCTGCCCAAGGGCATCGTCCACGGCCATGGCGGGGTCCTGCTGGAGCATCTGAAAACCCTGGGTCTGCACTCCGACCTCGGCCCGGGTGACCGCCTCCTCTGGTACACCACCACCCACTGGATGATGTGGAACCTGGTCGTGTCCACCCTCCTCACCGGCGCCACGACCTGCACGTACGACGGCAGCCCGGCCCCCCTGGAGCGCCCCGACCTGCTCTGGGAACTGGCCTCCCGCCACCGCGTCACCCTCTTCGGCACCAGTCCCCAATACCTGCTGGGCATGGCCAAGTTCGGCATCGACCCTGCCGTGCACGACCTGTCCGCGATCCGCGCCATCGGCTGCACCGGCTCCGCGCTGCCGGCCTCCGCCTACCCCTGGGTCCGCGACCATCTCGGTCCCGGCGTCCAGCTCGCCTCCATCAGCGGCGGCACCGACGTCGTGTCGGGCTTCGCGGGCTCCGCGCCCAACACCCCGGTCTGGACCGGGGAGTTGTCCGCACCGCACCTGGGCGTGTCGCTTGCGGCCCACGACACCGAAGGCTTCCCCGTGGTGGACCGGGTCGGCGAGCTGGTCGTCACCCGCCCCATGCCGTCGATGCCGCTGTCCTTCTGGAACGACCCCGACGGCAGCCGCTACCACGACGCCTATTTCTCGGCGTATCCCGGCGTCTGGCGGCACGGCGACTGGATCACCGTCACCGGTCACGGCTCGGTGATCGTCCACGGCCGCTCCGACTCCACCCTCAACCGCAATGGCGTACGGCTGGGCAGCGCCGACATCCACGACGTCGTCGAACGACTGCCGGAGATCGCGGAAGCCCTGGTCATCGGCGCGGAGGAGCCGGACGGCGGCTACTGGATGCCGTTGTTCGTGGTCCTCGCGGCCGGGGCGGTCCTCGACGACGCCCTGCGGGCGAAGATCCGCGACGCGATCCGCACCGGCGCGTCCCCGCGGCACGTACCCGACGAGATCCTCCAGGTCCCGGCCGTCCCGCACACCCGCACCGGCAAGAAGCTCGAGGTCCCGGTCAAGCGGCTGCTCCAGGGCGCTCCCGTCGAGCAGGTGGTCAATCCGGCCGCCGTGGACGCCCCCGACCTCGTCCACTACTACGCTCGCCTGGGCGAGAAGCGCCGCAAGAGGAGAATGTAGTTGAAATTTCAAACGGCAGTCCGGTAGGGTGTCCCCATGCCCACCACGCCGCGCTGGCTCAACGCCGAGGAACGACGAGCCTGGCTGGCCTACGTCGACTTCTCCACACTGCTCGCCGACTATCTCAACCGCCAGCTCAGGCGCGACGCGGGCATGACGCATGCCGACTACAGCCTGCTCGCCTATCTCTCCTCGACACCCGACGGCGTCCTCGGCATGTCCGAACTGGCCCAGCGGCTCAAGATCACCCGCAGTCGGCTCACCCATGCGGTGAACCGGCTGCGGGAGGTCGGCCTCGTCGACCGCCGCGAGGACCCCGCCGACGGCCGCGGCCAGCTCGCCGTCCTCACCGACGAGGGCCGCGCCCTGCTGGAACGGGCCGCCCCGGGCCATGTGGACGCCGTACGCCGGGCCGTGTTCGACGCCCTCACACCGGAACAGGTACGGCAGTTCGCCGAGATCGGCGAGGCCATCAGTGACGCCCTGCACCGCGTGGAGAGCACCGAGACCGATCCGGCCGTACTGCCATGGCGGCGCAGGTAGGACTCAGCGCCGCAGGTCGCTGCGGGCCGGCTCCGGGCGGTGGACGCCCCGCGGGCGGTAGCCGAGCTCGTCGGCTCGGCCCAGCAGGCCGGCCAGGTACCAGATGATGGCCGGCCACATCTCGGTGCCCTGCAGACCGGGTTGCGGACCGGGCCCCGCAGTACCGAAACCGAAGCCCTCGCCGTCCTGCCGGCGGGGCAGGGCCGCGGCCAGTTGCCGCGCCGCCCACGCCCGTATCTCGGCCGTACGGTATCCGTCGCCCTCCTCGGCCGCCGCACCCCGGGTGCCGTCTCCGCGCTCCTCGGCGGCCTGCAATTCCTCTTCGGCGCCCTCGCCTCGCCTCTGGTGGGCCTGTTCGGGGAGAACGGCTCCCTGCCGATGGCGCTGATCATGCTGGTGGCCATGGCGACGGCGGGAGTTGCACTGCCGGCGCTGGCACGGCCGTGGCGAGGGGAGGAGGAACCGACCGCGGTCTGATGAGTACGGGACGTGGACGCCGATGTCAGTGGCTCCTCGTACGCTCCGGCAGATGACACGCCACCGTATCGAGCCACGTACCCTCCAAGCCGCGCTCCACGATGTCCGGCAGGCGATGGCCGTGCACGACAACGCCCTGGAGTGGCTGCTGCGCCCCGACGCGGCACTGAACCCACCGCTCGGCGCCGAGGTGTGGGCCTTCGACAGCACTCTGACGGAGGTCCTGCTGGTGCGCCACCAGTGGCGGGGATGGGTGCCGCCCGGCGGCAAGGTGGAGCCCGGCGAGACTCCTCGCGAGGCGGCGCGCCGGGAGTTGTTCGAGGAGACCGGCGTCCGGGCCGAACTTCATCCGGTGCCGGCGGCTGTCGCGGTGCGCTCCTATCACCCCGATGTGGCTGCCACCTTGGGTGTGACGTTCATTCAAGTCGTCGATGAGCGAACGGAGTTGACGCCCGAGGAGGGACAGCCCGCGGACTGGCTGTCGTTGGACGAGCCGTGGCAGGGCTGGTTTCCCGAGGACCGGCTGCGGATGAAGCGGTGCGCGCGGTGGCTCGGCGAACGCGGCCGGCGAGTGCGGAGATCTTGATGGCATAGGTTGGCCGCATGAAGCAGGGGGAACAGCCCGCGACGCCGACCACGTCCTCGGGCGAAGGAATACGAGGGCGGCATGCCGCCCGGCGGAGGAATGCGGCGCCGGACGGACCGGCCCGGTCATCGATGCTGATGGCGGTGGCCACCGTGGTGTCCCGGGCCACAGGGCTGATACGACAGGTGCTGCAGGCCGCGGCACTGGGCCTGAGCCAGTTGGCCGGCACGTACAACACCGCGAACACGGTGCCCACTAGCCTGTACACACTGCTGATCGGCGGCGCGCTGAACGCGGTACTGGTGCCGCAGCTGGTACGGGCGCGCGCCACCCATCCGGACGGCGGCCGGGCCTACGAGCAGCGCCTGGTGACCCTCGTGGTGTGCGTGCTCGGCGCGGGCACCGCGCTCGCCGTATGGGCGACACCGCAGATCGTCGGCGTCTACATCCAGGACACCCCGGGCAATCACCGGGCCTTTCAACTCACGGTGACGTTCGGGCGGTTCCTGTTGCCGCAGATCTTCTTCTACGGGTTGTTCGGCATCTACGGCCAAGTACTCAACGCCCGCGAGAAGTTCGGGGCGATGATGTGGACCCCGGTCCTCAACAACGTCGTCCTGATCGGCATGTTCGGCGCCTATCTCGGCCTGATGACCGTCCCGGAACGGGTCGAGGACATCACCGCGACCCAGGTGCGGCTCCTGGGCATCGGGACCACCGCCGGCATCGCCGTACAGGCCCTGGCGCTGATTCCGTTCGCGCGGGCCGCCGGATTCCGCTTCCGCCCGCGGTTCGACTGGCGCGGCACCGGCCTGGGCGCGGGTGTCCACGCGGCGAAGTGGACGCTGCTGTTCGTCCTGGCCAACCAGGTCTCCTTGGCGGTGATCACCAACTACGCCAACGCCGCCGACGCGCAAGAGTCGAAGGCCGGCCTGGGCTACTCCAACTACATGTACGCGCAGACCATCTGGATGCTGCCCCAGTCCATCGTCACGGTCTCCCTGGTCACCGCACTGCTGCCGCGGATGAGCAGGGCCGCCGCCGAGGGCCGGGTCGCGGAGCTGCGCGCCGACCTCTCCCGGGCGCTGCGCGTCAGCGGCGTCGTCATCGTGCCCACCGCCTTCCTCTTCCTCGCGCTGGGCCCCCAGATCGCCACGCTGATGTTCGCCCACGGCGCCTCCGACCCCAGCACCGCACAGCCGGGCGGCCAGATGCTGCAGGCCTTCGCTCTCGGCCTGATCCCCTTCTCCGCGCAGTACCTGCTGCTGCGCGGCTTCTACGCCTTCGAGGACACCCGCACCCCGTTCTTCATGGCCGTGTGGATCTCCGCCGTGAACATCGCCCTGGCCACCGCCTGCCATGTGCTGCTGCCCGTCCGCTGGTCGGTGACGGGCATGGCCGGCGCCTATGCCCTCTCCTACCTCGTCGGCCTCGCGGTCACCGCCCGGCTGCTGCGCCGCAGGACCGGCGGCCGCCTGGACGACGGCGCCCTGCGGCGCACCTACCTCAAACTGCTGACCGCGGCGGCCTTGGCCGCGGCCGCCGGCTGGGGCGCGGCACACGCCTGCGCCGCCTTCCTGGGCAGCGGCACCTGGGCCACCGCGGGCACCCTCGCCGCGGGAACGCTCGCCCTGGCTGTGGTGTTTCTGGGCCTGGCCCGTCTCCTGAAGATCACGGAGCTGCGCAGCCTGCCCGGGCTCCGCTGACGCCCGCCCAGCGAACGCCGACGGCCGGTTTGCCTCCCGCGCTGCGGGCTACGCGGGCGGGAGCACTACTCGCCGACGCAGGACCTGGGAGCTGCCATGACCCGGAAGATACGCGACGTGATGTCACCCGGCGCGGCCGCCGTCGAGCCCATGACCACGGTGGCGCGCGCGGCCCGTCTGATGCGGGAGCAGGACGTCGGCGACGTGCTGGTGGCCTACGACTGCGACCTGTTCGGTGTGCTCACCGACCGGGACATCGTGGTCCGGGCCCTCGCCGCGGGCCGTGACCCCGCCGTCACGACCGTCGGCTCGGTGTGCACGCCACCGCCCGTGGTGACCCTGACGCCGGACGACACGACCGACCGCGCCATCGAGCTGATGCGCACGTACGCCGTCCGCCGCCTCCCGGTCGTCGAGCGCGGCGGTTGCCCGGTCGGCATCGTCAGCATCGGCGACCTCGCCGAGACCGAGGACCCGCACATCGCCCTGACGGACATCAGCAGGGCGGCCCCGAACCGCTGACGTCACTACTCCTCGCCGAGCCGCAGGCAGTACGTGCGCCCCTCGACGCCCCACACATCCACCGGCGGCCTCTGCCCGGCGCCGACAGCCCGGATGCTGGGCCGGCCGATGCGGACCGTTCGGCCCCGGCAACCTGCCCGGTTGTGTGGTCGCCGATGCCACCGCGGAACCGGATCGGGCGGCCCCTGGCGGCCGCCTCGGCGGACATGCACACGGACGGCGCGAGCGTGAGCCGGTGCACTTCGGGTAGGTGCAACGACGACCAGGGAAAGCACCGCACCGCGGGAGGCTCCCATGAGCGTCACCCTCGTTCACCCACGCCCCAAGTTCACTCCGGCGCACCTCACCGAGCCGCCGCCGTCCGGCTACCTCCACATCGCCGCCGCGGTGGAACCCCCGGGCGGGATCGGCAGGCCCGGCCACAGCCGGGTCAAGACGCACCTGCTCGATCTGCTGCGGGCCGAGGCGGAGGACCTGGCCAGCCTGGGCGAGGTGAAACGGGCGAGCGTGTACCGGGCCGCCGCCGTGGCGCCGACCGTCGGCCTGCACCCGTCGGACACCGTGCACCCGGCCCGCTACGACGTCGTCGTCCTCGTCGAGACCAGGACACCGCAGGACATCGACCAGGTGCAGGGCAGCGCCGCCTACCGTCACCTGCGCCGACGGCTGGAGCAGGCCGCAGGCGACGTGCATGTGATGGCGGCCCGCTGCGACAAGTGCGTCGCCGACGTGGGCCGCAGCCAGGAAGGCCTCTTCCAGTTCAGCTACTTCGTCGGCGACGATCCCGAACTCATCTCGGAACTGTGGGAGCACCTCGCGGGCTGGTACGCCGCCGAGACCGGCCTCGACAACTCGCTGCTGCTCCAGCCCCTCGACGGCACGACCTCCGACTACTGCTTCGTCGGCCACGCCCACTGGAACCTGGGCTTGGCGGCCGTCGCCCTGCGCCAGTTCACCAAGCCGAGCTTCTACCGCTTCCTGCAGCCCACACTGAAGGAGAACCGTACGACTGTGATGCCGGTGCTGTATCACCTCGTACGGCTGCGGGACCGGTGACGCGCCTCAGGCCCGCTGGTCCGGCCCCATCATGTCGTCGAGGCGGGTCGTCTCACCGGCGTGGCGCGTGCGCACCCTGCGGTGGCGGCGATGGTTCGGCCGGTGCGAGACGCCGCTCACCGCGGTCGCCAGCGCCAGGCAGAAGATCAGGGCCAGCGCGAGGCCGGAGCTGAAGACGGCCAGCGTGTTCATGGTGGCGATGTGGTGATCGAGCACCGAGACGGTGTAGTCGGGGCCCCCGGACAGGTTGCCGGCGATCGCCAGGGCGGTGAAGGCGCCTGTCGCCCCGAGGAGAAGCAGTCCGATGAGCAGCATCCGAGTCATCTCCTCGCAAGAGGTACTTCACCGGTACGGGTACCCGTGACCCAGCAGGCCATACGAGGCCCCGCCGGGCCGGCCACGAGGAAGAAGATGATGGCGATGATCTCCCAGCTGATCTCCGTTCCCGCCGACGGCGTGGCACTTCCGGGCGATCTGGTCCTGCCCGACTCGGCCCGCGCGGTCGTGGTGTTCGCGCACGGCAGCGGCAGCTCCCGGCACAGCCCCCGCAACCGCGCGGTCGCAGCCGAACTGCGCACCGCCGGACTGGGCACCGCACTGATGGACCTGCTCACCGAGGAGGAGGACCGCCGGGACGCCTCCACCGCCGAGTACCGCTTCGACATCCCCCTCCTGGGCCGCCGCGTCGTCGCCGTCGTCGACTGGCTGGAGACACAGCCCGACACCCGTCAGCTGCCGGTGGTCCTGTTCGGTGCCAGCACCGGGGCGGCGGCGGCCCTGGTGGCCGCAGCCGAGCGGCCACGACGGACCCTCACCGTCGTGTCGCGGGGCGGTCGTCCCGACCTGGCCGGCGATGTGCTGCCCGGCGTACGGGCCCCGGTGCTCCTGATCGTCGGCGGCCGCGACCCCGAAGTGCTGCGGCTGAACCAGTCGGCGGCCCGGGAGCTGAGCGGCCCGCACTCGCTGCGCATCGTGCCCGGCGCCACGCACCTGTTCGAGGAGCCCGGAGCGCTGGAGCAGGTCGCGGAGATGGCACGGAACTGGTGCGAGGACCGCCTCAAGATCGCAGGGGAGGCGGCGGCGGAGCAGTGACGGGCGGGAGCCGCGTGCGCGTCCTCCGCCGTGGCCCCTGCCGCTGTGCGCGGTCGGCCGGTTCTCTCAGGGCCGCATCCACGCTGACGCTGCTGCTCAACGGCCCTGGCGCCGCGCCTGCCGTCGCCGCGCACCCCGCTCGCTGGTCGTCCAGGACCGACACCACCCACCGGGGGACGGAGGGACAGCCGGGGCGCGTGCTTCGACCGGCGCCTGCGGGGTACGCGGGGGACCGGACCGAGGGGGCCGTCTGCGCGCGGGAAGGAGTGGCGACCGCGATGCAGTTCCATGACCGCACGGAGGCCGGGCGGGAACTGGCCGAGCGGCTGCGGATCCAGCAGGAGAAGGGCGTCCTGCCGCACCCCGTCGTCCTGGCCCTCCCGCGCGGCGGCGTCGCCGTGGCCCGGGAGGTGGCACGGGCGCTGGATGCCCCGCTCGACGTACTGGTCGTACGGAAGATCGGCGCCCCCTTCCAGGAGGAGCTCGGCGTCGGCGCGATCGTCGGCGACGACGATCCCCTCCTCGACGAGGCCGCCCTCGTACAACTCGGCCTGACCCGGGCCATGCTGGCCCCGGTGGTGGAACGTGAACGCAAGGAACTCCACCGCCGCGAACGCCTCTACCGCCAGGGCCGACCCGCCCCCGATCTGACGGGCCGCACCGCCATCGTCGTCGACGACGGGCTCGCCACCGGATCGACGGCCCGCGCCGCTCTGCGATACGTACGGCGTCAGGCCCCCGAGCGGCTCGTGCTGGCCGTGCCGGTCGGCTCGCCGCACGCGGCGGACCAGATGCGCGCCCAGGCCGACGAGGTGCTCTGTCTGCACCGGCCGGCGTCCTTCATGGCCGTGGGCCTGTACTACGAGAGGTTCGAGCAGCTGACGGACGAGGACGTGCTGCGGGCGCTGCACACGACGGCCGGCTGAACCCACATCGTGCGCGGGTGTCGATGTGCGACGGAGAAGGCCGGCCCGATACCAACGGTGTCGGGCCGGCCTTCTCCGTTTGCGGACGTCAGTCCGTACCGGACTCCATCGCGGCGCGGTCCAGCAGCGCGTCCTCCTCCGAGACCTCGCCGCGGGAGGCGATGGCCTCAGCGCCGCCCTCCGGCAGCTCCGGCATGGTGCCGATCAGGCCGGTCGCGGCCGCCTGGGAGGCGCCGATGGTGGGGCTGCCGGTGCCGATCAGGCCGAGGCCTACGTACTGCTCCAGCTTGGCGCGGGAGTCGGCGATGTCCAGGTTGCGCATGGTGAGCTGGCCGATCCGGTCCACCGGGCCGAACGCCGAGTCCTCGGTGCGCTCCATCGACAGCTTGTCCGGGTGGTAGCTGAACGCCGGGCCCGTGGTGTCGAGGATCGAGTAGTCCTCACCGCGGCGCAGCCGCAGCGTCACCTCGCCGGTGACGGCCGCGCCGACCCAGCGCTGCAGAGACTCGCGGATCATCAGCGCCTGCGGGTCCAGCCAGCGGCCCTCGTACATCAGGCGGCCGAGGCGCCGGCCCTCGTTGTGGTACTGGGCGAGGGTGTCCTCGTTGTGGATCGCGTTGACCAGCCGCTCGTAGGCGGCGTGCAGCAGGGCCATGCCGGGCGCCTCGTAGATGCCGCGGCTCTTGGCCTCGATGATCCGGTTCTCGATCTGGTCGGACATGCCCAGGCCGTGCCGGCCGCCGATGGCGTTGGCCTCCATGACCAGGTCGACGGGGCAGGCGAACTCCTTGCCGTTGATCGTCACCGGACGGCCCTGGTCGAAGCCGATCGTCACGTCCTCGGTGACGATCTCCACCTCGGGGTCCCAGAACCGCACGCCCATGATCGGCTCGACGGTCTCGACGCCCGTGTCCAGGTGCTCCAGCGTCTTGGCCTCGTGGGTGGCGCCCCAGATGTTGGCGTCGGTGGAGTACGCCTTCTCGGTGCTGTCCCGGTAGGGCAGGCCGTGGGCGACCAGCCACTCCGACATCTCCTTGCGGCCGCCGAGTTCGGTCACGAAGTGGGCGTCGAGCCAGGGCTTGTAGATCCGCAGGTGCGGGTTGGCGAGCAGGCCGTAGCGGTAGAACCGCTCGATGTCGTTGCCCTTGAAGGTCGATCCGTCGCCCCAGATCTGGACGTTGTCCTCCAGCATCGCCCGCACCAGGAGGGTGCCGGTGACGGCCCGGCCCAGCGGGGTGGTGTTGAAGTAGGCACGCCCGCCCGAGCGGATGTGGAACGCCCCGCAGGTCAGCGCGGCCAGGCCCTCCTCGACCAGCGCCGCACGGCAGTCGACGAGACGCGCGATCTCGGCACCGTACGTCTTCGCACGGCCGGGCACCGACGCGATGTCGGGCTCGTCGTACTGGCCGATGTCGGCGGTGTAGGTGCACGGGACGGCACCCTTGTCGCGCATCCACGCGACCGCGACGGAGGTGTCGAGGCCGCCCGAGAAGGCGATGCCGACGCGCTCGCCGGCGGGCAGGGAGGTGAGGACCTTGGACATAGGAAGAGTATGCATGATCTCGCATGATCATGCAAAGCCTTGGTCGAAGGACGGTGCGGGGCGATTGCGGTGCCCTTCGATTCCTGGAGGTTCCTGCACACGGGAAGCCGCCCCTCAGGCACCATGATCGTGTGACATACGCGGTGACTGTGGACGTGGACCTCCCCAAGGGCGCCCCGGAGCTCGACGTTCTTCAGCGGGAAGGCGTCGGCTTCCTGCTGCGCAAGGGGCTCGATTCGATCGCGGCCATCGAGGGGCCCGACGGCATGGAGGTCGACCTGGTGGACGACGTCATCGCCGTCCATCCCGCCGGGGTCCTGCTGAAGCTCTTCGTCGACGCACCGGCACTGGAGTTCGCCGAGGACGCCGCCCGTGAGGTCGTCGCGGAGCTGCTGGAGCGCAGTGAACCCCTCGCCGACTGGGAGATCACCCGCTGCGGGGTGGAGCTGCACCCCGACCTGCTGCAGGAGAGCCTGGACGCGGCTGACGGCCCGGACGCACCGCCCGCGGATCCCGCCGAACGCGCACGCCGGCACGCGGCGGTCGAGCCCGCCACCGGGTCCGGGCGTCTCGACCGCGACGAGGTCGACGCCATGCGCAGCACACTCCGTGCACTCGCCCCCACCCAGCGCGCCTTCCCGCTCGAGGCCTTCGGCCACCACGAGGACGAGGAGGAGCGGATCGTCAGCCGGGAGGCGGCGGAGATCGCGGCCGGTGCCGTCGTGTACGCCATCGATCTGCTGGTCGACGAACTCTTCACGGACCTGGCCGGTCTGGAGGAGGACGGGCCCACCGTCGCGGAGACCGACGCCCCGTTCATGGTCCTCGACGATCTTCCCCCGCAGTTCGCCCTGCAGTACACGGTCCTGTTCGTCCGGCGTCTGACCGTCACCGCGGTGACCATGACCGGCCGCCTCACCCAGCCGCACTTCGGCGGGCCCAGCTGCGTGGCCGAGGAACTGCTGCTGAAGTTCCTGCTCGCCCAGGCCGAGGTGACGGCCGACCTCTACGAACTGCTGAGCGACGAGGTCGAAACCGCCCTCCAGGTCTTCGCCGACGGCGTGTTCGAGGACCTGGACCACGACTGGCTGTACACGCCGACCGCGGACGGCGTCGCCAAGGGTGCCGTGCAGGACTGGTTCATCCCCTTCGGCGACGAGCGGTACGTCCATCCCTACGCCGCCAATGACGACGGCGATGACGAGGAGCCCCTGGACTGACCGCACGGCACTGACTTCAGTCGGCTCGCGGTGGTCCTACTGTGGTCTTCGTGAACATCGGCCCTCCTTCCACCGGTGCCGACAGCGACGGACCGGGCGCGGCTGCGGCCAGGATCACCGGGCGTACCGTGCGCGGCGAGCGACGGTTGTCCGCATCCCTCGCCGAAGTCGGCCTCGACGACGGGCAGTCGGTGATGGTCAAGCGCGCTGACGGTCCAGGCGCGGTTCTGGCCGAGGCGGCGGGGCTGCGCTGGCTGGCCGACGCCGGCACGGTCCGTGTACCGGACGTCCATGGGCACGACCGGCGCTGGCTGGTGACCGACCTGGTCGCGCAGGGCCCGGCGACGGCTCCGGCGGCGGTGCGGTTCGGGCGCGGGCTGGCCGCCCTGCACGCCGCGGGCGCCCCCGCGTTGGGCGCGCCCCCACCCGGCGGTCCGGTGGACGCGTACATCGGGCTGGCTCCGATGCGCAACGTCTCCGGCACCGACTGGCCCCGCTGGTACGCCGAGCACCGCGTGCTGCCCTACCTGCGCGAGGCCGTCGACCGGGGCACGATCCGGCCCAGCGAGACGGCCGTGATCGAGCGTGTCTGTGAACGGCTGCCCGAACTGGCGGGGCCCGCCGAGCCGCCCGCCCGGCTGCACGGCGACCTGTGGAACGGCAACGTGCTGTGGGGAGCCGACGGGCACGCCTGGCTGATCGACCCGGCCGCACACGGCGGCCACCGGGAGACCGATCTGGCGATGCTGCACCTGTTCGGCTGCCCCCACCTGGAGGACGTACTCGACGGCTATCGGCAGACGGCCCCGTTGGCCGACGGATGGGCGGACCGGGTAGCGCTGCATCAGCTCTTCCCGCTGCTGGTGCACGCCGTGCTGTTCGGGCGCGGATACGCCGAACAGGCCCTTGCTGCAGCACGAAGGGCCCTCGCGTGACGAGACGCGAGAGCCCTTGCGTGAAGCGAGCGGCGAGGAAAGCGAAGGGACTAGCATCAGAAGGTGTTGTGAGAAGGAAGTCCCGTTCATGGCCTCGCCTGCGGCCCACCCTAACAGTCAGTCGGGGATCAGGTCGCGCAGATTTTCCGGCGTGAAGACCCGGGAGTCCGGGTGCAGTCCGTCCGGCCGTTCCAGGCCGATGTAGGTGACAGCACCCTCCGGGATCGATTCGCCGTCCCACACCGTCACCGTCGTGCCGCGCTCGGCCATCAGACCGGTGACGTACCGGACGTTGATGTGGTCCCGCTGGACGATGCCGCGCAGCAACGTCTCGACCGTGATGCGGTTGCCCTCGACCTGGTTGGCCGAGGGAGCGCCCTTCAGATACAGGTGCAGCCACTTGGCGGTCCAGCTGCCGTCCCGCCCGCGCCTGAACACCAGCGGCAGCGCGACCCGGCCCGGACCGCGCAGCTCCGACTTCATGCGCACCGTGGCGGGCTCGAACGGCCGGCCCTTCTGCTCGCCCTCGCGCAGCATGAAGCCGAAGAAGGACTCCTCGACCTCCTCGAAGCCCTCGCCCGCGAAGATGTTGACCTGCGGCAGGATGAAGGCGCTGCGCACCGCCCCCAGCCGCAGGTTGATGAACTCCGAGGCACCGTCCGGCGCATCGGTGATGTCGCCCGAGTGCTCGCCCTCGAACTGGGTGAGCGAGGTGTACGACAGCCAGGAAACCGTCCGGTAGCGGGCGTCGAGCAGCACCGCCGACAGGTCGAAGTCCGTGCGCTGCTCGGCCTGCTTCCAGTAGACGAAGAACCGCAGCAGCTCCCCGGCGACCGGTGTGACCGAACCGCGGGGCAGCACGCCGAGGCCCGCCGCGGTCGCCCGCCCGCTGAGCGGAAGGGCGACATCGAGGACGTCGGGGTCGACCAGCAGGCGCTCGGGAGCCGGGAGCCGGCGGCGTATCTCCGCGTCGAGGGCGGCGATCAGCCGCTTGCGCTGCGCCGGCGCGATCGGCGGCCGGCTGTCGTCGGTGACCCAGGCGCGACCGCGCCGGTTGACGAACACGCGGCGCTCGCCGGTCTCCTCGGCCCGGTTGTGCAGGTGCTCACGCACCGACAGCACGACCCGGCCCGCCGCCTGGGACACCACCTGCTCGGCGGCGGCCACCATGGCCTCGCGCTCGTCCTCGGCCTGCGCCGTGCGCAGCAGCCGGTCCAGGGAACGCAGCAGCCTGCCCGGCGCGGACTTGAGCAGCTCGGCGGCCCCGACCACGTCGTCCCTGCCCAGCAGTTCCTCGACGCGGCTGTCGAAGGACCGCACCTGCTGCTCGCCCCGGGCCACGGCGAACACCTCGGCGGCATACGGCCACTGCGGGTACTCGTGCGGGTGCAGCCGCTCACCGAGCCGCTTCCACGGCTCGCGATGGGCGGACACGTCGGCCAGCTTGGCCGGGGCGGCCGCGACGAGCGCGTCCAGACCTGCGAGCAGCGCCCGGCGCACCGGACGCGGAAGCGTACGGAAACGGGTCGGCTCCAGGAGCGTCACGTCACCGCCCGACACCGCGCAGGCCAGCCGCAGCACATCCGTGACGCTGTCGAGCAGAAGACCCGAACCGGCCGCCAGCCGCGCCGCGTTGACGACTGCACGGTTCTCCCGGACCGGTATCGCCTCGGGCTGCGGCCCGTCCACACAGTGCCCGGCGAGCACCCCGAGGTCGCCCAGATGGTCCTCGCCCAGCGGCGTTCTGCTGCCGGCAAGCGCCAGATACAGCGCCCTGACCTCGTCCTCCACCGTCCCGCCCAGGTGCAGCACGGTCAGCCGGTCGCCCGCCGCCGCGATCAACTCGTCGTGGGCGGCGAGCATTTCGGCGTACGTGTGCCGGTAGGTGCCGTAGGAAGGCAGCGTGAGCAGGTCCACCACACCGCTCTGCAGCTGGGCGAGCGTCCCCTCGTGCGTCTTGTCGTCGGCGAGCGCCTCGGCGATGCAGCGCATCCAGAAGTCGAAGGTGTCCGGCACATGTGCCGGGAAGTCGATGAAGTACACGTTGTGCCGGACGTGGTCGCCCACCATCTCCCGGACCGTGCGCAGCGTACGTACGGCGGTGTCGACGACCGTAGCCTCGGACAGCCCCGACAGGTGCGCCAGCAGGTCCGCCGAGAGCTTGAAGCCCGCCGACATCAGCACGGCGTCGAACTGCCGTGCGGCAACGTCCCCTTGGCCGGCCGGGCCGGTCGGCAGGGGAAGGCGGTGGGTGTGCCGGATGACCAGCGGTTCCAGACGGTCGGACATTCCGGAATGATCGCAGAGCCGTGCCCGCCGACGCATTCGGATTTTCCGCCCCATCCCCGTCCGTCCGCTTCACACACCCCGCGACTTATGGCGTTTCCGTGTGGAAGCGGCTCGTAGATCTTCCGCGGAACGCGCCTGACGTGCACAGTCGGGATCCGCCATCGAGGCGAGTGACGCGCGCTTGGAGGACCGCTGATGGCAGCCCACGAACACCCGCAGCCGCAGGACGCCGATCCCGCCGCGGCCGGCATCGGGCGCAGACGCTTCCTGGGATACGTCCTGGCCGCCTCGACGCTCACCGTCGCCGCCGAGCTCGGCGAGGCCGTCCTCGCGCCCGACCGGGCCGCAGCGGTCGTCCCCTCCGCGCCCGGCCCGGCCGAGCTCTACGACCTCAACGACATGCTCACCCATGCCACCCTGCCCACCGCGAACCTGATCACCATCCGGGTCGACTCCGACGGCACCGCCTCCTTCGCCCTGCCCCGGGCCGAGGTCGGGCAGGGCGTCACCACCTCCAGCGCGATGCTCGTCGCCGAGGAACTGGACCTGCCGCTGGACAAGGTCCGCGTCACCCTCGCCGACGCCCGCCCCGAGCTGCTGTTCAACCAGCTCACCGGCGGATCCAACACCACCATCTCCACCTTCACCCCGATCCGGGTCGCAGCCGCCGTCGCCCGCGGCCGGCTCCTCCAGGCCGCGGCCCTCGAACTCGGCGAGGCCGCCGACACCCTCACCGCGAAGCTCGGCGTCATCACCTCCTCCGTGACCGGCAAGAGCCTCAGCTACGGCGAACTCGCGGTGCAGGCAGCAGCAGTGACGACCAGTCAGGTGGCGGTCACGCTGAAGGAGTCGTCCGAGTTCAAGGTCATCGGGACCGGGCAGCGACGCGTCGACGCGCTGGAGGCGGTCACCGGCCGTAAGAAGTTCGCGATGGACGTGCATGTGCCGGGCGCGCTGCCGGCCATGGTGTGCCGGCCGCCCACGATCAACGGCACGGTCCGCTCGGTGGAGAACCTCGACGAGGTGCGGGCCATGCCCGGCATCACCGACGTCGTACGGATCTCCACCGGCGTCGCCGTCCGCGGCCGCACCTTCGGGCAGTGCATCGACGCCGTGCGCGCCCTGAAGGTCACCTGGGGCCCCGGCACCGTGGACGACGCCTCCGACGACTCCATCCGCGACGAACTGCGGGGGGCCGAACTCCCGCTGCCCGCAATCGACCTGCTCACCAAGTCGGTCGACGCCCGCTTCACCTTCCACTTCGCGAGCAACAGCGCCCTGGAGACCAACTGCGCCGTCGCCGAGGTACGCGAGGACTCGGCCGAGATCTGGGCCAGCCTGAAGTCCCCGATCACCGCCCAGGAACAGATCGCGCTCACCCTCGGACTGCCCGCGAGCGCCGTCAAGGTACACGTCACCCAGGGCGGCGGCTCCTTCGGCCGTAAGCTCTTCCACGACGGAGCCGCCGAGGCCGCCGAGATCTCCAAGGCGACGGGCAAGCCGGTCCGGCTGATGTGGCACCGCACCGACGACTTCCGCCAGGGCCGCACCCACCCCATGTCCATCTCACGGGTACGCGCCACCTACGCGCTCGGCCAGGTCCTCACCTACGACCAGCGCCACACCTCCGTGGCCACCGACTTCGGCCACGGCGTCGGCGAGATCATCACCGCCGAAGCGGCCCGGCTGCCCGTCGGCGACCTCACCTTCTCCGAGACGATCTTCACGCTCACCCAGCAGACGCCGTACAACTTCGGCGTCGTCACCCAGCTCCTCAGCGAGGTCGACAAGGGCTTCCACACCGGCTCCATGCGCAACATCTACTCGCCCAACGTGCGCTGCGCGCAGGAGCTGATCGTGGACGAGCTGGCCAAGCGGATGGGCAAGGACCCCTATCAGTTCCGCCGCACCTTCCTGAAGGACGATCGGGCCCGGGCCGTCCTCGACAAGGCCGCCGAAGTGGGCGGTTGGGGACGCGGCATGCCGGCCGGCACGGCCCAGGGCATCGCCCTGCACCCCGAGTACCACTCCTATGTCGCCGTCCTCGCCGAGATCGACTGCCGTCCGCAGACCACCGGCCGCAAGGTCCCCGACGCGTACACCGGACCGCGGGTCACCAAGGTGGTCTGCGTGGTCGACGCCGGGCTGGCCGTCAACCCGCGCGGCCTCGAGGCCCAGATGATGGGCGGCATCATGGACGGCATCGCGATCACCCTCAGCTCCGGACTGCACCTGGCGAACGGGCACTTCCTGGAAGGCAGTTGGGACAACTACTTCTACACCCGCCAGTGGAACACCCCGCCGGAACTGGAGATCGTCGTCATGCCGCCGACCACCGGCAGGCCCGGCGGCGCCGGCGAGCTGGCCGTCGCGGCCGCGATGGCGGCCGTGGCCTGCGCATACGGGCGCGCGACCGGCACCATGCCGACGACGTTCCCGATCAACCACGCAGGCCCCCTCGGCTTCGAACCGCTGCCCACCACCCCGCCGATCCCGGCGTCCCCCACCGACGGCCTGAGCCGCGCCTACTAGGAGCCCAGGAGGTTCTTCGTGCCCGAACACACCTTCATCCTCAACGGCAGACCGGTGACCGTCGACATCGAGGGCGACGTACGGCTGCTGTGGGTGCTGCGGGACGTCCTGGGCGTCACCGGACCGAAGTACGGCTGCGGGCTCGGCGTGTGCCAGGCCTGTACGAGCCACATCAACGGCAAGGCGTTCAACCCCTGCAGCGTCCCGGTCAAGGACCTCGCCCCGACCGACGAGGTGACGACCATCGAAGGCCTGCCCGCCACCGTCGGCAGGGAACTCCACCCGATGCAGGAGGCCTGGCTGGAGTACGACGTCGCACAGTGCGGCTACTGCCAGCCCGGCCAGATCATGACCGCGGTCGCCAAGGTCCGCCAGGCCCGCGAGGAGGGCCGCGACATCACCGAGACCGACCTCGACGAGATCCGCAACGTGTGCCGGTGCGGGACGTACCACCGCATCAGGGAGGCGATTGTGGCGGGTGCGAAGAAGTACTGAGAGGGCGGAACGAGAGGTGATGTTTGTTGCGCCCGGTCAGGCGCTTGAGCTTCAAACGAACGAGGTTGTTGATGTTGTTCGGAGCCGGGTCCAGGTCCATACCCTCATCGTGCTCGTCGGCGCATTGTCCTGAACGAACCGTTGACATTGGCCGAGGCCGCCGTCTCTTCGTATCCGGGTTCATGGAGGGCACGGCCCCGGGCGGACTTCAGCGGGCGAGCAGTCCGCGGAGAACCACCCTTTCCACAGCTGCGACGAGTTCCGTCACATGGGAGGCGTCAGCGCGGAGTCGGTCCGCGCGCCAGGAGAGGCCGAGAACGCCGTTCATGGCAGCCCACAACGCGGTGGCGGTGGTGACGGGATCGAGGTCGGCGGCGAGCGAGCCGTCAGCCACCCCGTCGGCCAGGGCGGCGGCGAGTTTGGCGTTCTGCTCGTCGACGAGCGCGGCGACCCGTTCCAGGGCCGCGGGTTCGTCCGGCGGCTCGGCCAGCAGGCGGAACTGGTGCGGGCGCTCGGCGGCGAAGCGGACGTACGCGGCCGAGGCGGCCCTGATGCGTTCCACAGGGGTGCCCGGGGCAGCGTAGGCGTCGTCCATGTAGGTCCGGTTGTCCTCGAGTGCCCGCTCGGCAACCGCGATGAGAACGGCCGCGCGGCCGCCCACGCGGTTGTACACCGTCTGCACGGCGACATCCGCGCGTTCGGCGATGCCTTCCAAGGTGACTGCGTCGGGGCCGCCGGAGGCCAGCAGCTCCTCGGCGGCGTCGACGATGGCCGCACGGGTTGCGGCGGCCCGACGTGTCGTGCGTGTGACCTTGCTTGTCATGGTCTCCGCTACTTTACGAGGTGCTCGACCTGCGGGACCCCCTGGGCCGCTTCCTTCCGCCCGGAATTCAGCGGGAACCGGCCTGGTGGCGCTCATGCACCGCCGGGTCGTGCCAGCCCGACGCCGAGGCGAGGCCGAGGGCGCGCTGGACCGTCTGAGGGCGGAAACCGACACGTTCGAGTATCGGCCGGAACAGACCGGGAGCGTTCGCGGTCAGGGTGAGGGACCTGGGGACGACGACGCGGTCCGCACGGCGCTCGATGCCGCGGACGATACCGGCGATGACCTTTTCCAGCGGCACCATCTTCCACAACCCCTTGGAGTTGCCGCCCCAAAGGGCGTGCCCGGCCGGGTCCGCGGTCACGTCGTCCATCATCGGAGTGCGGAAGAACGTGGGGTGGACGCTGCCGACACCGACACCCAGGTGGCGAACCTCCAGGCGAAGGCTGTCACACATCGCCCACACGCCGGCCTTGCTCGCGGTGTAGGAGATCTGGAGCGGCGAGTGCACGAAGGCGGCCATGGAGGAGATCGCGAGGAGATAGCCGCGTCGGGCCTCGACGTGGGGCAGAGCCGCGCGGAAGGTGCGCCAGACGCCGTTGAGGTTGACGTCGATCACGCGCTCGTAGGCGGCAGGGTCAATGGTGGCCAGGGGGGCCATGGTGTCGATGCCCGCGCCCGCGACGGCGACATCAAGGCGCCCGAAGTGCGCGGCGGCCTCATGCATGGCCGTCTGCAGTCCGGCGAGGTCGCGGACGTCCACACCCCAGCCCCGGGCGACTGTGTCGCCCCCCAGTTCCTCCGCCTGGGCCTGGGCCGCCTCGGCGTCGAGGTCGAGCAGCGCGAGGTTGGCACCCCGGTCGCGCAGGGCGTTGGCCAGGGCGATGCCGAGGCCGCCGGTGGAGCCGGTGAGGACGACGGTGCGCCCGGCCAGGTCGTAACGGGTCATGACAGTCTCTACCTCGGTGAGTTGGTCTGCGGGGACTTGCCTGTGGGGCCGGCGGATTCCTCGAGTCGGCGCAGGAGTCGGCGCAGTTCGGGGTGGCGTTCGGCGATGAGATCGGTGACGGGGTTAAGGAGCCCGCGCAGGGCCGAAAACGGTACCCACCTGCGGGGGACCATGACACGGGCCGAGCGGTTCTCGATGCCGCGGACGACGGCTTCCGCGACGCGCGTGGGGGCGATGGCCTTGCCGAGCAGGGACGGGAAGGCGATCTCGCGCATGCGGGTGGTGATGTCGTTGCTTCCGAAGGCCGCTCCAGCGATGGGCGTGTGGACCCAGCCGGGGTAGAGAACCCCGGCGCTGGCGCCGTGGATGCCGAGTTCGGCGCGCAGGGCGCGGCCGAACTGCTCGACACCGGCCTTCGACATGGCGTAGGGGGCGTTGGTCATGCCGTTGAAGTAGGCGTACACCGAAGCGGTGACCAGGACGTGCCCGCGCGCCGCGATGACGTGCGGCAGTGCGGCACGAACGGTGCGCCAGACGCCCAGCAGGTCCACTTCGACGACGCGCTCGAACATGGCCGGGTCGATGGTAGCGATCGTCGCCGGCGGATCGGCCGCGATCCCCGCGTTGGCGAAGACGACATCCAGGCCGCCGAACCGGTCGACCGTATGGTCCACCGCGTCGGCCAGTGCGGCGCGGTCGGTGACATCCACCGACAGCGCCAGTGTCCTGTCGCCGCCGAGGTCGCGGGCGAGGGCCGATATGGCGTCGATGCCCCGGTCGGCGAGGACCACGTTGGCTCCGCGCGAGTGCAGCGTGCGGGCGGTGGCCGCACCGATGCCTCCGGCTGCGCCGGTGATGAAGACGGTCTTCCCCGCAATCGGATAGGTGAGCACCTCGTACCTCTTTCAGGGTGTCGCGGGTCCCGGGGCTTCACCGGGTGCGGAGCCGATGGGGACGTGCCGCGCCAGGAAGGCGAGCTGGTCCGTGACAACGCGTTCGAAGGGCTCGCCGAGGTAGATGTCGAAGTGGCCGTCGGGGTAGAGGCGGATCTCGCCGCGCGGGGCCCTGCGGGCATGGCGCAGGGTCGGCCGCGCGGGAGCCACGCTGTCGTGCTCGCATACGCAGAACAGCACCGGGCATGCGATCTTCGCGGTCCGGCGGCCCGGCCGGTAGCGGAGGATGTCCAGGGCGAACCGCGCCGCAACCTGGTTGGAGAAGGGCGCGTCGTCGGGCACGAGGGCCAGGTAGCCGGGCTCGGCGTCCGCAGCGGTCATCAGCGCGGCGGATCCGGGCGGCCCCGCCGTCGCGACCATGACGGGAGGGCGCCCGAGGCGGGCGCCGACCACGTCACGGACCGCGCGGGCCATCACCTTCAGCGAGGTGTCCGGGCGCATCGCCAGGGCAGAGGCGACACCGTCGGTGAACAGGCCCTGGGCGATGACGGCGGCGACGGCCGGGTCCTGGGCGGCTGTCGCCAGGACATGGCCGGCGCCGAAAGAGGTGCCCCACAGCACCACGCGCCGGGGGGCGACCTCCTGCCGGGAGCGGGCGAAGGCCACAGCCGCCTGCCAGTCCTGAAGCTGTCGGCGGATGCTCAGGAGCTGGCGGGGCCGGCCCCCGCTGGCGCCGAAGTGTCGGTAGTCGAAGACCAGGCAGGCGTATCCCCCGGCGGTGAAACGCTCGGCGTAGGCATCCAGGCGCATTTCCCGGATACCACCCAGGCCGTGCGCCATGACCACCACGGGACGCCGACCCCCGCCCTCGGGCAGGTACAGCCAGGCGTGACACTCGTCCGGCCCCGAAGGAAACGTCACATTCAATCGGTCGGTCATCAGACCTCCGTAACACGGCTCGCATCGTTGGGGTCGCGGAAACTTGGAACTGCTTCCAACGTTGGAAGTTAATCCAAGATTGCGGGGCTGTAAAGCGAAGCGACGGCAACGAACACCTCACGTCTCCGCTGGGTCCTGAACCAGGCCCTACCTCAGCGCCGCACCCTGACTGGGAGGCGAAATAGACGATGACCGGCGGAACGGCGAGGCCGACGTGCCCCTCGAAGACAGGGCCGCCCGGTTCTTGGCGGATGTCGCGGCGCGCGTGCGACCCGAACGCTGTCGGCCCGCAGGGCGGTCGTTGCTGTGGGCGAAGAACGGCCGACGGTCCGAGTGCGCTACCACGGCCTCGCCCTGGACGCGGAGGGCACCCTGGTGGACGGAAGCCCGGCGACCTGGGCGATCGACATGACCGACGGCGAACCGGCGTTGCTGCTCGCCCTCCTGCTCAACCACGGCCAGGAGGCCCTCTACTTGCCTGGCCGCCTGGTGAACCGGGCCGCCAACGGTTACCGCGGCGAGGGCAAGACCGACGCCCGGGACGCGTATGTCATCGCGGACCAGGCCCGAATGCGCCGTGATCTGCGGCCGATACGCCCCGGCCCTCGCCTGACGACCACGGACGCGGCAGGGTGAACGGCCCCGAGAAGGTTCGGCCGCTTGCCCGGGGCAGAGAACACGGAGCGTGGGCCACATCGAAGCTGCCACTCATGCCACGAAACGTATCCGAAGCCCGAGCCGCATCGCCGAGAGACCATCAGACCACCAGAGAGGGAGCGGCCCTCCGGGACCGGAAAATTGGTGATCCGGTCGACGCTGCGGAGCTGTTCAATGTGAGGATGAACGATGCTCTGTGGGATCGGCTCCCGAGTGAGGACCGGCGGGAGATAGACGAACTGGTTGCTGCTCGACGCCACATCAAGGCCATCGCGCTGATGCGTGAGCGCGTCGGCCTGCCGCGGCCGGATCTCCGTGACTGCGTTGACCTCCTGGAAGAGCGTGCTCGGGTCTTGCGGGGTGGGTAGAGGCGCGACGGGTCGATCAGGCATCTCGCCAGTTCGGGGCATCGTCCTGACTGGTCGCGGCCCCGCGGTGGAGCCGTATGGGGAAACAGCCCCGTGCCCCTTGGAGGCGTTGCTCAGTCGTGGCGTACGCCCTGGAGCAGGTGGTCGCGGACCAGGGCCACGTGGGGGTTGGCGGAGGCGCCGGGGCGTTGGACGAGGAAGGCGGTGTTGATGGGTGGGTCGTCCGGGTCGTGCAGCAACACCAGGGCGCCCGAGGCCAGTTCGGCGGTGCACAGGTAGCGGGGGAGGACCGTGAAGCCCGTACCGCCGACCACCGCCGCCTTGACCGCGTTCAGGTCGGGCATGGTGACCGCCGGCTGACAGACGAGGCGTCTGCCGAAGACATGACGCCAGTAGCGGCGCACGATCGGGAGATCCTCGGCGTAGGCGACCAGGGGCACGCCGTGGAGAGCGGCAGGCCCGGCGCCGGCGGTTGCGGCCGACCCGCCGATGCGCTCGGCCCAGACGGGGGCGGCGACCAGCACGAAGTCCTCGTCCCCGAGGGGCACGGCGGCCAGGGCCCGGCCGCGTGGCCGGAAGGTCGCGATCACCAGGTCGTGGCGGCCCGCCCGCAGATCGTCCAGGAGCGGCTCGGTCAGTCCGGGGGTGATGCGCAGCCGTACGCCTCGCTCCACCAGCGGTGCCAGGCCGGGAAGGACGGAACGGGTCAGGAACTCGTGCGGCCCCGCCAGGTGCACCGGCTCCGGCGGCTGGTCGTCGGCCGGTCCGCCCCGACCGGTGATCGCGGCGAGGGAATCCAGCGGCTGCACGATACGGGCGGCGAGCTCGTCCGCGTACGGAGCGGGGGAGACCCCGCGGGCCTGGCGCTGGAACAGCTCACGGTCCAGTTGCCGCTCCAGCGCGCGCACCTGCGTCGTGACCGTGGGCTGCGACAGCCCGAGCAGACGCGCCGCGGCCGTGAAGGAGCCGGTGCGGTACACGGCGAGGAAGGTGCGCAGCAGATTCAGGTCCAGTGCCGTCGAGCCCCCGACCTGCGCTCCCTCCTGACGGTCATTGGTTTCCCTATTCCTCATATGGATGAGCCTATTGGATTCCAATGGCAGGCGGGGCTTACGGTTGGATCACGACCACGCTGACGACCCCTCGGAGACTGAGCATGTCGAAGATCCTTTTCGTGATGACCGGCGTCGACTACTGGACGCTCGCCGACGGCACCCGCCACCCCACCGGCTTCTGGGCCGAGGAGGCCGTCGCCCCCTACGAGGCGTTCAAGGCCGCCGGTCACGAGATCGTCGTAGCCACGCCGGGAGGTGTCGTACCGACCGTGGACAAGGGCAGCCTCGCCGCCCAGTACAACGGCGGGCAGGAGAACGCCGACCGCGTGGCCGGCGTGCTCGCCGCGGCCACCGAGCTGCAGCACCCCATCAGCCTCCAGGACGTGAACCTCGACGAGTACGCCGCCGTGTACTACCCCGGCGGCCACGGCCCGATGGAGGACCTCGCCGTCGACGCCGACTCCGGCAAGCTGCTCACCCTCGCTCTGGAGTCCGGCAAGCCGCTCGGCGTCGTCTGCCACGGCCCGGCCGCGCTGCTCGCCGCCGAACAGGACGGCGTCAACGCCTTCGCCGGGTACCGGGTGGCCGCGTTCACCAACGACGAGGAGACCCAGTCCGGCTTCGCCGACAAGGCCAAGTGGCTGCTGCAGGACCGGCTGACCGAGGCCGGAGTGCAGGTCCAGGTCGGTGAGCCGTGGGCGCCGCACATCGTCGTCGACCGCAACCTCGTCACCGGCCAGAACCCGGCCTCCTCCGCCCCGCTCGCCGCGGAGCTGCTCAAGACCCTGGGCTGACGTGACCTCGGCGGCGGGGTGGGGACACATGACCCCCGGGACTTCGGGTAGCCGCCCTGGCGGACCACTGGCGGGCACAGTGCCGTGTCCCGCTGTTCGACCCGGTGATTGGATCAACCGTGACCGACTACTCTCCCGACGGCTCCGCCCCCGCCGTACATCAGGCCCTGCGAGCCGTGGTCGGGGGCGATGCGGACGAGGCCGAGCTGAACACCCTGGCGGGCAGCGAAGTACTCGTGCCGGCCGGTTCCGCTGCCGCCCAGGAACAGGATCCCTCGGCGGTCACCCTGCCCGTCTACGCGCAGGAGGACGGCACCGAACTGGTGCCTGTGTTCACCACCGAAACCCGCCTGCAGTCGGCACTTCCGCAGGTCACCCGGCATCGCCGGATCGCGCTCGGTACGCTCGCCCACCGCTGGCCGTCCGAGACGCTGGCGCTGGTCATCGACGCCGGTACACCCGAGGAAGTGGCTCTGACGGCCGAGGGGGTCAGGCAACTGCTCGACCGCGGCGCCGCCTGACGTCACAGGTCCGACTGAGGGTGGGCGCTCCCCAGGTCGGGGGAACGCCCACCCTCACCTCACCGTGACGTCAGCTTCCACAGGTGGTCGGCCGTGCCGTTGTCGTCCCACTGCAGGACCTGCGCCCCGGACGACGTACTCATGTTGTTCACGCCCAGCAGCAGCCCGCTGTTGTAGTTGGCGATCTTGTAATAGCCGTCGCCGGACGGGATGAGCTGCCAGAGGTGGTCGGCGGTCCCGTTGTCACCCCAGATCAGGGCCTTGCCGCCGTCCGAGGTGCTCATGGAGTCGATGCCCAGCAACAGTCCGCTCGCCTTGTTGACGATCTTGTAGAGGCCGGAGCCCGCGGCCGTCAGCGTCCACGACTGGCTGCTGCCCGTGCCCGACGTGGCCTGGACGACCGAGGTGCCCTGGGCGGTCCCCGCACCCGAGGTGTCGAGGGCGAGAGCGCTGTTCTTGTTGGTGATCTGGTACGTCCCGGCCAGCGAGGTCGAGGTGCCGCTCGGGGTGATCACCAGGTGGTAGCCGTCGCTCGCATTCGTCGTCACGGGCACGGTGATCTGGCCGTTGCTCACGGTGTAGTCGGCGTCCGAGATGGTGACCGGCCCGGACACCGCGGTCGTGCGGCCCTTGGAGGGCGTGTACTCCAGCTTCGCGTGCACCGTGCCACCGAACGCCGACAGCGAGCCGAGCCCCTTGACCGTGACCGCACTTGAGCCTGCCCCGCCGCCGAAGATGACGCTCACCTGGTTGCCGGCGCTGTTGAGCGAGGCCGCGCCGTCGATGCCCGTCTGCGCCGGGGGAGTGGTGACCAGCATGTTCCCGGCCATGTCGCCGTACCACTTGTAGAGCCAGTACGCGCCGTTCGGCGAGGCACCGGTGTCGGTCAGGGTGTCGCCGAGGGTGCCGTAGTGGTTCCAGAAGGCCATCTCGGCGTCGCGCACGCCCGCCCGCTCGAACTTGGCGGCGTAGCTGACCATCGGCCCGGGGACGCCGACTTCGCTGGGCGTGCCGTACTCCTCGATGGCGATGGGCCGATGGCTGAGGCCGAGGCTCGTCTCCAGTGCCCGGTAGTCGGCCACGTGCGCGGCGATGTTCGCGCTGCTCTGGAGCTCGTGCCAGGCGATGATGTCGGGCACCGCGTTGTTCGCGATGGCGTCCTGGAGGAACGACTTCATCTTGCTGTCGGTGTACGTCGCGAAGCTGGGCCCCTGGATGGGGGTGCCGGTGTCCTTGGACCGGACCTCCTTGTAGGTCCTCGCCCAGCCGTCGTCGAAGGCGCCCGCCGCCGCGGTGTTCCAGGTGCCCTCGGGCTCGTTCCACAGCTCGTACGCGCTGATGTTGGTGGCGCCGGAGGACTTCACGGACGCGATCTGCTTGTCCACGGCGGACAGCCAGTCGCTCCAACTCACCCATTTGTAGGGGAAGTTCGGATACCAGTCCGGCATGCGTACGACGACCTTGGCGCCGGCCCGCGCCGCCTTGGACGCCACGACCAGCGCGTCGCCCGCGGGCTTGGGCTCGCCGTTGGGCAGCTGCGAGCCGCCCGGCGCCATCTGCACGAAGGTGTTCGGCTTCAGCGGGGTGACCAGGCTGTCGGCGGGAGTGGTCGCGTCCGCGAGGCCGTAGAGGCTGCCGGTCGCCACATGGGTGACGGGCCGCAGCGTCTGGTCGGCGTTGACGACCAGGGTCGTCGAGGCGGTGGGGGCCGCCTGCGCGGGCGCGGCCACGGCGAGCGCGGCGACGGTGAGGGCGCCGGCGCCGAGGACGGCTGTCAGGCGTGCGGGGACGGGGGGTCTTGTGCGGCTCATGAAACGGTTCTCCTCATGGAGGGGACGGGGGGTGAGCAGGCCGGACGAATCCGCCTGTGGGTCGGTAGCGCGCCCCGAAGGGGCGGGGGACTGTTTCGATGTGCGGCTCCGCCGCGTGGGCGCGACGAGCCCCGATGGCGCAGCAGACAAACGACGGCCCATCGCGGCGCAGCCGCAGATCGGCCCAGCGGCGCAGCGCCGTCTCAGTCCTTCACGGCGCCGGCGGTCACACCCGCGGCCACATAGCGCTGTGCGAGGACGAGCAGTACGGCTGCGGGGACGGATGCGACGACGGCGGTGGCCATGATCGCGTTCCACTCCTGGTTGTTGTTGCCGATGTACTTGTAGATGCCGAGGGTGATCGGCCTCAGATCGCCGCCGCCGTCGAGGGTGTTGGCGAAGACGAAGTCGGACCAGGCCCACAGGAAGCTGAACAGCGAGACGGTGACCAGGGCGTTGCGGCTCACCGGCAGCACCACGGACCAGAAGGTGCGGAAGGTGCCCGCCCCGTCGATACGGGAGGCGGCGATCAGCTCGCCGGGGATGCCCGACATGAACGCCGTGAAGATCATGACGCCGAAGGGCACGGCGATGGTGGAGTCCGCGATGATCAGGCCCCACCAGGAGTTGAGCAGACCGAAGTCCAGGAAGATGCCGTAGAAGCCCATCGCCATGACGATCCCGGGGATCATCTGCGCGATCAGCAGCCCGAGGCCCAGCGCCCCGCCCCCGCGCGGACGGAGTTTCGCCAGCGAATATCCGGCCGGGGCGGCGAGCAGCAGGGTGAGGGCGACCGTGCCCAGGCCGATCAGCAGGCTGGTGCCCAGATACGGCAACTGGTCGTCCAGGACGGCCTTGTAGCCCTCGAAGGTGGGGTGCAGCGGCAGCAGGTCGGGCGGGTCCTTGCGCATGTCCTGCTGCGGGGTGAGGGACACGTTCAGCATCCAGTACACCGGGAACAGCATCAGCGCGGTCAGGACCAGCCCGATGACCGTGTAACGGCGGGCAGGCGTACGGGACTTCATGCTTCCTGCCTCCTTTGGACGCGGATGTACAGCAGCCCGAAGACGAGCGCGATGAGGATGAGGATGTTGCCGACCGCGGCGCCGGGGCCGAACTTGGGCAGCAGCGTGCCGAAGCCCAGCTGGTAGGACCAGGTCGCCAGGGTGGACGAGGCGTCGCCCGGGCCGCCCTTGGTCATGATCCAGATCAGGTCGAACACCTTGAGGGTGTAGACGAGCCCCAGCAGCAGGGTGATCGCGGAGACCGGGCGCAGCAGCGGGAAGGTGATGCGGCGGAACTGCTGCCAGGCGCTCGCCCCGTCCAGCGCCGCCGCCTCATAAAGGTCGGCGGGGATGTTCTGCAGGCCGCTGTAGAGGATGACCAGGTTGAACGGGATGCCGATCCAGATGTTCGCGACGATCACCGACGTGAGTGCCCAGTCCGGCGAGGTGAGCCAGCCGACCGGGCTCACGCCGAGGAAGTGCAGGAAGTAGTTCACCACTCCCGACTCGCTGTTGAACATCCACGACCACGTCGACGCCGACACGATCAGCGGCAGCAGCCACGGGATCAGGAACAGCGCGCGCAGGGTCGGCGCGAGCCGGAAGTGCCGGTTGAAGAAGACCGCGAGGGCGAGCCCGATGACGTACTGGAAGGCGATCGACACGAAGGTGAAGACCATCGTGTGCCGCATCGCCGGGCCGAACGTCGGGTCGTCCAGGACCTTCTGGAAGTTGTCCCAGCCGGAGAACGGCGCATCCCCCGCCACGAACGAGCGCACGGTGTAGTCGCGCAGGCTCAGGTCGAGGTTGCGGTAGAGCGGATAGAGGTAGAAGGCGGCGAGGTAGGCGAGGAGGGGGGTGACGAAGGCGAGCGCGGTCAGCCGGCTCCTGCGCCGGTGACGGCGGCGCAGGGACTCGGCGTCGGTGCCGCTCGCCCCCGCCGCGGCGGACGCTGCCCGCCGCGGACGGTCGACCCGGGCGATGGTCATGCCGTTCCTAGCCCTTCTGCGCGCTCGACTGGGCGGTGTCCAGGGCGTCCTGCGGGCTCTTGCTGCCCGACAGCGCGGCCTGGACGGCGGTCCACATCGGCTGGGAGATGGTCGGGTACTTGGTGCCCAGACCGCCGCTGGTACGGCCGCGGGCCGCGGCCACCGCGTCCACCCAGGGCTTCAGCTTCGGGTTCTGCTTCACCTGCTCGGCCTGCACGGCGGCCGTCGGCGCCACGTACTGCAGCGTGGTGTCGGTGGGCAGCAGGTTCGCGTCGCTGGTCAGACAGGTGACGATCTTCTTGCTGACGTCGTAGCGGCCGGTGTCCTTCTGCACGGGCACGGTCACGAACTCGCCGCCGGTCGGCACGGGCGCCGAACCGCCGTTCTGCCCGGGGATGTTGATGATCCCGTAGTCGAAGCCGGCCTTCGCCGCGTTGCCCAGCTGCCAGGTGCCGTTCTCGCCGAACGCGTAGTCGCCGGTGGCGAACTCCTGCCAGCTGGTGGTCTGGGTGTTCTGCAGGACGTCCTTGGGGGCGTACCCCGCGTCGACCCACTGCTTCCACAGGGAGAGAGCCGCAACTCCCCTGGCGGAGTTGAGCTTGGTCAGGTCGCCGCCCGCACCCCAGAACCACGGCAGGAACTGGAAGCTGCCCTCCTCCGTGTTGATCGCGGAGAACGTGATGCCCTTCTTCCCGGCCGCCTTGACCTTCTTCAGGGCGGCCGTCAGGGAGTTCCAGTCCTTGATGGAGGCCGCGTCCACACCGGCGGCGGAAAGGACCTTCTTGTTGTAGTAGAGCGCAAGCGTATTGGCGCCGATCGGCACCCCGTAGGAGGCGTTGTCGATGGTGCCCGCGCCGATGATGTTCTTCTGGATCGCCTTCGTGTCCAGGCCGAGATCGCTGGTCTTGTTGAGGATCCCGGCCTCCACCAGCGTGGAGACGACCGGGTTGTCCACCAGCATCACATCGGGCGCGTTGCCCTGCTGGGCCGCCAGCAGCGCCTTGTTGCCGAGGTCGGTGGTGTCGTACGCGGTGCGCTTGAGCTTCACCCCGGCCTTCGTCCCGCACCCGGTCACGAGCTTGCCCCAGGCGGAGGAGGCGTCGAACTGCGGGTAGGGGTCCCAGAAGGTGTACGTCCCGCCGGCCTTGCCGGAGGAGGAGTCCGAGGAGCCGGAGCCACCTCCGCAGGCGGTCAGGGAGGCGAGCGTGCCGACGGCGGCGAGTGCGGCGAGGAGAGTGCGGCGGGTGGGTATCACGGGGTGACCTCGTTGTCGTAGAGCGAAGTTGAGGAAGTGTCAGGAGATCGGCAGCCAGACGCGCATGGCGCCGTCCTGCCGGTTGGCCCAGGCGTAGTAGGGGATCGCCGTGAGCTCGACGGACTCGCCGTCCGTGGGGGCTTCATCGGGCTGGGCGGGCCGGTACGGCCACCAGCCCGCGTCGGGGATGTCGCGCCGCCGCCCGGCCGCCACGACCGTGGTGACCCCGCCGAGCAGGTCCGGGCGGTGCTTGACGGCGAGCGGGCGGCTCGGGTCGAGGACGATGTCGTCGAGGCCGCCGCCCGGGTGGTCGACCTGTTCCAGGCAGTACACGAGCGGTCCGCGTTCGATCGCCGCGCAGCCGCGCACGGCGTCCACGCGCGGGTCGCCCGCCGTCAGCCGCGGCTCCAGGCCGAGTTCGAGGACGATCTGGTCGCCCGGCGCCCAGGTGCGTTCGGTGCGCAGCCAGCCCTCGGTGACCGGGGCGTCCGTCTGGTCGTACGCGACCTCGCCGCACCGCACCCGGAACTCGCGGCACCACTGCGGGATGCGCAGCGACAGCGTCCAGGGCCGGTCGGCCGGGGTGTCCTCGACGGTGAGGGCGATCGTGCCGTGCCAGGGGTAGTCGGTCTCGGCGCGCACGGCGATCGGTCCGGCGCCGTAGCGGCCGGTGACGTACTGGTGGATCTGCAGGCCGTCGTCGTCGCCGGTGGCGAGGTAGTGCTCCAGGCCGGCGAGCAGCCGCATCACGTTCGGCGGGCAGCAGGCGCACTTGAACCAGCGGGTGCGGCGGGCCGACTGGTCGCCGCCGGGGTCGGTGTGGCCGTCGCGGACCTGCAACGGGTTGACGTACAGCCAGCGCTCGCCGTCCAGCGAGACCCCGGCGAGGAAGCCGTTGAACAGGGTGCGCTCGATCAGGTCGCCGTAGCGGGCCTCGCCGGTGAGCAGGGCCATCCGCCAGCTCCACTGCACGGAGGCGATGGCGGCGCAGGTCTCGCAGTAGGCGCGCTCGTTGGGCAGTTCGTACGGGTCGCCGAAGTCCTCCCAGTCGTGGTGGGCGCCGAGGCCGCCGGTGAGGTGGGTCTTGGTGGTGGTCATGGCGTGCCACAACCGCTCGGCGGCGGCGCGCAGTTCGCCGTCCCCGGTCTCGGTGGCGAGGTCGGCGGCCGCGGCCAGCAGGTACAACTGCCGTACGGCGTGGCCCTCGACGTTCGTCGCCTCGCGCAGCGGCACCCGGTCCTGGCAGTAGGCCTCGCCGCCGAGCAGACCGTGGCCGTGCCGGTCGACGAAGTAGCCGGCCAGGTCCAGATAGCGGCGCTCGCCGGTCTCCCGGTACAGCTCCACCAGCGCGGTCTCGACCTCGGGGTGGCCGTCGATGCCGTCGATCTCCTTGCCGCTGCCGGGCGGGCCGAAGACCGAGTCGATGTGGTCGGCGAACCTGCGGGCCACGTCGAGGAGTTCGCCGCGGCCGGTGGCGCGGTGGTGGGCGACCGCCGCCTGGATGAGATGCCCCGCGCAGTACAGCTCGTGGCCCCAGCGCAGGTCCTGGTAGCGCTCGCCGCCCTTGACCAGCTGGAACCAGGTGTTGAGATAGCCGTCCGGCTGCTGGGCGGCGGCGACCAGGGAGACGATCCGGTCGACGTCCGCCTCCAGCTCGGTGGACGGGCCCTGGGCCAGCTGCCAGGCCGCCGCCTCCAGCCACTTGTAGACATCCGTGTCGACGAACGGGTACGCGCCCTGGAACTCGCCCTCGGCCGCGCCCGCCGCCAGCCGCAGGTTGTGCAGGTTGCCCGCGGACTCCAGCAGGCCGGGGCCCTGCGGGATGGAGGTGTGTGCGTTGACCTGGCGGCGGGTGTGCCAGAAGCCGTCGGCCACTGCTGCGGCGGCGGGGCGCAGGACGGCACGGGCAGCGGGGCTGAGACGGACCGGGCCGGTGGGGGAGGGCTGGGTGGAGCGGGCGCGGGGCATGGCTCTCCGGGAGGTGAAGGGCGGGGCGGCGGGGGCAACAGCTGAGCAAGACGATGAGCAACCGTTTTCCTCGCCGAGCAGTAGAGTGGAGCGAGCGAATCGCGGTCAAGAGCTCTGCACGAGTTTTCTCTTGTTGCTCAAGGGCTGGTACTCCGTTCGGCCGCCTGACACCATGGGGCGCGCCTCACTTGACGATGAACGACCACTGATCGACGAAGATCGAGCACTGAGAAAAGGATTGCCCGTGACCGAAGCCGCTCCGCGATCCACCTCCACCGGCCGGGCGAAGCTCGCCGACGTCGCCGCCCTCGCCGGGGTGAGCGTCGGCACGGCATCCAAGGCGCTGAGCGGCAGCGGCCGGATGCGCCCGGAGACCCGGCAGCGGGTGCTGGACGCCGTGGAGACGCTCGGCTTCCGCCCCAACCAGCATGCGCAGAACCTGCACACCGGGCGCAGCTGGACGGTCGGGCTGATGACGACGGACGGCATCGGCCGCTTCAGCACGCCCGTGCTGCTGGGCGCCGAGGACGCGCTCGGCGCCGGAAAGATCTCGGTGCTGCTGTGTGACACCCGGGGCGACACCATCCGCGAGCAGCACCATCTGCGCAACCTCATGGACCGCCGGGTCGACGGCATCATCGTCACCGGTCGACGTACGGACCCGCGCCCGCCCCTGAAGGGCCTCGACGGCATCCCGGTCGTCTACGCGCTCTCCCCGTCCACCGACCCCTCCGACACCTCCGTGGTCTCGGACGACCGGGGTGGCGCCCACCTCGCCGTCGAGCATCTGCTCGCCACCGGCCGCACGAGAATCGCCCATGTCACCGGCCCCGAACACCACGCGGCCGCCCGCGACCGCGCCCGCCACGCCGTCGGTCTGCTGGAGCGCTCCTCCCTCCAACTCGCCACAGGACGCGTCCACTTCGGGGAGTGGAGCGAGGCCTGGGGCCGCCGGGCCGCCGACGCCGTCCTGCGCACGGCCCCCGACACGGACGCCGTCTTCTGCGGCAACGACCTGATCGCACGAGGCGTCGCCGACGCACTGCGCGAGCGCGGCGTGGACGTACCCGGTCAGATCGCCGTCGTCGGCTACGACAACTGGGACACCATGGCCCTGGCCTGCCGCCCGCCGCTGACCACGATCGACATGGACCTCACCGAGATCGGCCGGATCGCCGCCCTGAAACTGCTGGAGGCCATCGACTCCCAGGCGGTGCCCGGAGTGCACACGGTGCCGTGCCGGCTGGTGGTGCGCGAGTCCACCTGACCGTCCCCCCGCGGCGTTGACGGACACCCGCCGTGCTCCCGACGATGATCGACATGCGTTTCCTACGGCGACTGCGCGGCGACCTCTCCGCAGGAGAGAACCTGGAGCTCTACGTCACGGCGCTGAGTGGGACATGAACCGCCGCTTCTCGAGGCCTGCCGGCCCGACGCGGACGGTGACCCCGACCGGCTGTGGATCGACCACGTGCGCAGCCTCTACACCCTGCTCGACCGGCTGCGGGCCGACCACCCCCACCTGCGCATCGAGTCCTGCAGCAGCGGTGGAGGCCGACTGGATCTGGGCGTCCTCGCCCACACCGACCAGGTGTGGACCTCCGACGACACCGACGCCGTGGACCGTGTCGAGATACAGCACGGCTTCTCCCAGCTGTACCCGGCCCGGGTCATGGGCGCCCGGGTCACCGACAGCCCCAACCCCTGCACCGGGCGCAGCGTGCCCCTCGACTTCCGCTTCCACGTCGCCATGAACGGCGTACTGGGGATCGGGGGTGACCTGAACCGGTGGAGCGCGGCCGACATGGACCGGGCAGCGGATCACGTGGCCGCGTACAAGCGCGTACGACACCTGATACAGCTCGGTGTGCAGTACCGGCTGCGGCCCGGCGACGGCGGAGAGCTGAGTGCGGTGCAGTACCTGGCGCCCGACGGCCGGGAAACCGCCGTGTTGGCCCTCAGAACGGCGCGGCGCTTCGGCCACCACGACCCGGCCCTGCCGCTGCGCGCCCTCGACCCCGCGGCACGGTATCGGGATGCGGCCACCGGAGTCCTGCACCACGGCGCCATCCTGCTCACCCACGGCCTGCCCTTGGAGCTCGACGCGGACGACTACGCCTCGACTCTCGTCCATCTGATCCGCTACCCCACGCCATGAGCGCGACCGTGCGGCGAGCTGTTCACTGGACGTTCAGGTGGGCGACCATTTGTTCGGTCCCCAGTGAGTAGGTTCCCTTTCATGGCGACTGCACAAGCAACTGACAACAATCCCGGCGAGCTGAAAGACGTCCCGGGCTGGTTTCCGCCGTTGGACCAGGTGCTGTTCACCTGGTTCCTGGAGCGTCAGGAAACGCGGGGTTTCCGGGGCGACCTGCTGGAACTCGGCGCCTACATGGGCAAGAGTGCGATCCTGCTCGGCCACCACCGCCAGGACGGTGAGGAGTTCACGGTCTGCGACCTCTTCGGCGGCGACGCCCCGGACGGAGCCAACCAGGCCGAGACGGCGAAATCGTACTCCTCGCTCACCCGGCAGGCCTTCGAGCGCAACTACCTCTCCTTCCACGACACGCTGCCCAGGGTGCTCGAGGCCCCCACCTCCGTGATCTCGAAGGAAGTGGCCCCGGGCAGCTGCCGCTTCGTCCACATCGACGCCTCGCACCTGTACGAGCACGTCCACGACGACATCGGCGCGGCCCGCGACCTCCTGGTGCCCGACGGGATCGTCGTCCTCGACGACTTCCGCTCCGAGCACACCCCCGGCGTCTCGGTCGCCACCTGGGAGGCCGTGCTCAACCGCGGACTGCGCCCCATCTGTCTCAGCACCCAGAAGCTGTACGGCACGTGGGGCGACCCGGAACCGGTGCAGGAGGAGCTGCTGGCGATGCTCAGGGACCGCACGGACGTCGGCCTGAGCGTCCAGGAGGCCGCGGGGCACTGCCTGGTCCGCACCCGCGCCCAGAAGGGAATGCAGCCGCCGCCCTTCCCGCGCTCCCGGTACTACACGGCGCCCGAGCCGCCCACCTCCCCGGCGCCGACCCCCGCTCCCGCCGCCCCTGCGGCTTCCGTGCGCCGTCGTCCCCGCTCCCGGGTCCGCCGCATCGGCGTGGACCTGCTGCCCCCGATCGTCACCCGCGCGATACGCCGGGCTCTCACGCCCGGCGCTCAGGGGGCCACGCGCCGTCCGTTCGCGCAGTAGTCCCGCCCGACCTCCGTCGGAGCCCTGGCCGAGGAGACGCTCCGCTAGCCCTTCCCGGCCAGGTTCTGCGTGCCGATCACGGAGATGAGGTCCAGCTTCTCGGCGGCCTCGGTGCCCGGTTCGGCCGAGTAGACGAGGAGGTGCAGGTCGTTCTCCTCCACCCGGAGCAGGTCGCAGTCCAGCGTGAGCACACCCACCTGCGGATGCTCGACCGTCTTGCGCGAGGCCGTCAGCCGGCCGACGACACCCGCGTCCCACAGCTCGGCGAACCGCTCGCTCTTCGCACGCAACTCCGTTATCAGACGCCGCAGTTGGAGATCGGCCGGATATCGGGCTGCGGTCGTCCGCAGCTCCGAGACCATGCCGACCTGAAAGGCACTCCACTCCTTGGGGGTGTGCCGCACCCGGCTCGGAAACCCGAGGAAGTTGCGCCACACGCCGTTGCGTTCGAACCCGCGCAGGCCGGACGGGTCGCCCATCAGCGCCGCGTACATCGGGTTGGCCAGCAACAGCGTCATGGCCGCGTCGGAGACCGCGACGGGCGTGTCCACCAACCGGTCGAGGAGCCGCTGGACGCTGGGCGTGATGAACCCGGGCACCACGTCGGGACCCGGCGGCACCAACTCCGCAAGACCGTACAGATACGCGCGCTCGTCCCCGGACAGCCGCAGCGCCCGGGCCAGCGCCTCGACGACCTGTCCGGAGGGATTGGCCGCCCGCCCCTGCTCGAGACGCGTGATGTAGTCGACCGAGATCCCGGCCAGCAGGGCCAGCTCCTCGCGCCGCAGACCGGCCGCCCGCCGGTGGCCGCCGGAGGGCAGCCCCGCCGTCTCGGGGGCGACCCGGTCGCGCCAGCGCCGCAGCGCCCGTCCGAGTTCCGTCGCCGTCATGCCCCCAGTGAACACCGCGGTGCGCGCATGTGCCTGGTACTCCGAGTCCCAGGAAGCAGGGTCTCCTGGCTGATCGGGACGGCCCGCCGCAGCCTGGACGCATGACGACAACACTGATCACCGGAGCCAACAAGGGCATCGGCCACGAGACCGCCCGCCAGCTCATCGCCGCAGGTCACACCGTGTACGTGGGAGCCCGCGACGTCGAGCGCGGGCGCCGGGCAGCCGAACAGCTGGGCGCACGCTTCGTCCTGCTCGACGTCACCGACGACGCCACGGTCGAGGCCGCGGCCAAGACCATCGAGGCCGACGGCGGACTCGACGTACTGATCAACAACGCCGGGATCGAGACCCGCGGCGAGGGAAACAGCGTGCCCACCGCCGAGACCGTGACCGCCGAACAGATGCGCAACACCTTCGAGACCAACGTCTTCGGCGTCGTCCGCGTCACCCACGCCTTCCTGCCCCTGCTGCAGCGCTCGGCCGCACCGGTCGTGGTCAACGTCAGCAGCGGCCTCGCCTCACTGACCCACCTCTCCGACCCGGACCACCCCGCGCACTTCTACCCGGGCGTCGCCTACCCGACGTCCAAGACCGCGGTCAACATGCTCACCGTGCAGTTCGCGAAGGCCTTCCCGAACATGCGGATCAACTCCGTCGAGCCCGGCTTCACCAAGACGGACCTCAACGGCAACACCGGCACCCAGACGGTCGAGCAGGCCGCCCGGATCATTGTGCGCATGGCGCAGATCGCCCCTGACGGCCCGACCGGCGGCTTCTTCGACATCAACGGCCGGCTGCCCTGGTGACGTCTTCCAACCGCTTATGCGCAACCATGTGGTTGCGCATACCGGCAGGGATGTGCAACCGTTTGGTAGCGCATTCGGACGAGAGGGCGGTGCCGTGATTCCCGACTCCATCGAACGGACCATCGTGATCAACGCTTCCGTGGAACGGGTCTGGTCGGTGCTGACCGAACCGGCCTTCCTGGGGGAGTGGTTCGGCAACGGGGAACCCGTGAAGATCGACCTGCGGCCGGGCGGGCTGCTGCTGTTCGAGCACGGTGTGCACGGTGCCATCCCTGCCCGTATCGAGACGGTCGAGCCGCCGCACACCTTCTCCTGGCGTTGGTCGCAGGGCGCCGCAGGCGAAGAACCCACGGACTCCAACGCCACGCTCGTCGCGTTCACCCTCGCCGCGGACGAAGCAACGGCAGGCACCCGGCTGACGATGACCGAGACCGGCTTCGCGCGCCTCGGGCTGCCGGTCGACGAGGCGGCCGACCGGCACCGCGCGAACAGCCTGAACTGGTCCGGCAAGCTCGACCGGCTGCGTAACCGGTTCGAGCACACCGAGGCATGACCGGCACGCACGACGGCGAACCGGCCCCCGAGGGCGTCCTGCTGGCGCTGGCCGACCCGATCCGCCGGCAGATCCTCAACGCTCTCGTCAGTGAAGGCGGCGCGACCTCCACCTCGCTCGCCGCGGCCCTCCCCGTCACCCGCCAAGCGGTGGCCAAGCATCTGGCCGTCCTCGGCCGCGCGGGCCTGGTCCGCGGCCACCGCACCGGACGGGAAGTCCGCTACGAAGCGCATTTGCAACCCCTGGAACGCACGACCCGCTGGCTCGACGCCCTCGCCGCCCAGTGGGATCGCCGCCTCGACGCGATCAAGGGCCTCGCGGAGCAGGAAGAACCGTCTTGAACGGCCGTACGCCAACGCGCCCGGGCCGGCCGCCGCGGTCTTCGCCGTCCTGCGCAACCGCGCTGCTGGGTCCTGCGCCGCACAGGGCGGGCAAACCGCCCTGCCGACGGCGCTTGGCCGCCAGGGCCGCGGCACCCCCAATCCTCCTCCGGTGCGGGCCCACTGCTGCACAACAGGCCGATCAGGACCATTCAGGGCGGCAAAACGGGCTTAGGTGAATATTCGGCGCTCGCCGCTCGTACTCATGGGTGCGATGAGCGATCGGAGGTGCCGGCTCATGACCGTCGACGACCGGCAGATCCAGGACTTCTCCCTCCGTCAGTCGAACAGCACGCTGCGGCTGACTCGGCGCGGGGTGGAGATCGCGCTGGGAGCACTGTGGCTGGTGGACGGGGCGCTGCAGCTCCAGCCGTCCATGTTCACCCGGGGCTTCTTCGTGGACACGCTGGGCATGGCGAACATGGGTCTGCCCGGCCCCGTGGCGACGGTCGAGTACGACCTGACGAGCATGCTGGCCGCACACCCCGCGCTGTGGAACGCGCTGTTCGCCTCGCTGCAGGTCGCGCTCGGCGTGGGCCTGCTGTGGCGGCGCACCGCCCGCCCGGCCCTGGCCCTGTCGGTCCTGTGGGCGCTGGGGGTGTGGACCGTCGGCGAGGGCTTCGGCGGCCTGTTTATGGGCGGCACCGACCTGCTGACCGGTGCCCCGGGCGCAGCCCTGCTCTACGCACTGGTCGCCCTGACGCTGTGGCCGCGAACCGACCACCCGGGGCCAAGCATCGCCGACGGCGGGGTCCTGGGCGGTGTGGCGGCGCGCTGGGCGTGGCTGCTCCTGTGGATCGGCACGGCGGCACTGGAGCTGGAGCCCGCCGCCCATGTGCCCGCCGCCCAGCTGTCCAACACCGGCGAGGAAGAGCCTGCCGTGATCGCCGCCGTCAACCACGCGGTCGGTGGACTGGTCAGCGGATGGGCGGCGTTGTTCGTCGTCGTCCTCGGGCTGCTCCAAGTCGCCGTCGGCGCGGGTGTCCTGACCGCTCGCACGCGACGCGCCGCGCTGTCGGCCGGCATCGCGCTCGCGGTCGCCACCGGCCTCCTGGGCCAGGACCTCGGCGGACTCCTCACCGGCCACGCCACCGACCCGGGCACCGGCCCACCACTGGTGCTGTTCGCCCTGACGCTGTGGCCGCGCGCGACCTATGGACGTCGGACCGAAGTTCCGCCGAGTTCCCGCCCGGTTCCGTGGTTTGGATCACACGCCGTGAATTGAGTGGGGGCACCCGTGGGTTCCCGTACCCCTGCATGACGAGTGACGCCCGGATGCAAGGATGAGGCGCCATGACAGCAGGGTGGTGTTCTCGCACGATACGGGCCGCGGTGTTCGCGGCCGTCTGCGTGCTGCTCGCCGCCCTGGGCCACATCCTGATGTCCGGCAGCGACGTGCCCGCCTGGGCGCTCGCCACCGGAACGGGCGCCACCGGGACCGTCGGCTGGTGCCTGGCGGGGCGGGAGCGCGGGCTGCCGCTGATCGTGGCGGTCGTGGTCGCCGTCCAGACGGCGCTGCACGAGGCGTTCTCGCTCGCCCAGTCGGTGACCGAGGCGTCCGGTTCGTCGGCCTCCATGGACATGAGCGGCATGGGCTCGGTGCACATGGGCTCCATGGACATGGCCCACATGGATCACATGGGTGCGGCCACCGGCACTTCGCCGTCGGCGGGCATGCTCCTCGCCCACCTCTTGGCCGCGCTGCTGTGCGGGCTGTGGCTGGCGTACGGCGAGAAGGCCGCCTTCCGTATCCTCCGGGCCGTCGCCGGACGGCTGGCCGCACCGCTGCGGCTGCTGCTCGCCCTGCCGGAAACCCCGGAGCGCCCGCGCCCACACCTGCGGCGCCGCCGCGCGGACCGGACGCCGCGTCTCCTTGTTCTCGTCCACACGATCACCTCTCGGGGCCCTCCCGTGGGGACGGCTGTCGCCTGACGACAGCCGGCTTCCCGAGGCTGCCCGCGCGCGCCTCGGGCCACGGCCGTACGGCCGCACCGGCGCCGTAGCGCCCTTGCGCCGCAGGCCGTATCCCCACTCACCGGACCGTCCGCGCCCTCGCGCGCCCCGATCCGGATCACGGTCGACCTGAGAAGGACACCAGGTGATTACCTCTGCCTTGCCGACCTCGCGCACCACACAGGACAAAGCTGCGGCGCTCGACGAGTCGATCACCGCCTGGGCGCTCGCCGCCCGGGGCGGCGATATGGACGCCGTCGAGCAGTTCGTGCGCGCCCTGCAACGCGATGTTCAGCGCTACGTCGCCCACTTGTGCGCCGACCCGCAGGCGGTGGACGACCTCGCGCAGGACACGTTCCTGCGCGCACTCGGCAGCCTGCACCGCTTCGAGGGTCGCTGCTCGGCGCGTGCGTGGCTGCTGTCCATCGCCCGCCGGGCCGTCATCGACAGCTACCGCCACGCCGCCGCCCGGCCCAGGTTGTCAGACATGGCGGACTGGCAACTGGCCGTCGAACTGTCCCAGCCGCGCGGCCTGCCCGGCTTCGACGACGGCATCGCCCTGCTGGACCTGCTGGCCGCGCTGCCCGACGAGCGCAGAGAGGCGTTCATCCTCACCCAGCTGGTCGGTCTCCCGTACGCGGAGGCCGCCGAGGTCAGCGACTGCCCGATCGGCACGGTCCGCTCCCGAGTGGCCCGGGCCCGGGCCGGCCTGATGGACCTGCTGGAGGACGCGGAGGAACCCGTCGTGTCGACGGCGGTCTGAACCGTCGCACGAGGGTGCCGGGGCGGTCGCCCCGGCACCCTCGGCACGAGATCCGGGCACGGGTGGACGTCGCTGCCGGTTCCTCGTCCAGCTCCGCCGCCCGCTCCACATGAGCACGTCCCTCACTCAAGCAGCCTGCATAGGGCTACGGCAGGTCCGAAGGGCCGGGCGGGTCGCGGCGCGGTGGCAAGGCGTGAACGCGCTCAGCCCTTGCGGGCGTTGATCTCCTCGGTGAGCTGGGGGACGACGTCGAAGACGTCGCCGACCACGCCGTAGTCGACGAGGTCGAAGATCGGGGCCTCGGGGTCCTTGTTGACCGCGACGATGGTCTTCGAGGTCTGCATGCCGGCCCGGTGCTGGATGGCGCCGGAGATGCCGTTGGCGATGTACAGCTGCGGGGAGACGCTCTTGCCGGTCTGGCCGACCTGGTTGGTGTGCGGGTACCAGCCCGCGTCCACCGCCGCCCGCGAGGCACCCACCGCGGCACCCAGGGAGTCGGCCAGGGCCTCGATGAGCGGGAAGTTCTCCGCGCCGTTGACGCCACGGCCGCCGGAGACCACGATCGCGGCCTCGGTCAGCTCCGGACGCCCGGTCGACTCCCGCGGCGTACGGCCGGTGACCTTCGTGCCGGTCGCCTGCTGGGAGAACGACACCGTCAGGCCTCGACCGCGCCGGCGGCCGGGGCGGCCTCCACCGCGGCGGAGTTCGGCTTGACGGTGATGACCGGGGTGCCCTTGCTGATCCGGGACTTGGTGGTGAAGGACGCGGCGAACACCGACTGGGTGGCCACCGGACCCTCGTCCGAGGCCTCCAGGTCGACGGCGTCGGTGATGATGCCCGAGCCGATGCGCAGCGCCAGCCGCGCGGCGATCTCCTTGCCCTCCGGGGACGTCATTGACCGCTGCGGCGCAGCCGCACGCGATACGAGTAGTGCTCGGGCAGGAAGTGGCTGATGGCCAGTTCGACGAGCTGACCGGCGACCGTCTGGTAGACGCGGTCGATGCGCAGGAGGGCGCGGCCCGGCTCGCAGCTCAGGTGTTCGGCGATCTCCGGCGAGGCCTCGGCGACGGTGATGCTCTGCTCGGCCTCGGCGATCGGTTCGGGCAGCCGCTGGTCGAGCAGACCGATGACGGTGAAGGCGTTCGGTCTGCCCGGCAACGTCAACTCGTCGACGGACTCCAGCAGTCGGCCGACGGCGGGCGGCAGCCAGACCGACGTGTGGCAGAACGCGGCGTCGTCGTGCAGCCGTAGAAAAGCCAGCTTGTGCACCCGGTCCGTGTTCAGGCCCAGTCGTTCGGCCGCGTCGACGTCGACCCGTCGGTGCAGAGGGGTGATCACGTCCATACGGGTGTCGATGGACAGCCCCATCAGGTCGTCCACCGAGCCGAACTGCCGCAGGTACTGCTCCTCGCGGGGCGTGGCGAACGTGCCCCGCCCGGGCACCCGGTAGACCAGTCCCTCGGCCACGAGGTCCTGGAACGCGCGGCGCACGGTCTGCCGGCTCACCCCGTAGGTCTCGGCCAGCTCCGCCTCGGTGGGGAGCCGGACGCCGTCCGGGTAGTCGTGCCGCAGGACCGCCGCCCGCAACTCTCTTCCGAGCCGCGAGTAGGTGCTCTCCCGTTGCGGTTGCTCAGCCATCGAGACCGCCTCTTGCCACCAACTGCGCCGCGATCACGTTCCGTTGGATCTCGTTCGTGCCCTCGCCGACGATCATCAGGGGTGCGTCGCGGAAGTACCGCTCCACGTCGAACTCCGTCGAGTAGCCGTAACCGCCGTGGATCCGCACCGCGTTGAGTGCGATCTCCATAGCCGTCTCCGACGCGAACAGCTTCGCCATGCCCGCCTCCATGTCGACCCGGCGCCCGGCGTCGGCCTCCCGGGCCGCGTACAGGGTCAGTTGGCGGGCGGCCGTGAGCTTGGTCGCCATGTCGGCGAGGTAGTTGCCGATGGACTGGTGGCGCCAGATGGATTTGCCGAACGACTCCCGTTCCTGGGCGTAGCGCAGCGAGTCCTCCAGGGCCGCCCGTCCCACGCCGAGGGCCCGCGCGGCGACCTGCAGCCGTCCGGTCTCCAGCCCCTTCATCATCTGGGCGAAGCCGTGGCCCTCCTCGCCGCCGAGCAGGGCGTCGGCCGGTACGCGGTAGTCCTCGAAGGACAACTCGCAGCTCTCGACGCCCTTGTAGCCGAGTTTGGGCAGATCTCGGGAGACGACGAGGCCCGGTCCGTGCTCGGCGAGCAGGACCGAGATGCCCGTGTGGCGGGGGCCGGCGGCCGGGTCGGTCTTGCACAGCAGCGCGATCAGGCCGGCAAGGCGGGAGTTGGTGATCCAGGTCTTCGCCCCGTTGACGACGTACTCCCCGCCCTCGCGGCGCGCGATCGTCGCCATCGCCTGGAGGTCCGAACCGCCGCCCGGCTCGGTGAGCGCCATCGTGGCGCGCACCGCCCCCGTCGCCAGCCTCGGCAGATACCGCTGCTTCTGCTCGTCCGTGCCGTACAGCACGAGGAGTCTGGAGACGACGGTGTGCCCGCCCATCGCTCCGGCCAGGCTCATCCAGCCGCGCGCGAGTTCCTCGGTGACGAGTACGAAGCATGGTGTGGAGACCGGGTTGCCGCCGTACTCCTCCGGGATGGCCAGGCCGTAGATGCCGAGTTCCTTCATCCGCTCGATGAGGTGCTCGGGGTAGGTGTCGGTGTGCTCCAGCTGCTGGACGACGGGCTTGACGTCCTTGTCGACGAACTCCCGCACGGTCCGGACGACGAGACGTTCGTCGTCGGAGAGGATGTCCAGGACGCTCATGGGGCGCAACTCCACATCGTCGGGGGTCAGATGACGGCGTCGGCGCGCAGCGCCCGGATGTCGTCGGGGGAGAGGCCGAGGCCGGTGAGGATCGCCTCCGTGTGCTCGCCGACCGCCGGCACGGGATCCATGCGTGCGGGGATGCCCGCGAGGTCGGCCGGGGGGAGCAGTGCCTGCACCGTCGCGCCGGGCACGGCCACCTCGCGCCAGCGTTCGCGGGCCGCCAGCACCGGATGGTCCAGGAACGCGGCGACGTCGTTGACCCCGGCGCACGCGATGCCGATGTCCTCCAGGTCCTTGAGGATCTCCTCGGCGTCGGAGCGGGCGCAGCGCTCGGCGACGATCGCGTTGATTTCGTCGCGGTGCGCGACGCGGTCGGAGCCCGTCGCGAAGCGCGGATCATTCGTCAACCCCGGCTGGGCGAGGAAGCCCGCGCACAGCACGGCCCACTCGCGCTCGTTCTGGATGGAGAACAGCACCTGTTTGCCGTCAGCCGTCGTGAAGGCGCCGTACGGTGCGATGGTGGCGTGCTGGGTGCCGAGCCGGGCGGGCTGACTGCCGCCGTAGCGCGTGTAGTTCGCGGGCTGGCCCATCCACTCCGCCAGCGCCTCGAACAGGGACACCTCCACCGGGTGCGTCCGGCCGGTGGTGGCCCGGGTGTACAGGGCGGTGAGGACGCCCGTGTAGGCGTACATCCCGGCGGCGATGTCGGCGACGGAGATCCCGACACGCGCCGTCTCGTCGGCGGTTCCGGTGAGGGAGACCAGGCCGGTCTGGCACTGCACCAGCAGGTCGTACGACTTGCGGTCGGCCCACGGCCCGCTCGTGCCGTAGCCGGAGATCGTGCACGGGATCAGCCGGGGGCAGCGGTCGGCCAGGGCGTCGGCGCCGAGGCCCAGCCGGTCGGCGGCACCGGGCGCGAGATTCTGTACGAACACGTCGGCGCCGTCGAGGAGTTGGTGCAGGATCTCCAGGCCCCGCGGATCCTTCAGGTCCAGTGTGAGGGATTCCTTGGAGCGGTTGAGCCAGACGAAATAGCTGGAGTGGCCGTGGACCGTCGTGTCGTAACGGCGCGCGAAGTCGCCCTCGCCCGGCCGCTCCACCTTGATGACCCGGGCGCCGAGATCGGCGAGCTGCCGGGTGGCATAGGGAGCGGCCACGGCCTGCTCCAGGCTGACCACCGTGATGCCCGACAGGGGAAGCTGATGCACCGTCATGCCTCCTGGCGCTCGTAGGGGATGTACGGGAAGTGCTTGCGCAGCAGCTCGGCCGCGCCCGTCCACGTCAGCCCGTCCAGCAGCGCCGGTACGTCCGGACCGCAGGCGGCGGCCTTGGCCCGCAGGTCGACGTCGGACGGCGGACGCCCGGGCGCACCGGGCGGGAGCGCCAGCTCGGTGCGCACCTCGCTGCCGTCGGCGAGGGCGATGCGCAGGGAGACCCGGCCGTCGAGGAGGGATCCGGTCTCGCCCGGCAGCAGGTCGGCGTGGACGCGGTCGACCAGCGTCTGGGCCGCGGGACGCCGCACCGCGTCGTCCGTGAAGCTGTCGAAGCCGGGGTAGTCGTCGAGCAGGGCCGCGGCAACCGCGTACGGCAGCGAGAACTTGCCTTCCAGGCCGGTCGCCGGGCGGTCGTGGATGAGCGGGTGGACGGTTCCCGCCGGTGTGGTCACGGTGACGGCGGTGATTTCACCGCGGACCTGGTCGCGCACCTCGCGCAGGGCGGCGATGGGCCGCTGCATGGCGTAGCAGCAGGGGAAGAGCTTGACGGCCAGGCCTCCAGGGACGGCCGGGGCCATGGGGAAGTCCGTGGCGGGCTTGCCGCCGACCCGCTCCAGCCAGGCCTCCAGGACCCCCGGATCGGCGGTGGCACCCGCCCGCGCCAGCCGTGCCGCCCGTACGCCCGCCTCGGCCGCGAACCCGACCTGCAGCGCCTTGCCGTGCGTCCCGAAGGCCTCCTGCCCGCCACCGGCGGCGGGCACGGCGAGCGCCATCGCGGTGGCGAGCCCCGTCACGTCCAGACCGAGGGCGAACCCGGCCGCGACCGCGGCGGCCGGGGCACCCGCGGTGCAGGTCGCATGCCAGCCCGCCGCGTAGTGGCCCCAGCCGAGCATCGCCCCGAGCCGCGCCATGACCCCCGCACCGGCGAGATGGGCCCGTGCGTCGCCGCCGGCCGCGAGCACCGCCGGGACGGTGACCACGGAGATGTGCGTGGTGGTGTCGGTGTGCAGATCGTCGAAGTCGAGCACGTGCGCCATGGCCGCCCAGCGCGCCGCGTCGGGCAGCGGAGCGGCGAGGCCGCGCAGGGGATGCGCACGGGCGGCCAGCGCGACGGCCACGGTGTCGGCCAGGGCCCGCTCGGCGAGTGCCAGGTCCTCCGGCGTCGCGCGATACGCGTGGGACCACTGGGCGAGTGCACGGGCGACGGTCAACGGTCCCCCACGGGATTGGGTACCTGCCTCGCAGATTTGTACGGCCAAATCCGTGGCCCTGTCAACGCTGTCGTCAGCGCCGTGACCTGTGTCTTGGCGCACTGTCGTGATGTGTCAGAGCTGACATCGGGACAATGGCGGGACTTTGTACGCAACAATGCGGGCGGCCTGAGAGCCAGGCGGCCGTCGCCGTCGGCGTCAGCGCCACGTCAGCGTTTGCCGGACGCGCGTCAGGGGCGCGTCATGAGTCGGCGGATCACCGGGGCGGACAGGCATAGCGTCATCGGTGCGCCCCGTTCCGCCTCCCCGCGTTCGGGGCGCACAGCCACTCGCCCGGCCTGGACCCACTCGGGTCCCGCATCCCCCGGAGGCGTCCCCATGGCAGACATCGTGTCCGGCGAAGACCCGGAACCCTCTGATCCGTTCCCGGTCGGACCACTGTTCGTTCCCGTCCGGCCGGGACCCTCGGGGTGTGTGACGCGTGTCTTCCGCACACCGCTCGGCGACCGTACGGCCGTCGCCTTCACCTCCGAGAGCCGGCTGACCGCGACGCTCGGCCCCGGGCAGGCGTGGATCAGGCTCGCCGAGCCGGCTCTGCGCGCGCTGACCGAACCGCTCGGCGTCACCACCGTCACGGTGGATCCCCAGTTCACGGCCCGGGCCGCCCGGCCGGTGAACCGCGTCGTTCCCGCGCTCGCCGTACGCGTCGCCTGAGAGGACATGATGACCACGCTTCACGACCGTTCCGTCAGTACCATCGACGGCGACCTATCGGTCTGGCCTGCGTCCAGCGTCGAGCCGCGGCCGGGCGAACTGGCAGTCGGCGGCGTGCCGCTCGCCGAGATCGCCGACCGCTTCGGCACACCGGTCTACGTCCTCGACGAGGCCGAGGTCCGCGACCGCTGCCGTACCTATCGCAACGCCTTCCCCGACACCGAGATCCTCTACGCGGCCAAGGCGTTCCTGTGCCGCGCAATGGTCCACTGGATGGACGAGGAGGGCCTCGGGCTCGACGTCTGCTCGGCCGGCGAACTGGAACTGGCCGACATGAGCGGGTTCCCGCCCGAGCGGATCGTGCTGCACGGCAACGCCAAGTCCCCGCGCGACCTGGAATCGGCGCTGCGCCTCGGCGTGGGCCGCATCGTCATCGACAGCCCGTCGGAGATCGCCAGGCTGGCCGCCGCCGTCGGACCACAGGGCCACCAGAAGGTCATGGTCCGTGTCGTGCCCGGCATCAGTGCCGGCGGCCACGAGAAGATCCGCACCGGCATCGAGGACCAGAAGTTCGGCCTCAGCATCTCCGACGGGTACGCCCAGCACGCGATCGCCCGGATACCGGACCGGCCGCAGCTCGAACTCACCGGCCTGCACTGCCACTTGGGCTCGCAGATCACCAGCGTCAAGCCGTATCTGGCCGCCGTGCGACGCATCGTGGGTCTCATGGCCCGGCTGCACGCGCAGCACGGTCTCGTCCTGCCCGAGCTCGATCTCGGTGGCGGCCACGGCATCGCCTACCGCTCCGGTGAGCAGGCGCTGGATCCGACCACCCTGGCCCGCAAGGTCCGTGCCGAGCTCACCGAGGCGTGCGCGGCGGCCGGGCCGGCCGTTCCCCACCTGATCATCGAACCGGGGCGGGCCATCGCCGGACCCGCGGGCGTCGCCCTCTACCGCGTGCTCGTCGTCAAGCGCACCGGCGGTCGCACCTACGTCGCCGTCGACGGCGGCATGAGCGACAACCCGCGCCCGGTCCTGTACGGAGCGCACTACGCGCTCCGGCTCATCGGCCGCCACACCACCGCCGACCGGGCGCCGGTCACCGTCGTCGCCGGCACTGCGAGGCCGGCGACGTACTCGCCGCCGACGTCGAACTCCCCGCGGACGTACGCCCCGGGGATCTGCTCGCCGTCCCCGTCGCCGGCGCCTACCACCTCTCCATGGCCTCCGGCTACAACCTGGTCGGCCGCCCACCCGTCACAGCGGTGCGCGCCGGTCACGCCCGGCTCCTCGTACGCCGGGAGTCCCTGGACGACATCCGCAGCCGCGACGTGGGCCTCCAGGACACCTCCTGGGCGTGACGGTCCGGTCTCCCGACCCTGCTCCACCCGGCGCTGCTGACGTGGCCGTCATGTCCAACGAGCCGCCCGGCCTGCGGGCATCGCATGAGGACCGCGACCGCGTCGTGGCCGGACGCTCGGCGAGTTGGCCGAGCTCACCACTGATCTGCCGCTCACGCCCGCGATGAAGGGCAAGGACCTCCTCGTCGTCGAACAACACGGCGGCAAGTACCTACGCGACGGACGCTGGTCGGTACCCGCGCGCATCGAGCTGCGCACTCAACTGTGCCGGGTCACCTTCGACTTCAGCCACGCGATGACCACCTCGGACGTCCTTCGGATCGAGACGGACATGGCCCACGGCAAGCTGGTTCTCGTCGGCTCGTCCGACATCCTGATCGACACCGACGGGCTCAACCTCACGTACTCCAAGCTGAAGCTCCGCTCCAAGAAATCCGTTGACGATCCGCGTCTCGCATCGAACTCGCCGGAACGCTCGTGCATGCGAAGGTCATCGAGAAGCGGCGGTGACGTGCCCGTCGGTGTCCGGTGCGTCGCGAAGATTCAGATGTCCCGCCTGGGATCGCACAGCACCATCACCGCGCGGGCGACCAGTTCGCCCGCGCCGCCGAGTTCCCTCCGGTAGCGGCCCGTTATGCCTCGTACTGTCTCCGCGAAGGCCGGATCGGCGGCGCGCGCCGGGGGCGGGAGTTCCCGGGCCATCGCACGGCGGCGGGCGAGGAGCGCGATGATCTCGTCGTCGAGGCGCTCGATCTGGTCGAGTGACACGTCCGTCGTCAGGCCGGCCGCGTGGTTCGTCATCAGAAGGATCTCCGTTTCGCCGGCGGGAACCGGATCGCGGCTCCCGTCCGTCCTCATCGCAGTTGGTCCTTCATCACCTTGCCCGCCGCGACGAGCGGCAACTCCTCACCGAACCCCACGGATCGGGGCCGGCCGCTCAGGCCGCTTCGTCGACGCTCGGCTGCGCCATCGCCGCGGGGTCTGCGATACGGCGGGGCAGCAGCAGCGGGGTCGCCAGGACGAGGACGCCGGCGACGGCGATCGCCGCGCGGGGGCCGGTCAGGCCGGCCAGCAGACCCCACAGGGCGGTCATCGCGGCGGTCGTCGCCTTGGTGGTGACCGACCAGGCGGAGAGCGTGCGCGCCACCCGGCCCGTGTCCGTCTGCCGCAGCCGAATGGTGGAGTACACCGGGTTGAAGACGGCACAGGACACGATCACACCCAGCTCCACGACCATGACGAGCACCAGCCCCGGAGTGCCGCGCCCCACGAAGGCGAGGCCGATCGGCCAACACGCGCGCAGCGTCCCCGATACGAGCAGCACCCGCCGCTCTCCGAACCGCGGCACGAGCCGGCGGGCCAGCCGCGAGCCGATCAGGCCACCGATGCTGGGGACGGAGAAGGCCAGGCCGTACTGCCACGCCGCGAAGCCGAGATCGCCGACCATCAGCACGGCGAGCAGCGGAAGCGACACCATGATCAGGGCGTTGTACAGCACCGTGTTGAAGAACAGCGGTCGCAGCGTCGGATGCGCCAGGATGTACCGCCATCCTTCGAGCAGGCTGCCGGCCGCCACCTGCCCCGGTGCCGAGGCCTGCCGTACGGGATGCGTCTCGGTCCCGCCGATCGCGCGGATCCCGACGGCCGACAGCAGGAAGCTCACCGCATTGGCCACCACGGTCATCACCGGTCCGAACAGGCCCATCGCGGCACCGCCGAGGGGCGGCCCCAGGATGGTCGCGGTCCACTGGGTCGCCTCGAACCGCGCGTTCGCGGCGAGCAGGTCCTTGGGCGGCAGCAGCGATTTGACGAATGCCCCGCTCGCCGCGGTGAAGCTGATGTCGGCAGCGCCGACGACGATCGACACAACCAGAAGTTGTACGAAGGTGAGCGCGCCGAGCGCGAACGCGACCGGAATGGTCAGCAGCACCCCACAGCGGACCAGATCCATGAACACCATCACGGGCCGCTTGCGACGGAACTCCATCCACGGCCCGAGCGGCGTCGCCACCACCGCCCCCACCGCGAGCCCGGCCGCCGACAGCACCGCCACCTCGGTCGCCCCGGCATGCAGCACGATCACCGCTATCAGCGAGAACGCGTCGAAGGCGAGCCATGTCCCGATCGCGCTGACGGCGTACGCCCCCCACAGCCATCCGAACTGCCGCCCCAACGCCTGCCCGCCCCGCATGCCCGCCTCCCCGTCCGCCCGAATCCCGACCGGCGACATCAAAGCCGGTCACGCGGCCCCGAGGCAAACAACCGACGCGCCGGTGGTCCGACAACCTGAAGTTGTAGGCCGACGGGCAGCAGGACGTTGTACAAAAGGGCGCGTGGACATCGACGCAGTGCGCACTTTCGTGGCCGTCGCGGACGCCGGACAGTTCCGGGAGGCCGCCCTCGGCCTGGACGTCACCCAGCAGGCCGTCTCCAAGAGGGTCGCCGCGCTGGAGAAGGACCTCGGCGCGCGGCTGTTCACCCGCACCGCCCGTGGCGCCCAGCTCACCGTCGACGGCCAGGTCTTCCTGCCCCATGCCCGCGAACTCCTGCAGGCCGAGGAGCGCGCCGCCGCCTCCGTACGGCCCGGCCGCCGTGCCCTGCGCGTCGACGTGATCGGCCGCAGGCTCGCCCCGGCCGACCTGATCCGGGACTTCCACCGCGCCCACCCCGACTCGTCCCTCGACGTCGTGACGCTCTTCGACGCCGACGCGGCGATCTCCGCGGTGCGCTCCGGCACCATCGACGCGTCCTTCCGCGCGCTCACCTTTCCCGCGCGGCAGCTGCCCGAGGGCATCGAGGCAGCCCGCGTCCACGACGAGCCCCTCGAACTCCTCACCGGTCCCCGGCACGCGCTCGCCTCGGCCCGCGCCGTCACCCCGGCCCAGCTGGCCGGGCACCGGATCTGGATGCCCGGCAACGTAGCGGGCACCGAATGGGCCGCCTACTACGACGACCTGGCCGCGGCCTTCGGCTTCACCATCGAGGTCACCGGCCCCGACTTCGGCACCGAACCGCTCCTCGACACCATCGCCGACTCCTCGCTGCTCGCCACCTTCGTCGGCGTACAGACCCGCATGGTCTGGCCGGCCGACCACGACCTGCGCCGCATCCCCGTGCGCGACCCGACGCCCGTCTACCCGCACTCGCTGATCTGGCGTGCCGACAACCCGCATCCGGCGCTGGCCTCGCTCCGCGCCCACCTCGGCACCGCCCGGCGGGACGCCGACACCTGGACCCCGAATTGGGCCCAGTGACGGCCTGAACCGGCCGCGGTCAGTCGAGGGTGTCCGGGTCGGGGCCGTGCGCAGCCCCCGGTCCAGGGCGGCGATCGCGGCCATCTCCTCGTCGCCGAGGGGGAAGTCGAAGACGCCGATGTTCTCGCGGATGCGGCGGGTGTGACGGACTTCGGGATCACCACGTTGCCGAGTTGGAGGTGCCGGCGCAGCACCACCTGCGCCGGCGACTTGCCGTACTGCTCGGCGATCTCCGTCAGCGCGGGCTCGGCCGGCACCGCGCCCTGCACCGGCGGACTCCAGGCCTCCGTGCACGGCGGGCAGTTCGCGCTGTTGGAGGCTGGGGTGCAGTTCGATCTGGTTGACGGTCGGCACCAGCGCGCCGCCCTCCAGCAGCCGGTGCAGATGGGAGGGCTCGAAGTTGGAGTACGAGGCACAGGTCGACGTACTCGAGGCCCAGCCTGGCCAGGCTTGCTTCGAAGGCGCGGAACGTGGCGTCGTACCCCTGGTCGGCGTTCCACAGCTCGGTGGTGACGAAGGGGTCCAGCCGGGGGATGCCGGGGGAGGTGAACGCGGCGCCGACGCCGGACTCGTTGCCGTAGACGGCGGCCGTGTCGATGCTCCGGTACCCGGCCTCCAGCGCGGCGCCGACCCGCGGCGGTGGTCTCGGCGTCGGGGACCTGGGAGACGCCGAAGCCGAGCTGGGGGCTCGACGCCGTCGTTGAGGGAGACGGCGACGGTGGGGGTGGTTGATCAGTGCCGTGCGGCGGCCGGGATGTGCTCGGCGGGTGCGGACGCGGCCACGACCCGGCCTGCCGGACGGGTGCGGCGGTCGAGGGAGGCCGCCAGGAAGGACAGGAGCAGCGCGCTGCCGGCCAGCAGGGCGCCGACCCAACTCGGTGCCGTGTAGCCGAGCCCGGCCGAGATGACGAGACCGCCGAGCCAGGCGGACAGCGCGTTGCCGAGGTTGAAGGCGCCGATGTTGGCGGCGGAGGCCAGCGTCGGGGCGGCCGAGGCCTGGTCGAGCACCCACTTCTGCAGCGGGGGCACGGAGGCGAAGCCCAGCGCACCGATCAGCGTCAGGGTGAGCGCGGCGAGAACCTTGTGGTGGGCGGTCGCCGTGAACAGCAGCAGCGCCAGGGACAGGGCACCGAGCGCGGTGAACAGCATGGGCATCAGGGCACGGTCGGCGAACCGGCCGCCCACCAGGTTGCCCAGGAACATCCCGGCCCCGAACAGCACCAGCAGCCAGGTCACCGCACCGGCCGAGTAACCGGCGACCTCGGTCATCATCGGCGTGATGTAGGTGATGGCGGCGAACACCCCGCCGAAGCCCAGGACCGTCATCGCCATCGCGATCCAGACCTGCACATTGCGGAAGGCGGCGAACTCGGTACGAATGGTGCCGGACTCCGGGCGGCCCGGTTCGGGCACCAGCTTCGCCACCCCGACGAGGCCCGCGATGCCGAGCGCGGCGACCGCGGTGAAGGTGACCCGCCATCCGGCGGCCTGGCCGATGTACGTGCCCAGCGGGACGCCCACGACGTTGGCGACGGTCAGGCCCGTGAACATCAGGGAGATCGCGGACGCCTTCTTCTCCGGCGCGACCAGACCGGCCGCGACCACGGAGCCGATGCCGAAGAACGCACCGTGCGCGAGGGAGGCGATCACCCGGCCGGCGAGCATCACGCCGAAGGTGGGGGCGAACGCGGACAGGGTGTTGCCCACCACGAACAGGCCCATGAGGAACATGAGCATCTTCTTGCGGGAGACCTTGGTGCCCAGGACCGTCAGCAGGGGCGCGCCGAAGACGACGCCCAGGGCGTAGCCGGAGACGAGCCAGCCGGCGGTGGGGATGGAGACGCCGAACTCACCCGCGACCTCGGGCAGCACGCCCATGATCACGAATTCCGTGGTGCCGATCCCGAAGGCCCCGATGGCCAGGGCCAGGAGGGCGAGAGGCATGGGAACTACCTTCCAGGCGATTGCATATAACGCTTACAGGCGTCAACAATAGTTGCAGACGCGCTATAAAGGCAACCGCATCGAATCGCCGGGGCGGGTAGCAGGTGCCTGCAAGTATTTGGCCAAGCGAAAACCCCCGCAGCACGACTCCGGCGGCGGGGGTCTCGGTGTCAGGCAGGAACGCGAAGCGTCTCTACGGCTTGGACCAGCGGGGCGAGCTCCGGGTTCTGGGCGGCCGCGTCCAGGGCCTCGCGCAGGGCCGCCTCGTTGGTCGGGCGGGCCTCCTCCAGGAGCCGGAGGCCGGCCTCGGTGACGTTGGTGTAGATGCCGCGCCGGTCGGTGGGGCACAGGTAGCGGGTCAGCAGCCCGCGGTCCTCCAGGCGCGTGACCAGCCGGGTCGTGGCGCTCTGGCTGAGGACCACCGCATCGGCGACCTGCTTCATCTGGAGGTGTCCGCCCTCCCCGTCGTGCTGTCGGCTCAGCACGTCCAACAGGGAGTACTCGCGCACGCTCAGATCGTGCCGGGTCTGCAGGGCGCGCTCGATGTGGGCCTCGATCCTGCCGTGCAACAGCGACAGGGCGGACCAGCTCGACGCGAGCGCCGTGAGCGCCGGATCGGTCGCGGTCATGGGCTGGGTCCTCCGTCCCGAAGTGCCTGCGGCCCAGGATAGGGCATCTGTGAAATTTCCATCGAGCGCTGGTAAGGCGCGTATGCAAGCGGTGTCGGGTCGCGGCCGCGAGCATCCGCCTGGTACACCCATGGCATGGCAGACGAGGAATCCGGTCGTTTCGTGGCGGGCCAGACGGCGCTCGTCGTGCCCGTCCCCGAGGCGGAAGCGGTGGTCCGGCCCTGGCGGGACCGCTTCGACCCGGCGGCCCGAGCCGGTGTCCCCGCCCACGTCACCGTAGTCTTCCCGTTCCTGCCCGCGTCCCTCGTGGACGCCGGGACCTGCGCCGCCCTGGACGAGATCTTCGGGCAGCACCGCTCCTTCGAGGTGCGGTTCGAGAAATCCGGACGGTTTCCCGGGGTGCTCTACCTCGCGCCCACCCCCGACGCTCCGTTCCGCGGGCTCACCGATGCCGTCGTCGAGCGCTGGCCGGAAGCCCCGCCGTACGGCGGGAAGTACGACCCCCACCCGCACCTCACGGTCGCCCAGGGCCAGGACGAGGCCGTACTGGACGTGATCGAGGCCGGCCTGCGCCCCGGCCTCCCCTTCACCGCGCGCGTGCCCACGGTCGACCTCGTGGCGTACGACGGCACCGGCTGGCTGCACCGGGCGTCGTTCGCCCTCCGGTAGCAGCCCGGGACCCGCGCCCTCGTCGCCCGAAACCCCTTGGCCGCCGCACCGGCCTCGCCGACCGGACCCCCGACCGGCCGCACCGGCGGCCGACCCCTCCGGAAAGCGAACGCCATGCCCGGCCCCCGACCCACGACAACCCTGTGGCACCCCACCGGCCCCAAGGAGCCGGACCTGGTCCGTGAGCTGGAGTGGCGCGCCCGGCTGCCGCGGCTTCCCGAACAGCCGATCTTCTACCCGGTGCTCAACGAGGATTACGCCGTCAAGATCGCGCGGGGTCAGAGCCGGTGTCCAGTGTGGCAGTCGGCGGTGGGATTGTCCTGGAGCTGTGGGTGTCGGCTGTGGGGTTCGACGGGTTCAACGCCCGTGTCGTCGGTGGGGTCCGGGTGGTCCGCGGGTTCTGGTGAATCCCCGTGCGGGGAGGGTTTACGGTCTCGCCAAGTGCCGCATCGTCAGGGCCAGTTGCAGCCTGAGACGGCCGTGCGGGGTGCGCAGTGGCCAGCCGAGCAGGTGCTCGGCCTGGGTCAGGCGGTCCTGCAGCGTGGAGTGGTGCACGTTGATCTCGGCGGCCGCGGCGCGCTGGCTCGTCGTGGCGGCTACGGCGTGCAGCGTGGCCAGCAGCCCGGGCAGCGCGCCCGCCGCCGCTTCCAGGGCGCGCACGTCGGGCGGCGGCTCGGCGCCCGGTACGACGAGATCCGCGAGCAGCGCGATGCCGCCCAGCTCGTCGGCGTACACCACCCGCGGGCCGGGATCCCGTGACGTGCCGTCGGCCGTGAACCGCAGGGCCGTGCGCGCCGCCGCCCAGGAGCCCGGCAGGTCGAGCGCGGGTACGGCGGGCCCCACGCCGAGGCGACCGGCGGGCAGCTCGGCGTCGCTGGGGCGGACTCCGGCCCGGGCCACCAGAATGCGGGGCGGGCCGTCACCGGAGGCAAGGGCGCGGATCCGTACGGCCGGGTCGGCGGGGTCGATGCCGAGGCGGCGGGCCGCGTGCAGCCGGGCTGGCTCGGGGACCGTGGCGTCGAGCAGCGTCTCGATCAGCGCCGGATCGTCGGCGGGGGAGGTCGGGGCGCGGCCCCGGGTGCGGTCAAGGACCAGCCGTATCGCACCGGCGGCCCGCTCCAGGATCACCGCGTCGACGACGCTCGGTCCGGAATCCGCCCGCTCCAGCCAGAGGGCCGGGGCGCCGCCGGGCTCCAGCGCCGCGCTCGGCCAGTCCGGCTCCGGCGGCGCTTCGGTGTCCTTGCGGGTGCCGTCGGGCTCGACCCGCACCCGCACACGCCGGCCGGCATCGACGAGCCGCGCGGGACATCCGGCCAGCACGGCCGCCCCGCGCACCAGCGCCTCCAGACCGGCCCTGGTCTCGGCCAGCCGGTCGAAGTAGGCGATGACCCGCACGGCGGCACCGGCATCCGGATCCAGCGCGGTCAGGCGCCCTGCCAGCTCTTTCATACCGGCCATCATGCGCCATGGCGCACTCCATGAGGAGCGCCCGCGTCATCCCGGCAGCACCGCTTGAGCGGCGCGACCGGACTCCGGTGCCGATCCATGCCGGTGCGCCCGCCGCCGGATACACGCGGCGCACCCCGCCGCACTGGAGCGGCTGGGCAGCGGCCGGTCCCTGCCCCGAGGAGCTGACGTCGGCGATGATCGACATCTCCTGGCGCTCGGGAGCGCCGTCGACCGGCGGCGCCAGCCTGGGGGTGGCCCAAGGACCACCCGGCAAGCCCGCCATCGAGGGCGACTGCCCGGTCGACCGCGAACTGCTCCTGGGAGCCGCGAACTGCTAGGGCCGCCCTACTCTGCCGGTGCCAGCCAGTCTCGCCGTTCGACGAGCCCCTGCGGCCGGTCCTGCTCCATCCGGCCGGCGAGACCGTGGTCCTGGGCGCGCCCGTGACCCCGACAAGTTCGCCCGACTCCGCGATCCGACCCGCGCCGACCTGTGCGGGTCCGCCGCGCGGGGTTTCGCTTCGATCATGCGTCCAGGACGCGCCTGTCACTCCCGGCCGACCAGCCCGGCTCCGCGACCCGACGTGCGCCGTCCTGCTGCGCGAGTCCACCAGGCGAGGTTGCGCGTCCAGGACGCGCTCACCGCTCCGGGCCAACTGGCCAGAGGGGCTCGACTCCTCGCCCACCCGCGCTGCCCGCCGCACGAGATCGCCGGAGGGGGTTTCGCCTCCCCACCGCACGGACCGGCACGGTCGTCGTGTCCGTGCCCTTCGCGAGCCGACAGTGCAGTGTGCTGCGCGAGGCCGACCCTCGCCAGCAGTCGGCGGGACCGCGAATACCCCTTGCACGGCACGCCCCCGGCCAGGCCTGCGACTGCCCGGAAACCGTGCCGGAGCGGCGGTCGAGGAACCTCCGGCCGCCGCCCGCACCTCCGTTACTGCGCCAGCAACCGCCGCAACCAGTCCAGATGGGCCGCACGTGCCGCCTGGGACAGCGCTGCCTGGGGGGCGAAGCCGTCGAAGCCGTGGAAGCCGCCCGGCCAGACATGCAGCTCGGCCACTCCGCCGGCCTGCCAGATCCGGGAGGCGTAGGCCACGGTCTCGTCGCGGAAGGTCTCCGCGGAACCGACGTCCAGGAAGGCCGGAGGCAGGCCCGACAGGTCCTCGGCGCGGGCGGGCGCGGCGTAGGGCGGCACGTCCGGGCCGCCGCGCTCCTCGCCCAGCAGCGCCGTCCAGCCGGTCTCGTTGGCGGTCCGGTCCCAGACGCCGAGGCCCGCCATCTGGTACGTGGACGGGCTGTCGTTGCGGTCGTCCAGCATCGGGCACATCAGCACCTGGCCCAGCGGGCGCGGCCCCTTGCGGTCCCGGGTCAGCAGGGCCAGCGCCGCACTCAGCCCGCCGCCCGCGCTGGCACCCGCGATCACGATCCGCTCCGGGTCCGCTCCGAGTTCCTCGGCGTGTTCCGCCGTCCACAGCAGACCGGCGTACACGTCCTCGATCTGCGCCGGATACGGATCCTCCGGCGCCAGCCGGTACTCCACCGACACCACGACCGCGTCCAGCTGCTGCGCCCACGCCAGGGGTACGTCAACCCCCACCCGGTTGTTGCCGATGATCAGGCCGCCGCCGTGGACGTGGTAGACGACGGGCCGCGGACCGGCGGCCTGCGGGGCGGCGGGACGGCAGATCAGCAGGGAGATGTCGGGCGCGTTCTCGGGGCCGGGCACGGTACGGTCCTCGACCTCGAAGAACCCGCCCGCGGTCAGGTCGAGCTGGGCGAGCATCTCGATGCCCGGGCCCTGGCGCACCAGGTCGATCTCGTCGAGGGTGAGACCGGGGGTGACCACGTCCTTGATCAGCTCGAGTGCTGCGGCAAGTTCGGGATCGAACGGGGGCGGGACCAGGGTCATGGCTGTCTCCTCACGCACGGCGCGGCGGCTCTGGCCGACATGATTCACGCACCGGCCGCCGTACGGACCGCCGCCGTCCGGCGGAACCTGCCCGCCGAACGGCGGGTGGCCGCCCGACACCCGCACAGGACCTCTTGTTCATAATCGGCGCGCTGCTGAAGAAGCTGGTCCACCTCAGCTACGGCCTGTCGAGCATCCTCGGCTTCATCGGCGTCAAGCTGGTGCTGCACGCCCTGCACGAGTCAGGGGTCCACGTCCCGGAGATCAGCATCCCCTTCTCGCTGGGCTTCATCGTCCTCGTCCTGGCGGTCACGACGATCACCAGCCTGCGGGCCTCGAAGAAGCAGGAGCTGCAGGCGGCGCGGGAGCAGCCGGACGCGGCGGAAGCAGGCGGCGCCGGCTGACCAGGGCGGGCGCAATCCGTCGCGGTCGGCCCCGCGCAACCGAGGGGGCGCGGGCTGTTCTGTCTGCGGCTCCGCCGCGATGGGGGGCGCCCGGCCGCAACGGGAGCCGCAGACGACCGACGGCAGGTTGCCGCATGGGCACGGGCCCCGGCCAGACGCCCGCTTGACTTCGAGAGCGCTCGAAGTTCTAGCGTCACTGGAGACGGCAAGGGTCCGGGCGGACGGAGACGGTCATGCGGGTGGGCGTACACATCAACCGGTTCAACCACAGTGGCGGAGGGCCCGCCCTCGGCGCCGAACTCGCCGCGACGGGCGCCGCGGCCGAGGCGGCCGGGATCAGCCGGCTGTCGGTCATGGACCACTACTTCCAGATGGAGTTCAACGGCGGTGCCCAGGACCCCATGCTGGAGGCCTACACGACTCTCGGCTATCTCGCGGGCCACACCTCCACCGTTCAGCTGGGTGCGCTGGTGACCGGCGTGACCTACCGGCACCCCGGACTGCTCGCCAAGATCGCCACCACGCTTGACGTGCTGTCCGGCGGCCGTGCCACCCTCGGCATCGGGGCGGCCTGGTACGACCGCGAGCACGAGGGTCTCGGCGTACCGTTCCCGCCGCTCGCCGAGCGCTTCGAACGGCTTGAGGAAACCCTGCGGATCTGTCTGCAGATGTGGGACCCGCAGGCCAACGGCCCCTTCAAGGGCAAGTACTACGAACTGGCCGAGACCCTGTGCGTACCGGCACCGGTCAGCAGCCCCCACCCCGAGATCATGATCGGCGGTGGGGGCGAGAAGAAGACCCTGCGCCTGGTCGCCCGGTACGGCGATGCCTGCAACCTGTTCGCGACCTCGCCGGAGGAGGTCCGCCGCAAGCTCGACGTGCTGCGCGGGCACTGCGAGGCAGAGGGGCGTGACTACGACCGGATCCGCAAGACGGTCGCCTACATGGGCGAGTCCGCCACGGCCGGCGACCTCGACGCCTTCACGCGGGACATCTCCGGCTACACCAAGCTCGGCCTGGACACCGTGATCCTCGTGCCGCGTCTCGGGGAGCCCGCGGCGTGGATCGAGACCTTCGCCGCCCCGGCCGTTCAGCGGCTGGCCGGGCTGGAGTGAGGCTCCGCGGGACCACTGCGCGAGACGACGCGCATCCCGCAGCCGTCGACCACCCGGACCTGCAGCGAGCCGCAGCCGCAACGCGTCCACTCCGTGCGGCCCGCCGCGGTGCTGTGCCGCGACACCACCTGGAAGGGCTCGGCGCCGTCCGGCCAACCGCAGTGCGGGCAGCGTGCGCCGGTCGTGCTGATCATGGCAACTCCTCGTACGTCCTGACTGGTGGACCGTCGCGACACAGTCAGGGTGCAGCGCAGCATCCGTACACGTCCAGGTTGACTTTGTGGACCCGACCTTGAAGCCTGGGCTTCATGATTGACCTGCGTCGGCTGCACGTCCTGCGGGCGGTCGCCCACTACGGCACGGTCACCGCGGCCGCACGCGCCCTGCACTTCACCACGTCCGCGGCCTCCCAGCAGATCCGCCAGCTCGCCCGTGATCTCGGCGTCGATCTGCTCGAACCGCAGGGCCGAGGGGTGCGGCTCACCCCGGCCGCCGAGAGCCTGCTCGCGCATGCGGACGCGATCCAGGCCCGCTGGGAACAGGCCGAGCTCGACCTGCGCGCCGAACACGCCCCCGCCGGGCCGCTGCGGGTGAGCGGGTTCCCGGTGGCCGTCTCGGTGTTGCTGGCCCCGATGGCGGTCCGGCTGCACGAGCGCCATCCGCGGCTGTCCGTGCGCATCCAGGAGGCCGGCGTCCCCGGCAGCTTCGACCTGCTCTTCGAGGGGGAGACCGACCTGGCCGTCGTCGAGGCCACCCCGCACAACCCGCCCCTGAGCGACGCCCGCTTCGACCAGCAGCCGCTCCTGGACGACCCGTTCGACCTCGTCGTTCCCGAGGACCACCCGCTGGCCGGGCGCGAGCGCGTGGACCTGGCTGACGCGGCGCACGAGGAGTGGATCGCCCCGGTGGCGGACAGCCCCTGCCGCCCGCATGTGCTGTCCGCCTGCGGGGAAGCAGGGTTCAGCCCGGACATCGTCCATCACGCGCTGGACTGGAACGTCACGGCCCACCTGGTCGCGAGCCGCCTCGGCGTCGCACTGATCCCGCGGCTGGCCCAGCTGACCGGGCACCTGCCGATCACCCGCGTGCGCTGCACCGGAAACCCGCACCGCAAGTTGCTCACCTGCACCCGCCGGGGCGCCCGGGAACGGCCCGCGGTCGCGGCCGCGCTGCGGGAACTGCGCGCATTGGCACCGAAGGCGGTCGCCTGACTCCCGGACGTCAGATTGCACATCACCCGCGTGCGCTGCACCGGAAACCCGCACCGCAAGTTGCTCACCTGCACCCGCCGGGGCGCCCGGGAGCGGCCCGCGGTCGCGGCCGCGCTGCGGGAACTGCGCGCATTGGCACCGAAGGCGGTCGCCTGACCCCCGGACGTCCCATGCAAAGGGGCCGGAGCTGATGCGCTCCGGCCCTTCGGGGTGCTGCTGCAGGTTGTGCCTGCTCAGGCGGCAGCGGCCTCGTCCGCGTGGCCGTGGATGCGGGCGATGACCTCGGTCAGCTGCGCGGCGACCTCGGCGTCGTCGGCCGGGTGGGTCTCGGCGAAGCGGACCACGGAGCCGGGGATGGAGAGCTTGACGTCCTCCAGCACCTTGCCGCCGGCGATGCCCACGGCCTTGCGGGTCTCGTCCTGCGCCCACACGCCACCGAACTGGCCGAAGGCGGTGCCGACCACGGCGACCGGCTTGCCGCCGAAGGCGCCGGCGCCGTAGGGGCGGGACAGCCAGTCGATGGCGTTCTTCAGGACGGCCGGGATGGTGCCGTTGTACTCGGGGGAGAAGAACAGGAAGGCGTCGGCGGCCTGCGCGGCCTCGCGGAGCTTCGCGGCGGCGGCCGGGACGCTGCCCTCGACGTCGATGTCCTCGTTGTAGAAGGGGATCTCGGCCAGGCCCTCGAACAGCACGACGTCCGCGCCCTCGGGGGCGAGCTTGACGGCCGCCTCGGCGAGCTGGCGGTTGTGCGAACCGGCGCGGAGGCTGCCGACGAGCGCAAGGATGCGAACAGACATGGGGTACTCCAGGGGGATGCTGAAACATTGCCGTTACGATCCGGACCGAGGTCCGTTTATTGTGTAGCACCCTAACCGGACCGCGGTCCAGTTTTGTTCCCGATGCTTTACGCTGTCTTCATGTCCGCCACGCTGCCGCCCTTTCCGAGGCCTCAGGAGCCTGCCGGCGAGCCCGAGTTGCTGCAGCTCAGCTCCGCCGGGGACGATCCGTGCCTGCGCGCCGACGCCGCCCGCAACCGGGCCCGGCTGCTGGAGGCGGCCACCCGGCTGATCGCGGAGCACGGGGCGGCCGGGGTCACCATGGAGGCGGTCGCCGCGGCGGCCAACGTGGGCAAGGGGACCGTCTTCCGCCGCTTCGGCGACCGTACCGGGCTGCTGACGGCGCTGCTGGACCATTCGTCGAGGAAGCTGCAGGCCGACTTCCTCGGCGGACCGCCGCCGCTGGGCCCCGGGGCGCCGGCGATCGAGCGGCTGCGCGCGTTCGGCGTGGCCGTGCTGTATCGCTCGGTCGAGCAGCTGGACCTGCAACTGGCCGCCCAGCCGGAACCCACCCGTCGCTTCGCCCACCCCTCGCTCCGGGCGCTGCACACACATGTCACGATGCTGCTGCGGCAGATAGCGCCGGACGCCGACTGCGAACTTCTCGCCCAGACCCTGATGGGCTATCTCGACCCCGCCTTGATCCACCATCTGACCAAGCAGTGCGGCATGCCCCTGGAGCGCCTGGAGAAGGGCTGGCTCGACCTCGTCGACCGCGTCACCGGCAGCCGCCCGCCCTGCTGAGCCCCGCTCGGCCGCGGTCGGCGACGCCCCGCCTGTGGTCTCGGCCACAGGTTCTGCAAAGATGCCGTACGTCATGGTGCAGATACCGAAAACGCCCGCGTCCTCGTCGCCCGCACCGCGCTCCGTGCCCACGAGCGCCGATGTGGCCCGCCTGGCCGGCGTCTCGCGCGCGACCGTCTCCTACGTCCTCAACAACGCCAGCGCCGTACGTATCAGCGAGCCCACGCGCCGCCGTGTCCACGAGGCCGCCAAGGAACTCGGGTACGTGCCGCACGCGGCCGCCCGCAGCCTGCGCGCCGGGCACAGCCGCATGGTCCTGATGCCCGCGCCGAGTTTCCCGGTCGGCCCCCTCTACAGCCAGTTCATCAGCGAGCTGCAGTGGGCGCTGGGCCGCCTGGACTACACGGTCGTGCAGTACGGCTCCGTCGGCGTGCACGGCGACGAGGCCGCCCGCGCCTGGGCCGAGCTGCGCCCGGTCGCTGTCCTGGTGCCCGGCCCCGGCTCCCTCACCCCGCAGGGCGTGACCGTGCTCAAGCGCTCCGGCGCCCGGGCCGTCGTCACCCTCGGCCCCGACTCCGTCGACGGCGCCCACGCCCTGCTGATGGACCACGAGGCCGTCGGCCACTGCGCCGGCAGCCATCTCTTCGACCGCGGCCGGCGCCGCATCGGCGTCGTCGTACCCGAGGAAGAGGGCCTGGAGTCCTTCTCCCTGCCCCGCCTCGCCGGCGTGCGCCGCGCCCTGCACGGCACGGACGCCACCGTCACCGAACTGCCCCTCGGCTACGAGGAGGAATCCGCCGCGCGCCTCGCAGCCCGCTGGCGCGCACTCGACCTCGACGCCGTGTTCGCGTACAACGACGAGTACGCGATGCTGCTGATGCGTGCCCTGCAGGACGCGGGGGTGCGCATCCCGGAGGACACGGCCGTGATCGGCGCCGACGACCTCATGCTCGGCCGGCTGCTCAGGCCCCGGCTGAGCACGGTCCACATCGAGCTGCCGTCCGGCCGCGACCTCGCCGAACTGGTCGACCGCGCGGTCCGCAACCCGGGCGCCGCGCCCGAGACGCACAAGGTGCTGGGGGCCACGGTGGTCCACCGCGACTCCAGCTGAACCTCCGGGAGGCGCCCATGCGCACGACCGTCGGCATCATCGGCGGCGGCCCCGCCGGGCTGCTCCTGGCCCGGCTGCTGCACCGCACGGGTATCGACTGCGTCGTCCTGGAGGCCAGGAACCGCGAGTACGTCGAGCACCGTCAGCGCGCCGGCATGCTGGAACAGGGCACCGTCGACGCCCTGCGCGAGGCCGGTGCCGCCGCGCGCCTGAACGCCGAGGGCCTGGTCCACCAGGGCATCGAGCTGCGCTTCGACCGCGAACGCCACCACATCGACTTCCCGGCCCTCACCGGCGGCCGCACCGTCACCATCTACGCCCAGACCGAGATCGTCAAAGACCTCGTCGCCCTCCAACTGGCCGAAGGGCCACCCCTGTTGTTCGAGGCGGAGGCCCTCGCGATCGAGAAGCCGGAGAGCTCCTCGCCCGTCGTACGCTTCCTGCACGAGGGCCGCGAACAGACGCTGACCTGCGACTGGGTGATCGGCTGCGACGGCTTCCACGGCATCTCCCGCGACACCTTCCCCGCCGCGAGCAGCCGCTCGTACGCGCACGACTACCCGTACTCCTGGCTCGGGATCCTCGCCGACGTGGCACCCTCCTGCGACGAGCTGATCTACGCGCGCGGCGAGAGCGGCTTCGCCCTGCACAGCATGCGCTCCCCGCACCTGTCCCGCCTCTACCTCCAGGTTCCGAACCACGCCGACCCCGACGACTGGCCCGACGAGCGCATCTGGGACGAGCTCGCAGCCCGCTTCGCCGTCGACGCCGACTGGACCCTGCACCGCGGCCCCATCACCGCCAAGTCCGTCACGTCGATGCGCAGCTACGTCCACGAACCCATGCGCCACGGCCGGCTGCTGCTGGCCGGCGACGCCGCCCACATCGTGCCGCCGACCGGGGCCAAGGGCCTCAACCTCGCCGTCTCCGACGTCCGCGTCCTCGCCCGCGCCTTCGCCGAGTGGCACCGCAGCGGATCCGAGCAACTCCTCGACACCTATTCGGAGATCTGCCTCGAACGGGTGTGGCAAGCCACGCGCTTCTCCTACGACATGACTAAGATGTTGCATGCTCAACCAGATGGGGATGCGTTCGAGAACCGCCTGCAGGTGACACGTCTGCGCCGGATCGCCGCATCCCGCCACGCGGCCGCCGAACTGGCCGCCAACTACACGGGACTTCCGCTGATGGCCTGAGTCCCGCCGGTGACGAAACGGAGAGCCGTCATGCCGCTGCTCGACCCGAAGACCTGGCAGCCCCGACCCCTGTCGGGACCGGAGTACGCCGTGACGGAGCCCGCCACCGGGGACAGCCTCGCGACCGTCACCCTCGCCTCGGCCGCGGACGTCGGCCCGGCCGCCGAGGCCGCCGGCGCCGCCCAGACCGAGTGGGCCCGCGTCCCGCACTTCGTCCGCGCCGGCGTGCTGCGCAAGGCCGGCGACCTGTTCGCCGCGCACGCCGACGAGCTGCGCGAATGGCTCGTCCGCGAGTCCGGCTCCATCCCCGGCAAGGCCGAGTTCGAGCTGCACGTCGCCGCCCAGGAGTGCTACGAGGCCGCCGCCCTCGCCTCCCGCCCGGCCGGACAGATCCTGCCCAGCGAGGCACCCCGGCTGTCGTACACGCGACGCATCCCGGTCGGCGTGGTCGGCGTGATCTCCCCCTTCAACGCCCCGCTGATCCTCTCGATCCGCTCGGTCGCCCCGGCTCTCGCGCTCGGCAACGCGGTCGTCCTCAAGCCGGACCCGCGCACGGCGGTCTGCGGCGGGCTCTCCCTCGCCGCGGTCTTCGCCGAGGCCGGCCTGCCCGAGAACCTGCTGCACGTCCTGCCGGGCGGCCCGGACGTCGGCCAGGCCCTGGTCGCCGACCCGAAGGTGCCCGTCATCTCCTTCACCGGCTCCACGGCAGCGGGCCGCGCGGTCGGCGAGGCGGGCGGCCGCCACCTCAAGCGCGTCCACCTGGAACTCGGCGGCAACTCCGCCATGGTCGTCCTCGAGGACGCCGACCTGGACGCGGTGATCTCCACGGCCGCCTGGGGCTCGTTCTTCCACCAGGGCCAGATCTGCATGACGACCGGCCGCCACCTGGTGCACCAGTCGCTCTACGAGGAGTACGTCGAGCGCCTCGCCGCCAAGGCCGACTCCCTCGCCGTCGGCGACCCGCACCGCGAGCAGGTCCACCTCGGCCCCATCATCGACGACGCCCAGCTGACCAAGGTGCACGGCCTGGTCGAGGCCAGCACCTCCCGCGGCGCCAAACTGGCCGCGGGCGGAACCCACGACCGCCTCTTCTACCGTCCGACGGTCCTCGCGGGCGTCGACGACCAGAGCCCCGCCTACGCCGAGGAGGTCTTCGGCCCGGTCGCGCCCGTACGGTCCTTCGCCACCGCCGACGAGGCGGCAGCCCTGGCATCGGCCGGGGAGTACGGCCTGTCCCTGGGCATCGTCACCCGCGACGCGGCCCGCGGCCTCGACCTCGCCGAACGCATCCCGACCGGCATCGTCCACATCAACGACCAGACGGTCAACGACGAGGCCGTGGCCCCCTTCGGAGGCATCGCCGCCTCCGGCACCGGCGCCCGCTTCGGCGGCGAGGCCAATCTGGAGGCCTTCACCGACGTGCGCTGGACGACGGTGCGCGGTGACGTGGCGCCGTACCCCTTCTAGAGAGGGCTACCGGCCCACAGAGGGCTACTGGCCGTTCTGCTCGGCCTGCGCCTGCTGCTCCGCGACCGCCTTGCGGACCTCGTCCATGTCCAGCTTGCGGGCCTGGCCGATGACGTCCGTCAAGGCGGCCTCGGGCAGCGCTCCCGGCTGCGCGAACACCGCGACCTGGTCGCGGACGATCATCAGCGTCGGGATCGACTGGATACCGAAGGCCGCGGCCAGCTCCGGCTGCGCCTCGGTGTCGATCTTGCCGAACACCAGGTCCGGGTTGTCCTCGGCCGCCTTCTCGTAGACCGGCGCGAACTGACGGCACGGCCCGCACCACGACGCCCAGAAGTCGATCAGGACGAAGTCGTTGTCCGTGACCGTCTGGTCGAAGTTCTCCTTGGTGAGCTCCACGGTGCTGCTCATGACCTGAAATCCCTCTTCCTGCTGTCGGGCGAAGCCGTCGGCACAACACGGCCGGCCGGTCACGTATTCCGCGCCCCTACCCGTGTGGCCTGAGCGCACACCACCCACCAGACTGACCCCATGACGGAAACGGAAACCATCGCGTACGACGTCGTGGTGCTCGGGGCCGGGCCCGTGGGGGAGAACGTCGCCGACCGCACCCGCGCGGCCGGCCTGTCCACCGCGGTCGTGGAGAGCGAGCTGGTCGGCGGCGAGTGCTCGTACTGGGCCTGCATCCCCAGCAAGGCCATGCTGCGCCCGGTCATCGCCCGCGCGGACGCCCGCCGCGTGCCCGGTCTGCGCCAGTCGGTGCAGGGCCCCCTCGATGCCGCCGCGGTCCTCGCCCACCGAAACTACTACACCTCTGACTGGCACGACGAAGGCGCCGCCGGCTGGCTGGACGGCATCGGCGCCGACCTCCACCGCGGCCACGGCCGCCTGACCGGCCCGCGCACGGTGACCGTCACCGGTTCCGAGGGCGGGCAGAAGGTGCTCACCGCCCGGCACGCCGTCGCCGTCTGCACCGGTACCGACGCCGTCCTGCCCGACCTGCCGGGCCTGGCCGAGGTCAAGCCGTGGACCAGCAGGAACGCCACCAGCGCGCAGGAGGTGCCCGGCCGGCTGGTCGTGGTCGGCGGGGGAGTGGTCGCCGCCGAGATGGCCACCGCCTGGCAGGCCCTCGGCTCCCAGGTCACCGTCCTGGTCCGCGGCAAGGGCCTGCTCAACCGCATGGAACCCTTCGCCGGCGAGCTGGTCGCCGAGGCCCTCACCGAGGCCGGCGCGGACGTGCGCACCGGCACCTCGGTCGAGTCGGTCACCCGCGAGAACGGCACGGTCGTGGTCGTCACCGACCAGGGCGACCGCATCGAGGCCGACGAGATCCTCTTCGCCACCGGCCGCCGTCCGAAAACCGCCGACATCGGACTGGACAGCGTCGGCCTGGAGCCGGGCGGCTGGCTCCCGGTCGACGACAGCCTGCGCGTGACCGGCACCGACTGGCTCTACGCGGTCGGCGACGTCAACCACCGCGCCCTCCTCACCCACCAGGGCAAGTACCAGGCCCGCATCGCGGGCGCCGCCATCGCCGCCCGCGCCTCCGGCGTCCCGATCCTGGAGTCGGACCCCTGGGGCGCCCACGCCGCCACCGCCGACCACCACGCCGTACCCCAGGTCGTCTTCACCGACCCGGAGGCGGCCGCCGTCGGCCTCTCTCTCGCCGAGGCGGAACAGGCCGGCCACCGGGTGCGGGCCGTGGACGTCGAGATGACCTCCGCATCCGGTGCCGGTCTGTACGCCGACGGCTACCGCGGCCGCGCGCGCATGGTCGTGGACCTGAACGAGGAGATCCTGCGCGGAGTCACCTTCGTCGGCCCCGGAGTCGGCGAACTCATCCACTCGGCGACCATCGCGGTCGCCGGCCGGGTCCCGATCAGCAGGCTCTGGCACGCGGTGCCGTCGTTCCCGACGATCAGCGAGGTGTGGCTGCGGCTGCTGGAGGCGTACCGCGACAACTGACCACACGGGAAGGGAACTTCACGCGGACACCACCAGCTCCAGGTAGTCCTCGCTCCACAGATCCTCCTCGGACTCCGGCAGCAGCAGAACCCGGTCCGGGCGCAGCGCCGCGACGGCGGCCTCGTCGTGGGTGACCATGACGATCGCGCCCGGATACGTGCCCACCGCGGCCAGGACCTCGGCGCGGGAGGCCGGGTCCAGGTTGTTGGTGGGCTCGTCCAGGAGCAGCACGTTCGCGCCGGAGTGGACCAGACCCGCCAGGGCGAGGCGGGTTTTCTCCCCGCCGGACAGGACCTCGACGCGCTTGTGGACGTCATCCCCCTTGAACAGGAACGAGCCCAGCACACCCCGGACTTCGTCGTCCGTCAGGTGCGGGGCGGCCGCCGCGAGATGGGCGCCGACCGTCGACTCGGCGTCCAGCGTGTCGTGCTCCTGCGCGAAGTAGCCGAGCCGCAGCCCGGGTCCGTGCACCACCCTGCCGCCGTCGGGCGCGACCTGACCGGCCAGGACCCGCAACAGGGTCGTCTTTCCGGCCCCGTTGGGCCCGAGGACCACCAGACGACTGCCCCGCTCGACCGCCAGATCCACGCTGCTGAGGACCTGTTGACCGCCGTAGGACTTCGTCAGGCCGATCGCACCCAGCGGGATCCGCCCGCACGGCGCGGGCTCGGGCAGTCGGATGCGCGCCACCTTGTCCGCGCGCCGCACCGGTTCGAGGTCGGCCAGCAGGCGGTCGGCTCGCCGTGCCATGTTCTTCGCAGCCACCGCCGTCGACGCGCGGGCCCGCATCTTGTTCGCCTGCGTGTGCAGCGACGCCGCCTTGCGCTCCGCGCTCGCCCGCTCCCGCGCCCGCCGCCGCTCGTCGGCCGCGCGCTGGGCGAGGTAGGTGTCCCAGCCGGTGTTGTGCACGTCGATCGCGGCGCGCTGCGGATCCAGGTGGAAGACCCGGTTGACGGTGTCGGCGAGCAGGGAGGTGTCATGGCTGATGAGGACCATCCCCGCCTGATGGCCCGTCAAGTACGCGCGCAGCCAGGCGATCGCGCTCACATCCAGGTGGTTCGTCGGCTCGTCGAGCAGCAGGGTGCCGTGGTCCGCGAACAGGATGCGGGCCAGTTCCACCCGGCGGCGCTGCCCGCCCGACAGCGCACCGAGCGGCCGGCCGAGCAGTTCGTCGGGCAGACCGAGCCCGGCGGCGATCCGAGCCGCCTCGGCCTCCGCCGCGTACCCACCGCGGGCCTGGAACTCGGCCTCCGCACGCACATAGGCGTCCATCGCCCGCTCCGACCCGTCGGCCATGGCCGCCTCGGTACGCCGCAGGTCGCGTACGGCCTGGTCGAGGCCGCGCGCGGACAGGATGCGGTCGGTGACCGTGACCGCCGGGTCGGCGGCCCGTGAGTCCTGCGGTAGGTGGCCGACCGCGCCGGTACGGGTGACCGTCCCTGCGGCCGGACGCAGCGTGCCCGCAAGGGTGTTGAGCAGGGTGGTCTTTCCCGCGCCGTTGCGGCCCACCAGGCCGATTCGGTCGCCGGGGGAGACATGGAAGGAGATGCCGGACAGCAGCAGACGCGCGCCGACGCGCACGTCGACACCACGAACGGTGATCATGAGAAACGCTCCGAAGCAAGCAAAGAGGACACACGGGTGGCGTGGAAGCGGGTCCTGTAGCTAAGAGATTCGGGGCGTTGACATGCGGCCAGCGTAGCGGTGGCGCGCGGACGGGCGCCTGGGATTTTTTGCGCCCGATGCGGCGAGCCGGGCGGAGTGCGGGTGCGTCAGCGTGGCTGATCTGCGGGGCGACCGTCTCGACCGGGGTAGGGCGTCCCCCGGATCGGTGCCCCGGCCGTCTTTGCGTCATGCGGGCGCCCTGGTGACGCCCGTACGGTCAAATAGCGCTCCTCACGGCTGTGCCGGCAGGTCGAAACCCAGGGCCCGCGCCGCCTTTTCAGGCGTCGGCTGGGTCCACCGCTGAGCCATCGCCTCGTTCGAGGCCAGTGAGCGCAGTTCCGCCCGGTCGAGATACAGGACGCCGTCGAGATGGTCCGTCTCGTGCTGCACGATCCGCGCCGGCCAGCCGCTGAAGACCTCGTCCACGGTGCGTCCGTGCTCGTCCTGGCCCGTCAGCCGCACCTGCGCGTGCCGCGCCACGATCGCCTGCCAGCCCGGCACGCTCAGACAGCCCTCGAAGAAGGCCGCCCGCGCCGTCCCGACGGGCTCGTACGCCGGATTGACCAGTACCCGGAACGGCTGCGGCACCCGGCCGCGGGCCAGCCGCACCTCCTCCGGCACCGGAGCCTGATCCTCGATCACCGCGATCCGCAGCGGCACACCCACCTGCGGTGCGGCCAGGCCCACACCCGGTGCCTCGTGCATGGTGACGCGCAGGGCCTCGACGAAGCGCGCCAGCAGCGCGGGGGCGAGCTGGCCGTCGAAGCGCTCGGTGCCCCGTCGCAGGACCGGGTCACCCGCCGCGACGATGGGCAACGGGCCGCCGACGGCGAGAAGTTCCTCGACCTGCTCGGCAAGGGGCGCGTGGTTACGGGGAGTTGCCATCGGCCCAGGATGCCATGGACTTCGGTCACCACCGTCCCGGCGTGTGACGCGCACCACTCGCGTCGCCGGGAACTCGGCGTCCCCCGCCCCCGACTACTGGACCGCTACGCCCCTCACCTCCCCGTCCCCCGGAGAAGCCCGCCGATGTCCACCGCTCCCTCGACCTCCCCCACTTCCGGCTCCGCTCCAGCGGGGGGACCCCCACCGGACGACGCCTCGCAACCGGCCGTCGCCTCGGCGCCGTCACCCGGCCGCCTGGCACCGCTGCGCCCTCTGGTGCTACGACTGCACTTCTACGCCGGAGTGTTCGTCGCGCCGTTTCTGCTCATCGCCGCCGTCACCGGCTTTCTGTACGCCGGTGCCTTCCAGGCCGAGAAGCTCGTGTACGCCCACGAGTTGACCGTCGCAAAGGTCGGCGACACCAAGCTGCCGATATCCCAGCAGGTCACCGCCGCGCGCAAGGCGCACCCCGAGGGCACGGTCTCGGCGATACGACCCTCCCCGGAGGCCGACGCCACCACCCGCGTGATGCTGTCCGGCGTCAAGGGCGTCGACCCCGACCACACCCTCGCCGTCTTCGTCGACCCGTACACCGGCAAGGTGCGCGGCACCCTCGAACAGTACGGCTCGACGGGCGCGTTGCCGCTGCGGACCTGGATCGACGAGTTCCACCGCGATCTGCAGCTCGGTGACACCGGCCGGCTCTACAGCGAGTTCGCCGCGAGCTGGCTGTGGGTGATCTCCGGCGGTGGCCTGGTGCTGTGGTTCTCCCGCCGCCGGGCACTACGCAAGGTACGCGGCACCAGCGGGCGGCGCCGCACGCTCGGTCTGCACGGCACCGTCGGCGTCTGGGCCGCCGCCGGGTTCATCTTCCTGTCGGCGACCGGTCTGACCTGGTCGACCTACGCCGGGGCGAACATCGACACGCTGCGCACCTCGCTCGGCCAGGCCACCCCGTCGGTCTCGGCGACACCGGGTGGCGAGCACGCGGGGCACGGCGCCTCCGCCACCACCGGGGCGGGCCGACACGGAGTCGGCCTCGACAAGGTGCTGGCGGCGGCCCGGGCCAAGGGCCTCACCGACCCGGTGGAGATCGTGCCACCCGCCGACGCGAACTCCGCGTACGTCGTCAAGCAGGTGCAGCGCAGCTGGCCTGAGAAGCAGGACTCGGTGGCGGTCGCCCCCGCCACCGGCAAGGTCACCGACGAACTGCGCTTCGCCGACTACCCGCTGCTGGCCAAGCTGACCCGCTGGGGCATCGACCTGCACACGGGCGTCCTGTTCGGCCTGGTCAACCAGATCGCCCTGATGCTCTTGGCGCTCTCCCTCATCCTGCTGATCGTCTGGGGCTACCGCATGTGGTGGCAGCGCGGCCGCGGCTCCGCCTTCGGCCGGCCGATCCCACGTGGCGCCTGGCAGCAGGTACCGCCGCAGATCCTCGTCCCGGCGGTCGCCGTCATCGCCGTCCTCGGCTACTTCGTGCCGCTGCTCGGCATTCCGTCGGCCGCCTTCATCGTCGTCGACGTCCTCCTCGGCGAGATCGCCCACCGGAAGGGGCGGTCCACCCCCGCACCGGATGGGCAGTAGCGGGTCGGCGCAGGTCGGAGACAGGCATGGGGCCCGGTTCCTTCGTGAAACCGGGCCCCGGCCGCAGAGCCGTAGAACTACGGTGTCTCTCAGACCTGCTCGAAGTCGCCCGCGAGCGCCGAAGCGATCCGCATGTGCGACTCGGCCTCCTCGTGCCGCCCCTGACGCTGGAGCGTGCGGCCGAGCATCAGCCGGGCGTAGTGCTCCACCGGGTCGCGCTCGACGATGAGACGCAACTCGTTCTCCGCGCGCCGCAGTTGGGCCGAGTGGTAGTAGGCCCGCGCCAGCAGCAGCCGCGGTCCGGTCTGCTCCGGCACCTCCTCGACCAGCCCGCCCAGCACGCGCGCCGCGGCGGCGTAGTCCTTGGCGTCGAAGAACATCTGCGCGCGCTCCCAGCGCTCCGCCGGTGTTCCGTGGCCGTAGTACGTGATCTCCACTCGTGACCTCCTTCACGCACTCCAACCGAACTAGGTCGTTGAACATTCCACTACGTGTGCGGGTGTGTCGGGGAGGGTGCTCAGGCGGTCAGTGCGGCCAGCTCTGCGTCGGCCCGCTCGGCCACCAGGGCCAGCACGCGCCCGGCCGCCGCCAGGTCCTCCGCCGGGATGCCGGCATAGATCCGGGCGGAGATCACCGCGGTCTCGGCGCTGACTTCGGCGTGGAAAGCCCGACCGGCATCGGTGGCGCGGACGCCGAGCGCCTCGGCGGCCACCAGCCCCTTGGCGATCAGCTCCTCTATGACGCCCTGCACTTCGGCCGCCCCGACCTTGAGCGCACCGGCGACCTGTCCGACGAGCTCTTCGCGCTCGAGCGGGCCTTCGGCGGCGAGCGGTCGCAGGGTGATCTGCTGCTGGAAGGTGGCACCGTGGCGGGCCAGTACCTGCTCCAGGACGGCGCGGCCGGCGTAGTGGGCCAGGGCGATGACGCGAGGGTCGACGGGCGGTGCGCTGCTGTACGTGGTGGTGGGTGCGGTGGTGGTCATGACTACTCCTTCTCGCTGTCGGTGTTCTCGCCGAGCGGATCAAGAGGTGCGTCGATCAGGGTCGCCAACTCCCGGGTGAACTCCCGTGTCCGCGGGCTGTCGAGGCCGCCGAGCGGCTGCAGCAACTGCTGCAGAAGCCCTTGTACGACCTTGATCGCGCGCCCGGTGACCTCGCGGCCCTGCTCGGTGAGGGCCAACTGCACGGCGCGCGGATCCTTGCGGTCCCGGGTGCGTTCGATCAGGCCGGCTGCTTCCAGGGCGCGGGCCAGTTTGGACACGTACAGCGGCTCGAGGCCCGTCACGTCGGCGAGGCGGCGCTGGCTGGGACGCTCCCCGCTGCGCTGCATGCCGTACAGCGAGGCCACCAGCGAGTACTGCGCGTGCGTGAGCCCGAGCGGGGCCACCGCCCGGTCGACGGCCACCCGCCACTTCATCGACAGCCGCCACACCAGGAAGCCGGGCGTGGCCTTCTCGGAACCTGTGCTCATGGCAGATACAGTACATGGCTACTATGTCCATGGCTAGTATTTCTCCGGGGGTGGGCGAGAACGCCCGGGGGACGGACTGACGGGATGCCCTCGACGGGGCTAGGTTGGCGCCATGAGCAATCTTGATCGCGAGCCGGTTCCCGCCGTGTGCGGCGGCCGTGGATTCGTCGTGGCGGAGCCCGTCCGTGAACTCCTCAGCCCTCGCCGCGTCAAGCTCGGCGAGTCGTCCGAAGTGCGCCGCCTGCTGCCCAACCTGGGGCGCCGCATGGTCGGCGCCTGGTGCTTCGTCGATCACTACGGCCCCGACGACATCGCCGACGAACCCGGGATGCAGGTGCCGCCGCACCCGCACATGGGCCTGCAGACGGTGAGCTGGCTGCACGAGGGTGAGGTGCTGCACCGCGACTCCACCGGCAGCCTGCAGACGATCCGTCCCCGCGAACTGGGCCTGATGACCTCCGGACGGGCCATCAGCCACTCCGAGGAGAGCCCGCGGCCCCACGCCCGTTTCCTGCACGGCGCGCAGCTGTGGGTGGCCCTCCCGGACGGCCACCGCCACACCGACCCCCACTTCGAGCACCACGCCGAACTGCCGCGCGTCACGGCTCCCGGCCTCAAGGCCACGCTGATCCTCGGCACGCTCGACGGCGCGACCTCGCCCGGAACGACGTACACCCCGATCGTCGGCGCCGACCTCACCCTCGCCCGCGGCGCGGACGTACGCCTGCCGCTGGAGCCGGACTTCGAGTACGCCGTCCTGTCCATGTCCGGCGAGGCCCACGTGGACGGAGTGCCGGTCCTGCCGGGTTCGATGCTCTACCTCGGCTGCGGCCGCACCGAACTCCCACTGCGCGCCGAGTCGGACGCGGGCCTGATGCTCCTGGGCGGCGAGCCCTTCGAGGAGGAGCTGATCATGTTCTGGAACTGGATCGGACGGTCGCAGGAGGAGATCGTGCAGGCGCGCCGGGACTGGATGGAAGGGTCGCGTTTCGGCGAGGTGAAGGGGTACGACGGGGACCCCCTTCGGGCCCCGGAGCTGCCGGTGACGCCTCTGAAGCCACGGGGCAGAGTGCGCTGACCTGCTGAAATGGCAGATTTCTTGCGATGGGTGGGTGACGTGCGGTCGAGGCTCAGCCCCGCCCATCGATCATTCGGGGGAGGGCGGCTGGGTCCGCCGCAGGTCCGATGTGTGGTCCCGGATGTGTGGTCCCGAGTGATTCCACTGCTGACGGATGCCCTTTCGGCTCTGTCCGCGTGGACCTTGGTGTCGGGTTACCGGCGCTCGGTCAGCCCGCCCGAGGCGCGCACCCGTTCCCGGGCGAGGTCGCCGAGCATGAACGGAGGCAGGCCATCACTCCCTGGGCGACACGTTTTGGCCGGGGCGAGGATGAGCGGATTCTGGCGGCCGCGCGGGCTGGCCGGGGTTCAGAGGGCCAGGCGGCGAATGGCGACTGCGGCCGCGTCGTCGTCGAGGTGTCCTTGGACGTGGGCCAGCAGGTCGTCCTGTAGGTGGCGCAGGAGTTCGTCGGGGTCGTCCTTGGTCCACTCGGGTGCCCGTTCGGCAAAGGGATAGAACAGTCCGTCGGCGTTGCGCGCTTCGATGACGCCGTCGGTGTAGAGGAGTAGCAGGTCGCCCACCTCGAACGGGAAAGTCTGGACCTCGTAGGCGGTGATGCCGAAGACCCCGCCGAATCCGATCGGGAGGTGGCTCGCCTCGGCCGTGAGGGGGATGAGCCGACTGCCGCGCAGGAGGAGCGGCGGTGGGTGGCCGCAGGTGATGAGGTGGACGACCGGATCGTGGTCGGGGATGTCGAGCAGTGTGGCGGTGGCGAAGTCCTCGTTGGTGTCCTGCTCTGTCTGTGGTCGCCACTGGCTGGTGTCCCAGCGGAACGCGGCGTCCAGGTGGACGGCGAGGCGGGGGAGGGTGGCTTGCCGATGGGCGGCCGCGCGGAAGGCGCCGAGCAGGAGGGCGGCGTTGTTGATCGCGGCCAGGCCGTTGCCGCGCACATCGCCGATGAGGAGCCGGGTGCTGTGGTCGGCGGTGCGGGCGGCGGCGTAGAGGTCGCCGCCCAGGTCGGCCTCTTCCTCGGCAGGGATGTACAGGCCGGCGATGCGCAGCGGGCCGGTGTGGGTGGGCAGGGGCTGCAGCAGCACACTCTGCGCCGCCTCGGCCACCGACCGCACCCGGTGCAACTGCTGCTCACGGCGGTCCCGCACGACGCAGATGGTGACACAGATGGTGGAGACGACGATCAGGGCAGCGATCTGGACCTGGATGTTGGCGGTGGGCAGGGCCCCTCTGAGGACGCCGATCAGCACCTGGGCCGCCACCGCGAGAGCCCCCATCAGGGCCGTGACGCGGGCGCCGGCGAACGCCACCGTGATCGCGGGCGCCGCCACGAGCAGTGGACCGAGGTGGATGTGCGGCGGAGACAGCACATCCACTACACAGACCGCGACGATCAGCCCGAGCGGAATCGCGAGAAGCGCGGGTGCGTGACCCGGCTGCCAGGAACGCTTGGAGTCCGGCCGTGGTCGAAGGGCCATGACCCAAGCGTCCCACCTGCCTCCGCATACGGGGATGTGGCCCGCTTCAAGGTAGTGGAGAAGGGGGAAGGGATCTCGCCTGGTCGTGCACCGGGCCAGGGGCCCTGGTGTGCCGCGCCATTGCGTGCGGTGGTTGCGTCAGCCCGGCGGCGGACGGGGACGGTGTGATCATGTCGTCGGCGACGCGGTAGCCGTCAAAGCTCATGCCGCACGCGCCGCTGTGACTGCGCCTGTGTCTTGACTGTGTGCCCCCGCTCATCTGGAAGGTGATCGCACATGGCCAAGAAGAGACGTGGCAGCGTTGTTGCAACAGCGGTGGCGGCGAGTGTGATCGGCGTCGGCGTCGCACTGTCCCCCGGTGCCGCCGACGCCCGCGGCGTGACCGCTCCCAACGTCCTGTCGCCCGGGCTCGCCGAGCACCCCGTCGCACAGGGCTCCCTGAAGCTGGAGAACCCGACCGACCAGGTCCCGTACTACGGATACCTCGGCGACGCCACCCTGTTGCCCGACCCCACCATCAAGCAGGCCCAGGGCGTGAAGATCGAGGCCAGCAAGACCGAGCCCGACAAGAACACCTACCTGCGGCTGTCCGGCCCGCACGGCGCCGACGCGTCGTACCTGTACGGCACGCACCCGGTACATCACCCGCATCAACCTCGACGCCGGCCAGGCGCACCGGTGTGTTTCCTGGCGTCAGCGACTCCCTTCTCGGTGGCCACGTGCTCGGCCCGGTCCTGCTCCTGGAGGACGAGAAACCCCACGGGCTGTCTCTGTGCAGTGATGGTGAAGTGGGGATGTGCCCTGCGGCGGCGATGAGACGGAGGTGCGAAGCCGGTTTGTCCGGCCGCAGGTGTGTCCTTCGGCCTCGGCGGCGGTGAGTAGCGCCTGGATGAGCCGGAGAGCGCGTCCCTGGACGGGCTTGGTCAGGCCGGGCGGCTGGCGTTCGTTCTGCATGGCCCGGATGACGGTGGGCGGCCGCGTGAGCCGCGAGGGCACGGGGAGGGGTCGAGGACGGCAAGGCGCCAGGCGGGAATGTCGACGAGCTTGATCTCGTACCCGCCACGACACCGGCTTCCGTACAGCTCCTTTGTCTCCGGAATCCTTCCGGACCTGCGTGCGGCGGCGACGCGGGGCGGCCACTTCTCCAAGTCGGGACCGCTGCCGCTCTTGAGGGGATGCCCGCCGAAACGGAGCAGGATGATGTTGCCGGCGCCCTGCACTGGGCCCCGGCATGACAAGCTGTGCTTGCCCAACCCCCCGAACCCAGGAGGTCACCATGACCGCAGAGCGCGCATCTACGGAAGGTTCGGAGCCGGCTGCCCCCGAGACGTCCCCTCTGGAGCCGGACGGCGACGGCAACTACGACCTCAAGCGCAAGTTCCGCGAAGCCCTGGCGCGCAAGCGCGGTGCGCAGGCGGATGCCGCTGATATTGCCGCCAAGTCCGATGCGTCGAAGGTGCGTTCGGCGCACGGCCCGGCTGCGAGCCAGCGGTCGTTCAGGCGCAAGAGCGGCGGCTGAGCCGATGAGTCCCGCGATCTAACCTCTTCACCGGCACTCGCGCCATCCACTCGCGCGTCCCGTGCAGTGCCCCGCGACGTGCGCATGTCCGTGCGCGCGTCGCGGGCGGGGCGTAGCCGGCGGACTTGCCTGGGGAATGGCCGGGAGTTCGAGCAGGCGGTCCTGGAGCGGGGCGCCGGGGCCGTCGCCCGCAACACCGACTCCCTCGCGGACCTGCTGGTCGCCGACGGCGAGGCGATGCGCCTCGTCGAGCCCGGCGGCTTCGCCACCGTCCGGTCCGGGCGTGCCGACCTCGCTGCTCGCGGGGCTGCGACAGCAACGGCGGCCGGGCTGTGGCTCAGGCGTCGATGATGACGGGGATGATGAGGGGTTTGCGGCGGTGGGTGCGGAACGCCCAGTTCGCCACGGCGCGGGCGACGAGTTGTTCGAGTTGGCGGGCGTCCCCGACGCCTTCCTCGGCTGCGGTGGCCAGGGTCTTCTCGATGACGGGGACGACCGGCTCGAAGGTGGTGTCGTCGTGGACGAAGCCCCGGGCGAGGAAGTCGGGGGCCTCGGCGAGGGCGCCGGTGTCCGCGTCGACGATCGCCACCACTGTGACCACGCCTTCGGCGGCGAGGGTGAGGCGGTCCTTGAGGGACGCTTCGGTGGCGCCGCCGACTTCCATGCCGTCCACGTAGACGTTGCCGGCGGGGACCTTGCCGGTGATGGATGCGCGCCCGTCGACGAGGTCGACGACGACGCCGTCCTCGGCGATGACGACGCGTTCGGGGTCGACACCGGTACGGATGGCGAGGTCGGCGTTGGCCCGCAGGTGGCGCCATTCGCCGTGCACGGGCATGACGTTGCGGGGTTTGACGATGTTGTAGCAGTAGACGAGTTCGCCGGCGCTGGCGTGCCCGGAGACGTGCACCTTGGCGTTGCCCTTGTGGACCACGTGGGCGCCCCACCGGGTGAGTCCGTTGATCACCCGGTAGATGGCGTTCTCGTTGCCGGGGATCAAGGAGCTGGCGAGCAGGACGGTGTCGCCCTTGCCGATGCGGATCACGTGATCGCGGTTGGCCATCCGTGACAGCGCGGCCATCGGTTCGCCCTGGGAGCCGGTGCACACCAGGGTGATCTTGTGGTCCGGGAGCTTCTCCAGCTCCTTCGTGCTCACGACCAGACCGGAGGGGACCTTCAGATAGCCAAGGTCACGGGCGATGCCCATGTTGCGGACCATCGACCGGCCGACGAAGGCGACCTTGCGGCCGTGCTGGTGGGCGGCGTCCAGGATCTGCTGGATGCGGTGCACGTGGCTGGCGAAGCTGGAGACGATGACCCGGCGCGGCGCGGTGCGCATCACCTGCTCGATCGCCGGGTTCAGCTCTCGCTCGGAGGTGGTGAAGCCGGGGACTTCGGCGTTGGTGGAGTCGGTGAGGAACAGGTCCACGCCCTCCTCGCCGAGGCGGGCGAAGGCGCGCAGATCGGTGATGCGGTCGTCGAGAGGGAACTGGTCCATCTTGAAGTCACCGGTGTGCAGCACCATCCCGGCCCGGGTGCGGATCGCGACCGCGAGGCTGTCGGGGATGGAGTGGTTGACCGCCACGAACTCGCAGTCGAAGGGCCCGAAGCCGCGCCGGTCGCCCTCCCGCACCCGCACCGTGCGCGGCCGGATGCCGTGTTCCTTGAGCTTGGCCTCCAGGAAGGCCAGCGTCAGCTTGGAGCCGACGACGGGAATGTCGGACCGCTCGCGCAGCAGGTACGGCACGCCGCCGATGTGGTCCTCGTGGCCGTGGGTGAGGACAACGGCCACGATGTCGTCCAGCCGGTCCCGGATCGAGGTGAAGTCCGGCAGGATCACGTCCACGCCGGGCTGGGTCTCCTCGGGGAACAGCACGCCGCAGTCGACGATGAGCAACTTGCCCGCGTGCTCGAAGACGGTCATGTTGCGGCCGATCTCACCCAGGCCGCCCAGGGCAATGACCCGCAGCCCTCCTTCGGCAAGGGGCGGTGCGGCTTTCAGCTCGGGGTGCGGATGACTCATACCCTGACGGTACCCGGAGAGCGGGACAGGATGATCCATTGCCTGTGCGATCTCCCTTTCCCGACGGAGCGGGGCACCCGCAGCGTGCCTCGGCACGATCGGATCACGCCGGCGACCGGGGACAGGGAGTGGTGAAAGCGGTAGCACCTTCCGTGACCGAACCGTTCGCCCGGTGCTGGAGAAGATCGCGTGCACCCTGTTGTGTTCCGGCGTTCGCTGCCTCCCGGCGGGCCTCGGCACTGGTCCACTCGCAGTGGTCGAGACCCGGTGTCTTCGGCGCTCGGGAGCAAGGGGGCTGAGAGGGCAGCGAGGCAGCTTCCTTCGCCGGGCAGACAGATGGCGGTGTCCCAGAAGCGCTTGCCGCCCCCGCCCGCTGTGCAGGAAGCCGATGTGGCGCCCCATCGAACTCGACGATGAGGTCGTGTGGGGGCGACTCGTCGATCTCGAGCCGGTTCCGGGAAGTCGAAGGTGACGTCGTGTGAGGAGGGGCCGGTCACGCATGATCGGTGGGGCCCACCCGGAGAACAGCCGGCGGCGGGGAGAGGCCATGCCTCGCCGCAGCCTTGTGCAGAAGAAGGGCGCGAAACTGCTTGATCACCATCGGCCGAGCCTCACAGGCGATCCATCCCTTCGTTCCGGGCCGGATGTCGGCGCGTTTTCGCTAGCGGCTTCCGTCATGCCGTTATAGCGTTGTGATCAGCAGTCGTGGTTCCGAAGTTCCGTTCGCCCGTGATCGCCTCACGGGCGTTCTTGCTGTTCAGCGCCTCTCCGGACCAGGGCGATCACCTCCCGGTCGCGCAGGGTGCGTGCCCGGTTTCCCTCAAAGGAGACAGTCATGGCCAAGGGCACAGTGAAGTGGTTCAACAGCGAGAAGGGCTTCGGCTTCATCGAGCAGGAGGGCGGCGGCCCCGACGTCTTCGCCCACTACTCCAACATCGCCAGCCAGGGCTACCGCGAGCTGCAGGAGGGACAGAAGGTCGAGTTCGACGTCACGCAGGGCCAGAAGGGCCCTCAGGCTGAGAACATCCGCCCCGCCTGATCGCGCCCGGTAAGGGCCCGGCATCCCGGCTTCGGGACGCCAGGCCCTTACCGTCGCACGACGGTTCATCTGAGGCGCTGGTCTCGAGCGCACGTGGGGACTAGCGGGGGCGCCTCCGCGGCCGTGGTGGTGTTGGGGTACCGGAATCCGCGTCGGCGAACTTGATCAATCGATGGCGAGTCCGTGCTGGAATCCGCTCCATCGCCGTTGACGGTGCACACGGGACCTGCGTGATCTTCAGCGGCGGTGCGACCAGTACTTCGAGTCCGCCAACAAGCCCGCCCAGTTCCTGCCTCACTCCAACTACCAGCTCCACCCGAGCACCGACAACGGCGGCAGCTCGTTCGCGCAGGACGCCACCTTCTGCCGCGGGCTAGCGTCTGCGCGTCACCTGGATGCCGACCACACGTAAAGCAACAGCCTTGCCTCTCAGTGATTCCACGGATGTGGAGCCGTGCCCCGCGCGCGTACGGTTCTCCGACGGCATTCGCGGCTCCGATCGCTTCCGTCGGCTGGCAGGGGCGCCTGTGATCAGCGTGGCGGTGGCGGGGCCAGGGGGACAGGGGGAGGCGGTGCGGGAACCGGATGGGGCGCTGGCGTTGGCAGCCGAGCGTGGCTTCGGCCGATATATTGGATACGCATGCCCGGGGGTCGGCGGTGCCGGGGAGGCACTGTTCTACGGCGGTGGTCTGGGCGTCGGTCTCTCGGTCCTGGGCTTCGTCCACGTCTACGACGGGGGACGACTGCACGTGGTCGTGCTTCTGGTCGCCCTTCTCCTGCTCGGCTTCGGCGCACTCTGGATCGGTCCGGCCGTCCTGCGGCGGTTCAGGCGGCGCGCGGGAGGCCCCACGCCACGGCTGTACTGCTTCGAGGACGGTGTCGTGGTGGCTGTCGGCGTTGGCATGCGGTCCTTCGGCTGGACGGAGGTTGGTCTCGACAACGAGGACTGGGAGCACCCTGGCTACGAAGGCAAGCACTCCGGGACGCGCCGAGTGCTCAGGGCACCGGACGGCAGCGTTCTCGCCGAGTTCTCCGGGCGGGAGCCGGAGGGGGCCGGGGCCTTTCGTATGGCACAACTCCACCAGGCGGCGCGGGATCGATGCCCTCGCGACGGTGTTGAGGGCCAGGACGGACGAGGCGTGGTCTGAAGGGAGCCGTACGACAGGTCTCGAACCGTGCGTCGCCCCGCCTCCCGCGCCGTCGAGAGGCCTGCTCCCAGCAGTCCTGTTCGCGCCGGCGACGGCCGGCCACGAGGGCAGGACGAGCAATCCAGCGGTGCTGGGCGCGTGGTCCAGCAGGCCGGTCAGGACGTCGCAGGGGATGGATGGGCGAAGGTCATCACGGTGCTGACGACCATGCCCCGGGAGATCGGGCGGAGCCGCTCGTTCTGTCGATCCCTCATCGCTCGGCAGAGGATGCGTCGGCCGAACTCGTGGAGTGGTCGAAGCAGGCTCGCAGACTCGCTGTGCAAGCCGTGGTGCTCGACGGCTGGCGCACTGTCCTGTGCGTCATGGACCGGATCGCGTCGGCTCGGCGGCCGCGATCGCCGATCATGTGACGGGCTGTTCCGGGACGGGGCCCTGCCCATCGACCCGGCCGACGCCATTACTCGCCCCCCTGTTGCCGAAGTTGATGGAGAGTTCCCGTCCCATGAATGCGAAGTCGCCCTTGAACCGCCCCCGTCGCCGTGAGCTTGACGGCGTGGCGTTGGAGGAGGTGAAGGAGGTCCTGGAGGCGATGGCAGTCAGGGCCGAGGCGGAGACCGGTGACGAATGGAAGGCGCCCTGGAGGCGGCTGGTCGACGGCCTGCTCCACCAGGAAACCCTCTACAACGGTGCCTACGCAGCACTGCCCCCGCTCGTCGACGCGGCATCGGCGGCGCCGGAGAAGTTCGTGGACCTGTGGATCGACGTGGGGTTCATGGTGACCGCGGAGGGCAGAGATCCCGTTCCCACTGATCTGGAAGCGGGATTCAGAGCCTCAGTTCGTCTGGCTGAGCAGGCGGCTGTACGGTCCTTTCTTGCCGTCGGTACTCCTGCGGCGCAGTGCGCCCACCTCGCGCTCTCCTGTGTGGCCCTCGCCGGTCACCACACAGGGCAGGCGCTGTGGCAGTTTTTCGATCCTCGGGAGAGCCATCTCTCGCTGGTATGTCCCGGGTGTGACACGGACACCGAGATCGCCGAGTTCTTCGTGGACCCCGTACAACCACCGTTCGAGGCACCGGCGTTGCCCGACCTTGTCCATGTGCGTCAGGGAAAGCACCCGTGGGACGAGGTCGCCCAGACCTTGCATGAAGGGGTGCTGGGGGAGCAGTGGGAGCCCTTTCTGCGGGTGGGTCGGGCGGTCGCGATGGCGGGAGTTCCTTCGGCGGCGCCGGGGGAGGCTGTGCTGTGCCTGGTCGCGGGCATGGTTGCGGCGATGGGCACCCCGGAAGGGGCGGGGAGGGAATGGGCGCGGAAACTGTTGTTGCTGACCGGTTGCTTCCGTTGTCCGCACTGTGCGCAGACCTGGACGATCGCCGACTGTCTGACGGATGCTCCCGGTGGCGCAAGCCCCCGGAATCATCACCGGCAGACATGGACCGTCGATGACTGGTCGGCCACGGCGGCAGCGTCAGCGGGGGTCAGGCAGGCCGATGCGGCGGCGACTGGGCTTCACCGGGAGGGCACTGCTCTGCTCGCGGCGGACGGAACGTCCCGGGGCCGCCTGACAGTCTTCACTGATTCCGCGCCCAACACGCACGACGGCGTCAACGCGCTGGCGGTCGTGTCCCCACCGGGCCTGCCGAGACTTGTCGCCGGAGCCGGCGATGGTGGTGCGGTGTGGCTGCGGGACGTGGCGGATGGCCGGCTTCTCCAAGGCCCGCTGCCGGGACATCCTGACCGTGTCCGCTCTCTGACCGCCCTTCCGCTCCCTGACGGTTACGTCGTCTTGGCTAGCGGTGGCGACACCGGAACGATCGCCCTATGGGATCCGCTCAGCGGTCGGGCGGTCCGCGAACCGGTCGGCAACTGGCTCGGCGTCGTGGTGGGGATGTGCGCCGCGGCCGTACCGGATGGGCGGACCCTGCTCGTCACCGGCACTGACCGAGGCGCGGTTCGGTTGCGGGATCCGTCGACGGGTGAGTCCCTTGCGCGTCTCAACCCGTATGGCCGGCCGATCGCATCGATCTGCGCCGTCCCCATATCCGCCGGTCACACCCTGATCGCGGCCTCTGACACACAGGGCGACGTTCACGTGTGGGATCCCGCGGTCGACGACCCCTGGGAACGAGGGGCCGCCGTGCCGCTGAGCAAGCAGGCGCTTGAGGATCTCCGTCATCGCGTGGCAGTCGTGACAGCGGTGCCCCTGCATGGCCGTAGCCTGCTGGCCACAGGGGATCGCAATGGCGCCGTCATGCTGTGGGACCCCACCACCGGTGACCCGGTCGGTGACGGACTGTCCTCCGACGGCCCTGACAGTCCGCTGACCGCGATGACCGCCCTCACGCTCGGTGGGCGGCGACCTGCGCTGGTCACTGGTAGCAAGCAGGGGCGGAGCCTGCGGCTGTGGGAACCCGAGACCGGTACGGTGCAGCACATCGCCCTGGATGTGGCGGTGACGTGCCTGGTCGGTGCCGATGCGGACGTGATCGTCGGACACGACTGCGGAGTCTTCAAGGTTTCATTCACCGGGCGCAGCGGATGAACTTGCCCGAGCCTCCTGACGTGATCACGTCGATCAGCGGATGATCGCGAGACGACCGGACGCCGCTCTCAGCCCTCCGTCGGGTCACCGATGTCCCTGCCGCACCGGATTGGCGGCCAGGGCATCGGAACTCTCGCGCATCGGGGCCGTTTTGGCCCGGGCCGGGGCTTCACCGTGCTGCGGGCCAGGGGCACGGAGTACGAACAGCACACCGCCTTCCAGGCGTTCACCTGTGCCTTCACGGAGGTCACCAGGGAACCGGCGGCCGATGACCCGGCCCTCACCTACGCCGCCGTCTTGCTGCACGGTGGTGTCCGGGCTCTCGAGGCGATACCGCCGCTACTGGTGCTGCGCGATTCGGGGTGCACCGGGCGATCGCGCGCCTTCTCACCGTCTCGGTGAGCACGGCGGGCTGATCCTGGTCATTGACGATCCGCACTGGGCGGATCCCGCCTCCCAGGAACTCGTGGATCACTTGATCCGCCACCCCGTTGCCGGGCGCGTCGTGCCGATGATTGCTCGCCGCGGTCGCCAGACACTGCCCTCGGCGCGCCGCCGCCCTGTCCGGCAGGGCTGGCCGCACTGGCCGAACATCAAGGAGATCCGGCGGAAGCAATATGGCTTCTCCAGGCGGCCGCCGAGGAATACGACGGCCTCGGCCTGCGCCTGTGGGAGGCCTATGCCCTGCTGCGGAGTGCCGCACCGGCCGGGCAGTCGGGGAACAGAGCCGCGTCGCCCCCATGTGGCGGCGTGCCCATCAGATCGCGTAGGAGGGTGGCGCACGCCTGCTGACCGACCCCTGCGCATGGGTGGGGCCCGGGACAGCGGTGGAAAAGGCGGCTGCGTTCCGTCCTGGTCGGCTTCATCGCGCGCAGGGGACTGGCCATGTAGAGGTGACAGGACGCGCACGCGTGCCCCGCTTTCCCGTCTTCGTATCTCAGCGTGGTACGGCCTCGACCATGCTGATCTGGTGGATCTTTCGTCGGCGGGGGCTGCAGTGCACGTCTACCACGTCGCCCACTTTGAAACGGTCCTGCAGCTGGGGGTTGGACTCCGTGGAGAACATCGGCCGACGCCACTGGTCCACTTCGAAGGACCATGCCCTGCTGGACTCGGGGTGCTCGATCGAGCAGCAGTAGTGCGTGATGACGGTCGGCGGATCGTCGAAGTGAGTAGTGAAGTCCCAACGGGAGATCACCACGCCCCGGAAGGTCAACTCGACTGGGACCTTGTGGATTCGGCGGCGTGCCGGTAGCCAGAGAGCCGCCAGGACCACGCCGATCAGGATCGGGACGGCGTCGACGGCCGCGCCGTAGGCAGTGCGTACGGTCATCGTCAGCACCGCTGTCGTGGTGCAGGCGGTGAGGACCAGGACGACGAGTTGCCACATCCGGCCCCAGCGCGGTCGATCCAGCGGCGCCGTGTCGACGATGTGCCACGACTTCTTGTACGAGGACCAGATCCGGCGGGACTCGCGAACGGGGAGCGCAGACTCGGGGCCGTTGGCCCCCACCTGCCGTTTGGGAGGGTGATGTGCGGTGGCTTCCGCGCTGTTGCGCCACCAGGCCGCGGCCTGGTGGCCGGCAGGAGTCAGGCGGGGACCGGACCTGCGCGGGAATCGCTCGTACCAGAAGCCCAGCAGGGCCGAGACGATGAGAGTCGCTCTGAAGGCCATGTCGAAGACGTCGCTGCCCAACTCCGCACAGCCGTACAGCACGGCTGCCCATGCAAGACCCCCGGCGATCCTCAGCGTCCAGGTCAGGGACTTCTCGCGGGCCGGGCGGACCAGACCGAAGGCCATCGCCTCGTCCTGGACGCTCCGCTGAAAGGCCCGCCACCATATCCAGTACTCGTCGCCGTCCCCAGGTCCGAGCGCTTCTATCGGCACCCGGTCGACCTGGCCGCGGCAGCGGTGGCGGACGCGTTCGAGGAGGAGTTCCTCGTAGGGGCGCAGGTGTCGGAGGTGCTCCGCGTCGGGTGTGAGCCGCACGGTCGGCGTTCCGTCTGCTTTGCGCTCCAGCCGCAGTCGCCCTGCTTCAACGAGTTCGAAAGCGGTTGTCTCGATCGCCTTCGGCGTGACCTCGCCCCGTCCGAACAGGAGGTTCACCACAGGCACAGGCAGGTCGCGATGGGGTGGGGGATCGGGCAGGGGCGGCGAAGTCTCCCGTCTTCGTACGGCGTACACCGCGGCCGCGAAGAGCAGCGGGCCGGAGGCGAAAGCGAAGAGAAGGGTCACCACGGCTGTTTCCCCGCAGAACTGCCGGATGTCCCCCGGGCACCCGCCTCCGAGCCGCACGTCTGGGCCGAGTGCAGTTGCGGTGCCAGCGTCAGGACGACCGTGACGGCCACCGTCACCAGCCAGACCACGTAGAGGGTCCCCGGCCGTCTCCGGCGGGGCGAGGCCATCGACATGATCCACGTGGCCGCCGAGCCCGAGGCCAACGCGACCAGCACACCGAGGGGCAGCACGGTGCCCGGCAGGGGATGCCGGGGCACCCAAGCCGTGCAGTAGTCGTTGTCGTCCATCACGGCGGTCTGCAGAACCAGCAGCGGTGTCGCGACCAAGGCCGTCGGCCATGCGAGGGCGACCAGCAGCCAGTACAGCGCACCGAACCGGTCGCGCAACGCCCGCAACAGCACCAGTGCCGTCAACACGCCCGGTATCGCCATCATCGACCCGCCCGCCACCAGCACGCCGACGCGGGAGCCGGAGTCGACCTGCGGATCGTCGGCCCAGTAGAAGGCGATGTACGCCCCGCACACGGCCGTCACGGGCACCAGTGCCGCGAGCGCGTGGGCGGCGACCCGAGCCCTGGACTTACCCGGAAACGAGGCGGGCCACAACACTCCCCACGCCCCTGTCGTCGCGCGGGCACGGGCCGCCCGTCCGCCGTACTCGCGCATCAGCTGCCTGACCGGCCCCCGGCCCTCCTGGTCAGACATGGGGCGACCGGGGTGCGGACGCCTGCCATGCGGTGAACAACGGCAGTCCGGTGTCGCCGGCGAAGACCACGAGGCCGAACGGCCTGTCGAAGGCGATGTGCCTGGTCCGCGGCACACGGCCCGAGACGCCCAACCTTCTCTTCCACACCTGCGTCACCGCGGCCGCCCGGACCCCCTCCTCGTCGATCCTCAGGACCGACTCCTGGGCGACCCTGCCGACGCGCAGCGACTCGGGAGACATGCCGGAGAAGTCGGCCCGATCGGACACGGCCAGGGGCGCACCGAGCGAGGCCAGGAGCTGCTCCGCGCGCAGGCGCGTGTGGAGGTGGAGTCGTGGGAGGGCGATGGTCACCGCGTCCGCGTCGATCGGTCGCCGGTGCTCACGCGCCGCCCAGGCGGCGGGCAGTACCTCCTCCGGGCCCCGGCCCGGCGCTCCCAGCACACAACTGACCTGCAGCGGCCGTCGCCCGGCCTCCTCGGCGCACAGCAGCGCCACGACGTCCACCTCGTCCTCCCGTGCTCCGGAAGGGGCCTCCACGGTCCACGCGTACGACGGCCGGGGCAGCGACGTCGCCATCGTCGGAACGAAGTGCTCGACGCCCCGGGCATCGGTGAAGACCTGGTCGGACGTCTCCTCCTGCTTGAACCGCGGTGACACCCAAGTGCCGTCCAGTTCAAGCGCGTTGACCAGGAGGAGCAGCTCTTCCCCCTTCGGGCGGTCCGGCAGCTCGCGGATCATTCCGCCGGTCGCCTCGCGGACCCAGGTATCGATCGCCCGCACGTCGGCGGGGTCAAGGTGCCCGAAGCGGACGTCCGGCAGCCGCTCGCGGTACGCCCGGTACACCGCGACCCGCGCCCACACGGCTGTCGCGACTGCGACGCCTTGCGTCTGAGCCAGCTGTGCCGTCACCTCGTTGACGGCCAAGGCGGCTTCCGGCCCGGCCACACCGAGCAGCGCACGCAGTTCCCGAGCCGTGCCCGACTCCGCCCCGGCCGCCACGGCCGACAGCGCGAGCCACAGACCCGCGGGCGAGCAGGTGAAGTCACCGTACGCGTCCCGCACCACCGCGTCCCGGACCACCGACGTCAGCAAACGTTCCGCGAACTCCCGGACCTGACCGACATGTTGAACAGGTATGACGTGTGCCGTCACTCAGCCTCCCCCTCGCACCGTCCGCACGGTACGGACCGGCCCGAACGGTTCGGGCGTCTCGTGCAGAACGACCAGCCTGTCGCACCCCGCCCGCCTCGGCATCAGTGCAAACGCGTAGAAGGGTACGTATCTGCGGGCGAAGGAGACGCCGCCCCGTGGGCCGGAAGTCGTCGAGGCGGGCCAGGGCCGGGGCGAGCAGCAGGGAGTCATGACGGTTCGCTCCAGCCAGGACGCGGCCCAGTGGAATGCCGTAACCGTCCGTCATGCCGGAATGCTTCAGGCCCTGTTTTGCCACGGTCGACCGGGGAACGCGGGATGCCCCGCCCGGGCGAGCCACCCCTCGTGGCCGGCGGCGGGGACGCGGCCGCCGGCCTGCCGGTCGTCACCGACACCACCCTGCCCGACAGCCGCACTGTCCTGGTCACCGGCAGCAAGAGCAGGAACAGATCGCTTGGACGTGGCGCTCACCTGCCTGGCCGCCGCAGGTCCAGAGCTGATCGTCGGACATGACTGCGGGGTTCTCAAACTCCCGCTCGCCAGGCAGTGAACCGTTCGGCCGTGCAGGGCCGTTCGGCGACGACTGGGCAAACAGCTGCCGACAACTTGTCATGGACGACATCCAGTCGTACCGCTCAAGCATCTGCGCGCCACTCAGCCGGGGAACCCGTACGTCTGTGCCGCGTCTGGTCACTGCCTCGGATCCGACCCGCGACCGCACGGAAAACGGCTGCCCGACAGACAACCGCCCCGGGTGCTACGACCGCCCGCGCACCGACACAGGCACCTCACCCCAAAGCCCGCGCGGAATGGCCTCTGGGCCGCGTTCCTCTACGTGCACGAGTCAGTAATTCCCCCGATGGATCCGGGGCTGCGTCTTGCGATCATGGTGAATCGCTTGCCCCGGGCGGCCGGTGCGGAGGGGGCAGTACATGAGGGCATGCACGGTCGTCCGACGAGGAGCGATGAACAGTTCAAGCGTTCACACGAAGAGAAGGATGGTGTTCGTGAACATGTCGATCCGCTCCAGTCCCGCCGTGCGAGGTGTTCTCGTCATGACAGGCACAGCCCTGTTGCTCACCGCCCTCGCCGGGTGTTCCAAGGACAAGGAGACGATGTCGGGCTGGGCCAAGGACGGCGGCCAGAAACACGTGAGTGCCATCGCCACGGATTTGAAAACCCTGGGTGAGGCGAGCGACCCGCTCACTACGGACCCCACGATCGCGCCGCGCTGTACTCAGGTGCTCGATGACGTGAAGGCAGCGAAGGCATTCCGTGACCCGCCTGACGAGATCGCCAACACCAGTTGGCAGGAGACGCTCAATCGGGTCCAGACGGCCGCTTCCCACTGCCTGCGCAACGTCAAGACCGGCGGGGGATCGAGCCTCGTCGAGGACATGGACGCGCAGACCTCTTTTCACGCTTTCCTCCGCGGGTTCGATAGTGCCCTCAGTCAGTCCTGATCCTCACTGTGCATCCGGTGCAGGACGTGTTCGGCGTTCCGGACAGGTGGTGTGAGGACGAACGCCCGCAGAAGCCGGATGAGTTCGGGCAGGTCAGGGGACGAGACGATCCTGCTCGGCTGCGCCGGTACTGGTCGTGGCAGCGGTTGTAGAGGCGAGGACGGCGGCAGCGATCAGACCGCCCTGGCCTCCCGCCGCGAGGCCGCCATCGCAGCGACTGACGAACCGGTCGCCGCTGCCGGCCGAGCCGAGACCTGACGTCCAGGACGGCCGGGTGATGCGGCCCGGCCGCCTCAACGACCGGACGGCCCTTGACCGGGGCCCGTGGCCGGGGCGTCCGGCCAGATGTCCGGGACGACCGGACGGGGCTATCGCCTGCCCGTACGTGCCTGTCTTCGTGTCGATCGTCAGCCGAACGACGCTCCTCCTAGTGATCGCTGCGCCAGCCCTCCCGGGCACTCCCGCTGCGACGTTGACCGCTGGTTGGCCATGCGGGGCGGGAAGGACGTGCCGGCTACCTGGGCACTGCCGACCTCGGCACCGCACCTGGTTCGAGGGCCGTGACTGCCGGCGTGGTCCCGCGGGTACACGCTGGCATGCCACGCCCAGCGGGCCCCACACACCCGTTGGGCTACGGGGCGGCAGCATGCTCGGGGATTCTTTACCGGACGTGTCCCTCACCGGTCTGACCGCCCCGGTTCTCCTCTTCTTCCAGTGCTTTCTTCACTTCGTGCATGTAGGACTGGACCCAGCGGACGTACTCCGAGTCGACGGCGCTGCATAGTCCGTGGAGGAGGTGGACGGCCTCGCGCCGGTACCCGTCCATTCGGCCCAGCTGCCTGGCCGCGCTCACGCGGTTGCTGCTGCTGAGCGTGCGGTCCTTGGCCAGGCGGATCAGGAGCGCGGCGCCGGCCTCCCGGTATCCGTCCACCCGCGTCAACTCCTCTGCCGCACATACGCGATTGAATTCGCTGAGCGTGGTGTCGTCGGCGAATGCGGTCAGGAGTTCGGCGCCGGCCTCCCGGTAGCCGTCCACCCGCGTCAACTCCTCGGCGGCGCACCGACGGAGATAGCCGTCGGCAGTGGTGTCGTGGGCGAGGCCGGTCAAAAGTTCGGCGCCGGCCTCCCGGTATCCGTCCGCTGCCCCCAGAGCCCCAGCCGCGCTCGTCCGCTCCCGATCTGTGAGGGTGGTGTCGTGGGTGAGGCCGGTCAGAAGAGTCGCGCCGAGCGTCTGGCAGCCGTCCACCCCGATCAGTTTCCGGGCTGCGTCCAAGCGCTGCGTGCTGTTCAGGGTGGTGTCGCGGACGAGGCGGAACACGAGGGCAGCGCCGGTTTCCCGGTGCCCGTCCAGTTCGACCAGTGCCTCGGCCGCCCGCAGGTGCCACCAGTTGTCATGCAGGGTGGGGTCACAGGCGAGGCGGGACAGGAGAGCGGCACCGACATCATGGAAGTCGTCCACTCGGGCCAGGGCGCTGGCCGCGTCCACCCGACTGCCGTCCTCGTAGAAGGTGAGATTCTGCGCTTCGAGGCGCCACAGCTTCGAGCGCCACAGTCGCTTCGACGGCTTCGCCGTGGGGGTCTCGGCGAGGCGGACCAGACGCGCAGTGCCGGCCTCCCGGTGCCCGTCCAGGGCCGCCAAGGCGGTGGCCGCCCACACACGCCCCTTCCGGTCGACGGCGGCGTCGTCGGCGAGTTGGGTCAGAAGAGTGGCGCCGGTCTCCCGGTGTGTGTCCAGGCCGGCCAGGGCTTTGGCCGCGCTGACGCGGTCGTGGCCGTCGAGGGCGGTGTTCTCGGCGAAACGGGTCAGGGGAGCGGCGCCGTTCTCGTGGTGCTCCGACACCCCGGCCAGGGCCTCGGCCGCGCTCACGCGGTAGCGGTCAGCGAGCGAGGCGTCCTCGGCGAAACGGGTCAGCAGCGCGGCGCCGGCCTCCCGATGCCCGTCCACGGCCGTCAGAGCCGCGGCGGCCCCCACCCGGGCATAGCCGTTGCCGTCCCCCATTGTGGTCGCACGCCGCTTCGGCATCCGGCGTGGCCGAGGTTTCGGCCACTCGCCCGTGGTGTCGTCGGCGAAGTGGGTCAGGCGTGCGGCACCGGCCTCCCGGTGCCCCGCAACCCGGGCCAGAGCCTCGGCCGCGCTCACGCGGAGAAAGTTGAAGAGCGTGGTGTCGTCGGCGAGGCGGGTCAGGAGAGCGGCACCGGCCTCCCGGTGCCCGTCCAGGAAGGCCAGGGTCTCGGCCGCGCGCACGCGCTCGGCGCCGTCCAGGGTGTGGTCGGCGGCCAGCCGGGCCAGGGCGGTGGGGTGCGAGTGATATCCGCCCGGGCCCGCGTCTGCTATTGGGTCGTCCATGATCCTCCAGTGGTCGGATGTGCGCTTGGGGAACCCGGAACCGTGAACGCCATGGGTGCCGAATTGCGCCGTACGAACACGGCCCGGTGCATGGCGGTCAACACTCGGCTCCGTACGACGGCTTCGGCATGGACAAGCATCTGTTCATCCCGAGGTTGGCGGATACACGGTCGGCCGACTGAACGAGCCGCCCGGCTTACGGTCTTCCGCCGGCTCGGCTTCCACCAACCACCGGCGCAGACACTCCACGATCGGCTACCTCGCCCCGATACAGGAACCGAGCGATCAGCGGTGGGCCAGGACGGCGATGTCCGAGCCGAAACCGACAGCCAGCCGCCCGTCCGGCGCCACCACCAGGCTCCAGATACCGGCTGGAAAGGCGTACTGGCCGATCTGCTGCCCCGTGGTTGCGTCCCACACCCACACGGTTCTGTCGTCGCCACCGGCAGCGACCACAAGGCGGCCGTCCAGCATCCCCGCCGCCGCTGCCCACACGTCGCTGGTATGTCCCGTCAAAGGCGGCCCTATTGGTTCACCCGTGGTCATGTCCCACAGGCGGACCGCCTTTTCTGTCCTGGAGCCGGTCAGGATGATGTTGCGGCCTTCGACCGTTTCCAGGGCCAGAGCGTGGGCGCGGTCTTGCTTCGGCTGTACTCCGATCCATTGGCCCGCGGTCAGGTCCCACACACGTCCTTCCCAGGTCACGGCAACGAAGCGGCCCTCCAGCACCGCGAAGAAGTGAATACCGACGACGGTGTACTCCCTTGTCGACCGTCCGTGCAGCTCTTCCCGACCGGCCAGATCCCAGATCCGTACTGTCCTGTTCACGTCGCGCGTGAGGAGAGTGGGTCGTCCCTCCACCATCCCCACCGTCAGCAGGTCCACGGCGCCGGTGTGGCCGGGCAGGTGCTTACCGAGCTGTCCACCGTCGTCGAGGTCCCAGATCCGCACTTTTTCGTCCGAGTCGCTGGTGACGATGACGGCACGGCCATCCACGACGGTCGTGGTGAACCTTCGTATGGTCCTTGAGTGACCAGTCGGCCGACTGCCCGTCTCTATGTGACCATCCAGGTCCCAGATCCGAACCGATCTGTCGTCGCCCCCGGTGACGGCGAGGTGACGCCCCTCCACCACCGCCGTCGCCGTTCCCCGCACGGTGCTCACGTGGCCGATCAGCGGCGGGTACAGATGCTCGAGGGTGGACAGGTCCCACACCTCGACCGGCCCATGGCCGCCGACGAGGGCGGCGGGGCGGCCGTGGAGCACGCTCACGGCCGCCGTTTCCACGAACCTGGACGGAACGGGCTCACCCACCTGCTCGCCCGTGGCCAGGTTCCAGACCCGCATCTCGTAGGCGTTGGCACTGACGGCCATCGGGCACTCCAACGCCGGATCCGTGACCAGGAACTTCGCCTGTGCATTGAGGCTCAGGCTGACGCAGTGTCGTGCCCTGCCGTCCCCGTCCCCGTCGCCGTCGGCTGCCATCGTCCGGTCGGGCATCGGGTCTGCGAACACGGGAAGCCACTCGGAACGGTCGCTCAGGGGGCCTAGCTCCCGTCCCGTGATCAGGTCCCACACCCGGAGGGTTTCCTCTCCTGTGATCGGATCCGACGCCCCGAGTTCCTCGGAGTGGCTGGTGACAGCGACGGGACGGCCGCCGAGCACCGCCGTCGCCAGAGCGGACACAAAGCCGGTGTGGATGGACAAGGGCTCACCGTGCTGGGTGAGGGCGGCAAGATCCCACACCTGCACCACGCCGTCGGTGCCGGCGCCGACCGCGACCGGCCGGCCCTCGACCAGTGCGGTGGCGAGCGATTTCACCCAGGAATCGTCATCGGCGTGGAACGCGCCGACCTGTTCTCCCTCGGCCAGGTCCCATACTCGGAGGGCCCCGTCGGAGCCGCTGGTCACAGCAACGGGACGGCCGTCCAGCACCGCCGTCGCCAGAGCACGCACCGCGCCGCTGTGCCCGGTCACGGCCTGGCCGAGTTTCCTGCCCGTTGCCAGATCCCACCAGTGCAGTGTGCCGTCCTCGCAGCCCGCGACAGCGAGCCCGCGGCCCTCCACGACCACCGTCGCCACCACACCCACCTCGGCCGGCGCGGGCAACGCATACCGCAGCCGGGAGTCCAGGCCGCTGCCGGTCGCCCACTGCACGGCCCAGGGGCTGTCGGTTTCCTGACGGGTTGTCACTTCGGCGATGCTTCTCGCCAGCTCCCGGTTTCCGTACCGGGCGGCGTCCAGAGCCAGTACCTGTCGCCGTACCTCCGTACCGGCGTCACGGTGCACATGCCCTGACGCCCGGTACACGGCAGCTGCCAACATCTCTTCCTGCCCGGCAGCACCGTCCAACGCCGCCAGCACCTGCTCCGGGTCGCCGTTCACCAGCCACCCCGGATCGGTCAACCGCCCACCCACCGCCGCAACCTCGCAGGCCGGACCATCGCTTCGGAGATCACCAGACATGATCAGGACCGTAACCGCCCCACCCGCCCCACCGCACACACCAAAGCAAACTTCAGTAGCAAGATACGTATTTCCCCGCACACCCCTACAGCGGAGCGTTGACCGGCGTCGCCGCTGACCGGGGCTTGGGTTTGCACGGCGAACCGCGGTTCGCACGGTGGTGCGTGTCGGGCAGCGACTCGTTCGCCGGTTCGGGCCTGCGGAGCCGGTGGCCCGGTCGGCCGCGAAGGGTGTGCCGCTGACCCGGGAGGTCAGCCGTCCGCAGTTCCTCTACGGGGCTCCTCGGCCCACCCTCCCCTGCGGACCCCGTCCGGACGGCTTGCCGAGGATCCGTGTCCCCGGACCGTCGGGTGAATCCGCCAGGCCTCACGTGCGCAAGTACGCGTACGCGGGACGACGGTGCCGTTCCACGGATAGGGATCCTCCCCGGGCTGACCGGCCCCGTAGGCGGGCCCGAACCTGGGCCCCGGACAGCCGCATCACCACCGTCAGTAGGGACGCGGCCACGCGGATCTGGCGCACGACCCCTTGACCGAGGAAGGAATCCCAACCGGTCGATATGCCCGCGCCTGGGCGGGCCCTACGGCGGCCGGTTCAGCTTCACCCAGGCAGAGTGCCGCTCCGTCGCCGACGCCCTGACGGCGCCGCTCGGCGGCTCGCGGTCCGCTCTCCCCGCCCCGGCCGGCGGGTGCCGTTCCGCGCCGGACGTTCCGACCCGCAGGTCCCGGCCGATCACCCGCCGCAGGCCCACTTCGCAGGAGTTGGCAGATCTGCCCGCCGGCACCACGCCTTGATCCCGCGACGGCACAAGTGGACACGCTGAGACGCGTTGTTCATGCGCGTCGATCGAGGGCGGCACGCGTCATGAGGCCTGCCAGCGCCGATCGGGACGGTACCGAGGTCTTGCGATAGATGGCTGAGAGGTGGGTCTCCACCGTACGGCGGCTGAGGTACAGCTTCGTCGCGATGGCCTGGTTGCTCAGTCCTTCGGCGACGAGTTCGGCTATCTCCCGTTCCCGTGCGGTCAGTTGGTCGAGTTCCGTGGGTGTGGGCGGAAGTTTTTCGGGTTGAGGGCGGACGAGTGCGGCCAGGTCGGACAGCAGGCGTGCGCCGCCTTCGTCGGCGATGCGGCGGGCCCGCTCCCACATCACGAGGGCGCGTGGACCGTCGCCCGCGGCCTGCGCCTGGACGGTCGCCAGCAGGAGGGAGTACGCCTCCCAGAGAGTCGCGCCGGAGGGTACGTACGCCTGCGCGGCGCGCTCGAAGAGGTCCGTGGCAGCGCGGTTGTCGCCGTGATGCTGGGCGAGCGCGGCCCCGGCGCGCAACGCCGCCCCGTGCTGGCCGCTCAGTCCTATCCGGTCGGCTTCCTCGACGGCCAGTGCGGCCCAGCGCGCGGCCTGTTCCGCGTCGCCGGTCGCGAGCGCGGCGCTGACGAGGGTGTCCAGCTGGCCGGGGCGTATCGAGGGCTGCAGCCGGAGGAGTTCGGGGCCGCCTGCCTTCAGGATCGACTCCTGCGCGCGGTGCGGATCGCCGTGCACGAGCGCCGTGTGGCCGAGCACGCACCTGGCCAGCGAAGCCCACCAGTGGCTGCTTCGGCCGACCGTGGCCACGGCCTCCTCGGCGGTCTCCAGCGCCCTGGTGTCACCCAGGGGACGGTGCACAAGCAGGATCAGTGCTTTGAAGCACAGGGTGAAGGCCAGGAGGTCGCTGCTGCCGATCGCGCGTGCGACGGACTCCGCCTCCTCGGCCGACTCCAGGGCGGACGACAGCTCGCAGGTGTTGAGGTGCACGAAGGCCTTGCTGCTCAACAGGTGAGGCAGAACGTGGACTTGGCCGCCGCGACGGGCGATGTCCAGACCACGGTCGGCATGGCGTTCCGCGTCGGCGTACCGCTCCAGCAGGGCTTCCGCCCAGGCCAGCCACACCAGCGCTTCCGCCAGTTCCGTGAGGTCAGGGCCGGTCAGACAGTCCGCGATGCCGGCGGCGGCGTCGGCGAACACCCGGGCGGCTGCCGTCTCCCCTTCGTAGGCCTCTCCCAAGGCCCCCAGGGCCAGGGCCCCCAGCTCTCCCGTGCGGTCGCCGTGGGAGCGAGCCACCGCGAGCGTCTGCTCGATGACGTGGCGTACGTCGGGATAGGAGACGGTGTTCAGGGCGGTCATGCCGAGTGCGAGCCCCAGGGAGACCATCTGGCGGGGCCCGGGAAGGGGGCTGCGGGCCAACTCCCGTTGCAGCAGGGCGGTCGCCCCCGGGGAGTGGCCGAGGTGCCGTTCCAACGCCGCGTACAGCGCTATGGCGTCCCCGCGCAGCGATGTGTCGTCCTGTTCGGATCCGTTGATGAGCGTGTGCAGCAGGTCGCGGCTCTCGCGCAGACTGCCGCCCACGGCGAGGGCGCGGGCGCGGGCCAGCGTCAACTCCCCGCGGTGCTGTGCGTATACGGGTGTGCAAGGCATGAGCCGGAGTACGACGTCCAGCAGATGGGCGGCGGTTGCGGGTGCCGTATGGGCGAACTGGGCGGCCGCCTCGGTCAGTACGGCCGCCGCCGCGGGATCCCAGTCATGCAGCGACCGCTCGACGTGATGAGCACGCTCGGCGGCCGACGCTCCGGACCGCGCCAGTGCGTCCGCCGCGCCGCGGTGGATCGCGAGGCGGCGCGCTGCGGCGGTGTTCTCGTAGACCAGCGCCCGCAGTAGCGGGTGGCGCAGTGTCCAGCGGCCGTCGGTTCCCGTGCGCAGCAGGTCGCGCCGGGCCAGTGCGTCCAGCCAGTCGTCGAGTTCGTCCGCCGTGGTGTGCGGGACCGTCAGGGCCAGCATGGCGGGTGTGGTGTGGTCGCCGAGGACCGCCACCGCTTCGAGGGTGCGGCGCTGTGCCTCGGTCAGCGCGCTCAGCTCGTCCAGAAGCAGGGATGCAAGGCCGCTCGGCACGCCGGACGCGGTGCCCTCGTGGGCCCGGGCGGTGGTGCCGGGCGACGACGCACCGCTCCGGTAGGCGTGCAGCAGGGAGCGGAGGTAGAGCGGGTTGCCCTCGCTGGATTGGTAGATCTGCTTCGCGTCTGCCGGCGGCAGGTCAGGAGCGAGCGCCTCGATCGAGTCCCGCTCGGGCAGCGGCCGCAGAACCATCGGTAGTACGGCTCCGGTGTCGACGCCGCGTGTGAGGGCAGCGGCGAGGGAGGGCGGCGTCTGACGTTGCCGGCGAGCGACGACCAGAAGGACCCGGCCGCTCACCGGGTGCCGTACCAGGTGGTCCAACAGCTCCAGGGAGGCGGGATCGGCCCAGTGCAGGTCGTCCAGGGCCATCACCAGCCCGCCGCGTTCCCCGAGCCCGGTCAGCACCTCTGCCACGGCACGGTAGAGGCCGAACCGGTCACGGCTGTCCGTGCCCTGCGCACCGTCGACGCCCCGCAGCACGGGCACCGCCGCATCGGGTACGGCGCCCGAGTCGAGAAAGGCACGGTCGACGTCGGAGAACGCGTCGGTGAAGGTCTGGAACGGAGTGTGCCGCTCGTATTCCGTGGCCCTGCCGCGTACCACGGCCAGCCCAAGCCGCTGCGCCCGCGCACAGACCTCGCTCAGGAGCCGGCTCTTGCCCATGCCGGCGTCGCCGACGATGTCGACGACAGCGGGAACGCCGTCCTGCCCCAATCGGCCGAGCACCGAGCCGAGCCGCTCGAGTTCCTCGGCTCTGCCGACCAGCGTCCTCGCCGTCTCGTCCAACCCTGGCACCAGCGGGTCTCCCCTCCCCAGCGAACACAACCAGGTCATATCTTCATACATCCGCCATTGCATGGACTCGGTCGACCTACGTGTTGGTTCCGCTGCAGGGAGCGTCGACCGGCCGCATCCGTCACGAATGTCAGAGAGCCGTCGGGCAGCGGCCGCTGTGCGGTAGCCCGGCCAGTTCCACGAGTCACCGGATCGCCAGAGCCACCACCTCGGAGCCTGAGGCCGCAGCGATCCGGTCCGGTCCGGGTGACGGCATCGACCGGCCAGGGAAGAAGAAGACGAACCGGGAGGCGCGGCAGGTCACGGAGCAGAGGACATCAGGCCCGGCTTTCTGCCCTCAGCCATGCCGTGGGCAGCACTGTGCCGGCCGTGCAGCGACGGGACTTCCTTGAAACTACGTAACCGAGCCGACCAGCTGTTCGTCAGCACCAGAACCGTGAAAACCCACCTCACGTCACATCTACCGCAAGCTCGACATCCGGTCCCGGGCCGCGCTCCCGCACGCCCTGAGCCGAGCGGTTCGCCTGCCGACCGCCTGACCGACCGCACCTCGCAAGCGCTCCCTGACAGTGGGACAGCCGGCCGAGCAGCTCTACTGAGACGGCCCGAAAGAGACGGTGACCCGCACGACGGTGTGAGGTGCCACCCGGCTCCCCGGCGAGGGAGTCTGCTCGCACACCCGACCGGCGGGCACGGCTGGTCGGGGACACGCCCGGTATCGCACGCGCTGGAGGCGTACATCCGCTGCCTGGGCAGTCGATCGCGCTTGGGCCATCGTCTTGCCGATCAGGGACGGTGCCGCGACGAGGGCATCAGGAGACGTGGGCCGTCCGGTGATCAGGTGGGCGGCCACGCCTGTCACCGTCACGAGCAACACCGCGGTCGCCTGAAGTGCCCGGCGGATGCGCCGTCGGCGCACGGAGCCCGCTTTCCGGGGCCCTCCGGGCGGGGACAGGGAGGTGTCCCGGTCCGTCGGGGGCAGTACCGGCGCCGGCGAGGTCACCACAGAGGGGCGGCCCGCGAGTACCTCCCTGATGGCGTCACGCATCTCCCCGGCGGTCTGGTACCGGTCCGCGCGATCCTTGGAGAGGGCACGGAGCACCAGTGAGTCGTAGGCCGGGGGAAGCCCCGGAGCATGGGCGGACGGAGGGACAGGGGGTTCCGCGACGTGTTTCATGGCGACGGCCAGCGGGGTCTCACCGGTGAACGGAGGGCGGCCGGTGAGCAGTTCGAACAGCAGGCAGCCGGTCGAGTACAGGTCGGTGCGGCAGTCCACCACCTCGCCCCGCGCCTGTTCCGGCGAGAGATACGCGGCCGTGCCCAAGACCACGGAGGTGCGGGTCAGGGTCTTACCCGCCGGATCCACCGACCAGGCGATGCCGAAGTCCATCACCTTCACGGTGCCCTCGTGGGAAAGCATGGCGTTCGCCGGTTTGATGTCCCGGTGGACGATGCCGTGGCGGTGGGCGTGTTCCAGCGCCTCCAGTACGCCGAGGGTGAGTTCCAGGGCGTGCTCGGGCCCGCTGATCCGCTCGTCGCGCACCAGTTGGAGCAGCGTGGTACCCCTGACGTACTCCATCACCAGGTAGGGGACGGGTCCACCGTCGGCCATCTCCTCGCCCGCGTCGTAGACGGAGACGATGGACGGGTGGCCCAGCAGCGCCGTCGAGACGGCCTCCCTGCGGAACCGTGCCCAGTGCTCGGCATCGGCCGCCAGTTCCGGCCGGAGCGTCTTCACGGCCACCGGACGAAAGAGAAGCAGATCACGCGCCAGCCATACCTCCGCCATCCCCCCTTGTCCCAGGGCCTGTTCCAGACAGTAGCGTCCGCCCAGACGACGCATGCGATCCACGTGTTCCCCCTCGTTGCCGGACTCCGCCGAGGCACGGTAGAGGCGGTTGTTGTGGGATCTCTGTGATCCCGTGTGGGGCCGCCGGCAGCGGGCGGAACCAACGCCGACTCGACCGTCTGCCGGGCCCACCAGCACGCCGCCGGGAACACCGAGGCGCCCGGCCGGAAGGGTCGGGCGCCTCGGTCAACGCGGGCTCAGATGCTCATTTGAAGGACCGCAGCCGCAGGCTGTTGGTGACGACGAACACCGATGAGAACGCCATCGCGGCACCGGCGATCATCGGGTTGAGCATGCCGAGCGCGGCGAGTGGGATGGCCGCCACGTTGTACCCGAAGGCCCAGAAGAGGTTGCCCTTGATGGTGGCGAGGGTCTTGCGGGAGAGGCGAATCGCGTCCGCCGCCACTCGCAGGTCGCCGCGGACGAGGGTGAGATCGCCCGCCTCGATGGCGGCGTCCGTGCCGGTGCCCACGGCCAGGCCCAGGTCGGCGGTGGCGAGGGCGGCCGCGTCGTTGACGCCGTCGCCGATCATCGCGACGGTACGGCCCTCGGCCTGCAGCCTCTTGACCACATCCACCTTGTCCTCGGGCAGGACCTCGGCGATCACCTCGTCGATGCCGACGGAGCGGGCCACGGACTCGGCCACGAGCTGGTTGTCGCCGGTCAGGAGCACGGGCTTCAGGCCCAGGCGACGCAGCTCGGCCACCGCCTCGGCGCTGGTCTCCTTGATGGCGTCGGCGACGGTGAGGACGCCACGAGCCTCGCCGTCCCAGGCAACGGCGACGGCCGTACGGCCCTCGGCCTCGGCGGCGGCCTTGGCCTCGGCCAGCTCGCGGGGGAGTTCGACGACCCACTCCTGGAGGAGCTTCTCGCGGCCGACGAGTACAGCGTGACCACCGACGACGCCCTGGACGCCGAGGCCGGCGACGTTCTCGAAGTTGTCCACCGTCGGCAGGCTCCCGGTCCGCTCGGTGGCACCGGCGGCGATGGCCTGGGCGATCGGGTGCTCGGAGGCGTGCTCCAGCGAACCCGCCAGCCGCAGTAGCTCGTTCTCGTCCACGTCCGGTGCGGTGAAGACGTCCTGGAGCTGCATGCGGCCGGTGGTGACGGTGCCGGTCTTGTCGAGGACGACGGTGTCGACGCGGCGGGTGGACTCCAGGACCTCGGGGCCCTTGATGAGGATGCCGAGCTGGGCGCCGCGGCCCGTGCCGACCATCAGGGCGGTGGGTGTGGCGAGGCCGAGGGCACACGGGCACGCGATGATCAGGACCGCGACGGCCGCGGTGAACGCGGCGGTGGCGTCACGAGTGACCAGCAGCCAGGTCAGCAGAGTGCCGAGAGCGACAAGGATGACCGCAGGGACGAAGACACCGGAGATGTGGTCGGCGAGGCGCTGCACCTCGGCCTTGCCGTTCTGCGCGTCCTCCACCAGGTTCGCCATGCGGGCGAGCTGGGTGTCGGCGCCGACCCGGGTGGCCTCGACGACCACACGGCCGCCGGCGTTGACGGTCGCTCCGGTCACGGCGTCACCGACGGCGACATCCACGGGCATGGACTCGCCGGTCAGCATGGACGCGTCCACGGCGGAGGCGCCCTCTACGACGGTGCCGTCGGTGGCGATCTTCTCACCCGGCCGTACGACGAAGCGGTCACCGACCGCCAACTGGGCAACGGGGATGCGTACTTCGCTGCCTCCTCGCAGTACCGAGACGTCCTTCGCGCCCAACTCCAGCAGCGCCCGCAGCGCCGCACCCGCCTTGCGCTTCGACTTCCCCTCCAGGTAGCGCCCGGCGAGGATGAACGTGGTCACCCCGGCCGCGGCCTCCAGGTAGATGGAGGAGGAGCCGTCCGTCCTGGAGACGGTGAACTCGAAGGCGTGCCGCATGCCCGTCATGCCCGCGTGCCCGAAGAACAGCGCCCACAACGACCAGCCGAACGCCGCGAGCGTGCCGATGGACACCAGCGTGTCCATGGTCGCGGCGCCGTGCCGGGCGTTGGTGAAGGCGGCCCTGTGGAACGGCAATGCGCCCCAGACCACGACCGGCGCGGCCAGGGTCAGTGACAGCCACTGCCAGTTGTCGAACTGCAGGGCCGGCACCATCGCCATTGCCACGACGGGCACGGTGAGCACCAGCGACGCGTACAGGCGCTGCCGCAGGGACAGCAGTTCAGCCTCCGGGGCGGGAGCGGCCTGCTTCTCGTCCTCCCCGGCCGTTGCGGACGTGGGCGGGGGCGGCTCCTCGGCGGTGTAGCCGGTCCTCTCGACGGTGGCGATGAGATCGCCTACCTCGAGGCCTTCCGGGTACGCGACCTTCGCCTTCTCGGTGGCGAAGTTGACGGTTGCCGTGACACCGTCCATGCGGTTGAGCTTCTTCTCGATGCGGGCCGCACAGGAGGCGCAGGTCATGCCGCCGATGGAGAGCTCGACCTCGCGGGCGGGCGGTGCTGCGTCGGGTACTGCCTTCTCGGGAGCCGTGCTGGTCATGGGCGTATCTCCAGGGGAGGCCGGGACGTACGGCGTCCGTATCAGCGGAGCGATACGTCCCGGCGCGGGGAGGAATTGGCGAATCCGAGGCGCGCGGGCCCCGACCGAGCCGTCAGGCGCGGCCGATGAGCTCGTAGCCCGCCTCGTCGACGGCGGCGCGGACGGCCTCCTCGTCGAGCGGGGCGGCGGAGGTCACGGTCACCTCGCCGGTCTTGGCGACGGCCTGGACCGCACTGACCCCGTCCAGGGCGGACATCTCCTGGGAGACCGCTCCCTCGCAGTGGCCGCAGGTCATGCCGGACACCTTGTAGACCGTGGTGGTGGCGCCGGTGCCCTCGATCTGGACCTCGGACGTGGTACCGGAGCCGGAGCCGCAGGAGCCGCAGCAGGAGCTCGTGCTGGTGTTCGTCTCGGTGGTCATGGCTTCTTCCTCAGGTCTGGGTGCGTGGGTCGCTTCGTCAAGGGAGGGGTGGTCGCCCTGTCCTCCTGACGAGTGACAACACTATACCCCTAGGGGGTATTCCGTCACCTGTGGCCCTGTCCGGGCGATCCGCTTTGCCGGGGCCCTCCTCGCTAGTTTGCTTAGTAGGAACCGTGCTTCTCAAAGGGGTAGGAGTTTTCCCTCATACGTGGACGAATTCTGCCAGAGCATGATGATCCGCTTACGATCTGTCGCATGCCGCAGGAATCGGCCGGCTGCGTGAGTGGGCGCAAGCCGGCCCTCGCCTTCCTCGTGGGTCTGGTGCTGATGCTCCTGGCCCATGCTGTCGCGTGCGCCACGCACCCGGCCGAGGGGCGCTCGCACGCTGCGACAGTTGCCGCGTCGGCGGTGCACGAGGAGGCCGGAACGGGCGGTCTGAAGTCCACGGGGGAGGGGGCGGACTGCGCCCCGACCCACGGAGTGGACGGGCATTCGCACCACGGCATCGCGTGCTGCGATCCGGCCGACTGGCCTGCCGACACGCGTGTACCCGCCGGAGCCCTCCTCCTGGCGTTCGCGCTGACCGCGCTGCTCTCCCTGCGTCACCGCGTGGTTGGCGCCGATACGTCCGGCGCCCCACCAGGGAGAGGGCACACGGCGGCCGTGCCAACCTCCGGCGGCTCCCACCTGCTGAGCCTCGTCTGCGTCAGCCGTACCTGACCCTGCCCGCCCGACGTGAACGGTCGGGCCGTCCGGCACCTTCACCTGTACGGCAGACACGCGGCCCCAGCGCGAGCGGGGCCGCGAGAGGACCCCACATGAGCACTGCCCTGCGCAGCATCACACCGCACGACACCACGTCCTTCCTCGCGGCGCACGAACTCCCCGAACCGGCCGGAGCCCCGCGCCGCTCACCGGCCGGAATGGTCGGTAACACCCCTGTCCTGTGGATCGGGGAACCCTTCAACCCAGCAGGCCGCGGCTTCTGGGCCAAGCTGGAGGGCGTCAATCCCGGCGGCATCAAGGACCGCCCTGCGCTCCACATGGTCGCCGCGGCCCGCAAGCGGGGCGACCTCACGCCGGGCGCCCCGATCATCGAGTCCACCAGCGGCACCCTCGGCCTTGGCCTCGCTCTGGCCGGAATCACCTACGGCCATCCGGTCACCCTGGTCACCGACCCCGGCATGGAGCCGCTGATGGTGCACCAACTGCGTGCCCTCGGTGCGCACGTGGACATCGCCATCGAGCCGCATCCCGTGGGCGGTTGGCAGGAGGGGCGCCGCGTACGCGTGCGTGAACTGCTCGCGCGTACTCCGTCGGCCTGGTGCCCCGATCAGTACCACAACCCCGACAACGTCGCCGCCTACGCCCCACTCGCCCTCGAACTCGTCGTCCAGCTCGGCCGGGTCGACGTCCTGGTGGCGGCGGTCGGCACCGGCGGGCACTCGGCGGGCATCGCTCGCATCCTGCGCGCCTTCAACCCGCAGCTGAAGCTCGTCGGCGTCGACTCGGTCAACTCGACCGTCTTCGGCCAGCCCGCCGGCCCGCGCCTCATGCGCGGCCTGGGCAGCAGCATCCACCCGGGCAACGTCGACCACGCGGCCTTCGACGAGGTGCACTGGGTGGCTCCGGGCGAGGCGGTGTGGACCTGCCGTCAGCTCGCCCGCGGCCACTACGCCAGCGGCGGCTGGAGCGTGGGTGCCGTCGCGCTCGTGGCCGGCTGGCTGGCCCGTACGGAGCCCGAACACACCCGCATCGCGGCGATCTTCCCCGACGGCGTCCACCGCTACTGGAACACCGTCTACAGCGACGACTACTGCCGCGAGCACGGCCTCCTACGACGCTTTCCCGCATCTGACCCGGACGACATCACACATCCCAGGGAGCGGAGGGTCGAGCGCTGGACGCGTTGCACCAACGTCACGGTGCCGGAGGGGTTCGCGCGATGAAGTCCCTTGCCGCCCAGTTCCGTTCGTTCAACGGATGCATCCGACTGCTGATGGCCCAGCAGTTCACCATCAACACCGCCTTCTACATGCTCATGCCCTACCTGGCCGTGCATCTGTCGGGCGGCCTGGGCATGGCCGCCTGGGCGGTCGGCCTGGTGCTCGGGGTACGCAACTTCAGCCAGCAGGGCATGTTCCTCGTCGGCGGCACACTCGCCGACCGGCTCGGATACAAGCCCGTGATCATGGCCGGGTGCGTGCTACGGACCATCGGCTTCGGCCTGCTCGGCTTCGTGAACTCACTGCCGGCTCTTGTCCTGGCGTCGGCAGCGACGGGGTTCGCGGGAGCGCTGTTCAACCCGGCCGTGCGCGCGTATCTCGCCCAAGAGGCAGGGAAGCGGCGAGTGGAGGCATTCGCCGCCTTCAACGCCTTCTACCAAGCAGGCATGTTCGTCGGTCCACTGGTCGGACTCGCCCTGCTGGCGGTCGACTTCCGACTCAGCTGTTCCGTGGCCGCAGTGCTGTTCCTCGTCTTGACGCTGATTCAGCTGCGCATGCTGCCCGCGCGCAGGGCGACGACATCAGCCGAAACCGGTGGCGTGCTGGCGGACTGGCGCACGGTCCTCGCCAACCGCCCGTTCCTCCTCTTTGCCCTCGCCATGATCGGTTCGTATGTCCTGTCCTTCCAGATGTACCTCGCGCTACCGCTGCAGGCGCACCGCGCCGCCTCCGGCCAGGGTGACGCGGTGACCACGGCGTTGTTCGCCCTCTCGGCCGCGGTCGCCGTGGCCGGCCAAATGAAGATCACCGCATGGGCCCGGGCGCGCTGGTCGTCCCAGCGGGCCATCGTGTACGGCATCGCCCTGATGGGCGCGGCCTTCCTCCCCTTGCTCATCGACGCCGGCCCGGCTGCCCGGGACGCCGGCCCGCCGGCCTGGATCACTGCACTGGTGCCGCTGTTCGCGGCGGTCGCCCTGCTGGGGCTGGGCACGGCGATGGTCTATCCGTTCGAGATGGACACGGTCGTGTCCCTCGCCGGCGGACGCCTGGTCGCCACCCACTACGGGCTGTACAACACCGTCGCCGGTCTGGGCATCACCCTGGGCAACCTGACCACCGGTGCCATCTGGGATGCCGCACACCAGTTGGGACACCCGGAACTGACCTGGTGGGCCCTCGTCGCGACGGGCGCCTTCTGCGCCGGCTGCGTCGGGGTGTTGGCCCGCTCGGGCCGCCTGGTCGCACAGCCGGAACCGGAGCTGACGGCGGTTACCCCGTGAGCGGGGAATGTGGTGCTCGCGCGTGGGCGCGAGCGTGACGCTCTCAGATATAGCGACATCCCAGGTCCTGAAGAAATGAGTCAGCATTGCGCCGGGTCTCCGCAACGGAGTCGCCGCCGAACTTCTCGACCGCCGCGTCCGCGAGTACGAGGGCGACCATCGCCTCGGCCACCACGGCCGCCGCGGGTACCGCACACACGTCGGAGCGTTGGTGATGGGCCCCAGGCGGGCCTGCCTGTAGAGGTGTCCACTGCCAGGGCGCGGGGGACGGTCGCGATGGGCTTCATCGCCGCCCGGACCCGAAGGGGCTCGCCGGTGGAGATACCGCCCTCGATGCCTCCGGAGCGGCCGGAGGCACGGCGCGGCAGCGGATCGCCGGGGACGATCTCGTCATGGGCGAGTGACCCCGGCGACCGGGCCAGGTCGAAGCCGTCGCCCACTCGACTCTTGATGGCTTGTATGCCCAAGAGGCCGGCGGCCAACCGGGCGTCCAGGCGGCGGTCCCAGTGCACGTGGCTGCCCAGGCCGGGCGGCAGGCCGTAGGCGAGAACCTCGATCACGCCACCCAACGTGTCGCCGGAGCGATGCGCCGCGTCGATCTCGGCGACCATGGCGGCCGAGACCGCCGGGTCCAGGGAGCGCAGCGGGTCGGCATCGACCGCGAGGGCCTCTTCGGGAATTGGAAGCGTCCCTGAGGGCGCCTTGGCCGTGCCGAGTTCGACCACGTGCGAGACCAGTGCCACGCCGAGTGCCTCGGCGAGGAACGAACGGGCCACCTCGCCCAGGGGAGCGTTTCCGGTGATTCCAGAGGTCGCGACCACGAGCTCTCTAAGGAATGTAGTAGTGGCCGGATCATGCTGAGTCAGTCCGGGGCGCTGCACTTCTTCCAAGAGGCCCGCTCGGCCGGACGGCAACCTGACGGACAAGGCGGCGTACCCCTGACCGGCCGGGTCTTCCTTCTCTGGGCCTTCACGATCACAGCGCGGGCGCCGCGTGGACGGAGGCCGCGCGGCAGTACTCGGCCCGGTGGCTTGCGCCACGTTCCTCTTCGACTACTGCGGCGTTCGCCTTCACCACCGGTCTGCACTCCTGCGGAGCTCTGCCGACCAAGTAAGAACGGCGTCAGCCAGCCGGGCCTCCCTATACCCGTTGGGGGTATAGTGACGCGACCCGGTGAAGGTATGTGACAAGGTGAGCAAATGACGATACGGACGGCTCGCGGCGGCGGTACGACCGTCCGCTGGGTGTACGGGGTGTTCATCGCCCTGTGCGCCGCGCTGGCCGTGCTCGTTCATCACGAGAACGCCGTGATGGGCGCCTCACCCGGGACGAGCGCTTCGTCCACGATGGACGCCTCGTCCATGACCGCCGTGGCTGCGCCCTCCACGCCGAGCACCGCCCATGCCGGGCACGTCATGCCGGACGAGGGGACCTCGCTCTCCTGGCGGTCCCCCTCCCCGAACACGGCCGACATCGGCGGCTGTGCCGCGTCCGGCATGCAGCACTGCGCGACGGCGAGCGTCGATTCCGTTCAACTCGCCGTCCCCGCCGAGAACGAGTGCTCTCCGCTCGTGGATCTTCGTGAGGCCAAGGCGGGGCAGGCCCCCGCGGCTGTGGTCGAGCGCGCCCCGCCCGACCTGTCCGTCCTCTCGCAACTGCGCATATAGGCCGCGCCGGACGGCGCACGATGTGCCGTCCTTCTGCGCCCACATCGGCAGTTACGAGACTCAAGGACCACAACGAAATGAAGAGCATCAACCGTCGCTCCGTCCTGCTCGCCGGCATGGGAGTCGCCGGAGCCGGCGCGCTCGCCGCGTGCAGCAGCGGAAGCGGCTCCGGAAGCAGCAACGCCCTGGTCAGTCCCTCCGGCTCGGCGGTCGCCGCCGCGGAGAAGAAGCGAAAGGGCAGCGGGCGGCAGCAGAAGATCACCCTGACCGCGGCTCCCGCCATGATCGACCTGGGCGGTGGCATCATGCCCAAGACCTGGGCCTTCGACGGCCGCACTCCGGGCAAGGAGGTGCGGCTCTCGGTCGGCGACACCCTGGTTGCCGAGCTGTCCAACCAACTCCCGAACAAGACCACCACATCGATCCACTGGCACGGCATCGCGCTGCGCAACGACATGGACGGTGTGCCGCCCGCCGTCCAGACCGCCGTCCGGGCAGGCTCCACCTTCACGTACAAGTTCATCGCCGACGCCCCGGGTACGTACTTCTTCCACCCGCACGTCGGCGTCCAGCTCGACCGCGGCCTGTACGCCCCACTGATCGTCGAGGACCCCAAGGAGACCCTCGACTACGACGACGAGTGGGTCGTCCTCCTCGACGACTGGGTCGACGGCGTCACCGGCACCCCCGACGCGGTCTTCGCCGAACTCAAGCACGGCATGGGCGGCATGAGCGGCATGGACATGGGCGCGAGCAGCCCCGGCCCCAGCAGCTCGGACGACAGCATGGGGGACATGGGCGGGATGGACATGGGGGAGTCCGCGTCGCCGTCCGCCTCGGCCTCCTCGTCCGGCGGCATGTCGACGAAGTTCATGCTCATGGGCGCCACCAGCAAGCTGCTCGGCGGTGACGCCGGCGATGTGAAGTACCCGCACCACCTCATCAACGGCCGAGTGGCGGCCGATCCGGACGTCTACACCGGTAAGCCCGGCAAGAAGGTGCGCCTGCGGATCATCAACGCGGGCGGCGACACCGCCTACCGCGTCGCTCTCGGCGGTCACAAGCTGACCATCACCCACACCGACGGCTTCCCGGTCGACCATCAGCAGGTGGACGCGCTGCTGATCGGTATGGGGGAGCGTTATGACGTCGTGGCCACCCTGGGCGACGGGGTCTTCCCTCTCGTGGCGCTGGCCGAGGGAAAGAACGCCAACGGCCTCGCGCTGGTCCGCACCGGTTCGGGAAGCAAGCCGGCAGCGACCGTCCGCCCGAAGGAACTCGACGGCATCATCATGACGGCGTCCCAGCTGCGGGCCGCAGACGACGTGCGCCTGAAGTCCGCCAAGACCGACGTCACCCATCAGATCAAGCTGACCGGCGGCATGGAGAAGTACAACTGGGCCATCAGCGGCAGGGCCTTTGACATGAAGGACCCTGAGGCGAGCCCCGTCGTCATCGAGGAGGGGCAGCGTGTACGGCTCGACTTCGTCAACGACACCGACATGTGGCACCCGATGCACCTGCACGGCCACACGTACCAGCTCGGCGATTCGGGACCTCGCAAGGACACCGCGATCGTGCTGCCCAAGAAGAAGCTGTCCGTCCTTCTCGACGCCGACAACCCGGGCCAGTGGATGCTGCACTGCCACAACGCCTACCACGGCGAGGCCGGGATGATGGCGAACGTGGCTTACCAAGCCTGACGTTCTCCACGCTACTCGTGAAGTCCGGGTGGGCCCGTCGGTCGGCGATGGGCCCACCCGGGCCGAGCGAGGGCCACTCTCCCCGTCCGGAGGACTGTCTGGGGAAAGCGGTCCTCTGCGTTGTGACAGGCGCTGCCCGCAGAGCACCAGTAGAGGTTGTGCCGGCTGCAGGTTGCTCAGCGGCCCGGCGTGCCCACGGTCGACTGGTCCTGCGAGACGTGCGGCAGGCTGATACCGGCCTGCTTGAAGGTGGCCTGCATGAGGCTGGAGCAGTCCCAGGAGCTGGGCCGGTGGCGCCCAGGGCGTAGGCGTCGCCGATCTGTGTCCTGGCGAAGGCGATGACCGCCGCGGCCGAACCGGTGGCGGCCGTGGACGTGCTCGTAAGCATGGAGGCAGTAGGCCGCGAGCTCGTCGGGCGAGACGTCGTCACGCACATCGCCGGTCCGTGTGCCCTCGGTCAGCAGGTCCCGGATCATGCCGCGGAGCTGCTGTTGAGCGTGAACCACCCGCTCGTCGTGACGGAGGAACGCCACGAGTTCGGTGCCCTGGTGCCCACGAGAGTGGCGCGAGACGGCAATCACACCCGCTCCGTGGTGGCGCAGCCTTGCTCATCCCGTCATGGAGGCCTTCTTGCCGGCCGGGGTGACGGCGAACCACATCTTGTCCCTGCCCTGGCCGTTCATCTGCCCGGCCTTCGCGTCGCCCATGTAACGGTACAGAGGCCAGCCACCAAGGGTGAGTTGCTTCATGCCGTCCGGGCGATTGACGGAGCCGAGCAGGCTCTTCTCCACCCCCATGGTCTGCACGGAGTCCTGCGCCATGACCGGCATCCAGGTCTTCGTGCAGTCGCCCGAGCACATCGACATGGAGGGAGTCCCTTTGTCCATGTCGGAGCGGTAGAGCGTCATCCCCTTGTCGTCGGTGACCACGCTGCCCATACCCTTCATCGCCTTGGCCATCAGCATGGTGGTTGTGGCCATGTCCCCGCTGGCGGAACTGCCGCTGTCGGCCGGCGCGGACCTCGCGGGATCCGACGCGGCCGTGGCGACCGGTGCGGCGTTGCCGGGGCTCGTGCTGGAGGCCTTGTCGTTCGAGGAGCCGCATGCCGCCAGCAGGAGTGTGGAGACCAGTCCTGCGGACGTGGCGAGGACGATGCGGTGCCGGATCACTGTGTTTCCCTTCGCCGGGCGCTGATTCTACTTAGTCCCTTAGTACGTAAGGTCACTCCGGTCCACTCAACCACTTGAGCCACATGGCGGAGTCTTGACCATCGGCCGCGTCCGGGATGCAGCCCCGTGCCGCAACGCATGATCGCCTCACGGTTGGCCTGCAGCTCGCCGTACGGCAGATACCGCACCCTGAGGCCCGCGACCCGGCTGAAGGTGGGCCGGCGGACCACACGCTGCACGATGAGGCTGATCGCGTCACCCGCGGGGCGCTTCCCCCAGTGCGAGACGTCCTGACGCTCGGCCTCGACGCGGACCTTCTCGGCCTTCGCATCCGGACCTGCTGCCAGTCGGCCTGCCAGGCGCCCGGGCCGCGGCCGTGTCCGCATCGCAGGGATCGTCAACGCGGCAGTGTGGCACCGGGCTTCGCGCTTCGTCCCGCAGCGGACGGACTCGGCTGGCGAGCGGTGCGAGTTCGGTGAACGTCTTGCCGCCGTGATGCGCGACTCATACGTGAGTCCGAGTCGCCAGGTTCACCTGTAACCGGTCAGCCGAGGCCGGGTGGGCAGGCGACCAGAAGGGGAAGAAGGGGGATCGCCATGGCTGCGGTGGCGACGGCGCCCCACAGGGCGGGGTGTGGTGCCTTGCGTGGGCCGAGGACCCGCTTCAAGCGGATCAGGGCGTTCGGGCCGCCCGCCGCCAACGCGCCCTTCGGAGTGCGCGCCGCCGCAATCTCGTACATGGCGGTGGCCAGTACTTCCTGGGAGTGGCGGCGCAGCGCACGGTCGTCCGCGATCATCTCGACCAGCAGGGCCGTCTGTGCCCGGGCGTGGCGGGCCAGCGGCACCCACCGGAACACGGAGTGGAAGGCCTCGGCGGCGGCCAGGACGAGGTGATGGCGGCCGGCGATGTGGGCCTGCTCGTGCACCAGCACGGCGTCGAGTTGCTCGGGGGTCAGTTGGCGCACGGCCGCGTCGCTGATCACGATCCGTGGGCGGCGGCCGGGCAGGCAGTAGGCGGCCGGGCTGTCGTACGGGAGGACGGTGGCGCACAGCCGGGAGGAGTGCCGGCCCACGAGGTCGAGGGCTTCCCGGTGCTGCGTACGGGCACGACGGGCGCGTACAACGTGGAAGGCGAAGCTCCCGACGAGGGCGACTCCGATGGCGGCCGGAATGCCGACGGCCAGCCGGTCCGCCATGTCCGGGTCGGGCTGTCCCGTCGCCACGGCCATCCCGCAGGTGTGCAGCAGGCCCACCAGGCCGACGTGCAGATGCTCGGTCGGCATGGCCAGGCTGGCAGCGGTGAGCGCGGCGGCGATCGAGAACGAGACCGCCAGTGCGTGCCACACCGCCGCCGCCAGGGCAGGGGCCCGGTGCGGCCAGGAGCTGCTCAGCAGCAGGCGCGGGGCGACGAACCCCACCGCTGCCGTGTAGCCGACCAGGGCGGGGGCCGCGTTCACGAGCCCGCCTTCGCCTGCCGACTCACGTTCCGCAGGGCCTTGCGCAGGGCGGCCTGCTCCTCCTCGGACATGTTCTCGACGAAGGCGACCAGTGCTGCCGGGCGGTCCTTGCTCTCTCCCAGGCCGTCCTCCATGAGCGCGGCGGCGTAAGCCTCACGGCTGCGGACCGGCGAGTACAGCCAGGCCCGGCCGTGCTTGCCTCGCAGCAACCAGCCCTTGCCATACAGGATGTTGGTCACGGTCATCACCGTGGTGTACGCGACCGGGCGGTACTTGTTGATGTCATCGACTATCTCGCGCACCGTCGCCGGACGGTTCCACGTCCAGAAACGATCCATGATCTCCGCCTCGAGATCCCCCAGCCGCCGCATGACCCGACTCCCTTTTCGCCGCCGAATACGCAAGGCCATAGTAGACGCTCGTCCTGTGAGGCTTCTGGGGTGAAGGCGGAGAGTCACAGGCGTCCGGTGAACTCGTAGCCGCTTCGTCGATAGCGTCGCGCACCTGTGCGTCATCGAGTGGCGTGGCGGATGTCTCGCTGACGCGCCCCGTGGGGACGTCGGCCTGCACGCCGACGACGGACTGGAGGGCCGGCACGGCAAGTCATCCTTTCCCCAGGTGCGGATGGCCTGTCCGATCGAGGTGGGGCACTCATCTCGTCCTGGATGCCGAGCCGGCCGGCTGCCGCACCGGCGAAGTCACCCTGGTCGGCTACCTGTCCCCCTCCTGCGGGCCGGCTCAACTCGTCCTGTCCGACCGGGAGTTCCTGAGCGTGCCGCTGTGGCGGGCCTTCACCGCCACCGCACCTACGGCACGAGCGCCCACACCGTCGGCGATGGTCCGGCTCGTCAGCGACTGCCTCGGGCTCGTCTTCACCGAGCGCTGACGGCTACTACCGGGGCGTCTGCCACCTCGCAAGCAGCCTCAACGGACGGATCGAGATCGAGCCTGGCTGATGCGTTCTTGACGCGGTGCCATCAGAGGGCGCGTAGCAGCCAGGTCAGTTGCAGTTCGCGGGCGGTCAGGCCGGACGCTCTTCCGTCCACGCCTTCCCCACATCGTTGCCGAGCGAACGGCCTGGGGCGAAGAGCTCGCCAAGCGAGAACGCATCAGCCCTGGGCACCCGCCCAGCACGCGACGACGCTTTCGCCGCCTGTCTCTGGCCGCCCCGCCCACCTTCCGGGACCAACGGGTGACACGGGCGCGACTTGGTCGCGTGACGCGGGGGGCGGGGTGTCCCCGCAGCAGGTGGCCGGCTCTGGTTCAGGTGTCGTACATGTGGAAGCCGCGGCCGCTCTTGCGGCCGAGGCGGCCCGCGGCGACCATACGGCGAAGCAGGGCGGGCGGTGCGTACAACGGCTCCTTGAACTCCTCGTACATGGACTCGGCGACGGCCTGGGCGGTGTCGAGGCCGATGAGGTCGAGCAGGCGCAACGGCCCCATGGGATGGGCGCATCCGAGTTCCATGCCCCGGTCGATGTCCTCCGGCCGTGCCGAGCCGGACTCCACCATCCGCACGGCGCCGAGCAGATAGGGCACGAGGAGGGCGTTGACGACGAAGCCGGAACGGTCGGGCGCCTGGATGGCCTGCTTGCCCAACTGCTCCGCCAGGCCGCGGGTGCGGTCCACGGTGTCGGCGTCGGTGGTGAGGGCGGGAACGAGCTCGACCAGCCGCTGCACGGGCACGGGGTTGAAGAAGTGCATGCCGATGACCCGCGACGGCCGTTCGGTGGCAACTGCGAGGTCGACGACGGGGATCGAGGAGGTGTTGGTGGCCAGGACTGCCGCTTGGTCTTCGATCGCCTTGTCCAGGGTGCGCAGGACATCGGTCTTGATGTCGCGGTTCTCGGCGACCGCCTCGATGACGAACTGACGGTCGGCCATGTCGGTGAGGTCGCGGGTGAAGGAAACCCTGGCGAGGGCCTGGTCTCGCTGTTCCTCGGCGAGTTTGTGACTTCTGAGGGCTCGGTCGAGGGAAGCGGTGAGTCGGCGGCGGCCTGCCTCGATCGCGTCGGGTGTGGCCTCGGCGACACGGACGTCGATGCCGCTGCGGGCGGCGACTTCGGCGATGCCGGAGCCCATGAGGCCGCAGCCGACGACGCCAAGACGGGTGACGGGGTCCATCCGGGGTCCTCTCTGATGAGTCGTGGTCCGATGGGAGGTGACCGCCGTCATAGATCGAGGACGAGGCGGGGGCCGCACGAGCGGGAGACGCAGATGAGCATGGTGTCGCCGGCGGCTCGTTCGTCCTCGGACAGCAGCGAGTCGCGGTGGTCGGGTGTGCCGTCGAGCACGTCCGTCTCGCAGGTGCCGCACGTGCCTTCCCGGCAGGAGAAGTCGACCGCGACGCCGGCTTCCTCGATAGCTTCGAGCACCGAACGGTCCGGCGCCACGGTGAGGGTGAGCCCGGAACGGGCGAGCTCCAGCTCGAAGGCAGCGGCAGTGCCGGTTTCGGCTGTCCGAACCGGGGCGAACCGTTCGACGCCCAGCGTGCCGGGCGGCCAGGTCGCGCACTGCTCCTGCACCGCCCGCAGCAGGGGTTCGGGACCGCAGGCGTGGACCAGGGTGCCTTCCTCGGGCACGCCGAGGAACGTGGCGAGGTCCAGCAGGCCGTACTCGTCCTGCGGACGGACGAGTACACGGTCCCCGTGCGGGACGAGGCGGTCCAAGAAGGCCATGGAGGTCCGGGTGCGGCCGCCGTACAGCAGACGCCAGTCGCCCCCCGCGGCCTCGGCTGCTTCGACCATGGGCAGGATGGGCGTGATACCGACACCGCCCGCGATGAAGAGATGGCGCGCGGTCGGCCGCAGCGGGAAGTTGTTCCGCGGTCCTCGGACCCGTACCTTCGCGCCTTCGTGCAGGTGGTCGTGGACGTATGCGGAGCCACCCCGCCCTCCCGGCTCGCGCAGCACGGCGATCTGCCAGGCCTCGCGGTCGGCGGGGTGCCCGCACAGGGAGTACTGACGGATCAGGTCGTCGCCGTCGTCGCCGTTCAGGAGCAGGTCGATGTGGGCGCCCGGCGTCCAGGCAGGGAGCGCGCCCCCGTCCGGGCGGCGAAGGGTGAGGGTGACGACGTCGTCCGCGGCCCGGGTGCGGGTCTCCACGGTGAGCGTCGCGTCGAACGTGGGCAGTTGGTCGTTCATGAGGGTTCAGCTCCGGGTTCAGGCCGCGGTCGGCACGTGCAGCAGTAGTGCGTCGCCCTGGCCGCCGCCCCCGCACAGGGCGGCCGCTCCGCTGCCGCCTCCGCGCCGTCGCAGTGCGGCCGCGAGGGTCAGCACCAGCCGGGCCCCGGTCATGCCGACCGGATGCCCGAGCGCGATCGCTCCGCCGTTGACGTTCACCCTGTCCAGGGGGATGCCCAGCTCCCGTACGGACGCCAGGGCCACCGAGGCGAACGCCTCGTTGATCTCGAACAGCTCCAGGTCGGCGACCTTCAGCCGGCCGTCCCGGGACAGCGCGTCGCGGACCGCGCCGGCCGGCTGGACGAGCAGCGAGGGGTCGGGGCCCGCGACCGTGCCGTAGGCACCGATCTCGGCGAGCGGCGTCAGGCCCTCCCGCCGGGCGCGCTCGGCGCTCATCACGACGACGGCCGCGGCCCCGTCGGAGAGCTGTGAGGCGTTGCCCGGGGTGATGGTGCCCGTGTCGGAGAAGGCCGGCTTCAGGCGCCCCAGACTCTCGCCGGTGGTGCCGGATCGTACGCCCTCGTCGGTGGCGACCACCGTCTCGCCCTGGCGCCCGGCCACGGTGACGGGGGCGATCTCCGCGGACAACGCACCCGACTCCTGGGCGTGGGCGGCCCTTTGATGGGAGAGCGCGCTGTACTCGTCCTGTTCCTCACGGGTCAGGTCGAAGGGCCGTTGGTAGCGCTCGGTCGCCGCGCCCATGGAGACGCCGTCGAAGGCGCAGACGAGGGCATCACGGTCCAGGGCGTCCTCCGCCGCTGCCGGACCGTACGTCCAGCCGGTGCGGGCTCCGCGCAGCAGGTGCGGGGCGTTCGACATGGACTCCATGCCACCCGCCACGACCACTTCGTGACGGCCCGAGGCGATCATCAAGTCGGCCAGGGCGATGGCGTGCAGTCCGGACGGGCAGAGCTTGTTCACGGTGCTCGCGGGCACGGAGAAGGGGATGCCGGCCTCGACCGCGGCCTGCCGTGCCGGGTTGGGGCCGGCTGCGGCCTGGACGACATGCCCCATGACGACGGCTTCGACGGCTGCCGGCTCCAGGTGTACGGCGGCCAGGGCCGCGCGGATGGCGTGGGCGCCGAGGTCGACCGCGGACAGGGAGCTGAGGGCGCCCAGCAGTTTGCCGATGGGCGTCCTGGCACCGGCGACGATGACGGATCCGGGCATGGCCGGGACCTCCTGGAGTGAGGGACGGGGTCAGGCGGCCGTGCCGGCGTCCACGGCACGGTCGGCGATCAGATGGGCCGTCTCGTTGACCGAGTGCAGGACGACGCGGCCGCCGGGCATGCGCCGCACCCGGCTGACGGACGTGTAGTCGGGGTGGAACCAGAACATGGTGGACAGGCCCAGCACCGTCGCCAGGTAGGTGTTGGTGATGCCGCCGTGGCACACGGCCGCGACCCGCCCGCCCGGATGGGCGTCGAGAATGGTGTGCACGGCCCGTACGGCACGTGCCCGGAAGGCGTCCCGGTCCAGCTCGGGCACGAAGTCCTCGAAGCGTCCCTCGGCGAGCGCCGCCGCCCGGGGATCGTCGGCGCCGATCTGCTCGGGTGGCGTGTAGGGGTGGGACACGTCCGTGTCCCACTCGCGCAGGTCGTCGAGGACGGTGGCGGTCATGCCGGTGAGTCGTTCCAGGGGCGCGGCGGTCTCTCGGGCGCGGCGGTACGGGCTGACGTAGAGGGCGTCGAGGTCCTCGTGTCCGAGCCAGGCGGCGAGATGTTCCGCCTGGGCGATGCCCTCCGGGGACAGCCCCGGGTCGAACACACCGGCCAGCGGGAGGCCGTGCCGGATGAGGAGGAGTTCGGTCATGGTGATCCTTCACAGGGGTGAGCCGGCGCAGGGGTGAGCAGGCACGGGGGCAGAAGAGACAGGGGTGAGCGGCGCGGAGGCGAGCGGCTCAGCCGGCGATGGTCCGTTCTGATGCCCAGTAGGGGCGGCGCATCGCGCGTTTGTCGAGCTTGCCCATCGCGTTGCGCAGGAGTTCGGGCACGAACTCGTACGACTTCGGGCACTTGTAGGCGGCGAGACGCTCGCGGCAGAACCGGTCCAGCTCGTCGGCGGGCGGCTCGTCCGCCGCCACGACGAGCGCCCGCAGGGACTCGCCGAAGTCGGGGTCGGGCACGCCGATGACCGCGACCTCGGCGACCGCCGGGTGCTGTCGCAGCACGGCCTCGCTCTCGGCGGGGTAGAGGTTGACCCCGCCGGAGACCACGACGTCCGCGGCCCGGTCGGTGATGAAGATGTAGCCGTCCGCGTCGACATAGCCGATGTCGCCGAGGGTGAAGACGCCGGGGGAGAGGTAGGCGGCCTTGGTCTTGTCCGGGTCCGCGTGGTAGCGGACGCCCTGGTCCTCCGGAGCCCGGAAGGCCAGCAACCCTGGTTCGCCGGGCGGCAGTTGCCGGCCGTCGTCATCGGTGACCAGGACCTCGAAGGGGGGCCGTACCCGCCCGACCGAGCCCGGGTGCGCCAGCCACTCCGCGCTGCTGATGCGTGCCACGGTGCCCGCCTCGCTGGCGCCGTACGACTCGGTCAGCACCGGACCGAACCAGTCGATCATGGCGCGCTTCACCTCGGGCGGACACGCGGAGCCGGTGTGGGAGACCTGCCGCAGGCTGGAGACGTCGTACCGGGCGCGGACCTCGCCCGGGAGGGCGAGCAGCCGTTGGAAGTGGGTGGGGACCATCACCGTCGAGGAGACCCGCCACTTCTGCACCCGGCTCAGGAACGTCTCCGCGTCGTATCTGCCGAGGACGACCACCGGCTCGCCGGCCGCCAGGTGTCGCAGCGAGGTCAGCGGGGCGTTGTGCTGCAGGGGGCCGCACACCAGGTGCCATCCCGGAGGGAATCCGGGACGGGCGGACATCGCGGCGAGGTAGGCGGAGCTGTCGGCGACCGGGCTGCTGACCCAGCGCACCTCGGTGCCGCGCGCCTGTCCGGTGGTTCCCGAGGTGTAGACGAGCGGAGGCCGGGCGGGTCGGCCCGCGGGGAGGGTGCGCCCGGCGGGTGCGGCGGCCAGCCACCGGTCCCAGTCGAAGGCGTGTCCGAGCGCCGGGGTTCCGTGCACCACCACCGGCAGGCACAGTTCCCGGGCCGCGTCGAGGGCGGCACCCGCGCCTACGGGTCCGGCGACGATCCCGGTCACGCCCGCGTCGATGATCTGCTCGACGAGCTCGCCCGAGGTGAGGCTGCGGGACGTGGCCACGGTCCCCACTCCGGCGCGCAGGCCGGCCAGATGAGCCACCAGCGTCGGGATCGCGTTGTCACCGAGGACGGCGATCCGGTCCTCGGGGCCGGGCGCGAGTTCGAGCAACCGGGCCGCCGCCCGCGCCACCTGGTCGGCGAGGCGGGACCAGGACAGGACGTCCAGGTCGTCCGCCAGGGCGGGCTCGTCGGGTGACTCCTGGGCGCGACGGTCGAGTGGCAGCAGCGACATGGCTCCTCCGGCGGCTCCTCGGGCCTCTCCCGGTTTCCGGGGAGAGGGAGATGCTGAGACTGTAGCGTTTATCAAGAAAGTGCGGAACACTCTGATCCGGGACGGAGTCGTTCACGCCTGTTTCAGTGGGTTGGGGACGCCGTGCTCCGCATCCTGTTACTAAATCCACCGTCTGGTAAGTGCCCGAGGAGGAGCCATGTCCGAGCTGGATCCGGACGCATGGCGCAGGCAGGTACGGCAGTGGCTGGCCACCGTGCTCGAACCCGCACGGGCGCCGGACTCCGGCACGGAGACCGCCGACCTCGCCGTGTTCCACAACCTTCCGGAGAACGAGGAGCGCCTGCTGCTGGAGCGCTGCCGCGCCTACCAGCGAGCCCGGTTCGACGCCGGCTACCAGGCCCTGACCCTCCCGGCGGACAAGGGCGGCGCGGGACTGACCGCCGCCCACGTGGCGGCCTTCGCCGAAGAGGAAGCGGCCTTCGAGGTCCCGCCCTCCACCGAGCTGATCAGCGTCACGGTGCGCCTGGTCGCGATGGCCGTCTCCCTGTTCGGGACCGCCGAGCAGCGCCGCGACCACGCCCGCGCCTTCCTGCGCACCGATCTGCTGGCCTGCCAGCTGTTCAGCGAGCCCGGTGCCGGATCGGACCTCGCGGCCCTGCGCGCCCGCGCCCGGCAGGACGGCGAGGAGTGGGTGATCGACGGTCAGAAGGTGTGGACCTCGGGCGCCCAGTTCGCCGACTACGGTCTGCTGCTCGCCCGCACCGACCCGGACGTCGTCAAACAGGCCGGCATCACCGCCTTCCTGGTACCGATGGACGCCCCTGGGGTGGAGGTGCGCCCGATCCGTCAGATGAGCGGCGGCGCCTCCTTCAACGAGGTCTTCCTCAGCGGTGTACGCGTGCCGGACCGGCTCCGGATCGGGCGGCCGGGCCAGGGCTGGGAGGTCGCCACCACCACCCTCGCCTTCGAACGCACCGCCTCCGGCAGCGGCAACCGCCGTAAGGGCGGCACCTTCACGGACGTTCTCGCGCTCGCCCGATCCCTCGGCCGCACCGAGGATCCGCTGGTCCGCCAGCGCCTCGCGGACCTGTACGTCCGTGCGGCCCTGCGCGCGGCGACCGTGGACCGCGTCGCCAGGACGAGCGCGGCCGGCGGCCGGCCGGGCCCGGAGGCGTCGTTGACCAAACTCATGGCCTCCGAACTGCTCACCCGCACAGGGCAGGTCGCTGCCGAGCTGATGGGAGCACGGATCAGCGCCGACACCGGGGAACAGGGCACCTTCGCCTGGACCGAGCACCTCCTCGGCGCCCCCGGCTACCGGCTGGCCGGAGGCACGGACCAGATCCAGCGCAACCTGATCGGCGAACGGGTCCTCAAGCTGCCGCCCGAGCCGCGGGTGGACCGGAAGCCGTTCTCACAACTCCCCGGCAACTGAGGCACCACGCCTCGCTTCGGCAATCACGAAGGAGTGACATCGATGGATCTGGGACTGACGGGCGCCAAGGCGCTGGTGACCGGTGCGAGCCGGGGCATAGGCCGGGCGATCGCCGCGACACTGGCCGCGGAGGGCTGCGCCCTGGCGCTGTGCGCCCGGGGCGGGGAAGGACTGGCCAAGGCCGCCGCCGAACTGCGGGCCGAGGGGGCCACCGTGTTCGAGGAAGCGGTCGACGTCACCGACCCGGGCGCCCTCGCCGGTTTCGTGGAGCGGGCGGCCGGCGCACTCGGCGGCCTGGACCTGGTGGTGTCCAACGTGTCGGCGGGCAACGTGAAAGGCCCCGAGTCCTGGGAAGCCAGCCTGCGCGGCGACCTGATCCCGTTCGCGGGACTCGTCGAGGCCGCCATGCCCCATCTGGAGGCCTCCGACCGGGCCGCGGTCGTGGCCATCGGCACCACCAACGCCTCCGACACCGCGCGCCCGGCCGGAGCGAACTCCTACTCCGCGCTCAAGGCGGCCGTCGTCCAGCACGCCTCCGCCCTCGCACACGCCCTCGCACCGAAGGGCATCCGCGTCAACACCGTCTCGCCCGGCCCGATCGACTTCCCCGGCGGCGCCTGGGAGACCATCCGCACCAGCCGCCCGGAGGTCTACGAGGAAGTCCTCGCCAAGCTTCCGATCGGCCGCTACGGCACAGCGGAGGACGTGGCCGCGGCGGTGGCGTTCCTGCTCGGTCGGACCGGTGGGTTCTGTGTGGGAGTCAACCTCGTGGTGGACGGCGGGCTGCTCACCCGCGTCCAGTACTGAGCCGTGGCGGGCCCTGCAGGCCGCCTGGACGCCGTACTGGTCTGCGGCGGCCGCTGGCACGACTTCGACCACGCGCGGCTCAGGCTGCTGGAACTGCTCGCCGAGCATCCGAGGGTGCGCACCACCGTCCACCAGGACTACGACTGCGTGGAAGCCCTCGACCGGGCCGACCTGCTCGTCACCTACACCTGCGACGTCCGGCCCCGCCCGGCGCAGCGGGCCGCGCTCGCCCGGGTGGTCGAGCGGGGCGGTCGCTGGCTCGCCCTGCACGGCACCAACGCGGTGATCGAGCCGTCGACACACGGCGGGACACGGGAGTTCACGACCCCGCGGCTCCTCGGGGAACTGGCCCAGGTACTCGGCAGCCAGTTCCTGGCCCACCCGCCGATCGAGCCGTACGAGGTGCACGTGACCGATCCAGGCCATCCACTGGTCACCGGGATCGGCCCGTTCACGGTCACCGACGAGCTGTACGTCTGCGAGCTGCACGGGGAGTTGGACGTGTTGCTGCACGCCGAGTACACGGGGCCCTGCCGTGGTTTCGCCGAGGGCGACACGGCGGCCCTCGACAGGGCACCCCGACCGGTGCTGTACCTCAAGCAGCACGGTCTCGGCGAGGTCTGCTACTTCACCCTCGGTCACTGCAGGGGCCGTTACGACATGCAGGATCTGGGCGTCGATGACACAGGGCGCGTGGACCGCGGCCCCTGGGACATGCCGGAGTTCCTGACGGTGCTACGACGTTGCGTGGAGCGGACGGTGACCGGCCGGAACCCGGCAGAGGAACGGGCCGGCGCCTGAGGGGCGCCGGCCCTGCGGGGGCGTTCACGCGTGCGGCAGTACCACCGCGCGGCCCTTGATGTCACCGGCGTGCAGACGCTCGTAGGCCGCGGGCGCCTCGTCGAGGGCGAAGGTCTCGACGTGCGAGGAGACCAGACCCTCCCGGGCCAGCTCGACCACCTCCATGAGTTCCTGGCGGCTGCCCCAGTAGGGGAAAGAGGCCGAGGCCTCGAACGGCAGCCCGCCGCCGAAGCCGACCGCCAGGGTGCCTCCGCCGAGGCCGACGATCGTCACATCGCCCTCCACGGCGACCGCCGCCGCGGCCGCGGCGAGCGTCGGCTCGGCGCCCACGAAGTCCAGGACCACGTCCGCTCCGATCCCGCCGGTCAGCTGCCGGATCTGTGCGGCCGCCGCGCCGTCGGAGAGCAGCGTCTCGTGGGCGCCCACGGTATGGGCCAGCTCCAGCTTCTCCTTGCTCACGTCGAGGGCGACCACCGTGGCCGGTGTGAGAGCGCGGAGCAGCTGCACGGCCAGGTGACCCAGGCCGCCGACTCCGATCACCACCGCCGTACTGCCCGGGACCAGCTTGGGCAGCGATTTCCTGATGGCGTGATAGGGCGTGAGCCCCGCGTCGGTGAGCGGGGCGGCCTGCACCGGGTCCAGTCCGTTCAGGGGCACCAGATGGCGGGGCGAGTCCACCAGCATGTACTCGGCCAGGGCACCGGGAGAGCCGAGTCCCGGGGGCAGGATGCCGAGCCCGGCGGCGTGCGGGCAGCAGTTCTCCTTGCCCACCGCGCACTTGGGGCACTGTCCGCAGCCCCAGGGGCCGTACACCGCCACCTCGTCGCCCTCCGCCACCGCGGTGACACCGCTGCCCACGGCCGCGACGGTGCCGACGCCCTCATGGCCGAGCGTCATCGGCAGCGGGTAGGAAAACTGCTCCTCGGGCCACCCCATGACCGCCAGGTCGGAGTGGCACAGCCCCGCCGCGGTCACCTTCAACAGCACCTGGCCCGGACCCGGTCGGGGCGCGGGAACCTCGACGACCTCGGGGGCGTGTCCGACCCTCCGGTACTGCACAGCCTTCATTCTCCGTCTCCTTGTCGATGGTGGGTGATGCGGCCACCCGTCAGTACCAGTGCCACGATGAGGACGGAGCCGGTGAACAGGCTCGCGGCCCACTGCGCGCTGGTGGCGAGCTCATGAGCAGCCACAGGTAGACGGCGCCGATGTTCCGGAAGGACACAGCGGCCGCCGCTCGTCGGACCGGCGTCTCCCGACCCGGGCAGTGGAACGGCCGCCGTCCGCAGCGCGCAGGTCCGCGCCGTTCCTCCGGCACCGGGCCGGCCCAAGACCGTCCCGGATCGGAGAAACTTATGAGGCACTACAGTCTCAAGTGAGTCGGAGTGTGACACGCCTCAACGGCCTTGGCGAGGGGCAACGTCGGCAAATTCGTGCGCTTCCCGGAAGTTTCCGCGCTGACCTCGGCGGATGCGGTCTTCATTCGCGCTCGAGAGTGTTGCTCCGTGCCGTAACTCGTAACTACACTCGTTCTAAAGTTTCTCCCGGAGGAGACATGATGGACGAAACGTCGGAGCTGGGTGCCGCGCGGTGCCCCGGGCCCAGCGTCCAGGACTACCTCGACCAGGACAGCCGCCCGGTCCCGCCCGCTCTGAGGTTCGAGCGGAACGACCCCCTCGGCAGCGAGGACATCGACACCGCCCGCTTCACCTCCCGTGACTGGGCCGAACGTGAGATGCGCCAGGTGTGGCGGCGTGTCTGGCAGTTCGCCTGTCTGGAGAGCGAGATCCCCGAGGTCGGCGACCACGAGGTCTACGAGATCGGCGACGACTCGCTCATCGTCGTGCGTACGGCCCCCGACGAGATCCGGGCCTTCGTCAACGTGTGTCTGCACCGCGGACGCAAACTGCGCACCGGCGGCGGCAACGTGAGCGAGTTCCGCTGCTCGTTCCACGGCTTCGCGTGGAATCTCGACGGCACGATGCAGACCCCGCCCTGCGCCTGGGACTTCCCGCACGTCACCCCGGAGAAGTTCACCCTTCCCGAGGCCCGGGTCGCCACCTGGCGCGGCTTCGTCTTCATCAACATGGACCCGTACGCGGAGTCCTTCGACAGCTATCGCGGCACCTTCGACGACTACTACATCTGGCCGCTGGAGAACCGCTACAAGTCGCTGCACATCGCCAAGGTGCTGCCCTGCAACTGGAAGGTCGCCCAGGACGCGTTCATCGAGTCCTTCCATGTGATCGCCACCCACCCGCAGATGCTGCCGTGGCTCGCCGACGCCAACTCGCAGTACGACGTGATGGCGGACCAGCCGAACTGGAACCGGATGATCAACATCCAGGGCGCGCCCAGTCCCCATGTGGCGGACTCCGTAACGGAGGAGGACGTCCTGGAGACCTTCTACGACTCGCGCGCCTTCTACGCCGCCGCCCAGGGCCGTGACCTGGTCCGGCAGGAGGGCGACGAACTGCCGATGATCCCGCCCGGCGGCACCGCCCGCCAGGTCCTCGCGGAGCGGATGCGCGAGCAGCTGGCGGCCACCTCGACCCAGGACTTCTCACGGACCCCGGACACCGAACTGCTGGACGCCATCAACTACTTGCTGTTCCCCAACTTCAACCCCTGGGGCGGCGCCAAGTCCAACATCATCTACCGGTTCCGGCCCAACGGCCTCGACCCCGACTCCTGCACCGCCGAGATCATCTTCATGTCCTCCCCCAAGCGGTCCGGTGAGATGCCGCCCCCGGCGAAGATCCGCTGGGTGCCCGAGGACATGCTCTTCGCCGACATCCCCGAACTAGGTGTGCTGGGACCCGTCTTCGACCAGGACTGCGAGAACCTGCCCTACGTCCAGCAGGGCCTGAAGGCGATGCGCAAGCCGGGCATCACGCTCGCCAACTACCAGGAGAGCCGCATCCGCCACTTCAACCGGACGCTCGACCAGTGGATGGACAAGTGACCCACCGGGTGTCCGTCAGACCCCTGGGCGCCGAACTCGACGTGCTCGACGGCGAGGACCTGTTCACCGCCGCCCGGCGCCTCGGCTACCGCTGGCCCACCGTCTGCGGCGGCAAGGGCACCTGCCGTACCTGCTTCGTCCAGGTGGAGGAGGGCGTGGAGAACTGTTCCCCCGTGGGCCCGTTGGAACGCGAGGGCATCGAGGCCCTGCGCAGGCCGGTGGACGGCCTGACCCGGCTCGCCTGCCGGCTCCTGGTCGAGGGCCCGGTGACCGTGACCAAGCGCGGCGTGCGCCGCCGAGTGCAGGAGTGAGGCCCCCATGTCCAAGCAAGTGATCCACCCGCTGACCGGGCAGGTGTACCGGCTCACCGAGGACGGACTGGTCGAGGTGACCGACCCGAAGACCGGGGCGCGGGGCGTCTTCGACTTCCAGGCCCGGTGGCAGTCGGGCAAACTGCGCCACGCCGACCTCCAGATGGCCGGCTGGGTCGGCCGGCTCGCCCAGCGGCGCACGGCGCACCCGCAGGAGGGGTGACGCCGTGTCCCCGCGCACCACCCGGGTGGTCTGCCTGAGACGCCGGCCCGCGAAGGAACCTGTCCCAGGTGACTTCGCCGTCGAGGAACGCCCCCTGCCGCTCCTCGGCGAAGGACAGGTCCTCGTCCGCAACCTCTACATGAGCGTCGACCCGTCCATGCGCGGACGGCTGGAGACCACCGAGAAGCACTACACGCACAACTTCACCCCCGGATCACCCCTGGACGGGCGGGCCCTCGGTGTCGTGGAGGAGAGCCGCTGTCCCGCTGTTCCGCCGGGCGCCTTCGTACGTCACCAGCTGGGCTGGCGGGAGCGGGTCGTACTGAACGGGACGGACACCGACGGGGCGGCGCGCATCGATCCCCGCCTCGCCCCGCTGCCCACCTGGTTGGGGCTGCTCGGTCAGACCGGATTCACCGCGTACGTGGGCCTGACCCGGATCGCGGAGCTGCGCCCCGGCGACACCGTCTTCGTCTCGGCGGCGGCCGGCGCCGTCGGTACCGCCGCCGGCCAGTTCGCGCGGCTGCTGGGCGCGGACCACGTCGTCGGGACCGCGGGCGGACCCGGCAAGTGTGCCCTGCTGGTCGAGGAGTTCGGCTACGACGCCGCGGCGGACTACCGTGCCGAGCCGGTGCGCGACGCGCTGGCCCGGATGGCACCCGAGGGCATCGACGTGTACTTCGACAACGTGGGCGGTGAGCAGCTCGCGGCCGCCCTGCACGCCCTGCGGACCGGCGGCAGGGTCGCCCTGTGCGGCATGATGTCGCAGTTCGGCGGCGAGCGACGGACCGTGGACATCAACCATTTGGTCCAGGCGGTCCTCAAGCGGCTGACGCTGTCCGGTTTCATCGTCCGCGACCACGACGACCTGCGGCCGGAGTTCGAGCAGCGGGTCGCGGGCTGGCTCGCCGAGGGCCGGATCACCGCGCGCGAGACGGTCGTGGACGGCCTGGAGAACGCCGCGGGGGCGCTGCTGTCCCTGCTCGGCGGCGGCAATGTCGGCAAGATGCTGGTGCGGCTGGCCGACTGACGCAGGGAATGCCTGAAACGGCGCCCCGGCGAGGGGGCGCCGTTTCTCAGCGCATGGGGCGTGACGCGGCGACCGTGTGGGCCGTCAGGGAGACCCCGACCCGGGGCAGCCCCGCCACGGCCGCGCGGAACTCCTTGATGTGCGCAGTGGCGAAGTGCTCGTCGAGGGCCTGCCGGGAGGTCCAGTGCTCGAACACCCGGATGCGCCGCTCGTCACCGGGATCGGCGGTCATGGCGTAGTCCAGGCAGCCGGGTTCCGCCTCACGGGTCCGCCGGCCCAGTTCGGTGAGTGCCTTCAGCATGGTGGCGCGGTCGCCGGGTTCGTAGTCCATCCAGCCCGCGACGATGACTTCCTCTGCCATGGCGTGTTCCCTTCGTGGTCATGGGCGTGGGCCCGCCGTCCCGTCAGGGGGAGCGGCGGGCCCACGCGTTCCTCAGAGGCCGAGTGCGGCCGGCACGCTGTCCACGGTGACCGTGCCCTGGTCGCCGTCCACCGTGATCACCATGCCGTCCCGCAGCCGTCGTGTCCCGTTCTCGACGGAGATCACGGCCGGGATGCCCAGTTCACGGCAGACCACCACGGCGTGGCTGTTGAGGGCGCCCACATCCACGACGGCCGCCCCGGCGACCAGGAACAGCGGGGTCCAGGCAGCGTCCGTGATCGGCGCGACCAGCACCTCACCCGGTTCCAGCGCCTCGCACGAGGCCGGGTCGGTGACCACCCGCACCCTGCCGGTGTATGTGCCGTGGCTGCCGGCCACGCCACCGAGGACATCGCCCTCGACGGCCGCCGGGGTCCGTTCCTCGGCGCGCCGCGGCCAGGTGCCGACTTCCGTGTGCGCGTCGTCGGCGATGAAGAACGGCGGCTCCAGGTCGTACAGGCCCGCGTACTCCTCGAGCCGCTGGGCGATCACCGGGCCGAAGGACTCCGGGGCGGCGACATAGTCGTCGAGTTCGGTGTCCAGCAGCATCATCACGTCCTCGGGCCGGGCGAACAGCCCCGCGTCGACGCCGCGGCGACCGAGCTCCCGTACGGCCATGCGGATCTCGTTGACGACGGTGACGCAGTTCGCCTTGGTGCGCTCGCGTGCCGGGATCCACACCTGGGAGGCGTGCATGCCGGCGGCGAACAGGGGATGCGTCTCCTCGGGCAGCGCGGCCCGGATCTCCCCTGCCGTCCGCTCGCGCCCTTCCGCCAGCCGCTTCTGGCGGGCGGCGGGGGAGGCGTCGTCGGGGCTGTGCCGGATCCGGTCGACCAGGGCCAGCGCCTGGACGGGCGCCGCCTCCCAGGACAGTGCGTGGATGTCCCACTCGTTGGGGCCGCGGTCGCCGGACTCCGCCAGGAACTCCTCGAAGGAGTCATGGAAGGCCTTCACATCCCCGGTCGCGGTGTCGAGCGCCTGCTCCACCGCGGCCGGACCCTGGTCGAACAGCGCGCTCAGCTCGGCCGAGGCCGCCACCTGCCGGGACAGCGTCCACAGCCCGGTCGAGGGGGAGGCGGAGTCGACGTCTCCGAGACCGCCGATCAGGTCGAGCAGGGCGCCGGGGCGGTCCACGCTAGCGCACAGCGGGCCGAGGATCGCCGGGCCGACGGATGCGGGCAGCGACGACTCGACGTGCCGCTGGAAGGTCGTCTCCACCTCGTCCAGCAACGACCGCGCGTGGGCCACCAGTTCGGCCTCGGACAGCCGCGTCAGGTCGGGGCGCGAGCGGCGCAGGGCGCGCAGCCGTTCCCGGTCGGCGTCGGCCTCCGGGAAGCCGGACTGGCCGAGCATCCGCTGAAGGGTGGCACCCGCCTTGCCGGTCAGCTCCTCGTCCTGGTCGTCCGGGTGCGCCACGTACACCGGCGTATCGGAGCGCTGGCCGACGAAGGCCGCGTCGATCTGGTCCGCCGTCTGGCCCATCCGGATGCCGAACAGCCGCATGTGGGACAGGTTGAGGTAGAAGTGGCCGCCGAACATGCCGACGAACGGCGGCCGGGGGCCGGCCACCTCCTCGTCGCGGTAGACGCCGAACCCGACGAAGCCGCGCCGCCAGCCCTGCAGACCGCGCCCCCAGACCAGGGTCCAGCCCAGGGGGCTCGCGGGGTCCGGCAGGGTCTCGCCCGCGTTGGCCCGGGTGTAGTGCGGCAGCCGCTCACTGCGCTGCCAGTCCGTGATCCAGCTCTTCATGACCGAGCGTCTCCCGCTGTCCGTCCCGGTGCTTCCGGGGCCTACCACTGTGCCGTTCCGCCGTCGACGCTGATGAGCGTCCCCGTGATGCCCGCGCCGGCGTCGCTCGCCAGCATCGAGGCGACAGCTGCGATCTGCTCCACCGTGGTGATCTTCTTGGTGGCGGCGTGCTCGGCGAAGCGGCTGAGCCATTCCTCGTAACTGATGCCCTCGGCCTCGGCGGCGGCCGGTCCGGCGGCCCGCATCAGGTCGGTGTCGACGGCGCCGGGACAGATGGCGTTGCAGGTGATGCCCTGGGTGCCGTACTCGAAGGCGGTCGCCTTCGTCAGCCCGTGGATGGCGTGCTTGTTGGTGATGTAGTGGCTGATCGCCGGCTTGTTGGCCTGCTTGCCCTCCACCGAGGAGATGTTGATGATCCGGCCCCAGCCGCCCGCGAGCATCTTCGGAAGTGCCCGGCGCGTGCCGTAGAAGTAGGCGTTGAGGTTGAAGGCCAGGGCGTGGTTCCAGGCCTCGTCGCTGAGCTCGTGAACGGGGGCGAAGCCCTGGGTGCCGCCTGCGTTGTTGACCCAGATGTCGAGCCGGCCGAACCTCTCGGCGGCGAAGTCGGCGAGGGACTCGATGTCCTCCTGGCTGCTCGCGTCACAGGAGTGGAAGACGGCCCGGTCCCCGGCGTCCAGCTCTTCCAGGGCCTGCTTGCCCTTGATCTCGCTGCGGCCGCTGATGACGACCGTGGCGCCGTCGGCCAGGAATGCCTCGGCGATGGCGCGGCCGATGCTGCGTGTGCTGCCCGTGATCACCGCGACACGTCCGTCGAGGCTGCCCGTAGCCACCATGGTGTTCTCCTGCGCTTGTCGTGGGTCGGTCACCTGGCGGCTGCGTCCAGGTGCTGGTGAACGGTGCGGTGGAAGTGCTGGAGGCCGGGCTCGTTGCGCCCGAAGACGAAGTCGGTTCCCGCTGCGGCCAGGGCCTTCAGCCCCTGCTGGACTCCGTACGTCGTCGCGTAGTCCTCGTCGCGGACCACCTCGTGGAACCAGGCGCCGAACCGGTCGGCGGCCTGGCGCTCCTCCTCGGTGACCGCCGGCTCCCGCAGCAGGATGATCTGCTGGGTCACCGACTCGGTCGCCGTCCGGGGGAGCACCAGGGAGACGGCGATCTTCTGGCGCCAGCCGCCGGCGATCGCGAGTCCCGGGAAGAGCCAGTAGATGGGTCCGACACAGTCCCCGGGGTCACGCCGGTCCGGCGGCAGCTCGACCGCCTGCGCGATGGGGCGCAGGGCGGGTGCGATGCGCTGGTGGGGGCCCCAGGTGTCGTGGGCCATCATGTTGGAGAGGTTCGTCTCGAACACCGTTTTCGGGTGCAGCGAGGCGAAGTGGTACGTCTCCAGGTATCCGTCGAGGGTGACCTTCCAGTTGGGGCTGGTCAGCTCGCTGGTGGAGTAGTGGTGGCACTCGGCCAGCCGGAGGCCCTCCAGCAGCGGCTGCAGATCTCCCAGCCATCCGTCCAGGTCGGGCTCGGCCGCCGGGTCCAGCGAGACGAAGACGATTCCCGCCCGCTCCCCGGCCGGAAGCCTCACCAGGCCACGGCCCCCGCGTGGTACCTCGCCGAAGGTCTTCTCCGCGTACACGCCACGAAGCTCTCCGGCCAGGTCGTACGACCAGGAGTGGTACGGGCAGGTGAGCCGCTTGGACACCCCGCACCCGGCTTCGAGGAGCCGGGCGCCCCGGTGCCGGCAGGCGTTGATCATCGCGTGCACGGCGCCCTGCCGGTCGCGCGTGATCAGCACCGGAACGCCGAGCACGTCGATCGCCTTGTAGGTGTTCGGCCCGGGCAGCTCGCACGACATCGCGAGCGGCAACGGGACACTCCGGTGGACGGCGTCCGTCTCGCGCTGCCAGCGGTCGGCATCCAGGTAGTTGGCCACGGGTTCCGCCCACTGGCCGTCCGCCTCGTGCGTCGTGTTGTCGCGATAATGCGCCATCACCCGCTCGACGAGTTCGGCCGCCTCCCGCCGCATCGCCACGGACGCGGCGTCGGTGGACCGGTCCCGGCTGATCCACGACGAGTACTCGGGAGTGGAGGGGGCGGAGGCCGGTGACCTGCGCTCGGTCGCTGTTTCCCGAATCTCCGGTGAACTGGTCTGGACCACGTTGTCCTCACAATCCTCCCAGCCGCGAGCCGGTGACCGGCTTCGGAACGCGACAGCTGGGCTGTGTCCGAAACTGCAACAGGACTTAGTGTGGTCTGTCAATAGAAAGTGTGGAAGTTGCCGCTCGGTGTCCGGTGGGGGTGCGTGTGATGGTCATGACGCGGCCGTTCGAGGTGGGTGTGGTGGTGCGGGACCTCGGGCTGATGGAGCGCTTCTACTGCGACGTGATCGGCTGCCGCGCCGAGCGCCGCTCGCGTGTGCCCGAGTCCGTCGGAGGTCCGGCGGGGCTCGGTGGCGAGCTGGTGGTCGCCTGGCTCCGGGTGCCTTCCGGGGGGCGCGTCAAGTTGGTCCTACCCCGGTCGGCGCGGGTGTCGACGGGTGCGGCGCCCTGGTCCGCCGGGCGGCCGGGGCTGTCGTATCTCACCTTTCACCTCGACGACCTGGACCCGGTGGTGGCGGCACTGGCCGGGGCGGGCGCCCGGCCTCTGTCGGACCCGGTCGTCGTCCGTGCGGGTGGTCGGCGCATCAGCTTCTGGGCCGACCCGGAGGGCAACGTCGTGGAGTTGGTGGACGAGCGGGGCGGCGACCCGGGCCCGAGGCGTAGTAATTAGAGACGCTGTTCAGTAAGGTGCCTCAATGCTGGTTACTGTAGACCGGTACAAGTAACTCGATTGCTTGGCTACCTCCCTCGGGCGAAGGGGCGGATGATGGCTCAACGAGCGTCAACGGCGTCGAAGAAATCCCCGCAGGTCAGTACCGCGGTCATCAGGGATCTGCACGAACGCATGGTGCGTATACGGCTGTTCGAGACCGAGGCGGGAAAACTCATGGAGGCCGGCAAGCTGCCCGGCTTCCTGCACCTCTATGTCGGCCAGGAAGCCGTCGCAGCCGGCGTGATGACGGCCCTGCGCGACGACGACCAGATCACCTCCACCCACCGCGGCCACGGACACGCCGTGGCCAAGGGTGTCGGCTTCCGCGCGATGTACGCCGAACTGTACGGCCGCGTCACCGGCGCCTGCCTCGGCCGCGGCGGCAGCATGCACATCAACGACCTCACCCGCGGCATGCTCGGCGCCAACGGCATCGTCGGGGCAGGCGTCCCCATCGCCGTGGGCGCCGCCTTCGCCGCCCGCTACAAGGGCGAGGACAGCGTCGCCGTGACCTTCTTCGGCGACGGCTCCACCAACATCGGCGCCTTCCACGAGGGCGCCAACATGGCCGCCATCCTCGGCCTGCCCGTGGTCTTCGTCTGCGAGAACAACGGCTACGCCGAGTTCACCCCGCAATCCGGGCACATGCTGCTCACCGACGTCGCCGACCGGGCCGCCGCCTACGGCATGCCCAGCGTGATCGTCGACGGCATGGACGCGGTCGCCGTCCACCGCGCCGCGACCGACGCCGTCGCACGGGCCCGGTCCGGCGCCGGCCCGATGATGATCGAGGCCAAGACCTACCGCTACTTCGACCACCAGGGCGTCAAGGGCCTGCGCCACCCCTACCGCTCGGACGAGGAGGTCGCCGAGTGGAAGGCCCGCGACCCCATCGACCTGATCGAGACCCGGGCCCTCGCCGACGGCACCGCCACCCGCGCGGAACTGGACGACGTATGGCAGCGCACGCGCGACGAGATCGCCGAAGCCATCGCGTACGCCGAGGCGAGCCCGCTGCCCGACCCCGCCGACCTGCTGCTGAACGTCTACTCGGGATGACCGCCATGACCACCACCACCGAGGCGCCCGCCGCCACGCGCAAGCTCACCTACGTCAAGGCCTTCAACGAGGGCCTCGCGCAGGCCATGCGCGAGGACGAGAACGTCTTCGTCGCCGGGGAGGACGTGGCCGGATACGGCGGCGTGTTCCGCATGTTCGACAACCTGCTCGACGAGTTCGGGCCCCGCCGCATGATCGACACCCCGATCTCCGAAGCCGCCCTGGTCGGCCTCGGCGTGGGCGCCGCCGCCCGGGGTCTGCGCCCCGTCGTCGACCTCATGTTCATGGACTTCATCGGCGTCTGCCTCGACCAGATCGTCAACCAGGCGGCGAAGATGAAGTACATGTTCGGCGGCGCGCTGTCCGTGCCGCTCACCATCACCACCGCCTCGGGAGCGGGCCTCGGCGCCGCGGCCCAGCACAGCCAGAGCCTGGAGGCGTGGCTGGCGCACGTGCCCGGCCTCAAGGTGGTGATGCCGTGCGACGCGTACACCGCCAAGGGCCTGACCGTCTCCGCCATCCGCGACGACAACCCGGTCGTCGTCATGCTCAACAAGGTGCTGCTCGGCAGCACCGGCGAAGTACCCGAGGAGATCTACGGCATCCCCCTGGGCCAGGCGCACACCGCCCGGCAGGGCTCCGACGTCACCGTGATCGCGCTGGGCCGCATGGTGGGGGAGGCACTCGCGGCGGCCGACGAACTCGCCGCCGAGGGCGTGGAGATCGAGGTGATCGACCCGCGCACCGTGCAGCCGCTGGACACGGAGACGATGTTCGCCTCCGTCCGCCGCACCAACCGGGTGCTCGTGGTGCACGAGGCCGTCACCTTCGGCGGGCTCGGCGCGGAGATCGCCGCCCAGATCCAGGACGTGGTCTTCGACTACCTGGACGCGCCGGTCCTGCGCATCGGCGCCCCCTTCTCCCCGGTGCCCTTCTCGCCGGTCCTGGAGAAGGCGTACGTGCCCGATCGTGCCCGCATCGCCCAGGGGTGCCGGCGTCTCCTCGAAAGGTCGTGACGACGTGGCGGTCGAGGTTCTGCTGCCGAAGATCGGCCTGACCATGCAGGAAGGCACGATCGACGAATGGCTGGTGCCCACCGGCGCGGCCGTCGCCGAGGGCGACGCGCTGCTGCGGCTGGCCACCGACAAGGTCGACGTGGACGTCGAGGCGGAGGCCGGGGGGCTGTTCCACCCGGTGGTCCAGGCCGGGGCCACCGTGCCGGCCGGGACCCTCATCGGCTGGCTGCTGGCCGAAGGTGAACAGCCACCGGAGGCGACGGGGGTGCCGACGCCCGCCGGGTCCGGGGCCGTCCGGGGCACAAGTGCCCTGGCTGCGGCGGGTGGTGGCAGTGCGGGTACAGCCGACATGTCGGCCGCGGTCGGTGGTGCGGGCGCCCCGGCCGACCACGGCGGTACCGGCGCGGCGCCCGCACCCGTCGGCACCGGCGGCCGGCTCCTGTCCTCGCCGTACGCCCGGCGGGTCGCCGCAGCCGTCGGCGTCGAGCTCACCGCCGTCCGCGGCTCGGGCCCGGGAGGCCGGATCGTCTCCGAGGATGTGGAGGAGTTCTTCGAGGCCCTTCCCGAGGCCCCCGTCATGCCGGTCCCGCAGGAGGCCACGCCCTCCTCCCCGCTGGTCCGCAAGCTGGCGAAGGAACGCGGCATCGACCTGTCCGAGGTGAACGGCACGGGTCCGGGCGGCCGCGTCCGCCGGTCGGATCTCGACGCGGCCACCGCTGCCCCCGTTCGCCGGAACGCGGCTCCTCGGCCCGGCGACGTCCTCCCGCTGACCGGGATGCGCGGCACCATCGCCCGCAGGATGCACGCCAGCCTCCAGGAGATGGCACAGCTGACGCACGGCTACGAGGTGCGGATGGACGCCGTCGTGTCCCTGCGCCGGCGGCTCAAGGAGGAGTGGGCCGACGCTGAACTGCCGGTCCCCGGCCTGGGCGACTTCGTGCTGAAGGCCGCGGCCCTGGCCCTGCGCGAGCACCCCCTGCTCAACGCGACCGTCCTGGACGACGGCATCCATCTGCTCGACGGCATCCACCTGGGCTTCGCCGTGGCCGTACCCGGCGGACTCATGGTGCCCGTCATCGAGGACGCGGCGGCGCTGCCGCTGCATGAGATCGCCCGCCGGTCGAAGGAACTGGCGCAGACCGCGCGCGAGGGGCGGATCTCCCTCGCACAGCTGGAGGGGGCGACGTTCACCGTCACCTCGCTCGGCGGATACGGCGTCGACTTCTTCACTCCGGTGATCAACCCCGGCAATGTCGGGATCCTCGGCGTGGGCAGGCTCAGGGACGGCGTCGAGTGGGTGGAGGACCGGCCGTTGCGAACCCGGGTGCTCACCCTGAGCCTCACCTTCGACCACCGTGCCGTCGACGGCGCACCCGCCGCCGAGTATCTGCGCACGGTGGGCGAGTTGCTGGGCAAGCCCCTCCGTCTGCTGGTGTGATCCTGGTCGAAGGCGTCGGCGGCATGGAGCAGGGCGTCGTCGAGGGCGCGCAGGGCGGGAGCCATGGGGGTCCCCCCGCGCGAGCGAAGCCGAGCGTGGGGGAGGTGGGGTGCGGGCAGCGGCCCGGTGTGCGTGTTCTCCCGTACGGCGGCCGCGAGCCGCCGTGGCCCTTCGGATGCCCGCCCGGGGACGGCCTCCCCGGCCCAGGCGAGCGCGGTGGCGGCCTCGGCGAGCGGCAGGGCGGCGGCGTACTGTCCGAGGTCTATCGGGCCGGGTCGGCGATCCGCTCCGCGAGGTCGCCGACCTCGCGGACGAATGAGCGGTGGCCCAGCGACCGGTACACGTCATCCCCCCTGACCTGCGAGGTGGCCGCGGTTTCCAGCAGCGCCAGCAGGCCCAGGCCGTTCACCGCCGCCTCGGCGTCGGAGACGGAAGCGCGCGCCTTGCGGACCAGCCGCACCAGCTCCTCCAGCAACTGCGTACGGCTCTCCTGGCGCAGCGCCTCCGCCTCCTGGCTCATACCGGCCGACGACACGAAGAACACGGTGGCGGCGGACCGGTTCTCGGCCATCCACGCCAGGAGGGCGGTGATCGCCGCTCCGGTGTGCGCACCGGGCTCGTGGGCCTCCGTGATCGCCCGCAACTGCTCCCGCAGCGCCGCGGCGAACGCCCGCATGGCCTCCGCCAGGACCTGGTCCTTGGAGGAGAAGTGGTAGTACACCGCGGCAGAGGTCATCTCCGCGCGAGAGGCGATGTCGGCCACCGTCACCTCGTCCGGCGGCTGGGTGGCGAACAACTCGGTGGCCGCCTCGATCACCCACTGCTTGCGCGAGGGGCGGTGAGCGGCGCGGGTTCCGGATGTCGTCATGGTGTCAAGTATGCCGGGACCTGACTGCGCCGGAGGCCAGTGTGCAGCAGGAATTGTGCGGTCGGCGGGTGGGAGTTACTGGATACAATGGTCAGTACCAGAGATCACGGGTGCGGACCGACGGCAGCCGGGCAGGGAGCAGGATGGCCACCACGAAGAACGGCAAGCAGCCCGCCCACCGGCCCTCGCGCCGGCAGCACATCATCGGCGCCGCCGTACGGGTCTTCGGCCGCAACGGATTCGCGGAGACGAGCATCCAGGACATCGCGGACGAGGCCGAGGTGGTCCCCACGGCCGTCTACTACCACTTCGACGGCAAGGAGGAACTGCTCGAACTCGCCATGCGCCGGGTCTTCGACCAGCTGAACGCGGTGGTGGAGGCGGCCCGGCCGGACTCCGAGCCGGGTGACGCCGAGGGCCTGGTCCGCGTCATCGACGCCGTATGGGAGTGGGTGGAGAAGAACCCCGACGAGGCCCGGCTCTACCAGGTCCAGGTCGCCTCCGCCAACGGCAGCGTGAAGGTGCTGCGGGACGAGTTCGAGCAGCGCCACATCCAGCGTGGCTACGACTACCTGCCCGAGGGCAGCACGCGCAGCCCTCGCGCGGCGAAGGCCCGGCACGCGGGACAGGCGCTCGCCGTCCGCACGCTGATCAGTACGACGATGCTGGTCACCGCGTTGCGGGCGGAAGGAGGACCGCTGTCCCGGCTGCCCTCCCGGGCCGTGCTGCAGGCGGTCAGGGAGCTGGCGCTGCGCATCGTGGCCGCCGAGGAGACGCCGGCGGGGCAGCAGGGGTCGGCCAAGAAGGCCACGTCACGGACCTGAGAGGGTTCACCAGGGCGGTGGCCTGCGGTCGGCGAACGCCCATCGGTTGTCTCGTCGCCGTCGGGAAGCGTCGTCTGCCGTACCGGAGTGTCCGCGCCCTCCTCCGGCCCGCCCGGCGCGGACGGGCCGCCCAGCCGACCGGCTCGGCCGCGAGTACGCGGGTGAGTGCGTGGAGTGCTGTCTTGGAGATCCGGCAGGCGGGATGCCGGCCGCAGTCCTTGATCAGAGGCGGGGCCATCGGCCGACGGTGCGGCACGCCTCCTTGGCGGCCGTCCGGTCGCGCGCCCGACCAGGACGCGCAGTCCCCGGCCCGCCGGCTGCCGGCCCATCTCCAGCCCGAGTCCCGCGTGCCCCACCGGTCACCAGCGCGGTTGTGTCACCGTGCCCCATGGCTTGCCGGCCGCCTCTCACACCGTCAGGACCGAGCAGGCGCTGATCCCGGGTGCCCCGTAGACATGTGTGAAGCCCACCCGGGGAGCGCCCGGCACCTGCGCGCCGGGTGCCCGGCCCTGCAACTGCCGTACCACCTCGTGGAACTGACGCAGTCCGGAGGCACCGACGGGCTCCCCGCCGGCCAGACAACCGCCGTCGGTGTTGACCGGCATCCGGCCCGTGGGATCGGTGGCCCCGGCGGTCAGCAGCTCCTCCTGCTCGCCGTGGCCGCACAGTCCGGTCTCCGCGAGGTGGACCAGCTCCGAACCGCTGTCCGTGTCCTGAAGCTGCGCGACCTGCACGTCCGCGGGCCGTACGCCCGCCGCGCGGAAGGCCGCCTCCGCGGCGTCGACACTGGGGCTGCGGTGGGGGCCCGGCGGCAGCCAGGGGGAGAACACCTCGAACGAACCGAACCGCCGCGTCCGGAAGGCCAACGAGGCCAGCCTGACCGGCTGTTCGCACAGGTCGAACGCCCGGTCGCCGAGCGCCAGGACCAGGGCCGCCGCGCCCTGTCCGGGCGAACAGAACATGTACTTGGTGAGCGGAGGGTTGACCTCGGCGGAGTCCAGGATCTCCCGCTCCGTCAGCGGTTTGCGCCGCCATGCCAGGGGGTGCTGGGCGCCGTTGCGGAACGCCCGCTCGGCCACCATCGCCAGCGCCCGCTCGGACATTCCGTGCTCGTACAGGTACCGCTGGGTCTTGAGCGCGAAGAACTGGGTGGTCAGCATCATGCCGGTCTCGGCGTACCAGTCGCCCAGGCCGTAGCGGGCCGCGGAGACGTGGAACGCGCCGCGTTCGTGCTTGTCGAAGCCCACCGCCAGTCCCAGGGAGGCCTCGCCCGCGCGCAGGGCGTTGGCCACCGCGAGGACCGTGGAGGCACCGGTCGCGCAGCCGTTCTGCACGTTGGCGAAAGGTACTCCCGTCAGCCCCAGACGGCCCACCAGGGTGTCCGGCTTGCCGGACACGTCGGAGCCGCCGGCCGCGTAGCCGATGTCCGCCCAGGCGACACCCGCGTCGGCCAGCGCCGAGCGTACCGCCCGTTCGGCCATGTCCATGCCGGTGACGCTGTCGTCGCGGCCGAAGGGATGCATCCCGCATCCCACCACGTACACGTCGTCGGGCCGCTTCACAGCTCTCCGTCCCGCTCCGCGCGGAACGCGAAGGTGACGACCTCGGTCCCGTCGTCGTGCCGGTACGCGGGCACCAGGGTGAGCCGGACCGGCAGACCGATCCGGATCTCATCGCGGGGCACCGCCAGCCGCGCTTCGACCAGCACCTCGCCGAGGTCCACGTAGCCCACGTGGTACGGCCGGTAGCCGTCGGCCGGCGGCCGGTACGGCGGTTTCGGCGGGAACGCCTGGAGCGTCCACGACCACACCAGCCCTCTGACCGGCAGCACCTGCTCGGACATCACCCCCTCCGCGCACCTGGGGCACGAGTCCTGCCGGGGAAAGACGACCGTGTGGCACGCGGAGCAGCGGGCGCCCACAAGACGCGGCGTGTCCCCGCCCTCGTGCTCACGGTCGTCCGGGTTCTCGAACAGTGACTCGTCGATGAGTCTGGTGGCCATGTTCCCGCCCTCCTTCCACGTCACCAGCCCAGCAGGGCGGCCAGCCGTTCCCGGTGGTGCGCGGCGCCGCCCAGCAGCACCCCGTCGGACTGCGCGCGCCGGAAGTACAGGTGCGCATCGTGTTCCCAGGTGAAGCCCATTCCGCCGTGGAGTTGCACGCACTCGGCGGCGACGGAGACGAACGCCTCACCGCACCACGCCTGTGCCACCGCCGCCGCTTCCGCCAGTGCCCGAGGTGAGCCGTCCGCCCGGACCGCGCGCACCACGGCCGACCGTGCGGCCTCGACCTGGAGCAGCATGTCGGCGCAGGCGTGCTTGACCGCCTGGAAGCCGCCGATCGCCCTGCCGAACTGGGTGCGGTCGCGCACATGGGCCACCGTCATGTCCAACGCGGCCTGGGCTCCACCCAGTTGCTCGGCGGCCAGGGCCACCAGGGCCACGTCCAGTGCGCGGGAGACGACGTCCGCCCCCTCGCCGCCCGCGGTCAGTGCCCGAGCCTGGGCGCCGTCGAAGGTGACCACCGCCTGACCCCGGCTGAGGTCCAACGTGGGCACCCGGCGCACCGAGACACCCGGCTCTCGCGGATCGGCCAGGAAGACGTCCACGCCGTCGGCCCCCGTCGCGGCCACCACCAGCGTCTCGGCGTCGGCGCCGTCGAGGACGAACGGCGCGGTGCCGTCCAGGAGGGGAACGCTGCCCTGCCAGGACACGGCCACCGGCACGGCGTCGGCCCGCCACGTGCCGTCGGGTGCGACCACGGCCAGGGCGTGTACGACGCCCTCCGCCAGCTTGCCCAGCGCCTTGTCGGCCGTGCCGCACCCGGCCAGCACCTGTCCGGCCAGCACGGTGGAGGACAGCAGCGGTACCGGCGCAAGCATCCGGCCCAACTCCTCGCAGACGGCGGCGATCCCGGCGAGGCCGCCGATGCCTCCCGCAGATCCGGGCAGGCCCAGTGCCGCGAGGCCGACCTGTCGGCCGAGGGTGTCCCACAACCCGGCGTCGACGCCGGGGGCCTCCTCGGTCAGCCGGCGTACCGCGGCGGTGCCGCCGGCGTCCGCGCACACCGCGCGGACGGTCTCGCGGAGGTCCTCCAGTTCGGTCTCCGACAGGGCTGTGCCCTCGGTCTCAGGCACGATGCTCGTCATCGTCTGCTCCCGCTGGTGTCCTCGCGTGCGCGCAGCGCGCTGTGCGCGGCCGCCATCCGGGCCACCGGCACGCGGTGCGCGGAACACGAGACGTAGTCGAGGCCGAGGCCGTCGCAGAACGCGATCGACTCCGGGTCACCGCCGTGCTCACCGCACACGCCCAGCTTGACGCCGGGCCGTACGCTCCGGGCCCGCTCGGCGGCCAGACCGACCAGGGCGCCCACCCCGTGCGGGTCGAGCCGGGCGAACGGGCTGGCGCTCAGGAACCCGCGTTCCTGGTACGAGGCGAGCACCTGGCGTTCGACGTCGTCCCGGGAGAACCCGTAGGTGAGCTGGGTGAGGTCGTTGGTACCGAAGGAGAAGAACTCGGCGTGCTCGGCGAGTTCCCCGGCCAGCAGTGCGGCGCGCGGGGTCTCGATCATCGTGCCGAGCCGGTACGGGACCTGCACCCCGGTGCGGGCGGCGACCGCGGCGGCGGCGTCACGTACGTACGCGGCCACGGCGGCCAGTTCCTCCGGCAGGCTGACGAGCGGGATCATCACCTCCAGTTCCGGCCGGACCCCGGTGGCGGCGACATCGGCCCAGGCGGTGAAGAGCGCCTCGGCCTGCGCCGGGTAGAGCCGCTCGTGCAGCAGCGCCAGCCGCACCCCGCGCAGCCCGAGCATCGGGTTCGCCTCGCGCAGTGCGGCGGCCCGCTGCTCCTCGGCCGCGTCCAGGGCCTGCCCGGGGGCGGGAAGGAACTCGTGCAGCGGGGCATCCAGCAGGCGTACGGTCACCGGGCGGTCGCCCACGGCGGCCAGCAGCGCGGTGAAGTCCTCATGCTGGGCGTGCTCCAGGGCCACCAGGGCCTCGTCCCGGGCGGCCGGGTCGGCGGCCAGGAGCACCCGGCGGATCAGCGGCAGCCGCTCGCCGAGGAACTGGTGCTCCGTACGGCACAGTCCGACACCCTCCGCGCCCAGCGCGAGGGCCGTCTCCACCTCGGCGGCTGTGTCGGCGTTGACCCGTACGCCCAGTCGGCGGATGTCGTCCGCCCAGGTCAGCAACGTGGACAGCTCGGGCGGCGGTCCTGCGACGCTGACGCTCAGCGTGCCGGCGTAGACGGCACCGGTGCGGCCGTCCAGCGAGATCGGGTCTCCCTCGCGCACCACGCGCTCTCCGAAGCGGACCGTTCCGCCCGCCCGGTCCACGCGCAGCCCCTCGGCGCCGCACACGGCGGGCTTGCCGGCGCCCCGCGCGACCACGGCGGCATGCGAGGCGATGCCGCCGCTGCCGGTGAGCACGGCGACGGAGGCCAGCATGCCGGGCACATCCGCCGGGGTCGTCTCGGCGGCCACCAGCACGACCCGGATGCCGTCCGCGGCCAGTTCCAGGGCCCTCTCGCTGGAGAGCGCCACCGTTCCGGTCGCCGCTCCCGGCGACGCGGGCAGGCCCCTCACGAGGGGTTCCTCCCCGCCGGTGAGCCGCAGTCGGGGGTGGAGCAGTTCCTGTACCTGCGCGGGGGTGATCCGCCGGACGGCCTCCTCGTGGCCGAGCGCCCCGTCGCGCGCGAGGTCCGCTGCCAGACACACCGACGCCCGCAGCGGCGGGCGGAGTTGGGCGGAGGCGGCGAGCAGGGAGATCTCGTCGTCGCGCATCTCGAAGTCGACCGACACCGGCGCGCGCAGGTGCCGCTCCAGGGTGAGCAGGGAGTGTTCCAGGAGTGCGGTGCCGCCCGCGAGCCGGTCCAGCGGTTCGGCCAAGTGCGGCGGCGGGGAGCTGCGGCGCACCCCCCGGTAGAAGGAGCCGTGTGGGGACAGACGCCCGGTCTCGGGATCGCGGCTGACCGCCGTGCCGTAGCCGGAGTGGTCCGCCGGGCCGATGCGCAGGGCCTGCACATGCAGAGCGAGGGCCAGGTCGGCGGGGAGCCGCTGGGCCCGGCGGGACCTTCGCGCCCGCGGCGAGTCCCACCGGGCGAGCAGGGCACGGGCGGCAAGCGCCAGCTGCTGCGCCGGGTCGTCGGGGAAGGGCCGGGAGCCGTGCTCCGCCACCAGGGACAGCAGCACCTGCACCCGCGCCCGCGGCCCCGGCGTGTCGAGGAGGGCGTCGTCGAGCAGCGCACCGGGAACGTCCAGGGCGTGTTCGGCGATCACGCGTACGGTGGCGGCCCACACCTCGTACAAGGCGTCCGCTTGCCCGATGACGGCGCAGAGGGCCTCCGCCGTGCCCGGTGCCACGCCGAGACAGGCCAGGTCCGGTGGCAGGCCGGCGATCTCGGTCGGCGCGCTCGCCGACAGGCGCAGCAGCAGCGGCCGGGCCGTGTCCCCGATCCGCCGTCCCGAGAGCTGTTCGACGAGGTCCACGGAGGCTTCGGCGGTGGCGGGTTGGCACAGCGCCGCGGCGGAGGTCGCGGGCACCGTGAGCCCCGGCACGACCGGCAGACCGAGGGCCACCAGCCCGTCCATCGCCGCGCCGTGCGCGCCCAGCTCGTCGGCGTCCAACCCTCGGATGCGTCCTTGCCCGTATGGAACGAGGAGCCGGCCGGGAGGTCCGGGATTACCGGACGAAGTGAGGGGCGCTTCGGACGGTGCGGGTGGGCCCGCCTCGTGGTCGGTGACGCTCACCCCCGCCCCCCGGTGACGAGCTCCTCTTCACGGGCCTCGTCCTCGGCGCGGCTGATGCCCAGCACCAGCAGCAGTTCCTGGTGCAGCCGCATCCACACGGTGTGGTAGGAGTCGCACAGCGGCGAGGCCAGCCACTGAGGCGCGCCGTCGTCGAAGCGGTCGAGGGCGTCCTCCAGGTCCGTCAGGTACCGCCCACTGCCCGCGAGCACCCGGTCCAGCCTGCGCAGCACGGGCTGGATGGCCTCGTGCACGTCCTCCAGCGACTCGCGCACCCCGGCGTCGTAGACGTCGTCGGAATGGTCGTTGGCGGTGCCGTCCGGGCGGCACTGCCATGCCGTGCACACGTCCCGGATCTTCCGGTTGACCGGCAGGAACGCCTCGTACGCCGCGGTGATCCGCTCCTCCTGTTCGGAGCCGGCGGGAACCCGCAGCAGCTGCGCGACGGCGGCCTTGGCCCGCTCGGTCGGCAGCACCACCGGCCCCTTCACCGTCGCCAGCCCGGAATCGACCAGCGGCCGGTACTCGGAGTCCGGACGACCGCGCCACATGCCACGCAGAACGAGGTCGACGACGGCTTCGGTGAGGGGCTCGTCGGACGCGTCCGGAAGGTCCACGGCAGCAGATTGCATCGCCACACCTTTTGCTCGGTTCTGTGTTGCCCGGAGGTTACGCCTCGGCAGGCTGGTAAGTGAAGAGGGACTCAAGAAACACTTTTCGCCGCGAGAAACGACGTGATGCGGTCCTGTGCGTCCTTGCCGTCCGCGAGGGCGACGATGGACCGTGCTTCCTCGGCGAGGTGGCGGCGCAGATCGGCACCGGTGTCGAGGCGCAGCAGATCCTTCGCGGCGCGCAGTGCGTCACCGGCGCCCGCGGCGAGGTCGGCGGCGGTCCGGTGGGCGGTGTCGTCCAGTTCCGCGTCGGGCACGGATCGGGAGACGAGGCCCCACCGTTCGGCGTCGTCGCCGGTCAGGACCGGGTTGGTGAGGATCAGTTGCGCCGCCCTGCGGGGGCCCACCAGGCGTGGCAGGAACCATGACGCCCCGCAGTCCGGGGTGAGCCCGATCGCCGTGTACGCGAGCCGGAACCGCGCGGACCGGGCCGCCAGGACGATGTCGCCCACGAGGGCGAGGCCGACCCCACCGCCCGCGGCCGCTCCGCGCACGGCGGCCACCAACGGCACCGGCAGCTCGTACAGGACCTGTATCGCGGCATGTGCGGCACTCGCCACGGCATGCACATAGGCGCCGGTCTCCGTGCCGCGGCCGGCGAACGCGCGCAGGTCACCGCCCACGCAGAAGCTGCCGCCCGTCGTCCGCAGCAGGACCGCGCCGCCCGGGTCCGCGGCCACCTCCAAGGCCGTGTCCCGCAGCGCTTCGGCCGTTGTGAGATCCAGGGCGTTCCCGCGGCCGGGATCGTCCAGCCTCAGCTCTACGACACCGTCGGGATGGCGGACCGTACGGACCGGCCCGGTGCTCGCGGTCGGGGTCATGGGTGTCTCTCCCGTCGTCTTCCCGTCGCCGGGGACTTCCGGGCAAGATACTAAACACGCTATACAGTTTCTAGGAGGCGACGGCTGAGGATGCCCGTACGCCCGTCGGCGGGAGGTCCCGTGCCCATCCAGTTCGATGTCGATCCGACTGTCGCCCAACTTGCCGACGCCACCGCGCAGTTCGTGCGCGAGGTGGTCGTCCCGACCGAGCGCGAGTGCGGCGGGTCCGTGCACGACGCCCCCGAGGCGCTGCGGGAGCGGCTGCAGAAAGCCGCCCGGGACGCGGGTGTGTTTGCCCCGCACGTACCGAAGCGCTGGGGCGGCCACGGGCTCGACCTGCGCGGCCAGGCCGTGGTGTTCGAAGCGGCGGGTCACTCGCTGCTCGGACCGCTGGCGCTGAACTGCGCGGCCCCGGACGAGGGCAACATGCACCTGCTGGAGAAGGCGGCCACCGAAGAGCAGAAGCGGACGTATCTGCGGCCGCTCGCCGCCGGAGAGACACGGTCCTGCTTCGCCATGACCGAACCGGCTCCGGGAGCGGGTGCCGATCCCCGCCTGCTGCGTACCACCGCGACCCGGGTGCCCGGTGGCTGGCGTATCGACGGGCGCAAGTGGTTCATCACCGGTGCCCAGGGAGCCGGGTTCACCATCGTCATGGCCCGTACCTCCGGCGGCCCCGGCGACCCGGGCGGCGCCACCATGTTCCTGGTGGACGCCGATACCCCCGGTATGCGCCTCGTCCGGACGATCGAGACCCTCGACGAGTCGCTCTTCGCCGGGCACAGCGAGATCGTCTTCGACGGGTGCGTGGTGGGGGAGGAGCAGGTGCTGGGAACGGTGGACCGCGGCTTCGAAGGCGCCCAGGTACGGCTCGGTCCCGCCCGGCTGACCCACTGCATGCGGTGGCTGGGAGCGGCCCGCCGCGCCCAGGACATCGCGCTGGAGCGGGCCGGGAGCCGGATGGCCTTCGGCTCGGCGCTGGGAGACCTCGGCATGGTCCAGCAGATGCTGGCCGACTCCGAGATCGACATCGAGGCGAGCCGCGCCCTGATCCTGCGTACGGCCTGGGAGCTGGACACCGGCTCCGCCGCGGCCTCCCAACTCTCCTCGGTGTCCAAGACCTTCGTGGCGGAGGCGGTGAACCGGGTCGTCGACCGGGCGGTCCAGATCTGCGGCGCCCTCGGCGTCTCGGCCGCCGACGCCCCACTCGCCCGCCTGTTCCGGGAGGTACGGCCCTTCCGGATCTACGACGGCCCGTCGGAGACACACCGTTTCGCCATTGCCCGCCGCGCGATGAGGCCGTACCGACACCACGTCGCCGGGCGCTCCGTCGCGTCCGGAAGCTCGGTGTGACATCGCCGGCCGGATGATCGGGTTCGCACCCGCTTCCCTGCCGAAGGCGGCGTCGGCAGGGCACCATCGATCGTCGTCTCAGCGCATGAAGGTGAGAGCGTTCTCAATGCCCTGTTCGAGGACCTCGTCGGCGGACCTCTGGTCGGAGAGGGCGCGGGACAGCTGCAACGTGCCCACCAGCATGGTGTACAGCCCGATGGCCTTGCCGCGAGCGGATTTCGGATCGTCAGGTGCCAGGCGGGCGGCGATCTCGTCCAGGATGGCCCTCGCGCCCTCGGTGTAAGCCTGCTTGGTCGCGCCCTCGCAGCGGCCGATTTCGTCGAGCAGAGCGGCGGAGGGGCATCCGGTGCCTGGCTGGTCGCGGTGTCCGGGCGACAGATACGCGCGAACGAGGTCCTCGAGTCCGAGGCGGCCTGGCCGCAGGGTGTCGTACCCGGCCACCTGGGTGCGCAGTTCGGCGGCGACGACGTTGGCGACGAGATCGTCCTTGGAAGCGAAGTGGGCGTAGAAGGCTCCGTTGGTGAGCCCGGCGTCCGCCATCAGCGTGGAGATGCCTGATCCTTCGATCCCGTCCTGCTTGAACCGGTGGCCGGCCTGCTCGATGATCCGTTGCCGTGTGGCCTCCTTGTGCTCCTTGGCGTAGCGCGCCACGAGCTTCCTCCCGTCGTTCCGCAAGCCCCTCCATAATATTACGATCGTCAGACGTAAGGGCGGTCCACCTACGACCGGAGTGCTACCTCGCCGTCGTGGGCCAGTGCACTGGCGCTTGCACAGTCAGCGGTCCGCCCGCGTGCTACGGCGAGGTGGGCAGGTGCGGTGAGCGGAGCACGAGCAGGGTGATCTCGCTGGGGGCGAAGACGCGGAAGGGCGGGCCCCAGAAACCGGTGCCGCGGCTGGTGTAGAGGAGGGTGCGGGTGCCGTGGTGGCTGAGGCCGGCGAGGGCGGGCTGGTCCAGGCGGACCAGGTGGTGGAAGGGCCAGATCTGGCCGCCGTGGGTGTGGCCGGAGAGTTGGAGGTCGATGCCGGCGGCTGCGGCCCGGTCGATGAACGTGGGCTGGTGTGCCAGGAGCAGGACGGGCAGCTCGGGGTCGGCGCCGTCCAGAGCTCCGGCGAGGTGGGCGCGGTGGCCTGCCAGGCCGGAGGACTCGGCGGTGACGTCGTCCACGCCGGCGACCACGAGGGTGTCGCCGCCGCGTTCGAGCAGCACATGGCGGTTGCGCAGCGGCTGCCAGCCCAGTTCGTCCATCAGGTCGACCCAGCCCTGAGCCTCGCTGTAGTACTCGTGGTTGCCGGTGACGTAGACGCGGGCATGGGTGGCCCGCACGGTGCCGAGGGGGAGAGCCTGGGCGCGACGGCGTTCGGCCGTGCCGTCCGCGATGTCGCCGGTGTGGCAGACCAGGTCGGCTTCCAGGGCGTTCACCCTCTCGCACACCCGGGCCGACCAGCGGGCGCGGTCGAGGGGGCCGTAGTGGGTGTCGGTGATGAGGGCGACGCGGATGCCGTCCAATCCGGCACCCAGCCGCGGGAGTTGCACGTCGAGTCGGCGCACGCGGGGCACGCGGCGGGCCTCGGTGTACCCCCAGGCGAGCAGTACGGCGGTCACACCGAGGACGGCCCAGGTGACGATCCGGGCCCGGTCCTGACTCCCGCCGACGCCGGCCACGGTCAGGGCGAGCCGCAGGAAGACGCCGAGCAGAACGGACCAGGTGAACAGAACCCAGCTGGTGCCGAGCAGGGTGTCACCGGCTATCGCTGCCGGGTCCTGCTGGCGCCGACCGTGGCCGCGGACCATCGCGAGCGGCATACCGACGAGGCCGAGGACGAACACGGCTGTGCTGACCAGCGTGACGGGCAGCGGCCAGTGCTGGCCGGTGTACAGGAGCACCCAGCAGGGCACGGTCCACAGGAGTACAGGGGCGATCAAGGGGAGGTAGCGCATCACGCGGTGCAGTCGGCTCTGCCGCGGCGCTCGCGCCTCATCCTCGGCGGGCCGGGTGTTGCTGGTGTCGGTCACGCTTCGCCTCCCCAACCGTGCTGCCGTCTCGCGCACTGTATCCGGTCGCCATCGAGCCGCCCGGACCGGCGTTCACTCGCCACGGAGCGGATGATGACGATCCCACCGCCACCGCTCAGCGCAGTCGGTCGGTGGATTCCGTCCCCGGGGAAGGGGTGGCTGCCGGGTTGGTGAGGGGTTTCCAGTCGTTCTTCGGAGGTGCTGCCGGTGAGAGAGCTGCCCACGGTGGTTGCGCGAACTTGGTGGACCTCCAGTGCCCGCTCGCTGATCATGTGAATGTTCTCAACCGCAGCGAGTCCCGGAAGGCAGAGCGGATCACGTGGGCAGCTGGAGAGGCATCGGTGGGGGCCCGAAGGCCGGTTGGGGCCTGGACGAACGCGTGCACACGCGACAGCGATGGGCGGCGCGTGCGTCCTTGGTCTCCGCGGGGCTGGCCCTCATCGTGCCGCTCGGAACCACCCCGTCGGGTGGTCCTGCGCTCGTGGCGGCCGGCGCTGTTTCGGTTGCCGTGAGCCTGGTGGCGGTGTGGTGGACGCTCACCCGTCGAGGGTGGCTCCGGGTCGCCGCAGGTGGCCTGGCGATCGCCGCTCCCGCCGCGGCGATCACGCTCTTCGTGCTGGCACACCTGCTCTGGCTGCTCTTCCTGCTGCTGGCGCTGTGGGCGCTGGCCGTATGGACGGGCAAGCTCGCGCTCGCCAGCACCCGGTTGCGCGTCGTGCGGCCGACCGAGTACGAGATGCCTCCTCCCGCGCGGCCGTTCCTCATCATGAACCCCCGGTCGGGAGGCGGGAAGGTCGAGCGGTTCGGGCTCAGGGCCAGGGCGGAGAAACTCGGGGCTCGGGTGCATCTGCTCGACCCTGCCCGGCCGGACGGTCCGGAGGACGTCGCAGCCCTGGCCCGTGACGCTCTTGCGGCGGGCGCCGACCTGCTCGGCGTGGCCGGCGGGGACGGGACGCAGGCCCTCGTCGCGGCCGTGGCCGCGGAGTACGACACACCGTTCCTGGTGATCTCCGCTGGAACCCGCAACCACTTCGCGATGGACCTCGGGCTCGACCGCGACGATCCCTCGACCTGCCTGAACGCACTCACCGACGGTGTCGAGCTCCGGGTCGACCTCGGCTTTGCCAACGACCACCCGTTCGTGAACAACGCCTCCTTCGGCGCCTACGCCGAGATCGTGCAGAGCCCGGCGTACCGCGACGACAAGGCGCGTACGACGCTGGAGATGCTGCCCGACCTGCTCACACGTCAGAAGGGCCCGCGTCTGACCGCGCACCTCGCGGATGTGAGCAGCCCCGCCGACGCTCTCGACTCACCCCAGGCGCTGCTCGTCAGCAACAACCCGTATGCCACCCACGACATCGCCGGCCTCGGGCGACGCGAGCGGATCGACCTGGGAGTGCTCGGAGTGCTCGCCGTCAAGGTGGAGGGCGCGGCCCAGGCCGCCGGGCTGCTGTGGGGACGACAGGCCGAAGGGCTCACCGTGGCCACCACCCGGGAGGTCGTCGTGGACGCCGACGAGGCCACGATCGCGGTCGGTGTCGACGGCGAGGCACTGACGCTCACCGTCCCTGTCCGCTGCCGCATCGAGCCCGGAACACTGCGCGTGCGGGTACCGCGCAGCCGCCCTGGCACGCCGGCGGTCCTGCCTCCCCTGGAGTGGCGCAGACTGCGCAAACTCGCCGCCAACGTCGGGCGGACGGCCCTCCCGGGCAGGCGACGGCTACGGCTCTGACGCTCCTGAAGCCACCCGGGGTGTGCCCGAAGGTGGTCGACCAGCAGGCGCCCGTTCACCAGACCGGGCGGGTGACCGGAACTGTTCGCCGCGGCCATCAGCGCGGGCGACCACTTCTTCGCCACCTCGTCATCGACGCCCGACTACGACGATCACCACCGGGTTTTGCTCCACCACCTCGGCGTGGAGCCGACCTCGCAGCTCCTCGCCGACTTGTGCCGCGAAGTACCCCGAGCGTGTTCCTGGAGACGTATCCGGCTGCCGTCCTCGGCGAGGTGCCTTCGATCACGTCCCTGACGGCGCTCCTGCAGTGCCCTCCCGCTCCCGTTCCAGCGGTTCAGTAGCATCGCCGTTCATGGCTCTGACCAAGCGGTGGACTTCCCGTGTTCTCCTCATGGACGGCGACGACCGCCTCCTCCTACTGTGCGGCCGTGACCCCCGTAAGCCGGGGGCCAGATGGTGGTTCACCGTCGGTGGCGCCGTCGAGGACAACGAGGACTACCCTCAGGCGGCAGTGCGCGAAATGTGGGAGGAGACGGCACTACTTCTTCCCGTTGAGCGGCTGGGGCCCGTCGTCTGGACCCGGCGGGCGATCTTCAGTGTCGACGGCCAGGTCTTCGACCAGTACGAGGAATATCGTCCTGTCCGGGTCACGGCGGACGAAGTTCGCGGGATGGACGTCCGGACGGAGGAGGCCCGATACGGGCATCGCTGGTGGTCGACAGCGGATCTGGCCACTACCGCGGAAACCGTTCGCCCGAAGAAGATGGCTTCTCTCCTTCCCGCCGTACTGGCCGCCGCCGACCTTCGCCAACCCCCTGTGCATCTGGGCGACTTCAACGAGGACACCGATCCGGAGTAAGACACCCCTGCGGGCACGCGGTCGGTCGACCGGCGGCATGACACCCTCCGCGTTCGATACGGCCGTACCCGATGCCGTCAGCTGTCGACCGTGCTTCGACCATGACCAGAACATGGTGGACGCCGCAGGGCACGCACCGCCGGACGGCCATGGTGGACGTACGACGCGACGACGGTGCTCGGGTGCCCTCTGGCCGAGCGGCCTCCCCGCGTTGGTGCGGGGAGGCCGTGCTCGCTGCCTCAGGCGCTCAGAGAGGCTGATTGCTTGTCAGCTCCAGGGAGATGCGGTGAGCCAGCTGGTGTCCTGGGCCCATGACGTCGTGGAGTCCCAGGTGTTGGTGCCGCCGTTGCTTGCTATGTAGGCCGTGTAGTTGTAGTGGCGGAGGTACTTCGTCGGGTAGTTGACGGACTGGAAGGAGTGGCCGACCCCGCTGTTGCCTGTCGTGGGGCAGAAGGTGGCGTCCTGCGCGAATGAGGTGCCGCCGTTGTCGGTGTTCAGGTAGAGCTCGAAGTTGGAGTGGCGCAGGAACTGGCCGGGGTTGTTGGCGGACTCGAAGGACAGGCAGGAGCTGTTGGCGAGGCCGGCGCGGACGATCCAGGTGGCGTCGGCCTTGTCGGTGGCCGGGCTGGAGGCGTTGATGCTGGAGATGACGACCTTGGTGTCGGCGTCGTCGTGGCGGAGGTAGCGCGAGGTGCAGCAGGGGGCGGTGGTCGCCTGCAGGGAGATCCGGGAGCCGGGCGTCAGCGAGCCGGTGCTGGTCGAGCCGCTGTTGTAGCCGGCGGCGGTGATGTTGGCCTGGACGGCGTTCTCGGTGGCGTCCGAGGGATAGCCCGAGGTCATGACGCCTTCGTAGAAGGTGCCTTGGCCGGTGTTGCTGTTGTCGCCGCCGATGCCGAGGATGATCGCGCCCTGCTTCTTCATCGGGTTGTATCCGGAGACGTTGGGGCGCGCGCCGCTGTAGTACGTGGACAGGCCGCCCGACCGGGCGTCGCCGCCGCGGATGGCCCACTGGTTCGGGCCGCCCTTGACGATGGCGGTCTGGAACCGGTTGTTGACGCTGGGGTCGCCCGCGTTGAATCCGCGGTTCACGCCGGAGAACAGGCCGTTCTCCAGGTCGGCCATGACCCAGGGGCCGTTGCCGCTGCCCCAGCCCCAGCCCTTGCTGTTGCCGAAGTAGATGGCCTCCATGGTGCCGTTGCCGTCGTCGTTGCCACTCGTCTCGGCGTTGCCGTAGTCGAAGCAGCAGCCGCCGTTGAAATGCGTGCCGTCGAAGATCGCGTACATGCCCTCCGGCTGGTCACCGGTCGCGATGCCGTGGGTGTTGTTGTTCCGGTAGCCGGTCCCCGGTGCCACGTAGACGCCGTACGTTTCGTGCCCGCCGACGGTGACCGGCGCCTCGAACGCGTTGGCCAGGTTGTCGTTTCCACCTGCCGCAGGGCCGGGCCAGTGGCCCTTGAGCGCCTGGGTGAGGTTGTTGCCCTTGCCGGACTGGTCGTAAAGGACGGTGATGACGCAGCTGGTCCCCGCGCAGAAGGAGTCCTGTGCGGCGGCGTCGGCGTATCCACCTGCGCTCAGCAGGCCGATGTCCTTGGTCGCGTTGTCGGAGGCACGCTTGACCTGGTACAGCGGGCCGTTGTACGCCGCGTACAGCGCGCGGGTGGTGCTGTGCGCGGCAACGCAGGGAGTGCCGCCTGCCGCGTAGATGTCGCACGGCTGCTGGGTGGCGGCCTGCGAGGTGGTGGGCGTGGCGGTGAGCAGGCCGGCGGCGAGCGCGACGGTGGCACCGGCCGAGAGGAGTGCGCGTCTGGCGCTGCGTATCCACGGTGACTTGATCATGAAATGCTCCTTCATGAGGCGGGATGTGCGGTGAGGTGTCGACGAACCCCCGGTGTTCGAGTTTTCGGACGATGTCCGACTCTGTGAACAGACGGGGGTGCGTCGACACTTCCGTTGTTCGTCAGCTCCAGGGCGCGGCGGCGAGCCAGCTGGTGTCCTGGGCCCACGACGACGTGGTGTCCCAGGCGTTGGTACCGCCGTTGCTTGCCACGTAACCGGTGAATCGGTAGTGACGGATGTACTTGGCCGGATAGTTGAAGGACTGCAGGGAGTAACCGGTGCCGCTGTTGCCCGGCTTGGAGCAGAACGTGGCATCGGCGGCGAACTGGCTGGAGCCGTCGTTGGGCTGCAGGTGAAGCTGGAAGGCGTAGTGCCTGAGGTACTGGCCGGAAGCGTTGGCCGACTCGAAGGAGACGCAGTTGCTGTCGGCCAGGCCGGCGCGGATGATCCAGGTGGCGTTGCCCTTGTCGGTGGACGAGCTGCTGGAGGCCACCGGCGCGATCACGACCTTGTCGTCGCTGGTGTCGTGCAGCAGGTAGTCCCCGGTGCAGCAGGAGGTGGTGGCCTGCAGCGACACCTTCGCGCCCGGGGTGAAGGGGTTGGAGGTGCTGGTGCTGTAGCCGGCCGCGGCGATGTTGGCCTGGACGGCGGCGTCGGTGGCCTCGGAGGGGTAGCCCTTGACCATGGCGCCCTCGTAGAAGGTGCCCGCGCTTGCGTTGCGGTTGGTCTGGCAGCAGTCGCCGCCGCTGCCGAGGATGACGGCACCCTGCTTGTGCATCGGGTTCCATCCGCTGGGCAGTGCGCCGCTGTAGAGCTGGGTCAGGCTCCCGGACTGGGCGTTCGCGCCCTTGAGCGCCATCTGGGTGGTGCCGTTGTTCTTGAGCATCGCGGTGACGAAGCGGCTGGTCTGGGAGACCTGGTTGGGGTTCCATGTCTTGCTGCCGCCGGAGAACAGGCCGTTCTCCAGGTCCGCCTGGACCCACGGTCCGGTTCCGCTGCAGCCTCCGAACCAGCATTCCGTGCCGAAGTTGATCGCGTCCATGGCGCCGTTGCCGTCGGCCTTGTGGTCGATCTCCGTGTTGCCGTAGTCGAAGCAGCAGCCGTTGTTGACGTGGGTGCCGCTGGTGACCATGTACTCGCCCTCGGGTGAACTGCCGGTCGGCACACCCCCGGAGGAGTTGTAGGCAAAGTAGCTGTTGCCGGGGTTGATGTAGAGCGCGTAAGCCTTCTGGCCGCCCACGCCGATCGCTTCGGTGGTCGCGGTGGCCGCGGTGTCGGCGCCGCCGGTTCCGCCGGGGCCTTGGTAGACCAGGGTGTTGCCGCCGCCGGTCTGGTCGTAGACGCGGGTGATGGTGCAGGTGGTGCCCGCGCAGAACGAGTCCTGTGCCGCGGCGTTGGCGACGCCTCCGGCCGTCAGTACGCCGATGTCGCGCGACGCACTGTCCGATGCCCGCTGCACCTGGTAGAGCGGGCCGTTGTAGGAGGCGAGCAGCGCGCGGGTCGTGCTGTGCGCCGCGACGCACGGTGTGCCGCCCGCCGCGTAGATGTCGCAGGGTCCTTGGGCAGCGGCCTGCGAGGTGCCGGTGAAGGCGACAAGGCCGGTGAGGGCGAGTGCCACTGCAGCCAGGCAGACGACCACCCCCCGGCGCAGTTTTCGGAATATGGGCAGTTCAGGCACCATGTACTCCCTTGTTCATCGGTACTGGGACAGCGAGCCGCGCCCCCAACCGGGTTCGTCGTGGGGCTGGGGGCGGGCAGAGGGGTGTTGGCGGGTGGACGCGTCCCGGCGAGTGGATGTGCCGAGGCGTCGGGTCACGCTGTCACTGGATCGTCCAAGCCTGGTTGGACTGGTTCAGCGGCATCCACTGACTGATGGCGGCTCCGTCGGCCGTCGATCCGCCGCCGACCTCCAGGACCTGCCTGCTCTCGAAGTTCCGGATGACGTACCCACCGCTGGTCGGCTCGAAGTACCACAGCTGGTTGTTGCCGCCGTTGTAGGTGTACTGCTGCAGCGCGGTCCCCGTCCGGTGACTGGAGTTGTTGATGTCGAGGGTCTTGCCGCTGTTCCGGTTCACGATCTTGTAGAGCTGCCCGCTGACCGGAACGATGTTCCACTGCTGGTTGGCGCCACCGTTGCTCGGCCACTGGATGACGCTCGCGCCGTCGGCGGTGGAGTTCTGATAAACGTCCATCAACTTCCCGCTGTTGACGTTCTTGATCGTGTAGTTCGTCGACGGGTTGATGGTCGGCGTACCGGTCGCGTCCTCCAGCGCCCCGCCGGCCTGCTGCACACCGAAGTCCGTGATGAAGAAGTAGGCGCCGTCGGTCTTGGCGACCCGCACATAGCGGAACGCCTGGCGGACGTCGATGTCGCCGGTGAGCGTCGAGGCGAGCGGCAGGGTGGACGTCTGGCGTCCGACGACGGTGTAGGTGGCGAAGGACGGGTCGTTGGAGGCCCGGATCTCGAAGTTGCCGCGGGTCTCGGGCTGGTCCAGGTCCTGACGGGTGGTCAGGGAGAACTGTCCGAGCTGGTAGGCCTGCCCCAGGTCGACCTGCCACCAGGCGGAGGTGTCGCTCCCGGTCGGCGACCAGCCGGTGGCGCTGTTGTTGTCGTTTGCTTTGGCAGGCCCCCAGGCAGAGCCGTTCACCGAGGAGGCGGACGCCGGCTTGTTGTAGGCGAGGTTGAGCCTCGCCGCCAGTCCCTGGTAGGCGGGCTCAAGACCGGAGGCCTTGATGACGGAGTCGCCGGACGTCGTGTTGTTGGTCAGGGTGACGTTGGAGCCGTTGCGGTTCTGGTTGATGAAGCCGTCGGTGTGGGACAGCACGTTGTTCGACAGGGTCATGTTGTTCGATCCCTCGTCCATGTACAGGCCGGACACGGCCGAGCCGCAGGCGGCGGGCGTTCGTATGACGTCGTGGACGTAGTTGCCGTTGATGACCGTGCCGGGGTCGTTGGAGAGGTGGTAGATACCGGCGGAGTCGCACAGCCGGTTCATCACGTTGCCGATCCGGTTGTAGCTGATGCTGTTGTTGCCCTCGGCGTTTGCCGCCGACTGCCAGCCCCAGCCCAGCGAGACACCGGCCCACGGGGTGTCGGAGATGTCGTTGTGGTCGATGGTGGTGCTGTTGACGAAGCCCGCGTTGATGCCCGCGGTGCCCAGGTAGTCCTCACCGATCCGGGTGATCAGGTTGTCCTTGACGGTGACGTTCTTGACCACCTCCCGGGCGTCCTCACCGGCAGGCGAGGTGGGTGGGTTGTAGACGGTGTGCATCTCCACGGCCGGGTCGGAGAACTTGCCCACCATGATCCCGTTCCCGGCGATGTCGTAGATGAGGTTTCCGGTCACGGTGCTGTCGTGCACGCCATGGGACAGATCGAGGGCGGTGGCCCCCATCTGCGTGAAGGTGTTGCCGGTGAAGGACAGGCTGTCGGCGTACGCGGCCTGGACCCCGGCGGGCGGGCGGGTGACGTACTGATTGTTTGAGGTGTCGGCCGAGAGGTTGTAGTTGCCGCCCTGGCCGTTGAGGTAGCCGTTGTTCGTGGCCTCCATCCAGGTGGTCCCGGTGAAGGTGAGCCCGGAGAAGCGCAGGTCGTGGGCGGGGCTGTCGAGGCTCGTGCCCTTGATGTCGAAGAGCGTCTGCACCGTCGGCGCCTGCACACTTGCCGTGGACATGTCCTCGCCGGGGCGGGGCTTGTAGTAGACGGTCTGCGCGGTGGTGTCGACGTAGAACTCGCCCGGCTCGTTGAGGAATTCGTGGGCGTTCTCGAAGTGCAGCGGAGAGCCGTTGGACAGGACAGGGAAGGGGCGCGGGAAGAGGATGCCCGCCTCGTGGTCCTGGATCGACACGTTGGCGGTGCCGTTGGCGGAGCTGATCGACTTCAGCCGCAGATAGCTCTCGCCCCACTGCGTTTCCAGCATCATCTCGACCTGGTCGAAGTGGTTCCAGTTGGAGACCTGTGAACTGAGCACCTTCAGCAGCTTGTTGGTCTTGTCGCTGCCCTGCAGCTGGAAGTCCGAGCCGGTGTCGGGGAAGCGGGCCCGGGTGGCGCGGACCCCGTTGACGTACAGCTGCCGGAAGTTGAGGCCGCCGACGGGCGCCTTGTACTCGCCGTTGGTGGCCGCGGTCCAGCCGGTGATCGACCTGCCGCCGGTGATGACGGGCGTCTCGCCGTTGTAGGCCTGGTAGACGACGGTGTGGCCGTTCGTGCCGGAGTCGCTGGTGCCGAAGGTGAGGGGGGCGGTGAGGGGGTAGGTGCCTCCGCGCAGGTTCACGACGATGTCGTCGGACATGTTCGCGTTGACGGCCCGGACCGCGGCCTTGGCGGCCTGGATGGTCCTGAAGGCTGCGGCGGTGCTGGTTCCCGAGTTGCTGTCACTGCCGTTGACGGGGTCGACGTAGAAGTTCGTCGTGGCCGCGTAGGCGGGTGTGGCGGGCAGTACGGCCGCGAAGACAACGGCCGCCGCCGCGAGCGCCTTGACCGTCCCCGCGCCGATGCGTAGGGGTCTCATCTGTAACGTGTCCCTCCTCGAACCCCCCGGTTTCTTATGAGTTGCATTTATCAATGCAAGAAGGCGGGGCGGTCAAGACGATAGGCACGCCTATTTTTCACTGGCGCAACAAGCGGGACATGTCGACGCCTCCGTCCGTGCGGTGCGCGCCCGTCCCGAAGTGGAGGGTAACCCCAGGTAAGGGGGCCACCGGTGACGGGCGATCGACCGTCGACCGTGTCCCGCCCAGGCCGCTCCGGTGAAACCATCGTTTTCAGAATGAGTACTACTCATCATGCTTCTAAGCTCTCCGGCTGAGCTCCGCTCTGGCTTCTCCATGAAACATGGCATGTATCGATGGAACGAACCATCAGCAAGAGGAGCAAAACGGTTCTGCTGACGCTCTGTCCGGGCACTTTCATCCACGCAACTGTTGACACGGCGCAGTTACATCACTGAAGTTCATGCGTAACCCAGCGCATGGAGCCCAGAGCCGCCCGAGACCGGGAGTACATCTATGCCGTCAGAAAGAAGACTGTCCCGTCGTACCCTGCTCGGCTCCGCGGCCGCCGCTGTGGCTGCGAGCGCGCTGCCTGTGGTTCCGGGCTTCTCAGGCCTGCTCCCTCAGGCGGCCGCCGCGGACCTGCAGACCAATCTCAGCAACCTGGTGAACATGCGGTTCGGCATGTTCAACCACTTCAACATGGGCACGTTCACCAACCAGGAGTGGGCCGCCCCCAACCAGGACCCGGCTCTGTTCGCGCCCACGGCGGTCGACTGTGCCCAGTGGGCGGCGGCCGCGGCGGCGGCGAAGATGAGCTACGGCGTCCTGACCACCAAACACCACGACGGCTTCTGCCTGTGGCCCAGCGCCTACAACACCTACAACGTCGCCAACAGCTCCTACAAGCACGACGTCGTCGCGCAGTACGTGACCGCCTTCCGGGCCCAGGGCCTGAAGGTCGGCCTGTACTTCTCCATCTGGGACCGCAGTTACAACGTGCAGGCTTACGACACCCGTCACAAGGTGGCCTCCGACCAGGCCGTCCAGCCCGGCGACATCACCTACATCCTCAACCAGATCACCGAACTGCTCACCAACTACGGCACCATCGACATGTTCGTCACCGACGGCTACGCCTGGCAGATGGGCCAGCAGGCCGTCCCCTACCAGCGCATCAGGGAGCATGTGAAGTCCCTGCAGCCCGACATCGTGATGATCGACCACGGCGGGCTGTCGGTGCCCTTCCTCGGCGACGCGATCTACTTCGAGGAGCCCCTCGGCATCACTTCACCGGCAGGCAACACCTACGCCTCGCTGCAGGGCCAGACGATCAGCAACGGGTGGTTCTGGCATCCGACGACGCCCACGACCGACCCGATGAGCAGGGACTCCATCCTCTCCCATCTGGCGGACCTGGAGCCCAAGTACACCTCGTTCATCCTCAACTGCCCGCCCAACCGCAACGGTGTGCTGGACACCAACATCGTCAACCGGCTCTCCGAGGTCGGCGCCGCCTGGAGCGGCCCCGACACCTCCCGGCCGCCCCTGCCCGCCCAGATGCACCGCGCCGAGCACCCGGTCACCCCCGTCGCGGCCTACGCCACCGACTACCACACCGGCGAAGGCCCCATGAACGCCATCGACGGTCTCAGCGACAAGGGCTTCGAGACCTGCTGGTCCACCTGGAACCTCACACTGCCCCAGACCATCACCATCGACCTCGGCGGCGTGTGGAGCAACATCTCCACCCTGGAGTACCTGCCCAAGCAGTGGAACCGCACCAACACCACCGACGGTGACATCACCGCCTGCACCATCTCCACCAGCACCGACGGCACCACCTTCACCCAGGTCGCGACCGCCTCCTGGGCCGGCGACCGCACCACCAAAGTCGTTGAATGGCCCGCCGTCAACGCCGCCTTCGTCCGCATCCGGGTCACCGCCGGCACCGGCGGCTACGCCAACATCGGCAACCTGCGCATCGGCGGCCGTACCGCGACACCCGCCCTGGTGTCCACCCTCTTCCCGGGCGACGGCACGGTGTACCGCCTCGTTGCCCGCCACAGCGGCAAGGTCGCCGACGTCTCGGGCGCCAAGACCGCCGACAACACCGCCATCCTGCAGTGGCCCTGGCAGAACCACGCCAACCAGAAGTGGACGATAGCCCGGGCCGACTCCGGCTACTACAAGATCCGCAACGTCAACAGCGGCACGCTGATGGAAATCGGCGGGCTCTCCCGCGTGAACGGCGGAGGCGCCGATATCTGGGGCGACGCCAACGCGCCCCAGCAGCACTGGGCCATCACCCCCACCGGCGACGGCTACTACCTCCTCACCAACCGGCTGAGCGGCCTGTCCCTCAACGTCGACAGCGGCTCCACCTCCGACGGAGCCGCCATCAACCAGTGGGCCTACACCGCCATCGCCCAGCAGCAGTGGCAGATCATCCCCTCGTAGGGCCCAGGCGCCCAACTCGCGCCTTCCGGAAACCTGTCAGTGCAGGGGGAGCGCCCGCGTGTGTTCGATGCGTACGGCGTCCAGGGACTGGGAATCGAGGCCCAGGAGCCGCAGGATCGTCGGGGCGATCTGTGTGGTCCGCACCGAGTCGCCGACGCGCACCCCTTGCGGGGTGGCGGCGCCGGAGACGACGAGCGGGACGTCGAGGTCGTCGGCGTGGGCGCCTCCGTGCTCGGCGATCTTGCCCTTGCCGCCGGTGTAGACGACGCCGTACCGGGTGATGCCGAACAGGTCGGGAACGCGGGAGTCGCCCGGGCGGACGTGGAAGTAGCGGGCCGCATCGGCGCCCGCGTACAGGGTCTTGAGGCCGCTTGCCGTGAAGGGCTTGGCCGTTCCGTCGATGCCGTTGCCGGTGCCGGACTGAGCGAGCAGGTACGCCTTGGCGAAGTCGGTGGCGGCCTTGGAGCGGTCGGTGAGCCAGAGGAGCATCGCGTCGTCGTCCACCGCGTGCGCCACCAGGTCGCCGGCGCCCGGGTGGGCGGCCTTCCACGCGGCGTTGAGCCCGTCCAGGAGGGGGCCGTCGTCGATGCGGGTCAGCGCCTTCGGGTCGGTCGGCGACTGGCCGTGCTTGGCCGAGAGGATGACCGTCGTGCTGCGGTCCAGGTGCTGCTTGTGGAGTTCGGCGAGGAACGCGCCCACCTGCTGGTCGACGAAGGCGAGGTTCTTGGCCAGCAGCGGCCCGGGGACTCCCTTGGCCTGGTAGCCGCCCGTCAGCCCGTTTGAGGAGGGCAGCTTCTGGGCGGTCGACACCGACTGGAAGTTCATGCCGAAGACCGCCGGGGTGCCGACACGGTGGGTGCGGCCGTGGTCGTAGCCGTCGATCTCGTTCAGCACGGCCCGCACCTTGTAGCCGTCGTACTGCTCGGTCGCCGCGTTGTCCTTCGTCCAGTCCTTGCCGGCGGGGTAGCCGATGGCCTGGCTGTTGATCTCGGGGGCGAACAGGTCCTGGATGCCGTTGCCGCTCGGGCCGTTGAGGATGTCGTACGCGACGTGCTTGTCGGACCACGCGGTCCGCAGCCCGACCTTGCGGGCCACGTCGAAGACCGTGTTCACCTTCAGATAGCCGTGCGGGTAGAGCGGCTTGCACGTCTTCGGGTCGACCGGAAGCTTCGACGGGTCGATGAGGCTCGCGGCGTCTCCCGTCATCTTCAGGATGCTGCCGGGCAGTCCCGCAAGGCCCTGACCGGCGTCGAGGGAGTCCTTGTTCTTGTCGAGGTCCTCGGTGAGGTCGACCTCGGCACCCGGCCTGGCGCCCGCGCAGGCCGTCGTGCCGGGCGGGAGGAGCGCGGCGTCGTAGGTGTCGTCGTAGTAGACGCCCGTCGTACCCGGGTCGCCGCCGGTGAGCTGGCCGACCATGCCGGGGAACGAGTCGGAGGGGACGGTGGTTCTCGCGTGGGTGTACTCCACACCGCCGCCGACGAGTCGGGCGAGCGCCGAGTCGGGGTGGCGGTCGATGTACCAGGCCAGGTCGGACTGGTGCAGGCCGTCGACGGACAGCAGCAGGACGTGCCGGACGCGAGCGTGCGCCCGCGCAGGCGCGTGTGCCGCGGCGGGTGCGGTGGCCGTGGCGGTGAGGGCGCCCGCGGCGGCGAGCGCGGCTGCTGCCGCGGCGACGGTACGGGCGGGACGGACTGGACGTCGGAACAACGGTGCTCCTTGGTTGTACGGCGCGGGGGGCGGCGGCGAACCGTGCAACGACATGGGAAGGGCCGAACGTGTACGGGAGCGGACGTACGGACCGGGTCCTGCCCAAGAAACGCATCGGCGCACGCAAAGAGGTGCGCTGCCGACCCCGCCCACCGGGTCCCGGACAACTCCCGTACGGTCGACGGCCCTCTCCTCCGCCTGGCCTCAGCGGCCCTCTGAGAGCAACTCGCCCGCGGCCCGCTCCACATCGTCCTCCGACACGAGCACCAGCTGCGCCGCCTGTCCCAGCGGGACGAAGCTGTCCACGCTGGTGACCCGTCGGACCGCGCCGCTGAATCCGCCGTCGACCAGGGCGGTGACGACTCCCTCCGACACGCCTCCGGTACGGCGGGTCTCGTCGACCACGAGGACACGGCCCGTCGCCCGGGCCTCCCGCAGCAGGTCGTCGACCGGCAGGGGGGCCAGCCAGCGCAGGTCGACGACCCGGCAGGCGATGCCCTGTTGCTCCAGCCGGCGCGCGGCCCGCAGCGAAATGCGCAGTCCGTTGCCGAAGGTCACGAGGGTCAGGTCCATGCCCGTGCCGTAGGTGCGCGCCCGGCCGATCGGTACGTGTTCGGCGGGTGCGGGGTAAGGGGTGAGCCAGGCGTTGTCCCCGTCTTCGTGGAGATCCCGGGCGTGGTAGAGCGCGATCGGTTCGAGGAAGGCGCTGATGGTGCCGTCCACCTTCGCCGCGGCCACGCAGGTGCGGAGCATCGAGGCGGCGTCGTCGGGGCGGGACGGGGAGGCGATGACCAGGCCGGGAATGTCCCGCAGGGCGCCCACCGCGTTGTCGTTGTGGAAGTGGCCGCCGAAGCCGCGCTGATAGCCGTACCCGGCGATCCGCACCACCAGGGGGTTGCGGTACTGGCCCTGCGAGAAGAACTGCAACGTGGCGGCCTCGCCGCGCAGTTGGTCCTCGGCATTGTGCAGATACGCCAGGTATTGGATCTCCGCCACCGGCAGCAACCCGGAAAGGCCCGCCCCCAGTGCGAGCCCGAGGACGGCCTGCTCGTCGAGGAGGGTGTCGAAGACCCGGGCGGTGCCGAAACGCCGCTGCAGGCCCCTGGTCAGTCCGTAGACCCCGCCCTTGCGACCGACGTCCTCGCCGAACACCACCATCTCCGGGTGGCTGCCGAGCAGGTCGGCGAGCGTGTGGGTGATGGCCTGCGCGACGGTGACGGGCTCGCCCACGGGCGGCGCGGATGCTTCGCTCGTACGGCGTGCCGCAGCCGCCACCAGGTCGGCGCGGCGGGGTGCGATGGGGGCGGAGATCTGGACGGCGCTGGTCAGGGGCTCGCTCTCCAAGGCTTCCTTGGCTACGGCGAACACCCGGCCGCCCACCTCGTCGTACCGGTCGAGAACCTCCTGCGGGGTGAGGACGCCGGAGGCTGTGAGCAGCCGCGCCGTGGCCAGCAGCGGGTCGCGGCGCAGGTCCGCGGCGACGTCGGAGGGCATCCGGTAGGCGGCTTCGGCGTCCGAGCCCGCATGGCCGAGGAAGCGGACCATCGACAGGTGCAGGAACGCGGGACGGCGGTGCTTGCGTACGTGGGCCACCGCCTCGCGCGCGGTGTCGTAGGCGGCCTGCGGATCGCAGCCGTCCGCGGCGAAGTAGGCGAGGGCGGGCCGGTCGCCGTAGGCGCGTCGCACCCAGTCGGGCGGGGTCGGCACGCTGATGCCCAGGCCGTTGTCCTCGCAGACGAACAGGATCGGCATCGGCAGGCCCTGGTAGGCCGCGTGGCAGGCGCTGTTGACGGCGCCCGCCGCCGTGGAGTGGTTGACCGAGGCGTCGCCGAAGGAACAGCAGACGACGGCGTCGGCGGGCCAGGCGCACTCGGTCCCGAGCCGCTTCGCGCGGGCGATGCTCCACGCCACCCCGACCGCCCGGGGCAGGTGGGAGGCGATGGTCGACGTCTGCGGAATCACGGCCAGTTCGCGGCGCCCGTACACCTTGTGCCGGCCGCCGGCGATCGGTTCCTCGGCCCCGGCGGCCACACCCAGCAGCATGTCCCTGACCGCGTCGACGCCGCCGGCCTGTCGGGCACGGGCGCAGTAGAAAGCGCCCGAGCGGTAGTGCAGCAACGCCGGGTCGGTGGGCCGCAACGCGAGCGCGAGCGCCGCGTTGCCCTCGTGCCCGCTCGATCCGATGGTGTAGTAGCCACGGCCCTGCTGCTGCATCCAGCGCGCCGCGAAGTCGGCGTGCCGGCTCTCCAGCTGGGCGTCGAACAGGTCGAGCGCGGTACGGGAGTCCAGCGGGCCCGCGGCCCGGACGGCAGACCGCAGACCGGCCACCGCCTCGCGGAAGTGCCGGTCCAGGTCCTCGACGCCGCTCACAGGCGGAACGCCATGTCGGGTTCGAGCGCGGCCACGTCCATCTGCGCCTTCTGCAGCCGGCCGGAGTGGTCCCAGTTCATCGACTGCCAGCGGGTGAACTGGTCGAGCACCCACTGCCCCGACTGGCGAGAGCCGTTGCCCGACTTGCCGTTGCCGCCGAACGGCAGGTGCGCCTCCGCTCCGGAGGTGGTGTTGTTGACGCTGACCATGCCCGCGGAGATACCGCGCCGGAACGTCCACACCTCGTGCGGGTCGGTGGTGTAGATCGCGGCGGACAGCCCGTAGCCGTGGAGGTTGGCCAGGTCCAGGGCTTCGTCGAAGTCCCGGTAGGTGGTCACCCCGACGATGGGGCCGAAGGTCTCGGTGAGGAACAGGTCGTCGTCGCGGCGCACCCCGTCGACGATCACCGGGTGGTAGAACATGCCCGCTTCGGGGTCGCCGACAAAGCCCTTGCGCGGGTTGTCGGCCGTGATCCGTCCGATGCCGTCGGAGCCGTAGGTGCGGTGGTGGTCCTTGATCCAGCCGAGGAAGGACTCGTAGCGCTGTGCGAACCGCTCGTCGAGCATCGGGCCGTACAGGACGTCCTCGAAGGCGTCGCCGATCCGGGCCGCGCGGCTCGCGGCGTCGAAGCGGGCGAGGAAGTCCTCGTGCACGGACTCGTGCACGAGGAGCGTCCCGAGGGAGGTGCAGCGCTGCCCTGCGGTACCGAATCCGGAGAACAACGCCCCTTCCACCGCCAGGTCGAGGTTCGCGCTAGGGGTGACCACCTGGGGGTTCTTGCCGCCCAGCTCCAGGCAGGGCGTCTGCAGGTGGCTTCCGCACAGGGCACCGATCTTCTGGCCGACCAGGGTCGATCCGGTGAAGCCGACCTTGTCTACCAGCCCGGCGTCGAGGGAGGCCTCCAGACCGGCGTACGTCCGCTCCCCGTCGGCCAGTACGAGGTTGAGCACGCCGTCGGGCAGGCCGCCGCCGTGCACGAACAGATCGAAGAGGGCCTTGGCGCTCGCGGCGGCGTACTCGGCGGGCTTCCACACCACGGTGTTGCCGGTCACCAGCGCCGGTACGAGGTACCAGGCCGGCACGGCCACCGGGAAGTTGCCCGCGGTGATCACCGCGACCGCGCCGACGGGATTGCGGAAGGTGAACAGCTGCTTGTCGGGCATCTCCGAGGGCACCGTCTGCCCGTACAGCCGACGGCCCTCGCCCAGGAAGAAGTCGCAGGTGTCGATGATCTCCTGCACTTCGCCGAGTGCCTCCGCGAGCGGCTTGCCGATCTCTTCGGTCACGATGCGGGCGAGCCGGTCCTTGTTGGCCTCGACGAGCCGGCCGATCTTTCCGATCGCGGATCCGCGCACCGGCGCCGGGACGTCCGCCCAGGACCGCTGCGCCGCCTTCGCGGCCTTGGCGGCCTCGACGAACGTCGAGGCGTCCCCGAGCGAGATCTCGGTGACCACCTCGGCGGTGCGGCCGGGATTGGGGCGCTGGAGAGTCCCGCCGGGAGCGCCGGCGACCGGATGGCCGGCAACGATCGAGGCGACGGAACGGGCCATGACATTGCTCCTTGTCCGCTGGGGTGGGGCGGTGTCCGCAGGAAGGGTCAGTGCAGGCCGGCAAGGACCCGGTCGAGAGCCCGCAGGGCGAGGGCGAGCTCGTCCTGGGTGATGGACAGGGCGGGACGGAAGCGCATCGAACGCTCACCGCACGGCAATACGATCACCTGCTCCTCGGTGCGCAACCGGCGTACCGCCTCGTCGCGGGCGCCGCTGTCCGGCAGGTCGATGGCGCTCATCAGCCCGCGTCCGCGCGCGTTGGACACCACCGCCGCGTGCCGGACTTCCAGATCACGCAGTTCGGCGAGGAACCACGATCCCACGGCGGCGGCATGGGCCACCAGATCGTCCCGTTCGATGATCTCCATGATGCGCCGGGCGCGGACCATGTCGACCAGCCCACCGCCCCAGGTGGAGTTGATCCGTCCGGAGACCCGCAGGACGTTGTCGGGCACCTCGTCGACCCGGCGGCCGGCCATGATGCCGCCGAGCTGGACCTTCTTGGCGAAGGCGACGATGTCCGGCTGGAGGCCGAGTTGCTGGTAGGCCCAGGTGGTGCCGGTGATGCCCACGCCGGTCTGCACCTCGTCGAGGACGAAGAGCGCGTCGTACTCATGGCACAGCGCCTGCATCGCCCGGAGGAACTCGGGGCGCATGTGGTTGTCGCCGCCCTCGCCCTGGATCGGCTCGGCGATGAAGCAGGCGACGTCGTGCGGGTTGTCCTCGAACGCCCGCCGCGCCTGGGCGAGGGCCCGCCGCTCGGCCTCCTCCACCTCGGCAAGGTGGCGTTCGAGGGGGAAGCGCATCGCGGGCACGTCGATGCGGGGCCAGTCGAACTGCGGGAAGCGGGCCGTCTTGTTGGGCTCGGTGTTGGTCAGCGAAAGGGTGTAACCGCTGCGGCCGTGGAAGGCGCGGCGGAGGTGGAGCACCTGGGTGCCCAGATCCGGGGAGCGGCCCGCGGCCTCGTTGCGACGGCTCTTCCAGTCGAACGCCGTCTTCAGCGCGTTTTCGACGGCGAGCGCCCCGCCCTCGACGAAGAACAGCCTCGGCAGCTCCGGATCGCCCAGCACCCGGGCGAACGTCTCGACGAACTCGGCGTAGTGCGCGGTGTACATGTCCGGGTTGGCGGGCTTGTTGGCCGCCACCTGCGCCAGCAGGGTCATGAACTCCGGATCGTCCACGATGCCCGGCGCGTTGAGGCCCAGCGGAGCGGAGGCGAAGAACGAGTAGAGGTCGAGGAACTTCTCACTGGTGCGTGCATCCACGATCCATGAGCCCCGACTGGCGAGCGGGTCGAGCACCAGCTTGAAACCGTCGGTCAGCACATGACGGCCGAGTCTTTCGTGCACCTCGCCCGGGTGGATCGTCGACGCAGCAGCAACCGTCATGGGACACCTACTCTCGATAGCCGCGAACAGGAGATGTTTCGTCAGTCACGAGGAGTAACGAAATTATCTTAGGTGTGTGGGCGAGATTGCCGCAAGATTTCGTGCGTGGGTAGATGCGAATGCCACCAGGAGGGGCTTGTCCGGCGGCTCGACCTGCGTTACCGATCATGACTTAGGCCGATTGTCAGTGGTGCGTCCTACTCTCGCCATATGACCTACTGCGTCTGGCACAGGGGCCTCGGCATCACGCTCGACCTGACCGAGGCGGATCTCGGGCACCCCGAATACCCGCGGCTGCTCGACGAGATCTACGGCAACTACCAGCCGGATCTTCTGTACTGCCTGGAAGCCCATGAGGACGAGGGGTTCATCTGCCCCGGCTTCATGGCCATCCGCAAGGTCAACGGCCGCCCGCACGCCATGCACGTGGCCAAAGGGGAGCGCCCCGAGACGAAGGACGAGAGCGATCTCCACAAGGCGCTCAGGGAATACACCGTCAAGGTCGCCGCGGGGGAGGGGTTCCGGGTCACGGGAGCCGAGGGGGCCGAGGGCGGAAAGCGCCGCACGGACGTGACCGTGGAAGGCGGCGACCGTCACCGGCTCGCGTACGAGATACAGCTTGCGGCCATAGCCGGCGGTTCCGTCGACGAGCGCACCCGCAGCGCATTCCGGGACGGGCTCACCCCTCTGTGGCTCGTCAACAACGAGAACGCGATCCCCATCGACCGCGCGCCCTGGGCCCGGCTGAACGTCCAGAGCTGGCGGGACGTGACCGACCGCGCGGCTCTGCCGGTGCGCGGCGGCATCAAGCAACTGCACATGTCCCGCTGCGACTGGAGCAATGCGGTCCCCTGTCCCCGGCAGGGCGCCGGCCGGTGCGGCGGACGGCACGCGCTGTGGGAACCGGTGCGGGGCCTCTACTACGACGATGTCATCCGGCGCACGGCCACGGGCGAGCTCGTCTCGCTGTACCTGCCCCACCCGGCGGGCCGGCGCGGCTGGCACATGTGGGTCACCCCGACGGACAAGGACGAGTTCCTCGAAGGCCGCCCGGAACCCCTGCCCGGCCGGTCGGCGCTGCCCCGCGCCGGCGGGGCGGGTCTCGTGCCCGCGCCTCGGACCGGCGCGTGGGAGGCCGGTGACCACCTGGAGGCGGGTCTTCGCGGCGAGCTCACCCGGGCGCGTGACGACGAACGGCCCATCGACGCCTCGCTGTGGCACACCGAGCCGGGGTCGTCCGAGTTCTCCCGGCCGTTCACCGTGGGCGAGTTCGTCATACCCGGCGAACTGGTCGCCGCCCGGCGGACCTTCACCCGGGCGCTGGAGCACTGCGCGGACATCGCCGCGCGCCTGCCCAGCGGCGTGGACATCGCGGCCGGACGCGCCGAGATCAGCGGCGAGCAGCGGGAGCGCCTCGCGGACGCCCGGGAGCGCTGCCGGCGTCTCGCCGAGGAGATGCACACGCACCCCTGGTGGGAGACGGTCGGTGACCGTCATGCCGCACGGGAGGCGCTGACGTACGCCGCGACCCACGACACGGCATCCTGGACTATGCGTCCAGAGTCTGGACAGATAGTCTAGGAGGCATGGTTGACGAGCACGTCCACGACGCCGGGCGGGATGCGATCCTTGCCGCGCTCAGAGGGGTCGTCGACGGGATTGCGGCGACGTTCGGCCCGGTCTGCGAGGTGGTCCTGCACGACTACCGGAAACCGGAGAAGTCGGTCGTCGCCGTCGCCGGAGAGGTGACCGGGCGGGCCGTGGGCGGGGCGATGAGCGAGATCGGCATGAGGGTGCTGGCACGCGGCGACGAGGCGGCCGACGACCTGAACTACGTCACCCGCACCGCGGCCGGAAAGCTGGTCAAGTCGTCCACGATGGTGCTGCGCGACTCCACCGGAGCGGTGTTCGGCGCGCTCTGCGTCAACGTGGACGTCAGCGCGGTCAACGAGGCCCACGCCCTGCTCGGCGCACTCGCAGGCCTCGGCGCCGGGCCTGCCGAGCCGCCGGTCACCGCCTTCGGCAACGACATCGACTCCGTCGTGGACGCCATCCTCGACGCCCACCGGCTCGGACGGCACCAGAGCTGGGCCGCACTGGAGCGGGCCGAGCGCCTCGACCTGTTCCGCAGACTCGACGAACACGGCGTGTTCGCCGTGCGGCGCGCGATCGAGCAGGTCGCAGCCCGGCTCGGCATCTCCCGCGCCTCCGCCTACAGCTATCTCGCCCAGGCCCGAGCCGCCACCGACCCGACCCCCGCTGGAGGACACGCGTGACGACCACCACCCCGCCGGTCACCCTCGACACCGTCCGTGACGCCGCCGACCGGCTCAAGGGCGTCGCCCACCGCACCCCCGTACTGCGCTCCCGCACCCTCGACGAACGCGTCGGCGCCGAGGTGTTCCTCAAGTGCGAGAACTTCCAGCGCGTCGGCGCCTTCAAGTTCCGCGGCGCCTACAACGCGGCCTCCCGGCTCACCCCCGAGCAGCTGGCCCGCGGCATCGCCGCCTACTCCTCCGGCAACCACGCCCAGGCCGTCGCCCTCGCCGCCCGAGAACTGGGCACCACCGCCGTCATCGTCATGCCCGAGGACGCCCCGCGCTCCAAGGTGGACGCCACCCTCGGCTACGGCGCCGAGATCGTGAGGTACGACCGCTACACCGAGGACCGCGTCGCCGTCGGCCAGGCCCTGGCCGCCGAGCGGGGCCTCGCCCTGATCCCGCCGTACGAGCACCCGCACGTCATGGCCGGGCAGGGCACGGCCGCGCTCGAACTCCTTGAGGAGACAGGGACGTTGGACGCACTGATGGTGCCCGTCGGCGGCGGCGGGCTGATCGCCGGGTCCGCCACCGCGGCCAAGGGGCTGCACCCCGGGATCCGTGTGATCGGCGTCGAACCGGAGGCCGGGGACGACACCAAGCGGTCCCTGGAGGCGGGCCGGCGCGTCAGCATCCCCGTGCCGCGCACCATCGCCGACGGGCAGGCCCTGGACACGCCCGGCGAGCTGACGTTCTCCGTCAACCGGCGGCTCGTCGACGGCATCGCCCTCGTCTCCGACGACGAGATCCGCGACGCCATGCGGTTCGCCTTCGAGCGGCTGAAGATCGTCGTCGAGCCCAGCGGGGCCACCCCGCTGGCCGCCCTGCTCGCCGGGCGTGCGGGCTCCGTTCCGCGCCGGATCGGTGTCATCGTCTCCGGCGGGAACGTGGACACGGACCGCTTCGCCCGGCTGTGCGGCCGGGCGACGGCGTCATGACCAGAACTCGTTGACCTTGTCGATGTCCGCCACGCACTCGTCAAGGTCGGTGATCTTGTCACCGACGACCCGGAAGACGATGGCTCCGTCCTCGTCGACCCGCTTGTCGCCGCGCTGAGCGGTGAAGTGGTGCATGGAAACCGCGTGGCCGCGCCCGTCCACCAGGACGTTGCGCAGCTCGACCTTGAACGTGCCGCCCGTCTCCTCGTAGAGCCGGCGGTAGTAGTCGAGGACCGCGTCGATTCCCTTGCAGTCGCCGGACAGCTGGTGGCTTCCGGGTACATGGTGCGTGGCGTCGCCCGTCATCATCGAGCGCAGGGTGTCCATGTCGCCGCGCGAGAAGGCCTCGTAGCCCGTGCGGACGAGTTGTGCGTGGGGGTGTTCAGCCACGGTGATCGCCACCTTTCTGGGTGGTTCGGCGAAAGCGGCCTCGCACCATTCTCCGCTCGTTCGACCCAGTTGTCCGCTCATCGACGTTTTCTCCGCATCCCGGATGGCGGTCCCGGCTTGACCGGCGGACGATGGTGTGGTGGGCGGGGCTCGCAAGGAAGGGAGCCGTCATGCTTGAGATCAAGGCCGTCGAGAAGCCCGACGAGCGGCGCGATTTCCCGCGCGGACACCTCGAAGCCGTCCATATGACCGGACTCGACTTCGCGGTGGGGACCTTCGAACCCGGCTGGAAGTGGTCGGAATCCGTGGCCCCGATCGCCGGGACGGACAGCTGCCAGGTCCACCACAACGGATACTGCGTCTCCGGACGCATGCGCCTGCGCATGGACGACGGCGCCGAGCAGGAGGTCGGACCGGGCGACGTGTTCGTGGTGTCGCCGGGACACGACGCCTGGGTGGTCAGCGACGAGCCGTGCGTCGTGTACGACTTCGCGGGCCAGATGGCGACGGACTACGCAAAATCGAAGGGCTGAAACGTCACACCGGCAGCAGGCGCGCGATGAGCGCGCCGAGCTGCCGCGCGTTGCGGCACTCGTGCATCGCCACCAACTCGGCGTACTCGGGTGCGGCGGAGTCGCCCGTACCCCACTGGGTGTGCGGCTCGGGGTTCAACCAGTAGACGCGGCGGGCCCGTTCGGCCACCTGCCGTACCGCCGACAGGTTCGGGTCGCTCATGTTCGTACGGGCGTCGCCGAGTACGAACACCGTGGTGCGCGGGCCCACCGCGTCGCCGTACCGCTCGGCGAATTCGCCCAGGGCGACGCCGTAGTCACTGCTGCCGTGCCAGCCCGTGAGCGTCGCCTCCGCCCGGATGCGGGCGCCCAGCCCCTCCGGGTCGGCCGCACCGTGCTCCAGCAGCCGGGTCACCTCGTCGAGCCGGTTGACGAAGGCGAACACCCGCACCTTGCTGAACTGGTCGTGCAGCGCCTGCACCAACAGCATCGTGAAGTCCGAGAACCCGGACACCGACCCCGACACATCACACAGCAGCACCAGTTCGGGCCGCACGGGACGGCGTCTGCGCAGCACCGGCTTCATCGGCACCCCGCCCGTGGACAGTGAACCGCGAAGGGTGCGCCGCAGATCGATGCTGCCTCGGGCGGCACGGCGCCGACGGGCCGCGAGCCGGGTGGCGAGCTTCCGGGCCAGCGGCTGAACCGTCCTGCGCAGCTCGGCGAGCTGGAGCTTCCCGGCATACAGGAAGTCGACCCGGTCGGGCGTGGTGCCCACCGCGCGCCGGGCGAGCTCGTCCCGGTCGCGCTGCTCGGCGATCCGGCGCCGCGCCTCCACGGCCACCTGTCTGCGGAACGTCTCGATGCGCCGCCGGATCTCGTCGTCGAGCAGCCGGTCGGCGAACCCGGAACTGCCGTCCCGGGCCTGGACGTTCTCGCGGACGCGGGCCAGCAGGGTCTGCGGGCGGAGCCGGTCCAGCGCCTGGTACGACGACCAGCCCTGCGACCCCGGCGATGCACCGTATCCGCCGAACCCGTCGACGGCCTCCGCCGCCAGCTGCCCCATCAGTACGACGTCGCCCGCGGCGAGCGCGGCGGCGAGCCGTTCCCGCAGATCGTCCCTGTCCGCGGGCTCCGTCTCCGGCGCGCCGACGCCCCGCGGGAAGTACAGGTCGAAGACCGGGTCGAACACCTGCCGCTGCACCGTGCCGTGCAGCAGCGTCGCGGCCAGTCCCTCCCGCAGCAGCTCACGGTCCGCCAGGCCCAGCGCCGCCACCGCCTGCGCCGCGTCCACGGTCTCACCGGTGCCGATCCGCATACCGTGCGCACGCAGCGCCCCGACCAGCGAGGTGAGGCGCTCCGCCACTCCCGGGGCGGTCACACGGCGTCCAGGTCGAGCTTGGCGGCTGCCTTGAGGACGTCGTCCTGATGCTTGAGCAGGACGCCCAGGCTGTCGCGTACGACGCCCTCGTCGAGGGTGTCGGCCCCCAGCGCGAGCAGCGTGCGCGCCCAGTCGATCGTCTCGGCGACCGAGGGCACCTTGCGCAGGTCCATCGCGCGCAGCGCACCGACCACCCGCACCACCGAGTCGGCCAGCGCCTCGTCCAGGCCGGGCACCTTCAGCCGTACGATCCGGCGCTCCAGCTCCTGCTCGGGGAAGCCGATGTGCAGGAACAGACAGCGACGGCGCAGCGCCTCGGACAACTCGCGGCTCGCGTTCGAGGTGAGGACGACGAAGGGGCGACGGGTCGCGGTGATCGTGCCCAGCTCGGGAACCGTGACCTGGAAGTCGCTCAGCACCTCCAGGAGCAGGCCCTCCACCTCGACGTCCGCCTTGTCGGTCTCGTCGATCAGCAGCACCTTGGGGTCGTCGCCGCGGATGGCGGTGAGCAGGGGGCGGGTGAGCAGGAACTCCTCGCTGAAGATGTCCGTGCGGGTCTCGTCCCAGGTCTCGTCGCGGCCGGCGCTGATGCGGAGCAGCTGCTTGGCGTGGTTCCACTCGTACAGCGCCCGGGACTCGTCGACGCCCTCGTAGCACTGCAGCCGGACCAGCCGCGCGCCCGCCACCTCGGCCACGGCCTTGGCGAGTTCCGTCTTGCCGACCCCGGCGGGCCCCTCCACCAGCAGCGGCTTGCCCAGCCGGTCGGCGAGGAAGACGGTCGTGGCGACCGCGGGCGAGGCGAGATAGCCGGTGGCGGCCAGACGCTCGGAGACGTCGTCGACGGATGAGAACAGCAACGGGGCCTCCAGTTCGGCATGGGTCGGGTCTACTATCTAAGCGCTTGTTCAGCCCCTGTGTCACGCAAAATGTAGGGGACGCCCGCCGACGCAGTCTCCCCTCGGCGCACGGACGTCCTCATCCTGGCCGGGCTGCTTGTCAGTGGCGCCTTGTACGTTTCGGCCATGGGGATCTATCTGGTCAGTGTCGGTGCGCAGGAGTGGTTCGACGATGCCTTCGACGATGACGAGGAGGAGGGCGGCCGAGGAGCCGTCGCTTCCGCACTCGACGAGGAGTTGAGACGGCGCGGCCTGCCGCCGTACACCTCGGTGCCCGAGGAGGCGGACTTCGTGCGCGGCTCGGGGATGTCGTTCGAGGAGAAGCTGGTGCCTCCCATGGACGGCTTCAGCGCGCTGTGCCGCTCGCATCTGTCACGGGCCGAAGAGGAGGTGCTCTGCGGCTGGACACTGCTGGTGCCACTGTCCCTCGACGAGGAGATCTGCCTCCCCGTCAACTCCGCCTATACGGACGAGACGATGGTCGCCGGCGCTCCCCAGGTGCTCCGCCTCGCCGAGCGACTGGCGACGGCCGTCGAACTCCCGGTGGACGAGATACCGGCGGCCAACGACAACCTGGACCTGACCATGTGGTTCCTGGACGGACCCGCGAAAGACCTGGCCGCCACCCGGCCCGGCCCGTGGAGCGAGGACCTGGACGCCGCGTTCTACGTGGCGCTGTATCTGCGTGCCGCCCAGCACTCGCTGCGCCGCGGGTGTCCGATCGCGTACTGCTGATACGCACCCCGCAACGACGCCCGGCACAACGATGTCCCAAACGTCACCGCGCACAGCAGCGCCAGAGTGACCTTGCCGCGCCCGGTCGCCAGGAACGACCCCTGAGGCGGTGCAGCACCGGGCAGTCCTTGGCCAGCGCCAGCGCGGAGTCCATGTCCTCGGCGGACGTCATGACACGCTTCGGACTGCCTCCAACCCTGCCCGAAGGGATTGGCGGACCTCCGGCGCCGTGACCCAGCGTGCCCGCCGACGGTACGGAGGCTACGAGTCGACATCGCCGCTCGACCGACCGCCCACGAGTACCACCTCCAGGGTGCGCGGACCGTGCACCCCCTCGACCCGGTCCAGTTCGATGTCGCTGGTCGCCGACGGGCCGGAGATCCAGGTCAACGGGCGGGTCGGGTCGAGGCGTTCGAGGGCCTGGGGTACGGACGAGACGACCTGCTCCGGGACTCGTACGACGCAGATGTGATGGTCGGGGACGAGGGTGATGCGACGGCGGCCCTGGTCGGGGCTGCCGTCCAGGACGATGGTGCCCGTCTCGGCGATGGCGACCGCGCAGCCGGTGACGACGCTCTCGACCTTGTCGAGCTCGTGAGGCGTGCTCACGGCGCGGTCGTGAACGCGGGTGGGATCGGCGGCCGACATCCACTCCGGCGGGAGTCCAGGGGGCACGAGCACATACTGGGGTCCGCGCTCGGCGAGCAGCCGCATGATGAGGTACGGCAACTCCTCCGGGTCCGTACGGTGCACAATCGCCCGGTAGTCCGCCAGATTCTCGGCCAGCAGATCCACCGTCTGCTCGACACTCCGCTCCCCGTGCTCCCGCATATAGTCGCGCGAAACGGCCTGCTCGTACTGGGGGTCCCTCCCAGGCCCTTCAGGCACTGGGGGAGTGTCGTCCTGTGGTACGTCCGCGAGTGCGCGCCGTACCCGGCCCAGGATCCGTTCCCTGCTGCTCACTTCGCGCCCTCCTTTCCGCCGTTCGTACGCTGCCACCAGTCCCGGAACGGTTCCGCGGGCACCGGCGGCAGGTCCCGGCTGCCGCTCCACGCCTTGCCCGGACCGGGCAGCGTCCGTGGATGGAGGCGGCGGCTGCGGGAGGCGAGCCGCTGGCCGGTGCGCAGGGCACCCGGGTGCGTGAACGCCCAGCGGGCCGCGCGCATCGCCGCCCGCTCGGCCGCATGGCCCTTCGCGGGCTGCAGCACCACCTTGTTGCCCTCGCGGATCACCTGCCCGCCCTCCACGACCCGCTCCCGCAGATGGACCAGTACCTCCGGGATGTCGATGGCGACCGGGCACACCTCGTAGCAGGCACCGCACAGCGACGACGCATACGGCAGGGAGGCATCGATCTCGCTTGCAGTACCGCGGAGTTGGGGGCTGAGGATCGCGCCGATCGGGCCGGGATACACCGAGCCGTAGGCGTGGCCGCCCGCCCGCTCGTACACCGGGCAGACGTTCAGGCAGGCGGAGCAGCGGATGCAGCGCAGTGCCTGACGGCCGACCTCGTCGGCGAGGGTGTCGGTGCGGCCGTTGTCGAGCAGCACCAGATGGAAGGTGCGCGGTCCGTCGCCGTCCGTGGTGCCGGTCCAGGTCGAGGTGTAGGGGTTCATGCGCTCGGCGGTGGAGGAGCGGGGCAGGGTCTGCAGGAAAACCTCCAGGTCACGCCAGGTCGGCACGATCTTCTCGATGCCGACGACAGAGATCAGCGTCTCGGGCAGGGTCAGGCACATCCGCCCGTTGCCCTCGGACTCGACGACCACCAGGGTGCCGGTCTCGGCGACCATGAAGTTGGCGCCGGAGATGCCGACCTTGGCGCGCAGGAACTTCTCCCGCAGGTGGAGGCGGGCGGCCTCGGCGAGTTCGGCGGGCGTGTCGGTCAGGCCCTCGGGGGCCGGGCGGCCCCACTCGCTCATCTCGCGCTCGAAGATGTCCCGGATCTCGCCGCGGTTGCGGTGGATGGCCGGGACCAGGATGTGGGAGGGCCGGTCCTTGCCCAACTGCACGATGAGTTCGGCGAGATCGGTCTCGTAGGCGCGGATGCCCTCGGCCTCGAGGGCTTCGTTGAGGCCGATTTCCTGCGTGGCCATCGACTTGACCTTGACGACCTCCGACTCACCGGTCGCCTTCACCAGGTCGGCCACGATCCGGTTGGCCTCGTCGGCGTCGGCGGCCCAGTGCACGACACCGCCCGCGGCCGTGACCGATTCCTCCAACTGCTCCAGATACCGGTCGAGATGACGCAGCGTATGATCCTTGATCCGCTTGCCCGCCTCGCGCAGCGCCGCCCAGTCGGACACCTCCGCCACGGCCTTCGCCCGCTTGGCGCGGATGGTGTGTGTGGCGTGCCGCAGATTGCCGCGCAGTGTCGGGTTGTTGACCGCCTCGTGCGCGGCCTTCGGGAAGGCCGGCATCCCTACGAACGTCCCGCTCATACGGCCGGCTCCTCCTCCATGCTCGCCAGGATCTCCGCAATGTGCACCGGCCGCATGCCGCTGCTGAGCCGCGCCATCGTCCCGCCGATGTGCATCAGACAGGAGTTGTCGGCCGCGCACAGCACCTCCGCGCCGGTCGACTCGGCGTTGCGCACCTTGTCCGCGCCCATCGCCGCCGAGACATCGGAGTTCTTCAGCGCGAAGGTGCCACCGAAGCCGCAACACTCCTCGGCACCCGGCAGCTCCACCAGCTCCAGGCCCTTCACGGCCTGGAGCAGCCGGCGCGGGCGGTCGCCGAGCCCCAGGCCCCGCAGTCCGTGACAGGTCGGGTGATAGGTCACCTGGTGCGGGTAGTACGCGCCGACGTCCGTCACCCCGAGCACGTCCACCAGGAACTCGGTGAGCTCGTACGTCTTCGGGACGACAGGAGCCAGTGTCGCCGCGAGCACGTCCCCGCGTCCCTCGGCCCGCGCCCGCTCACCCATCCGCGGATACAGCTCCCGCACCATCGCCCCGCACGACCCGGACGGCGTCACGATCGCCTCGTACTCCCCGAAAACATCGGAGAAATGCCGGGCCAGCGGCTCCGCCTCATGCCGATACCCGGTGTTGTAGTGCGCCTGCCCACAGCAGGTCTGAGCCATTGGGAAATCGACCTCGACGCCCAGCCTGGTCAGCAGTTTCACCACGGCGCGCCCGGTCTCCGGATACAGCGTGTCGTTGACACAGGTCAGGAACAGGGCGACACGCATCGCGGCTCCTTGTGATCGATCATCGGATGAGTGAAGGGTAGCCGGGGGACGCGCCGCGGGGGAGACCCCTCTCACCTTCCGGCGAGCCGGGCCTGCGCCTCACGCCACCGGGCGGTGTCGCCCCGCGGCTCGTAGTGCGTCAGCGGCTGGGTGCGCGTGAGCAGGCGCCGCCCGCTCGGGAGATCGCCGACCAGCCCGTGCGTCCGGGCCTGGACCAGCACGTTCCCCAGCGCCGCCGCCTCCGTCGGACCCGCCACCACGGGCAGCCCGCACGCGTCGGCGGTCAGCTGGCACAGCAGGGCGTTGCGGGTACCGCCGCCGACGACATGGACGACGTCCACCGGATGCCCGGCCAGCCGCTGCGCGTCCTCGACCGCCCGGCGGTGAGCCAGGGCCAGCGAGTCGAGAATGCAGCGCGTGATCTCCGCAGGGGACTCGGGCACCGGCTGCCCCGACACACGGCACGCCTCGGCGATCCGCTCCGGCATCCGCCCGGGCGCCAGGAACGCCGCGTCCCCGGCGTCCACCACCGACCGCAGCGCCGGCATGTTGGCCGCCTCCAGCAGCAGCTCGCCCAGCTCCGGTTCGCCCCAGGCCCGTGCGCACTCCTGGAGCAGCCACAACCCCATGATGTTGCGCAGATAACGGACCGTGCCGTCCAGTCCCAGCTCGTTGGTGAAGTTGGCGGCCCGGCTCTCCTCGCTCAGCACGGGCGCGTCCAGCTCGAGACCGGCCAGCGACCAGGTCCCGGTGCAGATGTAGGCGAACCGCTCGCCGTCGGCCGGTACGGCGGCCACCGCGGACGCCGTGTCGTGCGAACCGACCGCCGTCACCGGCACCGGACCCCTCAGCCCGGTCTCCTCCAGCACCTCCGGCCGCAGCACACCCGCAGGGTCCCCGGGCTGCCGCAGCGGGGCGAACAGGCCCAGGTCGACGCCCAGCCGGGAGGCGACCTCGTGCGACCACTCGCGCGTCCGAGGATCGATCAGCTGGGTGGTGGAGGCGTTGGTGAGTTCGGTGCCCTGCTCGCCGGTGAGCCAGTATGACATCAGGTCCGGGATGAGCAACAACCGCCCGGCATGGGCCAGTTGGTCCGTCTCCCGCGCCGCGACCAGTTGGTACAGGGTGTTGAACGGCGCATACTGCAACCCGGTCGCTGCGTACAGCTGCTCGGCGGGCACGCTCGCCCACACCTTCTCCGCGACGCCCTCCGTGCGGGAGTCCCGGTAGTGCACGGGATTGCCGAGCAGCGCCCCGTCCGCGTCCAGCAGCCCGTAGTCCACGGCCCAGCTGTCGATGCCGACGGAATCCACCTGCCCCGCACCCCTGAGTCCGTCCAGGACACCCCCGTACAGGGAGAGAATGTCCCACCGCAGCCCCTCGGGCACCCGGACGGGCCGGTTGGGAAAGCGGTGCGCCTCGGTCAGCTCCAGGCTGTCGGGGCCCACACGGCCGACCATGACACGCCCGCTGGACGCGCCGAGGTCGACCGCGGCGTACGACTTCACGAGCGCGCTCACCGCAGGAAGGCGGCCGCGACGCCGGCGTCGACCGGGACGTGCAGCCCGGTGGTGTGGGTCAGCTCCCCGCCGGTCAGCGCGAACACGGCGTTCGCGACATGCTCCGGCAGCACCTCACGCTTGAGGATGGTCCGCTGGGCGTAGAACTCGCCCAGCTTCTCCTCCGGCACCCCGTACACGGCCGCCCGCTGGGCACCCCAGCCGCCCGCGAAGATCCCGGAACCGCGCACCACACCGTCCGGGTTGACCCCGTTGACGCGGATGCCGTGCTCGCCCAACTCGGCGGCCAGCAGCCGTACTTGATGGGCCTGGTCGGCCTTGGTGGCAGAGTAGGCGATGTTGTTGGGCCCGGCGAACACGGCGTTCTTGGAGGCGATGTAGACGATGTCGCCGCCCAGCTCCTGCGCGATCATCACCCGAGCCGCCTCCCGCGACACGAGGAAGGAGCCACGGGCCATGATGTCGTGCTGCAGGTCCCAGTCCCTGGCCGAAGTCTCCAGCAGCGGCTTGGAGATGGAGATCCCGGCGTTGTTGACCACCAGATCGACTCCGCCGAAGGCGAGCACGGCCGCCTTGAAGGCCGTGGCGATCTGCTCCTCGTCCGTCACGTCCACGGTGACCGCGACGGCCTTGTCCGGTCCGCCCAGCTCCTCGGCCACTGTTGCCGCGTTCTCCGCGTTGAGATCGGCGACGACGACACACGCGCCCTCACCGACCAGCCGCTCCGCGATGGCCTTCCCGATCCCGCTGCCGGCGCCCGTGACGAGCGCGACCCGAGTGGCGAGTGGCTTGGCCTTCGGCATCCGCTGGAGCTTGGCCTCCTCCAGCGCCCAGTACTCGATACGGAACTTCTCCGACTCCTCGATCGGCGCATACGTCGACACGGCCTCGGCCCCGCGCATCACGTTGATGGCGTTGACGTAGAACTCGCCGGCAACCCGCGCGGTCTGCTTGTCCTTGCCGAAGCTGAACATGCCCACACCCGGAACCAGCACGATCGCCGGGTCGGCGCCGCGCATCGCGGGGGAGTCGGGCAGCGCGTGCCGCTGGTAGTAGGCGGCGTACTCCTCGCGGTACCCGGCATGCAGCTCCTTGAGCCGTGCGATCGCCTCCTCCAGCGGAGCCGCCGGCGGCAGGTCGAGCACGAGCGGCCGTACCTTCGTCCGCAGGAAGTGGTCGGGGCAGGAGGTCCCGAGCGCGGCGAGCCGCGGATGCTCGGCACGCGCCAGGAACTCCAGGACGACGTCGGAGTCGTTGAAGTGCCCGACCTGCGGCTTGTCCTGAGAGGCGATGGCCCGCACATGCGGCGCCAGCGCCGCCGCCCGCTCCCGCCGCTCGGCCTCGGGCAGCGCCTCGTAGCCCTCGATCACCGGCCCGAACGGCTCGTCCTTCCCCCGCTCGGCAAGGAACGCCTCGGCGGTGCGGATGATGTGCAGAGAGTTCCGCTCGCACTCCTCGGAGGTGTCGCCCCAGGCGGTGATCCCGTGCCCGCCGAGGATGCACCCGACGGCCTGCGGGTTGGCCTCCTTGACCGCCGAGATGTCCAGGCCCAGCTGGAACCCGGGCCGCCGCCACGGCACCCACACCACCGTGTCGCCGAAACACTCGGCGGTCAGCTTCTCCCCGTCGGCCGCGCAGGCGAGCGCGATCCCGGAGTCGGGGTGCAGATGGTCCACGTGCGCGGCGTCGACCAGACCGTGCATCGCGGTGTCGATGGAGGGCGCGGCACCCCCCTTGCCGTGCAGGCAGTAGTCGAACGCTGCGACCATCTCGTCCTCACGCCCGACCCCCGGATAGACCCCCTTCAGCGCCCGCAGCCGATCCAGCCGCAACGCGGCGAGCCCGGCCTCGGTGAGCGTGCCGAGGTCACCACCGGACCCCTTGACCCACATCAGCTCGACGTCACCCCCGGTCACGGGGTCGGTGTCGGTGCCCTTCGCGGAAGTGTTGCCCCCCGCGTAGTTGGTATTGCGGGGGTCAGAGCCAAGCCGATGCGACCGGGCCAGCAGAGCGGCGGCTTCGGGATGGGATGCCATGTCCATTCAGTCCTTCGAAAGTTACGTGCCCCGTCAGGGGCGCGGGGAACTGCGCGACCAGCCACAACCGGCGAGCAGCCTGCAAACGACAAATCCCGGCAGGCGAGTAGCAGGGCTCACGCTCCCCATCCGGCTTGCTGCCCGCCGACCCGTTCCTCGACGATCTTTTCGGTCCATCCGGAGCGGCGGTACGCGGCGATCGGGTCGGGGTCGAGCCCCATCTCCTTGCGGACCTCGGCGAGCAGTGGCCGCACGTCGGTGTTGTAGGCGTCCATCAGCACGGCGTTGGCCTCAAGCACATCCCCCGAGCGCTGTGCCGCGCTCAGTGCGTCCCGGTCGACGAGCAGTGCCTTGGCGGTGGCTTCCTGGACGTTCATCACGGACCGGATGATGGCGGGGATCTTGGCCTCGATGTTGTGGCACTGGTCCAGCATGAACGCGACCTGATCGGTGTAGCCGCCGCCGCGCACGACTTCGTACATGATCCGGAAGAGCTGGAAGGGGTCGGCGGCCCCGACCATGAGGTCGTCGTCGGCGTAGAAGCGGGAGTTGAAGTCGAAGCCGCCCAGTTTGTTCTCCCGTAGCAGGGTGGCGACGATGAACTCGATGTTGGTGCCGGGGGCATGATGTCCGGTGTCGACGACGACTTGCGCCTTCTCGCCCAGCTTGAGGCAGTGGGCGTAGGCGGTGCCCCAGTCGGGCACGTCGGTGGCGTAGAAGGCGGGTTCGAAGAGCTTGTACTCCAGCAGCATCCGCTGCCCGTCCCCGAGCCGGGCGTAGACCTTGGCCAGTCCCTCGGCGAGGCGGTCCTGGCGGGCGCGCAGGTCGTCCTGGCCGGGATAGTTCGTGCCGTCGGCGAACCACAGCTTCAGATCCCTGGACCCGGTGGCGTCCATGATGTCGACGCACTCCAGCAGGTGATCGACCGCCTTGCGCCGGATCGCCGCATCGGGATGACAGATGCTGCCCAGCTTGTAGTCGTCGTCCTGGAACGTGTTGGAGTTGATCGCGCCGAGCGCAATCCCCTGCTCCCGTGCGAACGCCGCAAGCTTGCCGTAGTCCTCGACCTTGTCCCACGGAATGTGCAGCGCGACGGTCGGCGCCACACCGGTGAAGGCGTGCACCTGGGCCGCATCGGCCAGCTTCTCCCACGGGTCGCGCGGCACGCCCTGCTGGGCGAAAACCTTGAAACGCGTACCGGAGTTGCCGTACGCCCACGACGGCGTCTCGATCTTCTGCGCCGCGAGTGCTGCCTTCACGGCGGACTGGTCTGGCATGACCACCTCTGAACACTGTTTGAATCGTTTCAGGGAACGTAGTCCCACGGATGGGATGCCGTCAAGACGTCATTGCGCTCACTCTGCGGCGGTCATGTGCGTGCAGAGATTTCGCTGCCGAAACCCTTGACGAGTTGCCGCCATGGGCCCACGATGCCGTGAAACGTTTCACGGCCGCTTTCAGGGTTGGTTACACGTGTCATCACCTCGTGGCACGCACCGCCCCCCGTCCCCGAACTCCCCCTCAGAAAGGCCGCCTTGATGAGCAACGACGCCATCTCCCGCAGGCCCGCCGAACCCCGGGTCACCCGCTCCCAGTGGCGCCTGGCCGTCCTCTCCGGCATGGCCTCCTACCTGGACTCGGGCATCATCGTCTCCTCCGGCCTGTCACTGGGCCTGTGGCAGAGCCGCTTCCACCTGTCCTCCTGGGGCCTCGGCGCACTGAGCGCGGCGCTGACCTTCTCCATCGCCATCGGCTCACTCGTCGGCGGCCGCCTCGCCGACCGCTTCGGCCGCAAGCGTGTGTACGGGATCGACATCCTCGTCTACGCCATCGGCGCCGCCCTGCTGGTCTTCGCCCCCACCAGCGCCTTCCTCTTCGCGGGCATGATCATCGGCGGCCTTGCGGCCGGCGCCGACCTGCCGACCTCGCTCGCCATGGTCTCCGAGCACTCCCCACGCCCGGTTCGCGGCCGGCTGATCGGCGCGACGCAGACCATGTGGGTTCTCGGCATCACCGCCGCGATCGTGATCGGTTTCGGCACCTCCACGCTCGGCTACCTCTCCGCTCAGCTCCTCTTCGCCCACCTCGCCGTCGTGGCCCTGGTCAGCTGGGTGCTGCGCAACCGTATGCGGCTGTCTCCCGTGCTGGAGGAGGCCGAGCGCGGCGGCGCCGGCGAGGGCATCGACGCACGGGCGCTGCGCCGCCTCGCCGCAAAGCCGGTCCTCGTCCCGCTCCTCGCGACGGGCGGCTTCTACCTCGCCTGGAACCTCGCCGCCAACACCATGGGCCAGTACGGCACGTACTTCCTGACCACCGTCAGCGGCGCCTCCCAGACCCTCGCCACGGGGATGAGCCTGGCCGGGCTCCCGATCGGCCTGGTCTGCTCGCTCGCCTTCGTACGGCTGGCCGACACCCCCTGGCGCGACCGGCTGTTCTACGTCTGTGCGGTGCTCCAGGTCCTTGCCTTCGCCGTGGCCGCGGCGACCGGCGGCGCGGTGATCGCGGCGATGGTGTTCTTCCTGCTCCTCTACAACGTCGTCAACCAGTTCGCCGGCGAGGCCAATTACAAGGTCTGGTCCCAGGAGGCTTTCCCCGAGGAACTGCGCGCGACCACGCAAGGACTGACCTACGGCCTCAGCCGCGCCCTGTGCGGTCTCGCCGGCCTCGCCACCCCCACCCTGATGGCGGTCAGCGGTTCGGCCGTCCTGTGGATCACCACGGCGTGTGTGGCAGTGTCCGGCCTGATCGGCGTGTGGGTCGTCCGCACCATCGCTCCCCAGGGGCGGGCTGCGGCGCCCGGGACCACATCCACCGTCCGCGCCAAGGAGGCGATCTGATGCGTGTCACCTCACCTGTCCTGGAACACCACCGCGAGCCGCTCGGCATCGGCGAGAGCAGGCCCCGCCTGAGCTGGCGCACCGAGACGGCCACACCGGACTGGACGCAGCGGGCGTACCGGCTCGAAATCACCGGCACCGACGGCACCGTCCTGACGGACACCGGACGCGTCGAGGGCGCCGACTCGGTGCTGGTGGACTGGCCGGGCGAGGCGCTCGCCTCCCGCAGCCGCGTCGGGGTGCGCGTCCAGGTGTGGGGCGAGGGCGCCGAGTCGTCCGCCTGGTCTCCGCCCACCTGGGCGGAGACGGGACTGCTCGCCCGTACCGACTGGACCGCCCGGCCCATCACCCCCGACCGCGAACCCGCCGACGCCCCGCTCCCGGTGGCACTGCTGCACCGCACCTTTACCCTGGCCAAGGCGGTCACCTCCGCCCGCCTGTACATCACGGCCCACGGCGTCTACGAGGCCGAGATCAACGGCAGCCGTGTCGGCGACCACGTTCTCGCCCCCGGCTGGACCTCCTACCGCCACCGGCTGCGCTACCAGACCTTCGACGTCACCGGCCTCCTGCGCGAGGGCGACAACGCGATCGGCGCGCTTCTCGGAGAGGGCTGGTACACGGGCCGGCTCGGCTTCCACGGCGGCCGGCGCAACCTCTACGGCGACCGCCGCGCGCTCCTCGCCCAACTGGAGGTCACCCACCCCGACGGCACCGTCACCACCCTCGGCACCGACGAGACCTGGCACGCCACGACCGGCCCGATCCTGCGCTCCGAGCTCTACGACGGCGAGGTCTACGACGCCCGGGCGGCCCGCCCCGGCTGGTCAGACCCGGGCCACGACACCTCCGAGTGGTCATCCGTCACCGAACTACCGCTACCGGAAGCGGAGTTGGTGGCCCCGACCGGCCCGCCCGTGCGCCGCACGCAGACCCTCGCCCCCGTCGACGTCCTCACCACACCGTCCGGGAAGACCGTCCTCGACTTCGGGCAGAACCTGGTCGGACGCCTGCGCCTCCGCGTCTCGGGCCCGGCCGGACACGCCATCACCCTGCGGCACGCGGAGGTACTGGAGCACGGCGAACTCGGCATCCGGCCCCTGCGCCTCGCCGCCGCCACCGACACGTACACCCTCGCCGGCGCGGGCGAGGAGACGTACGAACCGCGTTTTACCTTCCACGGGTTCCGCTACGCCGAAATCGATGGCTGGCCCGGCGAGTTGAACCCGTCGGCGGTCGAAGCCGTCGTCCTGCACACCGACATGACCCGTACGGGCTGGTTCGAGTCCTCGCACGAGCTCGTCAACCGCCTGCACGAGAACGTCGTATGGGGCATGCGCGGCAACTTCCTCGACATCCCCACCGACTGTCCCCAGCGCGACGAACGCCTCGGCTGGACCGGTGACATCCAGGTCTTCGCCCCCACCGCCTCCTTCCTCTACGACTGCTCGGGCATGCTCGGCGGCTGGCTGCGCGACCTCGCGGCCGAACAACTCGCCCGCGCCGACGGCACGCCCCCGCTGGTGGTGCCCGACGTCCTGCCCTCCGGCTTCGGCGGCACCCCGCACGCGGTGTGGGCGGACGTCGCTGTGCTGCTGCCGTGGACGCTGTACCGGTGCTTCGGCGACCTGGCCGTGCTGCGCACCCAGTACCCGAGCATGCGCGCCTGGGTGGAGACCGCCGCCCGCCTCACCGAGCAGGGCGGCGGCCTGTGGCGGCAGGACTTCCAGCTCGGCGACTGGCTCGACCCGGCCGCCCCGCCGGACGCTCCGGGAGACGCCCGCACGGACGGCGATCTCGTCGCCAACGCGTACGTCGCCCGCTCGGCCGACGTGCTCGCCGAGACGGCGCGGCTGCTGGGGGAGAAGGACGACGCCGTCCGCTACGAGGAACTCGCGCGGTCGGTGCGGGCGGCCTTCGCCGACGAGTTCGTCACCCCCGGCGGGCGCATGTCGAGCGACGCGCAGACCGCGTACGCACTGGCCCTGTGCTTCGCGCTGCTGCCCACGGAACGCCAACGGCGGGGCGCCGCCGAGCGGTTGGCCCACATCGTGCGCAAGGCAGGCTTCCGCATCGCCACCGGATTCGCCGGTACGCCGCTGATCTGCGACGCCCTGTGCGCGGGCGGGGAAGCGCAGCTGGCGTACCGGATGCTCCTGGAGAAGGGCTGCCCGTCCTGGCTGTACCCCGTGAGCATGGGGGCGACGACCGTCTGGGAGCGGTGGGACTCGATGCTGCCCGACGGGAGCATCAACCCCGGCGAGATGACCTCCTTCAACCACTACGCCCTCGGCGCCGTCGCCGATTGGCTGCACCGCACGGTCGCAGGTCTCGAAGCCGCCGAACCGGGCTGGCGAAGGCTGCGCATCGCGCCCGTTCCCGGCGGCGACCTGACGTATGCCAAGGCCGCACACGACACGTCGTACGGCCGAGCCGAGGCGGGCTGGCGGATCGAGGACGGCACGCTCGTGGTGGAGGTGCTCGTCCCGCCGAACACCCGGGCCGAGGTCCAACTCCCCGGTGACGACGAGCCGTTCGAGGTCGGCTCGGGCCGCCGTACCTTCCGGCGGCCGTACACCGCGCCCGCCTGGCCGCCGGCCGCGATCCGGAATCCGTTCGCCGGGCCTGAGGAGTAGGCGGGTGAGGCGCTCAGGCCAGGACGGCAGGCCTGAGCACCTCCTCGCACCACTGGCGGAACGTGGTCGGGCTGGGCGAGGCGACGCGATGGTCCTCGTCGTAGGCGTCCTTGATCTGGGCCACGGCCATGTCGACCAGTCCCTGCGCCCATGCCTCGCTCGCACCGTGCTCCAGCATCGTCGCCCGGTAGGTGTCGAGGGGCAGCTGCTGATACCGGACAGACCGCCCGAGCACCTCGGAGAGGACCTCAGCCATGCCCTCGGGGGAGAGGGCGTCGGGACTGACCACGGGTACGCCCTCCTGACCGCTCCACGACCGGTCGAGCAGGAGTTCCGTGGCCTTGGCCGCGATGTCCCGGGTGGCGACGGACGCGACTACGCGGTCTCCGGGCTGCGGCCAGTAGAACGCCCCCTGGTCCCTGATCGCGGCCACCTGCCACAGCAGGTTCTCCATGAAGGCCGGCGGCTGCAGCGCCCTGTAGTGCACACCGGTGTCCATGATCATCCGGTCCTTGGCGAGTGAAGCCGACAGGTGCCCGGCGTTCTTCTCGATGCCGCGGCCCATGGTCGACACGGCGACGACCCGCTCGACGCCCCGGTCGCCGATCGCCTGACAGGCCGCCCGCGTGTAGTCGACGTAGTGGCCCTCGACGCTCTCCGCGCGCGGATCCGGCGGCACCACCCAGAACACGGCGTCCGCGCCCGCGAAGGCCTCCATGACGACATCGAGGTCACGCGGCGAGCCCTGAACGACCTCGACGCGCTCGTGCACCTCGGCAGGCAATCGTGAGGGCTCGCGGGCGATCACGCGGACCGGCGCCTGGACGCCGAGGAGACCGTCGACGACCTGGCGGCCGATCTGACCCGTGGGAGTGGTGATGACAAGCATGAAAAAGCTCCAAGAGGGCTCGCTGGAAAGGCAGTTGGCACCCTTCGGTCGTCGGCTGGACCAGCTGGACGGACCGGGGACCGCGTGCTTCGATCCTGCGGTGCACCCCCGCCGAGACGGAAGGATCGAAGGGATCCCGCTTGTTACCCTCTGGGTAATACCGAACGGAGGTGCCGGGTCGTGGAATCCCGATCACTGCGCTACTTCGTCGCCGTGGCGGAAGAACTCAACTTCGCCCGCGCCGCCGAACGGCTGGGCATCTCCGCCCCGCCCCTCTCCCGCGCCATCCGCAAGCTCGAGGCCGACCTGGGCGTCACCCTCTTCGAGCGCACCACCCACAGCGTCGAACTGACCCCCGCCGGCACGGTCCTGCTCGGGGAGGCCCGGATCGCGCTCGACGCACTGCAGGCGGCCGGCCGTCGGGCGCAGCGGGCGGCCGCCCAGGACGCGAAACTGGTCCTGGCCCTCAAGGCCGACGGCGACGGGGGCCTGCTGGAACCCATCCTCGCCCGCTACGCGAGCGAGCCCGCCGCCCTCCCCGTCACGCTCCGCCTCTCCGGCTGGGGCGACCAGGCCCGTCTGCTGCGCCAGGGCGAGGCGGACGCAGCCCTGATCTACGAACCCTTCGACCACACCGGCCTGGACAGCGAAACGGTCACCGTCGAACGCCGCTTGGCCGCCCTCCCCGCCACCCACCCCCTGGCCGCCCGCGATCACCTCACCCTCGCCGACCTGGCCATCCCGGGAGTCGAATCCGGCCGCCTCGACGGCCTGGCGCACTACCTGGACACGGTCGTCGAGCGCCACGGCATCGCCGACCTGCCCCAACTGCTCACCCTCGTCGAACTGGGCGAGATCGTGACCCTGCTGCCCGAGTCCGTCACCACCCGCTACCCGCGCCCGGGCCTCGCCTACCGCGAGGTCCCGGACGCCCCACCGGCCACCCTGTCGATCGCCTGGCCCCAGCAGTCCTGCTCGACCGCCACCGCCGCACTCGTCCGGGTGGCCGCTTCCGTGGTCGCCACTGTCGAGGCGGCCGCATGAAGTACCTGGTCCTGATGTACGCCGATCCCGCGGCGACCGAGGCGATGACCGCCGCCGAACGCGCGGAGGTGTTCCGCCGGCACGAAGCACTCCACCAGGACCTGGAAGGCACCGGCGAGATGCTGAACGGAGCCGGGCTCGCCTTCCCCCGTGACACGAAGACCATCCGGTGGCGCGGCGAAGGAATGCCCCCGACCACGGCGGACGGCCCGCTCACGGACACCACCGACCACATGACCGCGTACTACGTGATCGACTGCGCCACCCGGAACGAGCACGGGAGATCGCCGCACGCGTCCTGGACTTCCACGTCGTGGCGGTGGAGGTGCGGCCCGTCCACGACTCGTTCGGCATGGGAGAAACCTGACCGCGGGACCCATGTTCACGAGCCCCTCCGCATACCGACCGGACGGCGACCGGACCCGCGGATCGCCGCGCACACTCACGCCGCGCTCGGCAACGTCGCAGACGTGATCAAGGACCCCCAGGTACGGTCAGGAATCTCCCAGCGGCCGCGTGCGCCGACGGCCGACGTCGGCTACCGACTACCGATGGCGGAAACCACGTCAGGTGCGTGGGACTGTTCAAATGTGCGGCTCCGTCGCGCGGGCGGCGCGACCCGCCGCGTCAGGGGCGCGGGGCTGTATCAATGTGCGGCTCCGCCGCGCGGGCGCGACCAGCCACATCGGGCCCGCAGCCTGCAAACAACAAGTCCCGGCAGATGAGTAGCAGCGCTCAGGCTCCCCATCCGGCTTGCTGCCCGCCGACGCGCTCTTCGACGATCTTCTGGGCCCATCCGGAGCGGCGGTACGCGCCGATCGGGTCGGGGTCGAGGCCCATGTCCTCGCGGACCTCGGCGAGCAGTGGCCGCACGTCGGTGTTGTAGGCGTCCATCAGCACGGCGTTGGCTTCGAGCACATCCCCCGAGCGCTGTGCCGCGCTCAGTGCGTCCCCGTCCACGAGCAGTGCCTTGGCGGTGGCTTCCTGGACGTTCATCACGGACCGGATGATGGCGGGGATCTTGGCCTCGATGTTGTGGCACTGGTCCAGCATGAACGCGACCTCGGACGTGTATCCCCCGCCCCGGACCACCTCGTACATGATCCGGAACAGCTGGAAGGGGTCGGCGGCCCCGACCATGAGGTCGTCGTCGGCGTAGAAGCGGGAGTTGAAGTCGAAGCCGCCCAGCTTGTTCTCCCGTAGCAGGGTGGCGACGATGAACTCGATGTTGGTGCCGGGGGCATGATGCCCGGTGTCGACGACGACCTGCGCCTTCTCACCCAGCTTGAGGCAGTGGGCGTAGGCGGTGCCCCAGTCGGGCACGTCGGTGGCGTAGAAGGCGGGTTCGAAGAGCTTGTACTCCAGCAGCATCCGCTGCCCGTCCCCGAGCCGCTGGTACACCTTGGCCAGTCCCTCGGCGAGGCGGTCCTGGCGGGCGCGCAGGTCGTCCTGGCCGGGATAGTTGGTGCCGTCGGCGAACCACAGCTTCAGGTCCCTGGACCCGGTGGCGTCCATGATGTCGACGCACTCCAGCAGGTGATCGACCGCCTTGCGCCGGATCGCCGCATCGGGATGACAGATGCTGCCCAGCTTGTAGTCGTCGTCCTGGAACGTGTTGGAGTTGATCGCTCCCAGCTTCACGCGCTGGTCCTCGGCGTACTTGGCCAGAGCACCGTAGTCGTCCACCTTGTCCCACGGAATGTGCAGCGCGACCGTCGGCGCCACACCGGTGAAGGCGTGCACCTGGGCCGCATCGGCCAGCTTCTCCTGCGGCGTACGGGGAACGCCTTGCTGCGTGAACACCTTGAACCGGGTCCCCGAGTTCCCGTACGCCCACGACGGCGTCTCGACTGCCTGGGTCTTCAGCGCGGCCTTCACCGCGGCGAGCTCGGTCACTTCAGGGCTCCTGTGACGTCTGGCCGTAAGGGCAGATGGATGAATCGATTCAGGACGGGAAGCTTAGAACTCCCCACGGGGGTGTCAAGCGTTCGGGCAGAGGCTGCTACCCGTGGCCTGACCGTGACCTTTGGATCTCGACGGGCTCTCGAAATTTTTTCGAGGTCCACCCATTGACGTGACATGGGCGACGCGCCTAACGTCCCGGCAACCAAGTTGAAACCTTTCACGACGTCGTGAGCCCCTTGTCGGCGTCGTCGAGGAGCCCCTAATGACCCACCCGTCCGACACGGGTCCGGCCCCGGTGCTGGCGCTCGAGGACATCTCGAAGTCCTTCGGCGCGGTGCGCGCCCTGCGGGACGTCTCCCTGGAGTTGTTCCCCGGCGAGGTGCACGCACTCGCCGGAGAGAACGGCGCGGGCAAGTCGACCCTGATCAAGACCCTTGCCGGTGTGCACCGGCCCGACGCCGGCCGGGTGCTGCTCGATGGTGAGCCCGTCGTCTTCCACGGACCCGGCGACGCCCGCGACGCCGGCATCGCCGTCATCTACCAGGAGCCCACGCTCTTTCCCGACCTTTCGATCGCCGAGAACATCTTCATGGGCCGCCAGCCCCGACGCGCCCTCGGCCGTATCGACCACAAGGCCACCCATGCGGCGACCCTGGCCCTGATGCAGCGCCTCGGCGTCGAACTCGACCCCGACCGCCCGGCCCGCGGCCTGTCCATCGCGGACCAGCAGATCGTCGAGATCGCCAAGGCCCTCTCCTTCGAGGCCCGCGTCCTGATCATGGACGAGCCGACCGCCGCCCTCACCGGCAGCGAGGTGGCCCGCCTCTTCGGCGTCGTGCGCACCCTGCGCGAACAGGGGGCCGCGGTGCTGTTCATCTCGCACCGTCTTGAGGAGATCTTCGAGATCTGCCAGCGGGTCACCACCCTGCGCGACGGCGCCCGGATCTCCAGCGAGCCGATCGAGGGCATGACCGAGGACGACCTGGTACGGCGCATGGTCGGCCGCGACCTCGACGAGCTGTACCCCAAGCAGGACGTCCAGCCCGGCCAAGTCGCGCTGAGCGTACGGCGGTTGACCCGCGAGGGCGTCTTCACCGACGTCTCCTTCGAGGTGCGGCACGGCGAGATCGTCGGTCTCGCGGGACTCGTCGGCGCGGGCCGTACGGAGGTCGCCCGGGCCGTCTTCGGCATCGACCGCTGGGACGCCGGCGAGGTCGAGGTCCAGGGGCGCAAGCTCACCAACGGCGCCCCCTCCACCGCCATGGCCGCAGGGCTCGCCCTCGTCCCCGAGGACCGGCGCGCCCAGGGCCTGGTGATGGACATGTCCATCGAGCGCAACATCGGCCTCACCGGTCTGCGCACATCGGTCCGGGCGGGCCTCGTCGACCGCGGCGCCGAACGCAGCCGCTCCCTCGACTGGGCCGTCAAGCTGCAAGTGAAGTACGCCAGGATCGCCGACACGGTCAACACCCTGTCCGGCGGCAACCAGCAGAAGGTGGTCCTCGCCAAGTGGCTCGCCACCGGCCCGAGGGTACTGATCGTCGACGAGCCCACCCGAGGCATCGACGTCGGGACCAAGGCCGAGGTGCACCGGCTGCTGAGCGAGCTGGCCGCCGACGGCGTGGCCGTCCTGATGATCTCCTCCGACCTGCCCGAGATCCTCGGCATGGCCGACCGCGTGCTCGTGATGCACGAGGGCCGCCTGACCGCCGAGATCCCACGCGCCGAAGCCACCGAGGAAACCGTGATGGCCGCAGCCACCGGGAGGGCCGCCGCATGACGGTGACCACTCCCAACGAAGCCCCCGTCGCCGAGGTGCCCAGGTCCAGCGGCACCCGGCTCGTCGACCGCGTCTTCAAGATGCGCGAACTCGCCATCCTGGTGGTCTTCCTGGTGATGATCGCCATCACCCAGGCGGGCAACAGCCAGTTCCTGTCCGAGCAGGGCATCAAGGACCTGCTGCTGAACGCGACCATCCTGGTGCTGGTCGCCACCGGCCAGTCCCTGGTGGTGATCACAAGGAACGTCGACCTGTCGGTCGGCTCCACGCTCGGCATCGCGGCCTTCGCCGCCGGTGACTATCTGCACGGCGGCGGGAACGCGGTGGTGGCCGTCGTCCTGGCGGTGCTGCTCGGCGTCGGCTTCGGCCTGCTCAACGGCCTCCTCGTCAGTCTCGGCCAGGTGCCCGCCCTCGTCGTCACCCTCGGCACGCTCTACATCATCCGAGGCGTCGACTCCATCTGGGTCGGCTCCCGCCAGATCACTGCGGCCGACCTCCCCGGCGGCTTCGTGGACTTCGGCTCCGGCGGCCTCTCCGCCGTGCCGTGGCTGGCCCTGATCGCGCTGGTGGTGCTGGTGGCGACGGCGTACTACCTCAAGCACTTCGGCAGCGGACGCGAGCTGTACGCGCTCGGCTCCAACCCGGAGGCCGCCAGGCTTGCGGGCATCCCCGTGCGCAAGCGGATCCTGGCCGCGTACACCTTCTGCGGCGGCCTCGCCGGCCTCGCGGGCGCCATGTACCTGGCCCGGTTCGGCAACGTCGACTCCGGGACCGGCAACGGCTACGAACTCACCGTCGTCAGCGCGGTCGTGGTCGGCGGCGTCGTCTTCACCGGCGGCTCCGGCAGTGTCTACGGGGCGGCGCTGGGCGCCCTGCTGCTGACCTCCATCAACAGCGTGCTGCCCGCCCTCGGCGTCAGCTCCGTGTGGGTGCTCGCCATCAACGGCATCCTGCTCATCCTCGCCATCGCGGTCGACCGGGTCGTCGCGCTGCGCGTGGCCTCCGCCCTGAAGAAGAGGAACGCCCGCCATGCCTGAGTCACTGACGCGCGCGGTCCGCTGGGACACGGTCGTCGGCGCGCTCCTGGTCGTCCTGCTGCTGATGTCGTTCGGCACGGTCGACGGGTTCGGCAACGCCCTGAACCTGTCGTTCCTGATCGGCAACACCCTGCCGATCGCCCTGATCGCCCTGCCCATGACGCTGCTGGTCGTCTCCGGCGAGATCGACCTGTCCGTCGCCTCCACGGCCGGCCTCTCGGGCGCCGTGATGGGCAGACTGTGGAACGACGGCATGGCCATCGAGACGATCATCCCGCTGTGCCTGTTGCTGGGCGTGGTGTGCGGCCTGATCAACGGCCTCCTCGTCACGCGGCTCGGACTGCCTTCCCTCGCCGTCACCATCGGCACCCTCGCCGCCTACCGGGGCATCGCACAGATCGTGCTGGGCTCCGACGCGGTGACCGACTTCCCCACCCAGTACCTGGACTTCGCGGCCGGACGCATCGGGAACACCTTCCTCCCGCAGGCCCTCCTGCCCTTCCTGGTACTGCTCGCCATCGCGGTGGTCGTCCTGCACGCCACCCCCTTCGGACGCTCCCTGTTCGCGATCGGTGCGAACGAGGAGGCGGCGCGGTTCGCCGGCATCCGCGTCAAGCGGCACAAGCTGATCCTGTTCACGGTGACGGGGCTGATGGCGTCCCTCACCGGGATCTTCTGGGCGCTGCACTACGCCAGCGCCCGCTATGACAACGCCACCGGTCTCGAACTCTCCGTCGTCGCCGCCGTGCTGCTCGGTGGCATCGACTTCGACGGCGGCAAGGGCACGCTGGGCGGCGCGATCGCCGGTGTCTTCCTGCTGGGAGCGCTGCAGAACGTGATGAGCCTGCTCAATGTCTCGGCGCAGTCGCAGATCGTCGTCACCGGTGTGTTGCTCGTGATCTCCGTTCTCGGCCCACGGGTCGCGAGGCAGATCAGTGTGGCTCGGGCGGCACGCTCAGCCGGCTAGGTCGCCTGTCGGCTGACGGCCGGATGTGGCTGGTCGCGCAGTTCCCCGCGCCCCTGTGGGGCGCGTCGTACTCACCCTTCGTCAAAAGGACCCGCTATGCGCAAGTCATCCCTCCGCCGTGCCTGTGCGGCGCTCGCCGCCGGAACCTCTCTCGCTCTCGCGCTGACCGCCTGCGGTGGCACCACCAAGAACAACTCCAAGAGCGACGACACGGCGGCCACCTCGACCGCCAAGGCCGACCCGGGCGCCGTCCTCAAGAAGGGCCTGACCGTCGGCTTCCTGCCCAAGCAGGTCAACAACCCGTACTTCACCTCCGCCGACAAGGGCGGCGAGCAGGCCCTCACCGAGCTGGGCAGCAAGTACAAGGAGGTCGGCCCCTCCAGCGCCACCGACACCGCCGGCCAGGTCTCCTACGTCAACACGCTCACCCAGCAACAGGTCAACGCGATGGCCGTGTCCGCGCAGGACCCGGGCGCCCTGTGCACCGCGCTCAAGCAGGCCATGAAGAACAACATCAAGGTCGTCACCTACGACTCCGACACCAAGCCCGACTGCCGCAACGCCTTCGTCTCGCAGGCCAGCGCCGAGGACCTCGGCCGTACCGAGGTGCAGCTGCTCGCCCAGCAGATCGGCTACAAGGGCGAGATCGCAATCCTGTCCGCCGCGCAGACCGCGACGAACCAGAACGTGTGGATCGACTTCATGAAGAAGGAGCTGGCGGACCCGAAGTACAAGAACATCAAGCTGGTCAAGGTCGCCTACGGCAACGACGACGCCCAGCAGTCCTTCCAGCAGACCCAGGGCCTGCTCCAGCAGTACCCGAACCTGAAGGGGATCATCTCCCCGACCACGGTGGGCATCAAGGCCGCCGCCCAGTACCTGTCCGGCTCCAAGTACAAGGGCAAGGTCAAGCTGACCGGCCTCGGCACCCCGAACGACATGCGCAAGTACGTCAAGAACGGCACCGTCGAGGGCTTCGAGCTGTGGGACCCGTCCAAGCTCGGCGAGCTTGCCGCCCGTACCGCCGTCGCGCTGGCCTCCGGTCAGATCACCGGCAAGGAGGGCGAGACCTTCAAGGCCGGCTCCACCACATACACCATCGGCAAGGACGGCGTGATCACCCTCGGCAAGCCGACCGTGTTCAATGCCCAGAACATCGACCAGTTCAACTTCTGATCCCCTTCCACCCCTGCGGGAGCTGGTACCTCATGCAGCGCGTCTGTTTCCTCCTCAAGGTCCGCGAGGACCGGCTCGCCGAGTACCGCGAACGCCATGCCGCCGTGTGGCCGGAGATGCTCCAAGCGCTCTCCGCCACCGGCTGGCACAACTACTCCCTCTTCCTGCGCGACGACGGCCTTCTCGTCGGCTACCTGGAGACCGAGGACTTCGCCGCCGCGATCGCCGGCATGGAGGCCACCGAGGTCAACGCCCGCTGGCAGGCCGAGATGGCGCCGTTCTTCGAGTCACTGGACGGCGCCCGGCCCGACGAGGCCATGAAACCGCTCACCGAAGTGTTCCACCTCGCCTGAGTCCCCTCGCCACCCGCTGGAGCCGCTCATGAGAAGACGTACCGTCCTCGCGACCGCCATACTGGCGGCCGTGGCAACGCCGGGCATCGCACGGGCCGCCGATCCCGGCCCCTCCGTCAGCAAGAAGAGCACCACCCAACTCGACGGTCAGGCCATCTTCTTCGTCTCCTACGACGGACTGGTCAACAACAACTCGTTCCAGAAGAACGGTCTGTTCACCTACAAGGGCTACCAGTACGCCGCCTGGTACACCGCCACCGGCAACGCCGTGGTCGGCCGCCGCGTGCTCGGCGGCAGCAGCTGGTCGACCGTGACGCTGTCCCACGTCCTCAAGACCAGCGACTCCCACAACGTCATCTCCATGGGCGTCTCCAAGGTCGACGGCCGCCTGCACCTCAACATGGACTCCCACAGCGACGGCTACTTCTATGTGAAGTCCATCGCCGGACTCCTCGACAACCCGGCGACCACGTCCTGGACCTCGTCCGTCTTCGGCTCCGTCCAGACCTCGCTCGACGGCCTCGCTCTCACCTCGCAGTTCACCTACCCCCAGTTCATCTCGACCCCCGAGGGCAAGCTCCAGCTCAGCTATCGGGTCGGGATCTCCGGCAACGGCCGCAACGCCCTCGCCGAGTACGACGGTTCGACGTGGACGGCACTGGGGGAGTGGTCCAGCTCCACCGGCACGTACACCAGCTCGCACGGCTCCTCGACCGCCCGCAACATGTACCTGCACGGCATCGACTACGACGTCAACGGGCGGCTGCACTCCTTCTTCACCTGGCGTGAGCAGAACGCCGCCGTGATGTGCAACAGCGGCGGCATCACCAACCACGACACCGGCTACGTCTACTCCACCGACCGCGGCCGCACCTGGCGCAACGACGCGGGCACCGTCGTAGGCACCACCGGCAGCTCCGACACGGTGGCCGTCACCGACGGCGGACTGGTCGTCGACCCGCTCAACCCGGACCACTCGCTGATGAACCAGGAGAGCCAGTTCACCGACTCCACCGGCCTCCCGCACGCCGTCATCAGCTACGTCCCCGGCCGTTTCGGCCAGTGCACCACGAACTACGTCGCCGACCGCACCGCCAACGGCCGCGCCTTCCACGTCCGCAAGAACTCCTCCGGCACCTGGCAGAAGACCGAGATCCCCGTCGCGCTGGGCTCCAGCCAGCGCACCAAGCTGATCCTGGACAAGTACGACAACGCCTACGCGATCTTCCCCTTCGGCCGGATCGCCGGCGCCTCGAAGGCCTCCGGCTACACGGACTGGACGCTGCTGTACGACGGCAGCGAACTGAACGCCTTCGGCGAGGTCGTGATCGACGAGCTGCGGGTCGAGGCGGACAACGTCCTGTCGTTCATGTACCAGGAGAAGTCGAGCGGTACGACCCCCTCGGCACTCCATGTCGTCGACTTCGCACTGCCCGCGTGACCGGGCATGATGCGCCGAACGATGACGGTAATGTGAAGGCCTTCCGGCCGAATCACGTCCCCCTGGAGGTCCCTGCCCGATGAGTCAGTCGGTGGGTATCAAGGACGTCGCCCGCGCCGCCGGAGTCTCCGTCGGCACGGTGTCGAACGTGATCAACCGTCCGGACACGGTCGCCACGGAGACCCGTGCCCGGGTGCTGTCCGCGATCGACCGGCTCGGCTACGTCCGCAGCGAGTCCGCCCGCCAGCTGCGCGCGGGCCGCAGCCGGATCATGGGGCTGCTCGTCCTGGACATGGGCAACCCGTTCTTCGTGGACGTCGCGCGGGGCGCCGAGCGTGCCGCACGCGACGCCGGGCTCGGCGTCATGGTCTGCAACAGCGCCCAGAGCGCGGGCGAGGAGGCCGAGTACCTCTCCCTCTTCGCCGAGCAGCGGGTGCGCGGTGTGCTGCTGACCCCCGCCGACGCGACCGGCCGCAACATCGAGACCTTCCGGCGGCACAACATCCCCTTCGTCCTCGTCGACCGGGTCGCCGAGGGCACCACCGAGTGCTCCGTCTCCGTCGACGACGTGGCGGGCGGCGCACTTGCGGTGCGCCACCTCGTCGACGCCGGGCACCGCACCATCGCCTACGTCAGCGGTCCGCCCGGCCTCAACCAGGTCCGCGACCGCCGCACGGGCGCCCTGAACGCCCTGGCCGAGGCCGGCCTCGGACCGGACTGCCTGCGCGAGCTGCCCACCGAGCGGCTCGACGTGGCCGCAGGCCGGGACGCAGGGGCCCGCCTGCTCGGCCTCGCCGACCGGCCCACCGCCGTCTTCTGCGCCAACGACCTCCTCGCCCTCGGCGTCCTGCAGGCCATGTACGCAGCCGGCATAACGGTCCCCGACGACCTCGCCATCGTCGGTTACGACGACATCGAGTTCGCCGCCGCCGCGGCCGTCCCGCTCACCTCGGTACGCCAGCCGGCCGTCACCATGGGCGCCCTGGCCGCCGAGCTGCTGCTGGAGGAGACGGAGGCGGAGACCGCGACGAAGCGGCACGAGCACCGGCGTGTCGTACTCCAGCCGGAGCTCGTCGTACGACGCTCCAGCCTGTCCGCCCGCTGATCGCCCGGTCAGTAAGTTTTCATGATCCGGGGGTCGGCCGCCGGACGAACCTGTGGTGAAGTGGGACGCGGTCCGAAACCCATCCGTCCCTGGAGACCCGTTGACCGCCACCTACCGCCAGCCCGGCGTCGTCCTCACCGACCGCCACTTCACCGTGCCTCTCGACCACGACGACCCGGCGGGGGAGACGATCGAGCTCTACGCCCGTGAGGTCGTCGCGAGCGACAAGGCCCAGCAGAACCTGCCGTGGCTCGTGTACCTCCAGGGCGGCCCCGGCTTCGGCGCCAACCGCTTCGTGGGCAGGCAGTCCTGGCTGGGGCGCGCCCTCAAGGAGTACCGCGTCCTCCTCCTCGACCAGCGCGGCACCGGCCACTCCACCCCCGCCAACCGCCAGACCCTCCCGCTGCGCGGCGTCCCCGCCCGACAGGCCGACTACCTCGCGCACTTCCGGGCCGACGCGATCGTCCGCGACTGCGAGGCGATCCGGCCCCAGGTCACCGGCGGCGCCCCATGGACGGTCCTCGGCCAGAGCTTCGGCGGCTTCTGCACCGTGAACTACCTCTCCAGTGCCCCCGAAGGCCTCACCGCCGCCGTGATCACCGGCGGCCTGCCCTCCCTCGACGCCCACGCCGACGACGTCTACCGCGCCGCCTACCCCCGCATCGAACGCAAGGTCGCCGCCCACTACGCCCGCTACCCGCAGGACGTCGAGCGCGCCCGTCGTATCGCCGACCACCTGCTCACCCACGAGGTCACCCTCCCGGGCGGCTACCGCCTCACCGCCGAGGCCTTCCAGTCCCTCGGCATCATCCTCGGCGGCAGCGAGGGCAGCCACCGCCTGCACTACCTCCTGGAACACGCCTTCGTCCGCACCCTGCACGGTCAGGCCCTCTCCGACGCGTTCCAGGAACAGGCCCAAGGCCTCCTGTCCTACGCGAGCCACCCCCTCTACGCCCTCGTCCACGAGGCGATCTACGGCCAGGACGAACGCCCCACCGCCTGGTCCGCCGAACGCGTCCGCGCCGAGTTCCCGCAGTTCGACGCCGCCAAGGCCCTCGCGGGCGACGGCCCGCTCCTGTTCACCGGCGAGTCCGTCCACCCCTGGATGTTCGACTGCGACCCGGCGCTGCGCCCCCTGCGCGAGACCGCCGAGCTGCTCGCCGCCCGCACCGACTGGCCGCCCCTGTACGACCCCGCCCGCCTCGCCGCCAACGAGGTCCCGGTCGCGGCGGCGATCTACCACGACGACATGTACGTCGACACGGCCCACGCTCTGGAGACGGCGCGCACCATCCGCGGCCTGCGGACCTGGGTGACCGACGAGTTCGAGCACGACGGCGTACGGGCCGGCGGTCCCCGGGTGCTGGACCGGCTGCTGGCGCTCACGCGTGACGAGGCATGACATTCACCGGGAGTGATGTCGGCGTCACGCACTAGTCTTCGACCATGACCGAGCCGAAGATCACCGAGCTGCAGCCCATGCCCGCCGACTGGCAGCGCGCCCTCGCCGTCGTCGCGCACCCGGACGACCTCGAGTACGGGTGCTCGGCGGCCGTCGCCGCCTGGACCGACGAGGGCCGCGAGGTCGTCTACGTACTGGCCACACGCGGTGAGGCGGGCATCGACACCCTGGAGCCCGCGAAGTGCGGTCCGCTGCGCGAGCGGGAGCAGCGGGCGAGCGCGGCGGTGGTGGGGGTGACGCAGGTGGAGTTCCTCGACCACCAGGACGGCGTGGTCGAGTATGGCACCGCGCTGCGCCGCGACATCGCCGCCGCGATCCGCCGCCACCGGCCCGAGCTGGTGATCACCCTCAACCACCGCGACACCTGGGGCGGGGTCGCCTGGAACACTCCGGACCACGTGGCCGTCGGCCGCGCCGTGCTCGACGCGGCGGGTGACGCCGGCAACCGGTGGATCTTCCCCGAGCTCGTCGAACAGGGCCTGGAGCCCTGGAACGGCGTCCGCTGGGTCGCCGTCGCAGGCTCCGCCTCGCCCACGCACGCGGCGGACGCCTCGGCCGGACTGGAACGTGCGGTGCACTCGCTGCTCGAACACCGCAGCTACATCGAGGCGTTGACCGACGAGGACCCGGAGACCTACGCCCGCGGATTCCTGACGGCGAACGCCACGGCGGCGGGGGAGCGGTTCGGGGGCCGGCCCGCGGTCGCGTTCGAGGTCTTCAACCGATAGGCACAGCCGAACACATGGGGGAGCACATGAACAGCACGGACGCACTGGCCGACCGGTTCGAGGAACACCGGGGCCATCTGAAGGCGGTCGCCTACCGGATGCTCGGTTCGGTCGTCGAGGCGGAGGACGCCGTCCAGGAGAGCTGGCTGAAGCTGAGCCGCTCCGACGCGCACGCCATCGAGAATTTGGGCGGCTGGCTGACCACCGTGGTCGGACGGGTCTGTCTCGACATGCTGCGCTCCCGGGCCTCGCGTCGCGAGGATCCCATCGACGAGACGTTCGTGCCCGATCCCGTGATCAGGCCTCTGTCGCAGATCGACCCCGAGCAGGAAGTACTGCAGGCCGACTCGGTGGGGCTGGCCCTGCTGGTGGTCCTGGAGACCCTCGAACCCGCCGAGCGGCTGGCGTTCGTGCTGCACGACATGTTCGCCGTGCCCTTCGACGACATCGCGCCGATCGTGGAGCGCAGTTCGGCGGCGACCCGACAGCTGGCCAGTCGGGCCCGGCGCCGCGTCCGCGGTGCCACCCCGTCCTCGGAACCCGACCTCGGCAGACAGCGGCAGGTCGTCGACGCCTTCATGGCGGCCGCCCGAGCCGGTGACTTCGAGGCACTGGTCGCGGTCCTGCATCCGGACGTGGTGCTGCGGGCCGACTCCGGTGCGCTGGTCGGGGGCGCCGCCGCCTCCAAGACGGTGCGCGGCGCGAAGCCGGTGGCCGAACAGGCGCTGCTGTTCCGGCAGTTCGCTCAGTTCGCGCGGGTGGTGCTGGTCAACGGGGAGATCGGTGTCGTCAACGCGCCTGAGGGACGCCCGCTGTCGGTCATGGGCGTCACCGTCGCCGACGGCCGGATCGTGGCCCTGAACATCCTGGCCGACCCGGAACGGCTCGCCCGCCTGGACCTCGGAGCGTTCGACTGAGGGTCAGGCGGCCACGGCCAGCGGACGCAGGGTGCGGTGCGGGTCCACGACCCGCCCGTCCGGCAGCAGTTCACCGGTGTCGTCGACTATGCCGATCAGTCTTCCGGGTGTCTTTGATGTCCAACTCGCTGTC